>JAQXQE010000027.1 GCA_029101005.1 Bacillota bacterium | reverse complement strand
TGTATATGGGTCGAATGCAATGGCATTGACTAAAGACATATCGAGCTTGCCATCAACCATTACTTTTTCGTCTGCTGTTACATTTACCACTTTTCCAATGACACCAACGCCATATTCATTGTCTTGGTATTCGATAAATTCACATTCCAGGCAAAGGGGGAACTCATTGATAACAGGTGCATCTACGATTTCAGATTTGCTTGCAGTAAGACCGCTTTTTTCAAATTTGTTTGCTACCTTGTTCCCAGATGTAACTCCGAAATAGTCAGCCTGCACAACATGATCTGCATCGGCAATACTGATTGTAAAAGCTTTTCTGGCTTTAATGTTTTTCACTGTTTTATGTGTTTCTGTGAGCTGCAAAGCTACAGTGTTGCGTGACTGCATCGTTCCCCATGCAGCGTTCATAACGTTCACGCTGTTATCTTCGTTGTATGTTGCAATCATCAAAACTGGCATAGGAAAAATACCTTCTGTTATATTCAGTTTCTTTCTCATAAAAATACCTCGCTTGTAATATTGGTTTGACAGATGTGTTATCTGTATATATAATCATACTGGGTACAGAATAAATAGCAAGTACTATCTTATTATACAGGTACTATCATTGAGGAAAGTGTAAAATGATTAAGAATTATATTGAAAACGCAAATTTTGAAGATACAGGATTCAGCTATACTCTTTCACTCATATCTGGCAAACACAAGATGGTTATTTTGTATTGTCTGATGGAATTTGAAGTTGTGAGGTTCAATGAATTAAGACGATATTTGAAAAATGTGTCGGACAAAACGCTTAGTAACAATCTGAAAGAATTGGAAACAGATAGACTGATTATTAGAAAAGAATACCCCCAGATTCCACCAAAGGTTGAGTACAGTTTAAGTGACCGTGGCAAATCCCTTATGGAAGTTTTGGATCAGTTATGTGTTTGGGGAGAAAAGAACAGAGAATAAACCCCGCCTTTTTTGTTTGGGTGGAAAATTCATATTTATATGATATAATCTGATTGATAAATAGGAATTTATTGAACTGATAATCTGCCGAAAGGCTTGATTATAAATATTTTAAAGGAGATTGCTTTTTGAAGAAAACAATCAAAACACTGGAGATTGTATTCTAACTGGGAGGTTAGTGCAAATACAATCTCGCACAAACCTCCCAGCATTGGAGTCAACAATCATCAGGAGGAAAAACAATGAACAAAAATGACTACATCATTCGTTTAGAAAGAAAAGAAGAATACAGAGAAGTTGAAAACCTTGTTAGAGAAGCATTTTGGAATGTTTATCGCCCAGGTTGTTTAGAACATTATGTACTCAATCAATTAAGAAATGACGCTGCCTTTGTTCCAGAACTTGATTTTGTTATGGAGAAGGACGGAGAATTGATTGGACAAAATATGTTTATGAAAGCAACCATTAAAGCAGACGACGGCAGAGATATCCCCATTATGACAATGGGTCCAATCTGTATTACTCCCAAATTAAAACGCCAAGGTTATGGTAAAATTCTATTGGAGTATTCTTTGAGGAAAGCGACAGAATTCGGTTGTGGCGCTTTATGCTTTGAGGGTGATATTAATTTCTATGGGAAAAGCGGTTTTACCTTTGCCAAGAACTTTGGTATTCGTTATCATGGTTTGCCCGATGACGCTGATGCATCATTCTTTCTGTGCAAAGAATTAATTCCTGGATACCTTGACGGTATAACTGGGGAATATGAACCACCACAAGGATACTTCGTTAGCGAAGAAGAAGCCGCAGAATTTGACACAGCATTTCCCTACAAAGAAAAATTAAAACTCCCAGGACAACTTTTTGACTAAACGAACAAAAGGAGCAGCGTGCCATTGATGGTGCGCTGCTTTTGTTCAAATTCGGATTTGTCGGTGGAAGATCTGATTGACGCATATTCCTGTCTGCGTTAATCGCCATATTATTTCGTTACGTTTACCCAGCACACTGGCTTGGTGAGTTTCTCGAGTTCATCGACTGTGAGTTCGACTACTGAGTCCTCATCTCCGATGCCTGGGAAGACTGTCTCTTTGAGGTGCTTCCTGATGGATAGGTCAAGATAGAGCTTGACGCCTTCATTGAGGCAGAACGGATTGATTGATCCGGCTCTGTGGCCGATTAACTCCTCGCAGTCATCCCATGGAACCATAGTCGGTCTAAAGCCGAGCTGGTCTTTGAACATGTGATTGTCTACACGAGCCTTGCCAGATGCGAGAACGACTATTGCTCCGCCGTTCTTAGCCTTGAAGGCGAGACCCTTGCAAATTCTGTCTGCGTCTACGTTGAGAGCGATTGCTGTGCTCTCAGCTGTTATGTCAGTGTTCTTGAAATCAATGATTCTGTCTGCGTATCCCTTCTCTTCGAGATAGGCTGTTGCTCTTCTACGTGCTTCTGTCATCTGAACCACCTGCTATTCGAGAGTACTCTCCTGCTCGAGGCTCTCGTCCTCCATATTCTTCTTTACGATCTCAATTTTGTTTGAATACTTCTCGAAGTTCTTCTCGTCACCAACTGCCTGGTATACATTGCAGAGTTCCTGCATTACCTCGATATTGCTTGGTGAATACTGAAGAGCCTTCTTGTATGCTGTGATGGCAGCCTCAGCATTGCCGAGTGCTGTCTCTGTAATTCCGAGATAGTACCAGAGCGGCCACCACTGCTCGAACTTAGTGCTGTACTGCTCGAGAACGGCTTTACCTCCCTGATAGTCTCCGGCATTAATGAGGTTAACTGCCTGCTCAACTGCAAGAGCGCCCTCCATCGAGTCGAGTCTCTCCTGAATCTCCTTGCGAAGCTCAGGAGTCTCACCCTCTTCATTGCCCTCAGTAAGCTTCATGAATACATCCCATGTGAGCTTAGCTTTAGTGTAGAGTCCAAGGTTGAGATATCCGTATCCGAGGAAGTAGAATCCCATATCGAACTCAGGATGAAGCATTGTGAGTATCTCGAATACCTCGAGTGACTCCGCCTTGAATCTTCCTACGTACTGCTCATCGTGACCCTCAACCATATAAGCATCCCTGAGGGCTCTTCCGTAGAGATAGAGAGCAAGCTCGGACTGCGGCTCGAGAACGAGAGCACATCTGAAGTACATACACGCTACCTCGAAGTCGCCGAACTGCGCGGATTTAGAACCCTCTGAACAGAGGATTTTACAAGCTACATCACCGAAACTTCTCTTGATGTACTCGAGGTAGTTCTTCGCGTACTTGAAGTTAGTGTCTCCTCCGACGATACGAGCCATACCGAGAGCGATGGTCAGTGTGCTCATTCCCTCGTCGTCCACGAGGATCGGCACAGGCACATCACCGAGCAGGTCGAGTACGCCAGCTCTGCTGAGGTAGTCCTTAGACAGCTCGTCGAAAAGCATACCTCTGTTCGCAGCCTGAAGATATTCACTTATTCTGTCTTTTGATCTTGTAGTTTCGCTCATTATCTATCCTTATGCGTCAAGACTCCAGCCCTTGCGCTCGAATTTCTTGATACCCTCTTCTGTAGTGTTGTTCTCAAGGTCACTATGAAGGATATCCTTGATCATCTGGAGCTTGAGTGTATCGTTCATCTCATCGTATATGTTAGTTGCGAAAGCATAGAGGATTCTGTAGAGATTATCCTTCTTGCTCATCTTCTTGTCGTATCCGTTCCCAATGATGAAGGCTGAGAGCTTGCTGAAGAAATCATATGGCTTGAGCTTAGTGTCGGTCAGCATTCTGCCGATTGACTCCTCGAAACCTCCCTTGCCAACGTACGTGTCGACTGTCTCAGCAATGCACTTGATTCTGATCATATCGAGTGCGTGGATATAGTCACTTGCAACAACCTGATATGGAGGTCTGCTGCTGTACTGATATCCGAAACGCTCTGCCTCAGCGCTCAGAAGTGATCCCTTAGCGAGTCTGAGAGGCTGAATGTTCAGTGTGTTAGCGCCAATTCCGAATACCTTGTTGAATGATCTTGCGAAGAGAGGCTCTGTCTCATATGGAAGACCCACCTTGAGGTTGAGATTAACTCGTACGGATGTCTTCTGAAGGAGCTTTGATACGTTATAGAAGAGCTGATAGATGTTCTCCTTGCGGCCTACTGCTGCGAGAACTTCTGCATTAGTGCTCTCTACATCGATGTTGAACTCGAGAAGTCCTGGTCTTGCTCCCTCGAGCAGCCTGATGGTCTCATCATCGATAAGATCTCCGTCCACATCGAAGACGAATGTTGTGTGGCCGTTATCATTGTTGATGATGTACTCCCATACTCTGTATGCTCTCTCTGTGTTGTAGTTGAAATATCTATCTGTGATTACGAGTCTGTCAACTTCCTTAACAAGGAAGTACCTGAGCTCTGTGCAGATTCTGTTGAGTGAGAGTGATCTTACTCTTGCGTCCGGAAGGAACTGTGCGTAAGAACATCTATCTGAAGTACCTCTGACTGTCTCGTAGTACACTTCTTCTGTGCTGTTCATGTGAGCCTTCTCGTATGGGAAAGGAAGAGCCTCCATCTGAACAGGCACGTCAAGAGGATTGACATATACGCTGTCATTCTCTCTGTATGCGAGTCCTGCGATGCCCTCGAAATCAAACTCATATGTGACAAGAGTCTTGATGAAATTGAAGAGAACCATCTCTGGCTCACCTCTTACGACAAAGTCAACACATGGGTTTGCCTCCATGAACCTTCTTGTTCCGAAGCTTACGTGAATTCCTCCGATAATCACAACTGAAGTAGGCATAGCCTTCTTAATGAGCTCTGCCAGTGCAGTGATTCTGGACTCATTCTCTTCGTCACAGTGCATGTATACCACATTGTACTGACCGAGCACTATGTCCTTATACATTGTGCTTACAAGTTCCTCAGCCTTGTACTCGACGCAGCTGAGCTCGACAGGTGCGTCTGCAAGAACACTGTACAGATACTTAAGTGCGAGCTTTGACTTGGTAACGTCAGACTTGATTGTGGTCAAAAGTACTTTCATAGTATCACCTACATCCTCTCCGGTGCCTTTACTCCCAGTAATGCAAGACAATTAGCAATTGCTGTCTTAGATGCCGCAACGAGTGCGAGCTTAGCGAGCTTCTCATCCGCGTTGTCTACGAGGATGTGCTCGTCATGATAGAACTTGTTGAAGCTCTGAGCGATGTCCACAAGGTGTCTTGTGAGAATTGATGGCTCATACTTCTCAGCAGCATCAACGATAACCTCAGGAACTCTGCTGATGAGCTTCACAAGGCTGTATGCGCTCTCGCCTGTCAGGTATGAAGGATCGAACTCCCCTGCAGCGATTGATGCAAGCTCAGCCTCAGTAGCATTTCTGAGTACGCTGGATGCTCTAGCGTGTGTGTACTGTACATATGGACCAGTCTCTCCGTCAAAGTTGAGAACCTTGTTCCATGAGAATGTGTAGTCCTTGATTCTGTTATTTGAAAGCTCCTGGAAGATAACCGCTCCGATACCAACCTGCTTAGCGATCTCGTCAAGCTCTGGTGTATCAGCGTTCTTCTCGAGCATGATCTCCTTAGTCTTTGCAACTGCGTTGTTGAGAACATCCTCAAGGAAGACTACTCTTCCGTGTCTTGTTGACATTGTTCCCTCCTCAAGGCTGACGAGACCGAATGGAACGTGGATGCAGTCCTTCTCCCACTCATGTCCCATAAGCTCGAGAACCTTCTTCCACTGCTTGAAGTGGAGGTTCTGCTGTGAAGCAACAACGTAGATGCACTTATCGAAATCGTAAGTCTGCTTTCTATATACAGCAGCTGCGATATCTCTTGTAGCATACAGTGATGATCCATCTGACTTGAGGATAACAGCTGGAGTCATACCATATGGCTCAAGGTCAACAATGTGAGCTCCCTGTGACTCAACAAGGAGGTTCTTCTCTCTCATCTCGTCAACGATTGCAGGCATCTTGTCTGAGAAGAAACTCTCTCCTGTATATGAATCGAATGTGATGTCGAGCATATCGTATACTCTGTTGAACTCAGCAAGGCTGTACTCTCTGAACTTCTCCCAGAGTGCTACCTCTTCTGGCTCACCTGCCTCAAGACGCACGAATGTCTCTCTAGCCTCGTCATCGAGTTCAGGATGTTCCTCAACCTCAACGTGGAACTTAGTATAGTAGCTCAGAAGTGACTTAATAGGATTAGCCTTGAGCTCCTCCTCGCTTCCCCACTTTCTGTAAGCAACAATCATCTTACCGAACTGAGTACCATAATCTCCAAGATAATTAATTCTGATCACGTTGTGGCCAGTTGCATCGTAGAGCTTATAGATTGAGTTACCGATAACAGTACTTCTGATGTGACCGATGTGGAAAGGCTTAGCGATGTTAGGTGAAGAATACTCAACGATAACAGTCTTGCCCTTACCACCGTTTGACTTACCATAGTCTGCACCCTGCTCGTTAACCTCGTTAACAAGAGCCTTGATGTAGAACTCTCTGTTGATGAAGATATTAACGTAAGCATTAACCTGCTCAACCTTCGCGAAATACTCAGAACCTGAGATTCTCTCTGCGATATCAGCAGCGATCATCTGAGGTGCCTTTCTCATAGTCTTAGCGAGTCTGAAGCAAGGGAAGGCAAAATCTCCCATCTTCTCATCGCTTGGGATCTCGATCATTGACTCAATATCCTCAAGAGTCAGACCAAGAGCCTCATCCATAATTTCTGATGCAATCAGTTCCTTAAGATTAATCATGTGTTTCTCTCTCCGTTACTATATTTCTTCTTCCGTAACAATACGGAAATCCTTCGCAAAAATCACGCCGTCTTCTGTCGTCGCGTTCTTCCTTCTCTCATACTCTTCCCAAAGCAGCTGCGCGAAAACTCCGTTGCCGGAGACGCGTGTGCTCGTGAAGCTTCCGTCGTAGATCTCTCCGTAGCCGCAGGATGGACTTCTCGCCTTGAGAATTGCACCCTCAATTACCTCTCCCTTCTCTGCCGCTTCCTTAAGAGCTCTCTGAAGTGATAATCTGGCACCTTTAATGAACTCTTCAGTCCAATTGCCGCCATCTCTATTAATCACGTCAAATGAGCCATCAACTCTTCTTACTTGCTCTGCCGGAACTCTCGGTGCCTTGAGGCCTCCTTCAGTTTCTGGACAAACAGCAGTAAATGTATGGCTCTGCGTAAATTCTACCACAGAATCAGTGAGATTGTTACCACCATTATATTTGCAATTAACGCCGAGAAGACATCTGCTGATAATATACATTACTTCTTCTCCTGCATAATAACAATGGTAGCACCCTCGCCGCCCTCATTATAGGCAGCAGCTGACACTGATTTGACGTGTTTATTTCTCTTAAGAGCATCTCTGATGCCCGCCGCAAGGATGCCCTGACCCTTGCCATGTACGATTCTCACCTGTGGAAGTCCCGCCAGATAAGCATCGTCAATGTATTTCTCGACCGCATAGAGTGCATCATCGAGATTATATCCGATGACATTGATCTCGGTCTTAACATTCATAACCTTTGCGTTGACGAAGTTCTGTCTTGCGCCCTGTGCATATGCCTTGCGCTTCTTCGCCTTGTTGCCCGCTGATTCGCTCTCGGCTATGATGAGATTCTTGACATTAGCAGTGAGCTTGAGCGCTCCTACTCTAACCATGAGATTGCCTCTGTTGTCAGGAAGTGTCTCAACCTCACCAGTCTGGCCGATTGTAGTCAGCTTGACCTGCATACCGATCTTGATATCTTCAGGCTTAGGTGCCTTGCCGGTCTGAATGCTCTTCTTAACTTCAGGAGTTTTGAACTCTCCTTCAGCCTCTCTGAGCTTACGTCTGCTTCCTGCAATCGCATTACTTGTGTGGCCGTGGTCATTTCTCGACTTGCGAAGCTCCTTGAGCTCTGAGCTTACCTCATCGACTGTGCTCTGGGCATCTCTGAGAATACCTCTTGCCTGAGCCTTTGCCTCAGCAATGATCTTCTCTGCTTCGGCCTGGGCCTTGGTGAGCTGTCTTGTTGCCTTGTCGAGTTTATTGTCCGCCTGCTGCTCTCTGATCTTAACATCGGCGAGCATACTCTCGGCCTTTCGCCTGTCATCTTCAACTCGCGATACAGCATTCTCGAAATCCATCTGATTCTCGCCAAGAAGCTCAGCCGCGTGCTCGATAATCTCCTCGGCAAGGCCGAGTTTTCTCGAGATCTCGAAAGCATTCGACTTACCAGGAAGTCCGATGCGAAGTCTGTATGTCGGCGACAGAGTCTCGACATTGAACTCCATCGACGCGTTCTCTACACCAGGTGTCGAAAGCGCATACTTCTTGAGCTCTGTGTAGTGAGTTGTTGCCGCTACGAGAGCGCCCATCTCCTTGAGCTTCTCAAGCTCGGCGATGCCAAGAGCCGCACCCTCGAGAGGGTCAGTTCCTGCACCAAGCTCATCGAGAAGGACGAGTGTGTCCTTGCCCGCCAGAGCAAAAATCTCCGTGATATTCTTCATATGTGACGAGAAGGTACTGAGGCTCTGCTCGATGCTCTGCTCGTCTCCGATATCTGCAAAAATCTCCTTGAGTACAGGCAACATACTGCTCTCGTCGCATGGAACGTGAAGTCCGCTCTGTGCCATGAGAATCAGCAGTCCGATGGTCTTGAGAGTTACGGTCTTACCACCTGTATTAGGACCTGTGATAAGCAGTGTTGTGAAATCTCTTCCGAGTTCGATATTGTTAGCTACTGCCTTCTCCTGATTGAGAAGCGGATGTCTGCCGCTTCTGATATCTATGATGCCCTCGTCGTTAATCGAAGGCTCTCTTGCGTCAAGATCGATTGAGAACTTGCCCTTCGCGTTGATGAAGTCGAGTTCAACAAGCAGATCCTGATTATTTGCTATCTCGTGATGATGCTCAGCAACTCTGCCTGAGAAAGCCTGCAGAATTCTTGTAATCTCTGCCTGCTCATCCATCTCGAGCTGTCTGAGCTCGTTGTTCATATGAACTATTGACTGAGGCTCTATGAAGAGCGTAGCACCTGTCGATGACTGGTCATGAACGAGACCTGGTACATGGCTCGCATACTCCCTCTTAACAGGAATAACGTATCTGCCATTTCTGATTGTAACGATGGTATCCTGCAAGTACTGTGCAGACGAAGAGCCTGTGTACTTGGAGAGTCTGCTCTTAATCTGGTCGTTCTTGTTACGTATATCGCGTCTTATACTCTTGAGTGCAGGTGATGCGTTATCCGCCATCTCGTCATTGCTCAGAATTGCGCTGTCGATGTCCTTCTCTAGCTGAGGGACTGGTGCTAGAAGTTCAGCAATCTCCGCGATAATTCTGAGATTATCCGGCATGTCAGATGATAGGAATCTCTTAACCTGAGCAGTCACAGCAAGGCTCAGTCTGACCTGAAGAAGTTCGCGCATACTAAGACATCTGCCCTTTCTCGCCATCCTAAGCAGATCTCTTACATCGCCTGTCTCTCCAACAGGAATAGTTCCCTTATACAGAATAACGGAAACCGCCTCAGTAGTTTCCGTTAGTGCATCCGAAACCATGCGCATGTTGGTCATAGGCTCGAGTGCAGCGATTCTCTGTCTCGCTAACTCAGAGCCTGCATAACCGGCAAGCAGGTCCGCGATCTTATTATATTCGAGTAATCCAAGTATCTTAGAGTTCATCGTCTCCAGCAAGCTTGTTCATGGATCTGATCTGGTTCTTCAGATTAACATTCTCAACCTGAAGATCAAAATATGCGCTCTCCATCTCAGCAAGCTTCTCCTTGAGTTTGTTGAAGTCCTCAGTGCTCTGTGACTGTCTGTCAACCTCAGTGCTCATCTGCTCCTTGAGGTCAGTTACCTTCTTCTTGGCATTCTCCCACATCTGGATGTAGTGCTTAACATCATTATCAAGCTGATAATTCTCTGTCTGAAGTTTGAGGAGCATATCATTGCTATCCATAAGCTTCTCAGTGATGTTAAGAGCAGTGAGAACAGCACACTTGTAGTTAGGATTGCAATTCATCATCTTGCTTGTGCGTCTCATCTCGTCATCCACGAATCTCGCGATTTCCTTAATCTTCTCTTCGCTCTTCTCTCCGGAAAGAACATAATTCTCACCGCAGATAGTGACGTCAGCTCTGAATTTCTCCATTAGATTAGTCCCTCTCTGTTAAAAAAGTTAAACACTTCTATCTTCTCACAGCTTCATACATAAGTATAGCCGCGGAAACAGCCGCATTCAGTGACTCAATGTCACCGTACATCGGTATGGTAAGTCTCTCGTCCGCAAGTTCAATGAGTTCATCGGAGATTCCGTTACCCTCATTACCGATTACAAGAGCAATACCCTTCGAAAGATCTCTCTCATAGTATGGGAGACCACCTCTTGGTACAGTAACACAGATGCGCTTGCCCAGCTTCCCAAGAAGCGCAACCATGTCTTCAGCATTGTCAGCATACACAATCGGAATGTCGAAAACCATTCCGGCTGTTGCTCTAAGCACCTTAGGTGAATATATATCCGCAGTTCCCTTGACCACAGCAATCATCTTGTAGCCTGCAGCAACCGCAGTTCTAATCATTGTTCCGATATTACCCGGATCCTGAACCCTGTCGAGAACGAGCACGTTCGCATCATCGTCAAGAGATGCAAGGCGGTCCTCAGTCACAGGCGTTTTCTTAACAACAGCGAGTACGCCAGAGCCGTTCTCAGCGTTGCTGATGCGCTCGAAGATGCTTCTGCTCACTGTAAAAGTACCTTCTCTGTCCTCGAGGTTCATCCTGCTCTCGTCGAAGTTGAAGTCATCCGACACGATGATCATCTCAATAGGCGCATTCTTTGAAATCGCCTCTTCAACGAGGTTGATACCCTCAATGACAAACTTGCCTTCAGCATCTCTGTTCTTCTTAGTCTGAAGTTTGCGAATTAGCTTCAGCTTGCTGTTGTCCTCTGACTCGATTCTCAAAGCCATCTTACTTCAGGAAGTCAGGAACGTCGAAGTTGATTGTGCTTGATGAACTTGGTGTGCTGTTCAGCAGCTCGTCAAGCTCAACCATTCTGCCAGTCATACCATTCTCGAGTGTGATTGGCTTACCTGGCTCAACTGCTGGAGTAGTACCAACAGGGTCAATCTCTGGTGCGAATCCAGCTGTTGTGAAGTCTGTTGCTACGATAGTAACAGCAATTCTTCCGAACATCTCCTCGTCAACCTGAGCTCCGAAGATGATGTTAGCATCTGGATCAGCCTCTTCTTGAATCTGCTCAGCGATAGTGCTGATATCACGCATAGCCATATCGTAACCACCTGATACGTAGAGGAGGATCGACTTTGCGCCCCTGATGCTTGTCTCGAGCAGTGGGCTCTCGATAGCTCCCTTGATAGCATCCTCGAGCTTGTTCTCGCCTTCTCCGATACCAACACCCATGTGAGCAACTCCTCTGCCCTCCATGACTGTCTTAACATCGGCGAAGTCAACGTTAACGATAGCGTACTCTGAGATGAGGTCTGAGATACCCTGAACACCCTGTCTCAGTACATCGTCAGCCATGTTGAACGCCTCAAGCATTGATGTATTCTTGTCGCTTGAATCGATGAGCTTGTCGTTAGGGATGATTACCAGTGAGTCAACGAAGTTGCTCAGATACTGGATTCCCTTAGCAGCTCTGTTCCAACGCTTCTTACCCTCAAATGAGAATGGCTTTGTAACTACAGCTACTGTGAGTGCACCGCAGTCCATAGCAGCCTTAGCGATGATTGGTGCAGCACCTGTACCAGTACCACCACCCATACCAGCTGTTACGAATACCATGTCGGCATCCTGAAGGCATGCTCTGATCTCCTCGATGCTCTCCTCTGCTGCTCTCTGTCCGATCTCTGGGTTAGCGCCAGCTCCTCTGCCGCCTGAGATCTTCTCGCCAATCTGTATCTTAATATCAGCCTTGCACTTTGCGAGTGCCTGTCTGTCTGTATTTACTGCTATAAATGTAACACCCTGCAGACCAGCATCTACCATGCGGTTAACAGCGTTGCATCCGCCGCCACCGACTCCGACTACCTTGATAATAGCCGCATTAGTCTGTTCAGGTACGAAATCCGAAACAAATTCCATAACATTATCCCTCCTATAGATATATATATTAATAGTAACACAATGTAGTAGTTATTTCATTATAATACGCAAAAAAACACTAGATTTGCCTATTGTTCACATTTTTGACCACTATCAATAGCGGTATCGTCTATATTGCCGGCTGATATGAAGCATAGCCATCATTACTGAATGTGATAGTTCCTCTCTCGATCTTCTTCTCGAAGAGAGTTACCAGAATCGTGTGGATTCTTCCCTTATTCATGCCGTCATACAGCTGCTCATATGTACCCTTGCACACGAGACTGTTGAATACATATGCATTAATCTTATTCTTGCTCATCTGAAGCTTGATGAAATACAGGTCATTAGGGCCCATGCTGTTGAGAAGAGAGAGTGTCTGCTCGAAGAGCTCTTCATCCTCTATCTCAACCTTCTCACCGAGCTTGATCTTGCTTACCTTGAGTCCAGATACGAGAGTGATCTTAGGCTGCGTAGGAGTCTTCTTGATGAGGATTCCCTTGCCGTCGATGATCAGATACTCACCGTCGTATGTGATAGCAGCAAGTCTTTCTCTCTCGACTACCTTGATGACGAGAGTTGAAGGAAGTCTTCTGTGAACACTTACCTTCTCGATGCTCGGATTCTGCTCAAGATGTTCGATGATAGGCGCCTTGCCTGGATGATAGATCAGGTTCTTACCTGGTGTGGCCTGGCCCATATTGATAATCTCTTCTGCAGTATAGAAGCTGTTACCCTCAACCTCTATACTGTCTACTACGAAGAAATTTGAGAACGAGAAAACCACCCCGCCGATAACAATGGCAATAGCGAGCAGAATCATAAGAGGTTTTCTCGCCCTCTTCATCTTCTGCTTCTTGCGATTCTCTCGCTCCTGCTTACGACGCTCTATATTGGCATCAACGACGGAGTAATAATCCTCCTCGCTGAGTCCGTACTGTATCTCTTCTCTTTCATCAGGACGTCTATCTGCCATAAGTCTCCATGATACGGTTATATATAATCTCTGTAGCATCTACAGGTGCGAGTTCGAAGCTTGCCTCACCCATCTTCTTCACGAGTTCAGGGTCAGCGATGAGCTTGTCGAGCTTAGCCATTACTTCGTCTGTAGTGCCCTCATTCTCTCTTACGATGTATGCTCCACCGTTGTCTGCAACTGCCTTCGCGTTGAAGTACTGGTGGTCAGCTGTAACATTTGGTGATGGAACGAAGATTGCTGCTCTTCCACACATTGTGATCTCAGCAACCGAGAGTGCACCTGATCTGCTGATTACGATATCTGAAGCGGATATTGTGCGCGGCATTCCATCGATATATGGAGCCATTCTGACATTGTCGAAGTCTGTCAGACCCTGCTCCCTGAGTCTTGCATAAGTCTCCTCGTAGTAGCCCTTGCCCATTCCGAAGATGAAGGTAACACCCTTCTTACCGCCGTATCTGCGGATAATCTCTTCTCCAATGGAGTTAATTGTTGGTGATCCGAGGCTTCCTCCGAAGGCCATGATTACGAGGTCATCCTTAGGAATTCCGAGAGCCTCTCTGTCAGCCGCCTGATCTCTGTTATAGAACTCCGCTCTTACAGGATTGCCGCTGTAGATCAGCTTGTCCTTCTCCTTGAACTGCTCTCTTCCAGCCTCGAAACCGAGGAAAATATTCTTAGCGAACTTACTGAGGAGCTTATTAGATAAGCCAGGGAAAGCATTCTGCTCCTGGATGTAGATGTCTGCTCCGAACTTCTTGCCGGCGAGAACTACAGGTACACTTACGAAGCTTCCTGTGCTCATTACTACATCAGGCTTGAACTCTTTCATAATTCTGTATGCCTCTTTGCGACCCTTTGCTGTATGCATAATAGTCTTTGCGAGCCTTATAGGATTGCTTCTGTCGAACCACTCAGCTGTTACGAGCTTGAGCTCGTATCCAGCCTTAGGAACGATGCTTGTCTCGAGTCCGTAAGGATGTGCAACATAGAGGATCTCAACATCCTCCTGCTTCTCTTTGAATTTATCTCCAATAGCGAGCGCAGGATAGATATGTCCACCTGTGCATCCGCCTGTGAGTACTATTCTCATCTTTGTTCTATGCCTTTCTGTTCTGTTTCTGGCCTCTCGATACATTGAGTGCCACTCCAATTGAATACATGAATATCCACATTGATGAACCTCCGTAGCTTACGAACGGAAGTGTGATACCTGTAGGAGGCATCGATGATGTAACAACGGCTACATTGATTGCTACGTGAAGTGCGAGCATAACCGCAACACCTGTTGCAAGGTAGCAGCCGAGTCTGTCCTTCGCTCTCATAGCTGTTCTGATCAGCATGAAGAAGAGAACGATATAAGCTAACATCAGTACTATGAATCCGATGTATCCAAGTTCCTCTCCGATTACTGCCAGAATAAAGTCATTCTGTGGCTCAGGCAGATAGAGATTCTTAGTTGTACTGTTACCGAGTCCAAGGCCCTTGATTCCACCATTACCGAGAGCTATGAGAGACTGGCAAACCTGATATCCAGAGCCTTGCATATCCTCGAAAGGATCGCTGAAGCTGCTGATTCTGGTATACCAGTAAGTATCTCTGAGAACTGTGACGAACATCAGTCCAACACCGAGTGCAAGACCGCATGCTCCAAGAACCCATCTCCACGCAAGTCCCGCTACAAACATAATTGCCGCCATAAGCGTGAGGACTACAATCGCACTTGAGAGGTTAGGCTGCATTATAATCAGCGCACCGTGTACTCCCATTACAGCGAAGAGCGGAATAAGCCCTTTGCCCTTGATTCTGTTCGGATCGATTGCCAAATAACATGAACTGAAGATTATCACGAATAGCTTCGAGAACTCCGATGGTGTGATACTCACAGGTCCAAGGCTAATCCATCTCTGCGAACCATTGGCACTAGATCCAATCAGCAATACGAGTACGAGAAGAAGAATGCTGAGTCCCACAACCGCCTTATACCAGGTCGCATACTTGTGGTAATCGTAGCAAGCCGCAAAACAGAGCAGTACGAAGCCTGTTACGGCGAAGAGTCCCTGCTTCTTAATCGATGCGAAAGGATCGCTCGTCGTATAATAGCCGGCACTGTAGACCATCATCAGGCCGAAGGCTGTGAGTATGCCTACCATAATCAGAATTCTGTAATCACACTCATTGAAAGCCAGAAGAAGCTCACGCCCAACACGACCTATGCGGCCATCATTTCGCTTTGCCCTCTTAGCTTTCTCTGGCTTCTTATTCTGTTTCTCCGCCTTCTTCTTACGCTTAAGTGCCATTCTGTACTTTCTTATCCTTTACTTGAGGAGTTCCTTAACGCAGTTCTTGAAATGCTCTCCTCTTACTTCATAACTTGGATACATATCCCAGCTTGCGCATGCTGGCGAGAGAAGAACGCTGTCTCCCTCTACCGCAAGCTCCCTTGCCTTAGCAACGCAGCCTTCCATATCCTTCTCATTGTAGATCGCAGTGAATCCCTCCTTGCGAGCACATTCCTCAATCTGAGGTGCATCTCTTCCAAGTAGCACAAGAGCCTTAACCCTTCCCTCAAGAGCCTTAGCCAGCTCTGTGAAATCCTGTGCCTTGCCGTCTCCTCCTGCAATCAGGATAATGTTCTCGCGGAGTGCCTTAAGTGCAATTACAGCCGCGTCAACATTAGTTCCCTTAGAATCGTTATAGTACTTAACTCCATCAAGAGTTCCGCTGTACTCGATTCTGTGCTCAACACCAGGGAAAGCTCTGATAGCCTCACCTATTGTCTTCGCATCTATTCCAGCGAAGAACGCAAGTCCAGCTGCCGCCAGCACGTTCTCCACATTGTGGTCTCCGATAATTCTGAGCTCATCCGCTCTGCAGATCTCGTGAACATCGCCAGTCTCATCCTTTACCACCAGCACTCCGTCCTTGAGATATGCTCCGAGCTCAAGCTCCTTCTTTCTGCTAAAAGCTGCGAGCTTCGCTCTGCAGTTCGCTACGAGCTGCATGCTCGCCTCGTCGTCAGCATTGACTACGAGATACTCAGTCTCATCCTGATTAGCGAAGATCTTCGCCTTAGCCTCACCATAAGCCTCCATAGTCTTATGTCTGTTGAGATGGTCAGGTGTGAGATTGAGCATTGCTGACACTAGAGGTCTGAACTCAGATGTAGTTTCAAGCTGGAAGCTTGAAACCTCTGCCACCATCCAGTCGTCCTCTGTTGAATCAAGTGCAGCTGTGATAACTGCATTGCCTATATTACCTACTACAGAAGTCTTGCGACCTGCTGCCTTGAATATCTCTCCGGCAAGTGTAGTAGTTGTTGTCTTACCATTAGTTCCAGTGATTGCAACATATCTGCCCCTGCTGATTCTGTATGCAAGCTCGAGCTCACCTACAATCTCAACTCCTGCAGCTCTCGCTGTCTCAATCCAGTCGAGATATACAGGAACACCAGGGCTGAGAACATACATATCAAAGTCTGTAGGATCTGCAGGCAGTTCTCCGAGATATGATGTGATTGCGTGCTCCTCAAGATATGCTCTGAACTCTGGGGCAAGCTTCTCGATTGGTGCGGAGTCCTGAACGCAAACGACTGCGCCGAGCTCTACGAGAGCCTGTACAGCTGCGCGACCTGACTTACCGAGTCCTACGACGAGGATTTTACAATCCTTAAGAGAAGCTCTATATTCTTCTATCTTCTTAACTGTCATTGATCTATCTCCTAACATACTGAGAAATATGCTATAGCGCTGCATACTGCTGTGAAGAGGCAGAAGGCTGTAACAACCTGAACCTCATTCATACCGCCCAGCTCGAAGTGGTGATGGAGCGGAGCCATGCGGAAGAATCTCTTGCCTCCGGTTTTCTTGAAGTAAGCAACCTGGATGATTACCGAGAGAGCCTCGCATACGTAGATGAGACCTGCGATTGGAAGCAGGAACTCCATACCGCCTGTGATGGCAATTGCTGAGAGTACTCCGCCGAGTGCCATAGAACCTGTGTCTCCCATAAAGATCTTAGCAGGATACTTGTTGAAAACGAGGAAGCCGAGCAGGCCTCCGATTACTGCTACTGATGATGCAGTCATTGTATCGTTACCTGTCACGCAGAATCCGACTACTGCGAAGAGCAGCGCTACGATTACTGTTGTGCTTGATGCAAGTCCATCGAGTCCGTCTGTGAGGTTAACGGCATTTGCCATTGCCACCTCTACGAAGATGATGAATGGAATGTAGAGAATACCGAAGTTGATATCCACATTGAAGAATGGGATGCATACTTCAGTTCCGTTTGTAAGCATCATATAGATTGCAAGAGCAAGGCCGAAAACCACCTGCAGAACGATCTTCTGCTTAGGTGTGAGTCCCTCATTCTCCTTCTTAGCAATCTTGTTGTAATCGTCTATGAATCCAATTGCACCGAAAGCCAGCATTGTGAGGATTACAGCAATCTTAGCTGCGCTGAATGCTCCGCTTGTCAGAATCGCAATTACGATTGCGAGTACGAAAGCGAGTCCTCCCATTGTAGGTGTGCCCTGCTTGCTCAGGTGAGCCTGGGGGCCATCCTCTCTGATATACTGTCCGAACTGCTTGCTCTTGAGGAAAGGAATAAGGATTCCTGTTCCAATACAACTCAGAGCGAATGCTACTACCAGTGTAATTAATGCGCGGGTAATTGTCATAATATTGCCTCTTCTACTTAGTGTGATATTGCATCAGAGAGCACTTCAAGCGCCATTGCTCTTGAGGCCTTAACAAGGAGGATGTCTCCCCTCTCGAGCACATTCTCGATATCCTCGATTGCGGCATCTCTTGTGTCATAGCTCACAATCTTCATATCTGTGCCCGCCTCAGCGGCCGCCTTGGCAATCGCCTTTGAATTGCTTCCAATAGTGATAAGGAAATCTATTCCATGCTCAGCAGCGTATGTTCCAACGCTAGCATGGAGGGCTTCAGAATTATCGCCTAGCTCGAACATATCTCCAAGGACAACACCTCTTCTTCTGCCATCGCTATGCACAACAATATCAATGCCTGCCTTCATTGATTCCGGACTGGCATTGTAGCAATCGTTGATTACTGTATAATCAGAACCACGTCTAACATCGAGTCTATTATCATTAGACTCAACGTTTGCGAGTGCATCAATTGCAGTCTGTGGCTCAATACCGAAACTTACGCCAACAGCTACTGCAAGTGCTGCGTTATACAGATTGTGTGCACCGATAACCGGCAGCTTGAGTTCGAACGGCTCGTCGAAGCCGCAAATCTCCAATGTGCATTGTACACCATCTATTCCATTGTCGCAAATCTCAGATATCTTATAATCACTTCCATCCTTGGAACCGATTCCTAGAAGTGTGTACTCTCCGCTTGTATTCTCTCTAATCTGCTCTCTGCTCAGCTTATCTCCATCAGTGTTCACAACAAGTGTGCCTCCATCCTTGAGGCCGCTTGTGATTCTGAGCTTGGCATTTCTGAGGTCATCTCTTGTGCCATATACCTCGAGATGGGATGTTCCAACATTAGTCACAATCGCAACATCAGGCTTAACGATGTTAACCAGATACTCCATATCAAGTCCGTATCCGAGTCCGATCTCGTTAACAGCTACCTCGATATCCTGATCGAATCCGAAGCATGCAAGCGGAATACCGAACTCACTGTTCAGATTACCGGGGTTCTTGCCAGTTCTGAACTTGCTTGAGAGAACTGCATATACGAACTCCTTAGTGCTTGTCTTACCAACACTACCTGTGATTGCAACTCTCTTGAGTCCTTTCCAGTCGTCCATATACTTAGTACCGAGTTTAACAAGAGCCATAGTTGTATCCTCTACGAGGATCACATTCATATCTCCGAGAGCTCTCATCTTCTCAGCCCACTCACGGCTTGATACAACTACGTTGTGGCAACCCTTCTCTCTCACGTCAGGGAGGAAGTCATGCGCGTCTCTTCTCGCTCCGATAATGCAGAAGAAAAGGCAGCCTTCGCCTGCCGCTCTCGAGTCGATAGCGACATTAGTGATCTCTCCGTATTTGCCAGTTCTGTCACTTGCGAAGAGTTCTCCGCCAGTTCCCTGAACTATGTATTCCACTGTGCTTGTTCTCATATGAATCTCCTATTCACTGTAGATGTATACTGTCGTGCCCTTATTGGCTTTGTTGCCTGACTTAGGGTATTGATCCTGAACTACGAAAGTCTTAGAACCGCTACCTTCAGGCTGGATCTTGATCTTGAAGCCCTTGCTTTTGAGAAGGCTGATTGCCTTGTCGCTGTCCATTCCTGTAACATTAGGAATCTCAACCATTGCCTTCTGCTGCTCAGCACCTGCCTTCTTCTCTACTCCGAGATATGGGAGGCACTTGCTCATGATCTCCTTGATGATTGGTCCTGCAGTATTGTTACCATAGGACATCTTAGTTGGCTTGTGTACGATTACCAGCATCGAGATTACTGGATCTTCCATTGGCGCCATCGCTACGAATGATGTATCAGTAGCTGACGAATAGCCGCCACCTGACGCGATGTTAGCAGTACCTGTTTTACCTCCTACGCGGTAGCCAGAAACGTACGCCTTAGTACCACCTGCCTCTTCAACGTAGTACTCCATAATCTCGCACATTCTGTCAGCAGTCTCCTTAGTGAGTACCTGTCTAACCTCAACGTCCTCGAACTCCTTGACTGTCTTGCCGTTGCTGTCAGTGATTCTCTTGACTACCTTAGGCTTCATCAGTACTCCATCATTACCCATTGCGTTGATTGCTGTGATGAGCTGAATTGGTGTAACCGCGATACCCTGACCGTAACCCATTGTTGCGAGGTCGACACCTGTGAGTTTATTGACATCCTTGACCATTGAGGACTCCTCATTAGGGAGATCAACGCCCGTTCTGCTTGTAAGTCCGAAGAGCTTAGCATACTGGTACATGCCCTTGCCACCCATATCGAGGGCTACTTTTGCGAGTGCCGGGTTGCAAGAATGACCAACGGCCACGTTGATATCCTGAGTGCCGTGAACTCCAGTACAGTGGAGTCTTGTGCCATTTACATTGATAGTTCCGTTACATGTGTAGCGGGATGCATCTGTTACTGTTCCGAGTTCAAGTCCAGCAGATGCTGCAATCAGCTTGAATGTTGAACCTGGCTCGTAGATGCTAGATACCGCCTCGATGGTCCACATCCGGCTGAGGTATTCGCTCTGCTCTTTCTGGCTGAGTTTCTTATACTTAGCGAGCTCCTTTGAATCCGATGGCTGATATGGCTTGTTAGGATCATATTCTGGAGTCTCGGCGTATGCGAGAATGTCTCCTGTCTTAGGATTCATTACGATACAGGTGATGGATGAAGCTCCTGTTCTCTCCATTCCCTTCTCGAGAGCATCCTCGACATGCTTCTGAATTACGCTGTCGATTGTCGTCTCGATATTGTAACCATCGACAGGCTGGTAAGTTTTCCTATTGTAGCTTGAGACAGTATTGCCCTGACGGTCTGTCTTCTTAACCGTTCTTCCCTTTGAACCTGCGAGTATGCTGTTGTACTGAAGCTCAAGTCCACTTCGCGCTTTCATCGAGCTATCCAGGTTGCCGAGGATCTGAGCTGCGAATGCTCCATTAGGATAATCTCTTGCAGCAGTTGTCTTGATTACTATTGCTCCTTCGAAGTTCTTCTTGACCTTCTTGACCTGATCACGAGTCAAACCTGTTGCAATCAGAGGCTGCGGATCCTTGCCTTTGAGTTTCTTCTCGACTTCCTTCTCGTCTACACCTGTGATCTTCGCGAGTTTCTGGATATTGTACTCTTTCTGCGCCTCACTCAGGTTATCTGAGTTGTACAGTTCTGATGTGTACACATAGAGTTCGTATCTGGTTACTGTCTGAGCAAGAATATTGCCTTCTGCATCGAGGATTGCTCCACGCTTTGAATCGACATCTGTGTCGAGTGTCTGGATAGCTGTCGCCCTCTCCTGCATCTCCTCCGCTCTAACAATCTGAATCTTGCCCATCTTGAATACGAGCAACACAAAAATAATAAGGAGCGCACCAAATCCGAGCACGAGTCTCTTCCTGTTCATCGAAGAAACGCTGTAATTGTGCAGGACCTCCTTACTCTTAAGCGGTTCAAGCATTGAATTCTTAGTCTCTATCTCATTGTGATTACGAGCCATGTACAGAAATCTCCATATATATATTCTACCCTATAATTAGCAAAAAGCCACCTACCCTTTACGGGTCGGTGGCCTGATATTATCGCTTGGTCTATTTGTACGCCTTTGCTTTAATTGTCGCCGCCAGGCCTTCCGTCTTATCCTCGGAAATTCTCTTGTCGAGATTAATGTAATTCTCTGATGTAGGGTACACCATTCCGAGTTTCTTAGTAGCTGTCTGCTCGATAACACTTACATTAGTCTCGTCTGAAATCTGGTTGTTCAGCGAATCAATCTCAGCCTCAAGAAGAGCAATCTCTGACTCAAGAGCATTGTTGCTCTGCTGCAGCTTCTGTGCTGCCATAGCGAAAGTGATGAATGTGAAGAAAACCAGAAGCACGATAAGAGACAGCATAATAGCTCTGTACGCATTATTAGAAAGTTTCTTCTTCTGCGCTACTCTGCCACTTGCTGTTCCAGCTGCAACTCTGCCTGCTGTTGCATTGCCGTACATCTGTGCCTGAATATTCATTCTGTTGCTTACTACGCTCTCACTATAGCTTGCCATTTGTGCATCCTCTCTTAGCGCCTTATCTTATTCTTTCGTTCTATCTGATTCTCTCGATTACCCTGAGCTTGGCGCTTCTCGCTCTTGGGTTATATTCAAGTTCCTCTTCATCAGGTGCAATCGGCTTCTTAGTCACCTTCTTGATATCTGTGATCTTACCGCACACGCACACTGGGAACTCCTTCGGACAGGTGCATGGATTGAGTCTTCTGTCGAACTCATTCTTAACGATTCTGTCCTCCAGTGAGTGGAAAGTAATGATTGCGAGTCTTCCACCTACTTCCAGTAAGTCAGGCAGTTCCTCTACTGCCCTTCTCAGGTGTTCAAGCTCCGCATTTACTTCGATTCTGATTGCCTGGAAAGTTCTCTTCGCAGGGTGTGGACCGTTTCTTCTCGCCTTCGCCGGAATAGCTGCCTTGATGATGTCTACCAGCTCTCCCGTTGTCTCGATAGGCTTGTCCTTTCTCGTATTGACGATGAAAGAAGCAATTCTTGACGCCCACTTCTCTTCTCCGTAATCTCGGATGATTCTTGTCAGATCCTGCTCCGAATATCCGTTGACTACTTCATATGCTGTGAAGCTATCGTCCTCATTCATACGCATATCCATAGGTGCGTCATTCATATAGGAGAAGCCTCTCTCTGCATTGTCCAGCTGGAAGGAGGAAACACCCAGATCCAGCAGTATTCCGGATACCTTGCCTCCAGCAGCTTCGGAGATAGTCGATATGTCACTATAGTTCGTATGAACGAACTTCTTATTACACTTGAATGGTTCGAGTCTCGCACTAGCCGCCGCAATCGCCGCTGTGTCTCTGTCGACTCCTATGAGAGTTCCCTCCTCAGAGAGCCTCTCGCAAATTCCCGATGAGTGTCCTCCACCACCCAGGGTGCCATCCACATAGATTCCATCAGGTCTTATATTCAGACTCTCCATAACCTCGTTATAGAGAACCGGCACATGTTTGAATTCCATATTCAATTCTCCTTCGAGTTTAGAGGTCATACATATCAAGCTTTGCTACAAACTCTTCATTGTCCATCATGTTCTCGCCATCCGGTGAATCCAGAACCTCAGCACTCCAGATCTCAATCTTATCCATCGCACCCTTAGTAACCAGTTCCTTAGTGATTCCCGCATACTCTCTCAGATTCTGCGGAATCAGGATTCTTCCCTGAGCATCCAGATTGCACTCCTCAGTATTCGAGAAAAACTCTCTGATGAACTTTCTCACATCTCTATCCGACTGCTTGAGCTTTTTGATCTTCTCAACAAGCACATCCCAATCCTCCATCGAATAGATGTAGAGGCAGCGGTCAAAACCGCGAGTCAGCATACATCTGCCACCGAGCTGATCACGGTACTTTGCAGGAATTATCATTCTATTCTTGCTGTCTATTGAATTTTGATAAGTACCTGTAAACATCTGAAACCCGGCTTTCTATTAAATGCACGTTGCACTGATTGTCCGTTGCGCTGACTCAAAAATGAGGGCACTTCCCCTATCATTAGTTGATTTATCCCCATTTTACTCCACATCACACCCTTTTGCAATAAATATGCTTGTTTTTTGATGTTTTTTCCCCACTTTTCTGACAGTTTCCCCACCACACTGCCACTGCCAATCAAAAAGGCACCCGCGCGCGGGTGCCTTCCTCTTCACATTATTCAATTATTCAACTTTGCTCACAATCCACATCGACTGTGTTCTGATGCCGTCTTCGCCTACGATGTTCACATAGAAGATTTCATCTGTCTCAGGACTGTAGTTATTGTCAATCAGACCTTCGAGTTCTGGATTGAACTTGATATCGCATGGATATGCCTGACTAACCATCACCTTAGCAGTGTCGCCATATGCAAGCTCGTGCTTGTAGTAGATTGCAAATGCCTTAGTGCGTCTCTTCGAGATCTTTGGAATTGCGCACCACAGCGGGTCCACATATCTTACATTGTTCATATGCTCATTGATATCAGTCTGCCAGTACTGAACCTTGATATCATCCACATAAGTGAACTCCACATCCTTAGGAACCTTGAACTTCTCGCGGATTCCAAGTGCTACCATCTCCTCCTCGATGCCCTTGCCGAAGTCGGAATCGCTGTATCTCACTAGGCGACCTTTCTCCAGATCCACAAGTGCCCAAGCCGCAAGACCTCTAGCAGCAACCTCGCCATCCAGCTGAAGCTCGTAATTTCTTGGGAAGTTGGCAGCCTTGCCCTCGCTGACCCAAGTAAATGCATCAATCACGCTCTCAGTTGGAATGTCCTTGTACATCTCAACTGTCATTCTACTGATTATGAACGCCTGCTTATCCTCCTCGTGCATCTTTACATCATCATTGCCCATCTGGCCGAAGTGGATTCCAGCCATCTCCTGCATATATTCATCAACTACTCCAGGTCGTGCAATCCCCTTGTGACCCTGAATAGCTCCAATTCTAAACTGTGTTGAACACTTCATTCTCTCACCTCCATTATCTCCAACATTTTTTCCGCGCAACGACAATCAAGTCATAGCGAACAAACAGTCTACACTACGCTTCCGCCGTTAACGCCGATGATCTGTCCAGTTATAAAACCAAGTCTATCTGATGCGAGGAATTCCATGAGTGCTGCTACTTCGGATGCGTCGCCCAGTCGCATGAGCGGTGTGCCCTTTATGTATGCGCGTGTCAGCTCCTCATCGGCATCAATGGCAGTGTCATCTTTGATGTTGCCAGGAGCGATGCAGTTGACGCGAATACCCGATGGGCCGAGCTCCTTGGCGAGAGCCTTGGTCATTCCGATGAGACCAGCCTTGGCAGTCGAGAAAGCGACCTCGCTTGAAGCGCCAACCTGCCCCCACATCGAGGATACGATTATGATATTGCCCTGCTTGGCCTCAATCATTTGAGGAAGGATCTCGTTGATTGTGTAGTACACGCTGTTGAGGTTCACATTGATTACCTCATTCCAGCGCTCACTACCAATCTGAGTCACCAGATTGTAATCAGGAAGTCCCGCATTGCATACGAGCACGTCAAGCTCTCCGTGGTAGAACTGCTTGCAGGTCTCCATCGCAGACTTGACCGATGCAGGGTTTGACACGTCACAGCGCACAGCCAGTGCGCCAGTGCGGTTGCTGAGCGCGAACGCCTCCTTCTGCATATCATTGTAGAAGAACGCCACCTGCGCTCCCCTTGAAGCGAAAGCTTTAACAGCCTCTTCACCTATAGCACCCGATCCATTTGTGATCAGGACTTTCTTGTTACTTTTCTTTGCCATTTGACCTCTCACAATTCGCTCAACGACAATCCAGTTGGTGTGCGCATTTGGTGCAACACAATATAGAGGATTATACTCTTACTCTCTGCAAAAAACAAATCAGAGCGACACATGTCGCTCTGATTATTTCGTCAGTCGATAGGCTTCCTGCTTCGAGTAGCTTAGAAGTGTCCGCCGCCACCGCCGTGAACTCTGCCCGATGAACTGCGGTGAGTTGTAGAACCGCCGCGTCCACCGCCGTCATTGTCCTTAGGCTTCTCAGTTCTAGATACATGTGAGTACATGAATCTGTCGTGGCGTCTTGTCAGAGTAAGACTTCCCGGAACTACGTAGCTCTGAGCCTCAGTCTTGCGTCTGATAGTCTTGTGCTTGCTCTTCTGAACACGAGTCATAATTGCCGCAATTATCAAGCCTGGGAAGAAACCAATTCCGAGGATAGTAGCGTAGAAACCGGCCTCGCCAACCTTTGGACCAGGAACATCATATGGTTCGCCAGCCTCAGCCATTTCGTACAGCTCTTGTACTCGCTCGAAATAGCACATGTCGAAAGCCGAATAGTAGTCCTCATCTGCAAGGTAGTCGCAAATTCTGTCAGTCATCTTGCTGATGCCATAGTCAGTGAGAACATCGATACCGTAGCCGCTGGTGCTGATCCAGGTGGTTCTTGAACCCATATCTACAACGAGGATACAGCCGTCGAGGTTGTCGCCGTAGCCGTAGCCCTTGTAATCGTAGTAGTCGTCAGCGAACTGCATGAGCTGCTCTTCGCTCATGTTGTTGTAGCATGTCACGATGACAATGTCGAACTGGTTGGCCTCGCACCATTCAGCGATATCTTCCTCGAGCCAGTCGTGCTCAGCTTGCGAGAGTATGCCCGCGCCGTCGACAACCCTGTCAGGATTGCTCTGAGCACACACCAGTCCAGCCGTAGCGAAGATGATGCAGGATGTCATCATCAATGTAATGAGGATACTAATTAGTCGTTTCATATCAGCACCCCCTTTACAGTATGAACATCACCGCTTCGATAGCGGCAATGATAGCCGTTGAAATAGCTGTGATTTTTGCAAAGTAGCGCCAGTACGCACCCTTGTCGACCGGCAGGTCTCCTGCCGTTTTGCCCGTCTGACCATTAATAGAGAAGATGAAGTGTTCTCCGTTGAATGTTGTATTGAGTACCCAGAGAGGATACATCGCGTACTTGCTCTTGCCATTCTTGATGTTGACGTAGCTCTCGCGAGGAACAACGCTCGCGTAGCCCTGTACGGTTGAGCGGAACTCGCACTCCGTGCTGGACTTGACTCTGCTGTTAGCGTATTGGACTGCGTCCTGAACGCTGAGAGTATACTTGTCTGCCAGGTAGCCAGCGAGGTAGGCAGTCTTGAAGTCGACTGCCTCCGCGAAGTTGTAAGGCTCAACTGACTGAACGAGCTCGTCAGGCATTGCAAGCGAGCCGTCTACAGGCACGCGGCTGAATTCAACGCTTCCCTCACGAATTACGCTGTAGTGGTCAGTCTTTACGTAATTGTATCTGTTATCGCTCCAGGCTGTTGTTCTGACAGCCTCGTATCTTACAGCTGCGCCAGCCTCACAGTCGAAGAGCCAGAAAGGCACGTAGAGTGCTTTCATCTCATCGATGTGATTGCGATCCTTGAAGATCTTTGGAAGGAACTTCTTGCCCTCAAGATGCTTGAGATACTGCTGCTTAGCCTGTTCCTTGCTAATCTTGAAAGGAATGACGTAGTCAGGCTTGAGATCGCCCTCGAAATTACCTTTCATGACAACTGGGCTGTCGCAGTACGGACACTTGGTAGCCGCAGTGCTCTGATCGACAACAATCTCTCCTCCGCAGTTATTGCAGGAGTAGACAACCATATCGTCGGTCTCACCTGGTTCCCAGGTATTGCAGGCAATATCCTCCCAGGCAAGATTATCCTCTTTGACTCCGAGCTGAAGCTCCTGGTCGTTCATCGCTTCAACATCGATCTCAGAGCCGCAGTAAGGACACTTGAGCTGCTGGACACCACTGTCGAACTGAAGCGGGCTGCCGCAGTTCGGACATTTGTAATCAAATAAATCTGCCATAATCTATATCTCCAGATAAGGGATATAACCTCCCTTTGCAATAACTTAGAGCTGCTTGCCGCAGTTAGGGCAGAACTTAGCTCCTGCTGATACCTCTGCTCCGCACTCTGGGCAGAAACCTGCTGAAGGCTTCTTAGCGCCGCATGATGGGCAGAAGTTACCTGTGCAAACTGTGCCGCATGAACAAGTCCATGAACCTGCCTGAGCTGCTGGCTGTGCTGCTGCCGCCTGAGCTGCAGCCTGCTCGTATACGCCCTGCATCTGTCCGCCAGCATTCTGAGCCATGCCCATTCCAACGAATGCGCCTGCTGCACCATTCTGGTTTGAAGCTGCTGCTCTCATAGAGTCCTGTGTAGCTGCTGCATTCTGAGCTGCTCTCATAACAGGATCTGCGTTGAGCTTAGCCTTCTGAGCGTTCTTGATGAGCTCCTCGTCAGCCTCTGGTATTGTAGCTGAATTGATTGTGATGTTAACGATCTCGATTCCTCTCTGAGCTCTCCACTTTGGAGCAAGAGCGTCATTCATGTATGAGCAGAGCTCTGATACGTGAGCAGGAATCTGGCTTGGTCTGATACCAAGGTCTGAGAGCTTAGCAATTGCTGGCTGAAGAGCTCCGATGAACTCTGCTCTCAGCTGATCTGTCATGTCTGATACTCTGTACTCTGAAGCTACATTGCCTGCAATATTCTTGTAGAGTACGATTGGGTCGCATACGTGGAGTGAGTATACTCCAGCACATCTGAACGAAACATCGATGTCGAGTCCGATGCTTGCATCAACAACTCTGAAAGGAATTGGTGTTGCTGTTCCGAACTTGTTGTCGAGGATCTCCTTAGTGTTGAAGTAGTAGATTCTCTGATCCTTGCCAGTGTCTCCACCATATGTGAAACGCTTCATCATTGTCTCGAATGCAGCCTGAACAGAATCAGCAAGGTCACCCTTGAAGATAGTTGGCTCTGAAGACTGGTCATATGTGTAATAACCTGGCTCAGCGCACACCTCAACTACCTCACCCTGGTCAACGATGATTGCGCACTGTCCGTCCGCAACGAGAAGACCTGAGCCGTTAGTGATGATGTTGTCGCTACCGTGCTTGTTTGAAGAAGCTCTGTTGTTCTGCACTCTACCTCTTACCATAAGAGTGTCATTGTCGAGTGAGTCAGCAACGTAGAGTTCTAACCACTGATCCGCGAGAGTTGTACCTGCTGCTGCAGCTGCTGCTCTGATTAAGCCCATAATTCATACCTCCGTATATATGTTGAAATATTAGATTTTGAATCTTCGTATAGATTGCATTTGTATTATATCATATACAAAAAGAGAATTGTCTACATATTGTTAGCTCAAATATCAGACAATTCTCTCAAATATTGCTTATTATTTTCTAGGACCGACGAACTCCCTTAGGATTGCGTTGTCAGGAAGCGCCGAGTCGTCCTCGATTACATCGAAGTACTTGATGAAATAGAGCATTCTCAGCGCCTCGGCATACTCTGGCTCATCAGGAGTTATTGCCTCGAGCAGTGGCTTCGCGTATTTCTTAAGAAGCGCAGTCTCGTAGCTCACGCTCGTGTTGAATACTGCATCCGCGCTGTTGCTGTAAGGGAAAATATTCTTCTCTTCGCCGGCTCTTACTTTTGGCCACGCAGCAAGTGTCTTGGCTGCAGAGTAATTCCTTGTTCTCGCATCTCTAACCATTCTTCTCAGCATTCTCGCATCAGATGTTGAGAGTCTGTTGTGACGGTCAATGCTGAGTCTAGTCAGCGGACTGATGTATATCTTGTACTTCAGCTCGGCCGGAATCTCTGAACTCATCTCATCGTTGAGGCAGTGGATACCCTCGATTACAATTCTCTGATCGGGCTCGACGCCTATGATGCGCTTACCGAAGATTTTCTTACCCTCGACGAAATCGAACTCTGGAATATCCACCTTCTCGCCTGAGAGAAGTGCATTCATATCCCTGTTGAAGAGTTCGAGGTCGATTGCTCCAAGACCCTCGAAGTCAGGCTGACCGTCTGGTCCGAGTGGTGTATCTTGTCTCTCGTGGAAATAGTCATCAGTTCCGAGATAGAGAGGCTCTGGTCCATGCTCAGCTAGCTTAGCGCAGAGGCGCTTCGCAAATGTAGTCTTACCCGATGATGATGGACCTGCTATCAGGATGATGCGCTTGCCAGCTGAGAGAATACCCTCAGCAATCTCTGTGATTGCCTCTTCCTGCATCTCTTCATTCTTTCGGATAAGTTCGTCCGCTCTGCCATCACGGATAATCTCATTGAGATCAGCGAGGTAACGAACACCAGCCTTAGCACGCCACTTCTTCTGGTGTGAGAATACTTCATAGAGTTTCACATCATCTCTGTACTCAGGTACTGAGTCTGGGCATCTGCTATTAGGGAACCTCAGAATTACGCCATTGCTGTACTTGCGCAGATCGAAGAGCTGAATATATGAAGTTGATGGAACCATATATCCGAAGAAGAAGTTCACATAGTCATCGAGCTGATAGTACTCGATATCCTCATGAAGGTCAGTCTGCTCGAGCATGCGGAGCTTCTCGTCAATCTCGTGTTTGCGGATGAAATTGATAGCATCCTCGCGCTTGCAGAACTTTCTCTCGAACGGCATGTCCGCGTCGATAATCTCACGCATCCTCGAAACGACAGCTTCGAGCTCGGACTGAGTTATGACAGTGTCGCCTTTTATCGCGGAGAAGAATCCCTGGTTCAGGGAATTCTCGATTGTCACGTTGACATCGCCGAGCACATCGCGTACGGCCTTGAGGTATATCATCATGAGGCTGTACTGGTATACCTTCTCACCGCAGATGCAGCGGATGTCATAGAACTCGACTGTTGAATCAGCGTCGAGCTGCTGCCACATCTCCTGATATCTGTTGTTGACCTTGGCAAGGAGAACGCGGTATGGGAGCTTATCTCTGAATTCCGCCTCGAGATCTACGAGGCTGGTGCCTGCTGGTCGCTCGAGTTCGAGCCACTCGTCTTTGGCTGCGTCTATCTTAAGTCTAATCTTAATCATTGCGTGTCCTTTCGTTATACAAAAATAACCAGCCTTGCGGCTGGTTATTTTGACATTTCAAATTAGTCCTCGACCTTGATCTTGTCCCACTTCTTGTCGATCTTAGCGATTGACTTAGCGTCTGTGCCGCCCTTCTTAAGCTGCTTGATGAATGTGTCCTTAGGAACTCCCATCTTCTTATACGCTGTGATGAACTTCTTCTCGAAGTCTCTCATATAGAATACGAGTCCGCCGATGTATGCAGCTGCGATAACAACCATTGGAATAAGTGTCCAAGCCTTAACGAATACAGCAAGAAGAATTGCTACGATGAACCAAGCGATTCCAGCCCATCTTGAAACCTTTGAGATCTTCTTGAAGTCTGGCTGCTTAGGAACCTTAACGTCCTTCAGCTTCATCTGCTGCTTGTAGAGATTCTGCTGATATCCAGCAGACTGTCTGTTGTACATTGGTGCTCTCTGCTTACCTTTTGCCATAGTTAATATAACCTCTTTCTATGTATATGTATTTGAATTTGCTAATTGATTCGAAAATTACCATAGGATTATACCACAAAGTAGCTCCAATACAAAGGTTTAATGCATAAATATCGCTATTACTTCTGCTTCACGCCCTTCATTGTGAGTCCAACTCTCTGCTTTGCAGTGTCAATTGAGATAATGCGAACGTTGACAGTGTCTGCGACAGCTACCACATCCATAGGGTGCTTGATGAATTTGTCCGCAAGCTGTGAGATGTGAACGAGTCCGTCATGCTTAACTCCGATGTCTACGAAAGCTCCGAAGTCTACAACATTTCTGACTGTTCCTGTGAGCTCCATGCCCTCCTTGAGGTCTTCGAAGCTTCTTACGTCATTACGGAAAACTACTGCTGGTGCATCCTCTCTTGGGTCTCTTGCTGGCTTCTTGATCTCGGCGATGATGTCTCTGAGTGTCATATCTCCAACCTCGAGCTCATTAGCGAGATTCTTGATGCTGAGTTTGCCTCCCATAGCCTCTGCAAGCTTCTGCTCGATATCCGAAACTCCACCTGTCAGCTCTGCGAGCTTGAGTCCAGCCTTATCTAGAACCTTCTTAGCCGCATCGTATGACTCAGGGTGAACTGAAGTGTTGTCGAGCGGGTTCTTGCCGTCTGCGATTCTGAGGAAGCCGGCGCACTGAGTGTAAGCCTTAGGACCGAGCTTAGCGACCTTGAGGAGCTGTCGTCTATCTGTAAATACACCATTCTCTTCTCTGTAAGCTACGATGTTCTTTGCAATTCCCATATTGATGCCAGCAATGTATGAGAGCAGTGATGGACTCGCTGTGTTGAGGTCAACTCCGACCTTGTTAACGCAGTCCTCAACCACATTGCCGAGCGCATGCTCGAGCTTGCTCTGGTTCATATCGTGCTGGTACTGACCTACTCCTATGCTCTTAGGGTCAATCTTAACGAGCTCAGCCAGCGGATCCTGCAGTCTTCTTCCGAGCGACATAGCGCCTCTTGTTGTTACATCGAGATCAGGATACTCCTCACTTGCTAGCTTTGATGCTGAATATACAGAAGCACCCGCCTCGTTAACGATTGTGTACTTGAGCTCAAGACCACTCTTTCTGATCCAAGCCGCAACAATCTCCTCAGTCTCTCTTGAAGCAGTTCCGTTACCGATTACGATAGTGTTGATATTGTGCTTTCTTGCGAGCTTGTCGAGAGTTCTCTCAGTTCCCACAACATCGTTTCTAGGTGCAGTAGGGAAAATAGTTGTGTATTCGAGCAGCTTACCTGTCTCATCGAGTACGGCTACCTTACATCCGGTTCTATATCCCGGGTCAATGCTGATGATTCTCGCACCCTTGACTGGCTGAACCATGAGGAGGTTCCTTGTGTTCTCACCGAAAATCTTAATAGCCTCTTCCTCAGCCCTCTCAGTCAGAGCCGCCCTAGCCTCTCTCTCGAGTGATGGTGCGATGAGTCTCTTATATGAATCTGCGATAGTAGCCTCCATGAGCTCTACCCAGATGCTCTTGCGACTTGTGATGTACTTCTTCGCAATCTGGCGCTCCATAGCCTCGTTATCTGTGAGGAGCTTAACGTTCAGGAACTTCTCCTTCTCACCTCTGTTAATTGCGAGAATCCTGTGATTAGGAATCTTTGAGATGCCCTCATTAGCATCGTAGTATATCTCGTATGGAGACTCTGCCTCTGCATCTATCGCCTTAGTCTCAAGCACAGCAGTTCTCATTGTTCTGTCTCTGAGTTCTCCTGTGAGATCAGCATCGTCAGAGATAATCTCAGCGATGATATCGCAGGCACCAGCAAGTGCAGCCGCCTCATCCGCAACGTCCTTCTCAGGGTTCACATAATCCCTTGCATAATCCTCGGGACTGCCTTCCTTGATCTCCTGCTCGAGAATGAGCATTGCGAGTGGCTCGAGTCCTCTCTCCTTCGCCTTAGACGCTCTTGTCGCCCTCTTCTTCTTGTAAGGCTTATAGATATCCTCTACCCTCTGCAGGACCTCAGCCTTGCCGATCTCCTCAAGCAGCTCATCTGTGAGCTTGCCCTGTTCCTCGATAAGTCTGATTACCTCAGCCTTACGTTCCTCGAGATTGCGCAGATATTTGAGTCTGTCATCGAGCTGTCTCAGCACCTCGTCAGTAAGTCCTCCAGTCGCATCCTTACGGTATCTGGAGATAAAAGGAATTGTGTTCCCCTCGTCGATGAGTTCTACGGCCTTGCTCGTCTGGGTTTCTCTTATTCCGAGCTCTTTCGCGAGCATCTCTATGATATTAATCGCCATTCAATATGTCTCCTTCGAAATGATTAGGCCTTATTGTAACACAGAATCCGAGTGATTTGCTCGCTCAAATTTGTATTATCGCTAGTGCTAATGTGGTAAAATAAAAGTTAATTTATAGCACAGAGGTAAGCAAATGCTTGAATTAAGAAATATCGTCAAAACGTATAAGACTGACGCCGAAGAGGTGCATGCTCTCAAGGGTGTCAGCATCAACTTCCGAAAGAACGAATTCGTGTCGATACTCGGTTCATCGGGATGCGGCAAAACAACTTTTCTCAACATCGTAGGAGGACTCGACCACTACACTGACGGCGATCTCATCATCGACGGTGTGAGCACTAAAGAATATAAGGACAGCGACTGGGATGCGTATCGAAATCATTCGATTGGTTTCGTTTTCCAGAACTACAATCTGATTCCGCATCAGAGCGTACTCTCGAACGTAATGCTCGCCCTCACCCTCTCTGGAGAATCTGAGGAAGATGCGAAGCAGAAGGCAATCGATGCTCTGACCAGAGTTGGACTTGCTGACCAGGTCAACAAGAAACCTAACCAGATGTCTGGCGGACAGATGCAGAGAGTTGCTATTGCAAGAGCACTGGTTAATGACCCTGAGATTCTTCTCGCTGACGAGCCGACTGGAGCCCTCGATACCGAGACAAGCGTTCAGATTATGGAGATTCTGAAGGAGATCGCCTCCGACAGACTCGTTATCATGGTTACTCATAACCCTGAACTCGCCGAGAAGTACTCGACGAGAATCATCAGACTCTCGGATGGTCTCGTTATCGGAGATACTAATCCATACGAGACTGCCGATGATAAGGAGCTCAAGAAGGAGTCAGGACTCACGAACAAGTCCATGTCACGTAAGACTGCTCTTGGACTTTCGCTCAACAACCTGATGACTAAGAAGGCTCGCACCCTGCTGACAAGTTTCGCAGGCAGCATCGGTATTATCGGAATCGCTCTCATACTTTCTGTATCTGCTGGATTCCAGAACTATATCGACAGAATCGAGAACGACGCACTGACCTCATACCCTCTGATTATCCAGTCAGAGTCAGCTGATATGACTTCGATGATTGCGGCATTCAGTGAGATTGGCAAAAAGCGTGCTAATGCCAAGGAAGGCATCATCCAGGAAGAGCAGCTGATGTCACAGATGTTCGGTAATATCGGAACTAATGACCTTGAATCCTTCAATACCTACCTCGATAAGAATATGGGCAAGGTTAAGCAGGATTTCAACAACATCAGCTATAACTACGGTGTTATTCCGCAGATATATGCCACAGACTTCAAGTACGGCGTAATACAGGTCAGCCCAAGCACTCTGATGGATTCGACTATGGCATCTGTATCTTCATCGATGACGACACTCAGCAACACTGATATCTTCTTCGAGATTACAGACAACAAGGAACTTCTCGATTCACAGTATAAGATTCTCGCTGGTGAGTGGCCTGAGAAGTACAACGAACTCGTTCTCGTACTCGACAACGAGAGCACTATGAATGACTACATTGCATACGGCATCGGACTCAGAGCCCCAGATGAACTCATTGATATGATTGCTGAGGTTATGAAGGGCAACGAGGTTGAGTCAGTTAACAAGCCTCTCGAGTGGACATACGAGGAACTGATGGACATCGAATTCTCACTCGTTCCTGCAGCTGCAAGATACAAGTACAATGCAGGCTACGGTCTATGGGAAGACCACTCTAACGATGAGGCATTTATGAAGAAGCTCATCACTGATGGAGATAAGCTCAGAATCACTGCAATCGTCTGCCCTTCCGATGACAATGCTGCAGGTTCGATGAATAACGGAATCGGATACATTCCAGCTCTGACCAAGCACGTTATCGAAGAGTCATATGATGCGGATATCGTTAAGGCTCAGCTCAATAACAAGAACGTGGACGTATTCAGTGGCAAGACATTTGAAGATCTCCGCAGAAACAACGACCCTGGTCTCGGCTTTGGAGATATGATCTCAATTGATGCCGACCAGCTCTCAAGTGCTCTCGGAGTTCAGATCTCCGAGGATGACATGAAGGCAATCATCACTCAGTACTCAGAGGGAATCGCAGGCAAGATTACTGCTGACAGCTCGAAGTACGAGAATGCGATGGCTGGCGACCTCACAGCGCTCTGCACTTCAGTTGCGACGGAGCTGGCGAACGCTGCGGAGAAGAGAGAGTCAGGTGACCTGACTTTTAGCGCGGAGGATGTAGATAAGGCTGCTGCCAAGGTGCTCAGTGGAGAGGATTATGTGAAGATGATGGGAGAACTTGCAGAGCTTACCGGCGGAGAGCTTCCAGCTGATGTTTTCTCTCAGATATTCAACCCACTCGTATCAGGCTTCGGCACTGTGCTCAAGGGCATGGCGGGAGCTACTATGAATGAAACGGCGCTCAAGGGTGCAGCTTCATCATTTGCAAATGCTGATCAGATGAAGGAAGCTATCAAGAAGTCAGCTCAGGACATCACTGAGGCTGTTATGAAGAAGACCATCCTCACTGATGTAGGCGAGCTCAGCCAGGAAATCATCGGCAAGATGGCTCAAGCATTCAATGTTGACCCTGCTGGCATTGCTGCTGCATTCAGTTTCAATATGAGTGAGGAAGAGCTCACTAACCTGATGCGCGCATATATGTCAGGTAATCAGGCGACAAGTTGCGACGGCAACCTCCGTCAGCTCGGCTACGCTGAATTCGACAAGCCTACTGCTATATCCTTCTACCTGAAGGATTTCGAGGCTAAGGAAGATTTCATCGACTTCATCGAGAACTATAACGAGAAGATGAAGAGCAATGGCGATGATGATATGGTCATCAGCTACACTGACGTAACAGGCGTGATGCTCTCATCAGTTAAGACTATTACTAACAGTGTAAGCTACGTGCTCATCGCTTTCGTAGCTATCTCACTGATCGTATCTTCAATCATGATTGGAGTTATAACTTACATCTCAGTGCTCGAGAGAACTAAGGAGATTGGAATTCTCAGAGCCATTGGTGCTTCGAAGAAGGATATCTCGAGAGTTTTCAATTCAGAGGCTGTTATCATCGGCTTCTGCGCAGGTGCTATGGGAATCATCGTCAGCCTCTTGCTGCTGATTCCAATCAACGCAATCCTTCTTAAGCTCACAGGCATAGCCTCACTCAGAGCTAAGCTACCTCTCGTTGGTGGAATTGCTCTGGTTCTCATCAGCGTACTGCTGACAAGCATCGCTGGCCTGCTTCCATCTAAGATGGCTGCTGACAAGGATCCAGTTGAGGCACTAAGAACTGAATAATAATCCGAAGACACGCTACTAGTCCGCGTGTCTTCTTTATTGCCAATCTGTTCAAATTTTTCCCAAAAGTCAGACGAATCTTTAGAAAATACAATGAAGTACAAGAAAGTCAAAAGTGTTATTATTATACGGTGAGAATGCGACTATTCTAAACAGATATCATTAAGCAGGAGGTCCTGTTATGGCATATAGAATTCTTGTTATCAATCCAGGTTCGACTTCAACAAAGCTCGCTCTCTTCGACGGTGAGCAGAAGATGTTCGAGACTTCAGTTACACACGATGCACAGGTACTGCTCTCATTCGACGATGTCAATGATCAGCTGCCTTACAGAATGGAAGTAATCAACGAATTCCTCGTTGAGAACAATATCGATCTCGAGGGAATCGATGCAATCGTTGGACGAGGCGGATGCGTATATCCAATGGAGGCTGGAGTATACGAGGTTAACGACAGACTTATGGAGGACACAAAGGCAAATGTTGCTGGCATCATCCACCCTTCCTCACTCGGCATTCAGCTCGGAGCTGAGCTCCAGAAGAGATACGGTGGCAGACTCTTCACAGTTAATCCAGTATGCGTAGATGAGTACTGCGATGAGGCCAGAGTCACAGGTGTCAAAGGCATCTCACGTAAGTCAGTTGGCCACGCTCTCAATCTCAAGGGAACTATCAGACGCCACTGCGAGAAGTACGGCTTCGATTATTACAACAGCAATATCATCGCCTGCCACATCGACGGAGGCGTAGCGATTACCGCTCACAAGAACGGATATATGATCGACGGCAACAACGCGGCCGGCGGAGACGGCCCTTTTACCCCAACAAGAACGGGAAGCATCGGAGTGCTTGATCTGCTCGACTACCTTGAGGAAGGACACAGCATTCAGGAGACGAGAAAACTCTGCGCAGGCGCAGGTGGTTTCGTCAGCTACTTCGGCAGCTCAAGCGGAGAGCACGTTAAGGAGCTCATCGCAGAGGGCGATAAGGAAGCCGAGAAGGTATGGAACGGTTTCTGCTACAACCTGGCGAAAGGCATAGCAGCATTTACCGCCTCATTCGAGGGAAGAGTTGACTCGATTATTCTAACTGGAAGATATGTTCGATTCGACGATATGGTTGACAGCATCAGAAGACGCTGCGGCTGGATTGCGCCTATCTATGTATATCCTGGTGAAGTTGAGCACGAAGAGATGGCTGAGGGCGCACTCCGTGTTCTAAGAGGCATCGACGAGCCTAAGTACTATCAGGGCAGACCTAACTCACCTAGAACAACAGAGTCAATCGATGCCTGCGGAGTTACCAGATAAGAGAGCTATTGCTAATTCTGAGATATCAGCGAATAAATATTCGTTTGAATTAGTGTACATTTTGACAAAAAAGTGTATACTCAAAATATAAGAGGACTATATTAGGAGTTAAATAATGACACTATCGTTCATAAGTTTCTTCATCAGTCAGATTGTGCTCGTACCAGTCTTTCTGGTGACGACCAAGAAGCTTTTCAAACCGAATATGGGTGCACTGGGATATGTGTCATATTTCTTCATATCTCCGTACTGCGTGTATCTCTATTCGATTCTGGCATATGGTCTGATATCGACACTTACACCAGATAATGCCCTCTTCAATGAGCTCGCATCATACGCAGATTTCTTCGCGCTTCTGGTGTCATTCCTCTTCGCTGCAATATATCAGAGAAGCATTGCAAAGAAGCACAGAGCTGTAGGTTTCTTCATCTACATCTCCTTCTATATGGTAGGAATGGTATTCAGCCTTGTGTATCCGACACCAGTGACTAATGTGCTCTTCTCGATAGTTGTACCAATTGTCACAACATTCCTGATGTACAGGTTCATCACCTTACCGTTTGCGGAGATATCTAATTCCGAGTTCGAATTCCACACCGGAATGCTCTTCCTCCCTATCACAGCGGAGGCAATGCTCGTACTCAGATTCTTCCTGAACATCGTAAGCTATCAGGACAAATACCTCGGCAAGTACGATACAGCGCTGATGATATACAGCACTATCTTCGGTTATATCATCCTCATCTACCTCTTCCTGATTACAGGAATGGTAACTAAGGATATCAAACAGATCGAAACAATTCAGTCTCAGCAGGATGACCTCCTCCGAGACAATGAGAGAATCAAGAAGATTACAATCGAGTCTCTGATGGCTCTTGTCGGAACCATCGAGGCCAAGGACGAATATACCAATGGTCACTCGCTGAGAGTTGCCGAATACTCGAAGATGATAGCCATTAAGCTCGGCTACGATGAGGATGCCGCAACACAGATATATCAGGTTGCCCTCCTCCACGATATCGGCAAGATTGCTGTTCCTGATGAGATCATCAACAAACCTGGCAAGCTCACAGAAGATGAATATCTCATCATCAAGGAACACACCAAGAGAGGATATGACATCCTCCAGACGATTGAGGAGCTTCCGGATCTCAGACTCGGAGCACTCTATCACCACGAATGCTGGGACGGTAGCGGATACCCTCTCGGAATTGCTGAGACAGACATTCCGGAGGTCGCAAGAATCATCTCAGTTGCTGATGCGTATGACGCAATGACTTCAAGACGTAGCTACAGACCAGCTATGGATCAGAAGTCAGCAAGAGCAGAGATTGCTAATGGCATAGGTACCCAGTTCTTCCCTGCCGCAGCACAGGCAATGCTCGACATCATCGACAGCGACATGGAATACGAATTCCGCCAGCACGAATAAGATCGAAACAGCCACAAGCTGTCACGATATAAGCGTAGTCAGAATAATGATTTAAAGGAGGTAATATTATGTTCTCAACATTCAGTGTAGGAAGCTGGATCGACATCATTCTTAAGTGGTTCGGCAAGTAGTAAGATTTATAGAAAATCAACAAAAAACACCTCGGACATTGCGCCGAGGTGTTTTTATGCTTATAATCCTGTTAGTACTACAACTTCTTTGAAAGGAATTCACGAAACATGGATGAACTGATTAGAATCATGAGCGAGATCAAGCCAGACGTTGATTTCGAGACAGCTACAACACTTATCGACGACGATATGATTGACTCACTCGACATCATCGCAATCGTATCAGAGGTTAACGACACATTCGATATCGAGATTGACGTTAACGATCTCATGCCTGAGAACTTCAACTCAGCAGAGGCACTTTGGGAGCTCGTAGAGAAGCTCAGAGACGAGAATTAATATTTATCTATAGCGAAAAGCCGAGGCGCCTCGGCTTTTGTTATGCGTCAATATCCTAGAATCCGTTGTAGATGAATGCGTTCACATCGTATCCGATACCATAGACTCCGAATACGGCAATAGCCATAATTCCTCCAATCAGCACGAACCATCTTAGAACGATATTCTTCTTGGCAAGTGCATCTCTGATGACAACTCCCCTCTCCTGAATCACACTGGCAGTGAAGAGCACCAAACATCCGATCACAGACATTGCGAGGTCACCATACGATACGCCGAGACCTTCAAGGCTCGCAACCACGCTACCGCCACTTAGACCCTGCGAGAAGCTAACAGAGCATACGAGCATCGCCAGCGCCTCGCGTACTGAGACAGCACGTGTGATGGTTTTACCAATAGCCATGATGATGAATGTTCTTACGATCTGGAAGACCTTCCACGCGAATGACTCCGTCTTTATGTGGAGCGCTGCGTTAATCTTGTCGTACTGAGGCTGCAGCATCTGCGAGCCTACGATGATGATGGCATTATAGAAGCCGTATATAATGAAGCCCCAGCCTGCTCCGTGCCAGATTCCAATCAGGAAGAATGTCGTGAATGTTGGCAGGAATGTAGGCATCTGCTTGCCGATATAGCCCTTGAAGTGAGCTCTTCCCCATTTACCGATCTTGTTGGACAACTTGGAGAGCGCAAGTGAGTAGAATACGTAATCACGCATCCAGTTGGTGAGTGACATATGCCATCTTCTCCAGTACTCGCCTACGCTGTTACCGAAGTACGGACGCTTGAAGTTCTCATCGAGCTCGATGCCCATGCACTCAGCCGCACCTCTTACGATATCGATTCCGCCGGAGAAGTCAGCATAGATCTGAATTGCATACGCGAAGATCGCGATCGATGTCTGAAGCCAGTCGTAGTTCGCATTTGCGAAGTCATCGAAGCATGTCACAACGATGAAGCTAAGTCTGTCTGCGATTACGAGTTTCTTGAAGTAACCCCAAATCATAAGCTGAGCACCTCTGCAGAATGCATCATAATCGAAATGATGCTCTGCCATGAACTGCGGCTCAAGCTTGTTATATCTTCCAATAGGACCCTGAATTGCCTGTGGGAAGAATGATATGAAGAGCGCATAGTGCGCAAGATTTGTCTCGCACTTGATTGTTCCTCTGTAGACATCTATACAGTATCCGATTGACATAAATGTATAGAATGAGAGTCCCAGAGGGAGCATGATGTTGATAAGCGGTGCCTCAACTGACCATGCAAATGTACGTAGAATTCCATTAATTGATTCTGCTGTTCCGTTGTAGTACTTGAAGAGGAAGAGCACTGCGAGCATAGCAATGATTGTTGCCACAAGCCATGGTTTTGCAAGGCGCTTCGCCTCCTTCTTAGATGGAGCTGACTCTCTGAGTGCTCCCATCTTGCGACCTGACGCATATGTCAGAAGTGTTGTGCAGAGCACGAAGATCAGCGGAACTACTCCAGCCATAAGATAGAAGCTGTAGCTGGCTGCAAGCAGCACAATCCACTGCATACGCTTAGGTACTGCATAGTACGCGACAAAGACTACTGCCAGATACAGCAGGAAAGCTAATGATGTAATACTCATTACCAGATCACCTCAAATCCTTTCTCTGTTGCCTTAGCACAGTCCTTCTTGAATCTCTCGATATCCTTAGCGAGGTGAGCCTTGTACTCGTCGCTTACATCGCTTGGCTCGAGATTATACTTCTGCTTAATATATCTTGCGAGATGGTCTGTGAACTTGAGTGAGCCCCTCGCATTTGTATGCTTATGGTCGTAGAAATCTGTCTTCCAGTTGAGTCCAGTCTCCGCCTTCATCTCTGGCGTATTGTAATCCACGAAGTCGATTCCCATCTCCTCACAGTAAGCTGTGAGACACTCAATCTTGCCAGGAGTCCATCTCATATCCTGATTGCCGACAATCAGCACCTCGATATCGTTCGCCTTGCACTCCTCGATAATCTTGCCGTACCAGTACCTTGTAGTCTCATCAACGTGATACTTCTTTGTACTCTGCATGCTTTTCTCAGAAGTGTCTGGTGTATCTCCAGTTCTAAATGTCGCATAATAACCGTGTCTGTAGTCATGCTTGAATGTGAAGTCATCTGGTCCGTACCAGATTACCTCGGGCCATCTTGAGTGATATCTAAGCAGTGGGAAGTAGAAGCTCTGCACTGTCTGCTTGCTATCTGGATCCTGTGCCTTAGCCTGCTTAACGATGTCCTTGACTACTTCGTACTTGAGTTCTGAGTTCTTGCGGTAATCGATTCCTCTTCTTACCAAGCCCTCTCTATGTGCGTAGTCATACTGAATCACCAGTGCTCCTCCGCTGATTGCCAGCACCTTAGGCTTCTGTGTCTCGAGTGTCTCCTCAAAGATCAGATAAGCAAGCTGTGGCGGACATGCGGAGCACGCTCTGTTATATGCTGTGATTCCTGTCTGGTCATACATTCTCAGCGGATTGAAGCTCATCATCATAAGAGATGTTCCCATCACCACTACATCCACTGTATTCTCCTCTTCCATATAGAAGGTCTTCGACTGATTTGTGTCTTCCTTGCTGAATGGGAAAAGCAGCTTGTTAGCCACACCCAGACACAGTGCCAGCACCAGCACAAAACCTATTGCCTTGATTCCCTGTCTTCTAGTCATTGTTAACGTCCTTTAATATCTTGATAAACTCCTCCGCACTTCGCGAAAGGTACTTATTCTTCGGATATGCCACATATATCTGTCTTGAGAAATTCTCACCGCTTCCCGTGTACAGTTTCGGCAGACTGCTGAGTCCACTGCTTCTCACACTGCTCTCAGTCACCAGCGATATTCCCACGCCAGCATTAGTAAGTGCCAATGTTGTCATCGTCTGCTCCGCCGTAATTGTTCTCTTCGGTCTTACTCCATACTCCCTGAAGATTGCCTCCATTCTCTGCCCAATACTCTGATCCGGCTTCAGCACGATAAAAGTATTCTCGCAGAGCGCAGCAAACTCCGCCCTGCTCAGCGCCCTCGCAGACGCATCGACTCCGGTGCTGCTTGCGGACGTGTCGGATGCGTCGGGTGCGGGTGCGGATGCGTGCGCCACCTGCTTAGCTTTGAGCACGTCGTTCACCGCCAAGTCCTCCGGCACCGCGATATAGACTTTCTCCTCAGCGAGCTCTTCGTACACGAATCTCTCAGGATCATCTGCAATCGGTGTGATGAACACATCGACCTCACCCTTCAGAGCCATCGCTGTCAGCTCAGGCACCTTCCTATCCACAATCTCAAAGTCAACACCTGGATACTTATCCAGAAATGCCGCAATCGCCTTTGGCATGTACGCAATATTGAAGAAAACAGCTCCACCGACCTTCAATTCGCCGGTCTGCACTCCCTCAATATCCGCCAACCTCTTCTCCATCTCACCTCTCAGCTGCTCAGCCCTCTCAACATATTCGAGATAAGCTCTTCCAGCCTCAGTCAACTCCAGCGGCTGCTTTGATCTATCAAAAAGCTTCGCCCCAAGCTCAGCTTCCTTCTTCTTAAGCGCAGAGCTGAGCGCCGGTTGCGATATTCCCAGGCTCTCAGCAGCAACAGAAATACTCCTGTATTCCGCAATCGACCTTATGTACTTCTCTGTTCCGTTTCGCTCCATACACCCTCCGAATTAGCGTGTCTGATGATTAAGCTGCCTTATCAAGTATAAGTACACGCTAATGATTTCCAACAATTGATAATCATATTCTTATAATTGAGCGATGTCAAGTAGTTGAGAATCAGGAGAATGGCACCCCAGCTGCCATTCTCTTCCTCAACCTCACACAAACCAAAAGAGCCTGGCGGATGCCAGGCTCTTCAGCTAACATATTCAAATATTAGAGGCTGTATGTTGCTACTGCCTTGTAGCCCTCTGGGAGCTCGATGTCAGCAGTGCCGAGTGTCCAGCCTGTGAGGTTTGCGATAGCGTCGAAGTGTCTCATTACGATACCGTGACCTGTCTTTGCGCTTAACTCATCTGTGTACTCGTCTGGGTTAGCAACGAGAATTACCTTGCTAGCATCCTTGAGTACGAGTGTGTATGGCTGTCTGTTGAGATAGCTTGGTGTGAGTGAGCAAGCATAGAATGCGTTCCAGAGCATATCGTTGTAGAAGCCCATAGCTACGTCAAGACCGTCTGTGTTGCCGATCTTGTCTACGCATACCATCTCGTAGATGCTCTTCTTAGGAGCGAAGTATCCTCTCTCAGCAACAACGTCAACATTTGACATGCTCTTGATGTTGATTCTGAGTCTCTTTGTTGTCTTCTCGCCGTATCCAACAGCAGCAACAGCAACAACCTTCTTGTCTGACTCAATTCCGAGAGCAGCAGCAACAGCAGCGCCATCTGTGAATGTGATCCAGCATGTGTTGAGGTCGAGCTCAGTAGCCTTGAGGATTACGTCCTCCATAACGTATCCACCGTTCTCAACAGCGTACTCGTGGTCAGCTGAGAGAAGAACGAGGTATGTAGGAGCACCGATCATAACGTTCTCGTAACCGCATGCACCCTCGAGAGCCTTAGCAGCCTCGCAGTCGAATACGAGAAGCTCAGTCTCTACGTCAGCGAGTCTATCGCTCTTAGCAGCGAATGCCTTGAGTTCATCAAGAGTAGCTGCAGCAACAGCCTTATCCTTAAAAGCCCTTACAGACTTTCTGTTCTGAATTAAAGCACCATATTCCATCTAGTAAATTCCTCCTTAGATTAGTAACTTTTAATTACCTATATCAAACATATAATATCACAATATGTAGTAAGAACTAGCATATTTTTTGCAAAAAGCCATACAAAGTATGGCAGTTTTTTTGCGGGCGTAGCAGCAAGTCGAAGAAGAGCGTGCCCGCGCGATATAAAAGGCACTCGCCGAGGCGAGTGCCGACATATTGACCTAATTAGATTGTCGAGAATGCAGGCCAGTATGTGAGCATCAGGTAGGATACTACTGACATCAGCAGGATTACCATGATGGACATACCGAAGCCCTTCTTGAGCATGAACTTTGGTTCGAGTCCGTAGCCAACTGGGATGGCACGGATTGATGTTGGGAGCATGTAGGAGATGTTAACTCCGATAGTCGCAACATAGATGTATGGAATTGGATTGAGGCCGATTCCCTGAACGATGCTGATGATGATCGGCATAGCAACGGCTGCAGTAGCAGTGTTACTTGTCATGTCTGACATCAGCAGAGTTACACTCACGATGATGAGAACTGTGAAGAAGCCACCGTTCATTCCAGCTGACTCCATTGCAACTCCGATTGCCTCAGCTGCACCACTCTGGTTGATCAGAGTTCCAGCTGCGAGACCACCCGCGAAGATGTAGAGCAGATCCCAGATTACTCTGCGTTCAACTTCCTTCCATGTGAAGAGGCGTGTGCCATCCTTCTTAGGAATCAGGAAGAGGATGATAGCGCAAGTTACGAATACGAATGCCGGCTTGAGACCTGGCAGATATGCCTGGTAGAACTGTCTTGTGAACGCGAGGATAGTTGCCACAGCGAAAAGGCCGAGGGCCCATTTCTCGTCGCGAGTCATCTTGCCCATGGACTTGTACTGCTCGACGAAGTACTCTCTTGAACCGCCAAGTGTGTCATCCTTGCCGCAGAAGAACATCAGATAGACGATGTTGCTGACGATGAGGATTAGCATCAGTGGCAGGAAGCGTACGAACCAGTGCATATAGATGAACTCCTGGCCAGTGATCTGCTGGAGATACTCGACAGTTACGAGATTCATAGCACCTCCGAGAGGAGTTGCCATACCGCCGACGCCGGCACCGTACGCGATAGTCATGAGGATCATAGATCCGATTTTGCTACTGCCAATCTCGTGAATGCCGATGTAACGGAGCATCGCAACGGCGATTGGTGTGATAGCCGCGCAGACAACAGCGTTCGGAAGAACAGCAGAGAGAACTGTTGAAAGAAGGAACCAGAAAACCACCTGGCCTCTCAGGCTGTTACCGATGAGCATGAGGAACATCGACGCAACTCTCTTGTCGAGACCTGTGATCTCCCAGCCGGCTGTGATGATTGATGCACCAAGCAGAAGCAGGATGATCTCGTCTGCGTAGTTGGCTGTTACCAGCTTCATGTCGCAGATCTGGAAAATCGCGTTGAGTGTGAGCGGAAGGAAGGCTGTTACTGCGAAAGGAATTGGTCCTGTGATCCACCAGTATGCCATCCATGCAATTGTACCGATTGCACCTCTAGCTGCAGCCGTCGCGAAGAAGCTCGCTGGCAGGCAGAAGTAGCAAAGTGCAAAGAGAAGTGGTCCGATAATCAGATGTATCATTCTGTATCGGCTTTCTTTCTTCTTGTTCTCAAGAGTCTGTGTCATTTTGTCCCCTTATAATTAAATGCTTATATGTGTATAATTAAATATGAATTTGAACGCATTTATTATTATACACATCTCTAGCGAATAAGCAATGCTTTGAAGCCATATAATATGATATAATTCAGTGGTGTGCGCCACTGCACCGGCGCCAAATAAAGGAGACAATATGTTTAGAAGCAAATACCCTTCAATCGTGGAATGCCTTGCGCGTAATGCGGCGAGCAATCCGTCCAAGCTTTGTTTTGCAGATGAGAACAAGGCGCTCAATTACGGAGAAGTATGGTCGGCAATCTACGGCCTTTCTAAGGAGCTCGCACGACGCGGCGTTGGCAACGGAAGCTGCGTAGCGGTTGAGTGCAACCAGAGCGCCGACTACATGATATACCTTTTTGCAGTCCAGATGGCCGGAGGAATCTTCGTTCCGCTCGAGCGTAACGCTGCGCTGGCAAGAATCATCGAGATTGCGGAGGACACTGATGCTGTGCTCTACGTGAGCAAGAAGCCTATCGAGGGCTGGGCGTTCATGAACATCGACGAGGCATGCAATTATGCGACAGCTTGCAACATAGATGATGTAGAATTCCCTGCGGGTTCAGATGTTGCGGAGATCCTTTTCTCGACAGGAACTACCGGTAAGTCAAAGGGTATTGTCCTCACCCACTCTAACGACGTTGCGATTGCGGAGAATGTAATCAACGGAGTTAAGATGAAGGCTGACAATGTCGAGATGATTCCGATGCCAACCAGCCATTCGCACGGACTGAGACGAAGCTACGCAAACCTCGTTAACGGAAGCTCAGTCGTATACATTAGCAAGATCACGCTTCTCAAGAAGCTTTTCAATATGATGAGAGAGTACGGAGTGACCAGCATCGACCTCTCGCCAAGTATGCTTTCGATTATTTTTAAGCTGTCAAAGGATGCGATTGGCGAGTTCTGTGATGTGATGGATTACGTTCAGCTCGGCTCTGCTCCTCTCCCTGAGGAGGACAAGCAGCACCTGAGCCGCCTGCTCCCTAAGACAAGACTGTATAATTTCTACGGTACAACTGAGGCTGGCTGCTCATGCATTCTGGACTTCAATGAGGTTCAGGGTAAGAAGGGCTGCATCGGAAGACCTGCTGTGAACTCAGTCTTCAAGATTGTCGACGAGGATCACAATGAGATTCAGTCATCACCTGAGAATCTTGGTTTCATCGCAAGTGCCGGTCCAATCAATATGAAGGAGTACTTCAAGGCACCTGAGCTCACTAAGGAAGCTATGCCTGAGGGCGACTTCATCTACACTAAGGACCTCGGCTACATCGACGAGGACGGCCTCGTATATATGCTCGGCCGTAAGGACGATGTAATCAACTTCGCCGGAATCAAGATCAGCCCTGAGGAGATTGAGAGTGTTGTAGTCAAGAATGACATCATCAAGGATTGTGCACTCATTCCAGTCGATGATGCACTCACAGGCCAGGCGCCTAAGCTCTACATCGTAATCGCAGACGGCGCAGAGTACGATGCCAAGGAATTCAAGGTTTTCCTCGCGGACGTAATCGATGCCAACAAGATGCCAAAGTACATCGAGCTCATCGACGAGATTCCGCGTACATTCAACGGAAAGATTATTCGTAAGAAACTTATCGAACTTAATAAGAATTCGTAATTCGAGAACGGTGATGAGAAATAGTGCAGAGACGCTTGGCTGACAAAGCTATGTGCGATTTGTCGAACCACAGGAGGGATTGAAAATGGGATTAAAGGTTTGTAAATTCGGAGGATCTTCAGTAGCTGATGGCATTCAGCTCGCCAAGATCAAGGAGATTGTAAATGCGGATCCAGAGCGCCGCTATGTTGTTGTTTCGGCTCCAGGCAAGAGATTCCAGGGAGACAGCAAAATCACTGACCTGCTCTTCCTGTGCAAGACTCAGAAGGATCATAATATTCCGTATGAGCAGCTTTTCCAGGCGGTATGCGACAGATTCAGCGCTATCAAGTACAGCCTCAACATCGAGGCTGACCTCGACGCTGAGCTTGAGACTATCCGCAAGGCACTCGATGAGGGCTGCAGTGAGGACTACATCGTAAGCCGCGGTGAGTACCTCTCTGCTTATCTGATTGCTGCTTATCTGGGCTTCGATTTCGTGGACACTAAGGGACTGGTGCTCTTCGACAAGCGCGGCAGACTCATGGCTGAGGAGACTAATGAGGCTCTCAAAGCTGAGCTCGCTAAGCACGAGTACGCAGTAATCCCAGGTTTCTTCGGCTCAGATGCTGAGACTGGTGAGATCAAGCTCCTCTCACGTGGAGGTTCTGATGTTACTGGTTCACTCGTTGCCAGAGCTGTCGATGCCGAGATGTATGAGAACTGGACAGATGTAAGTGGCCTTCTTATGGCTGACCCACGTATCATCGATAAGCCAAAGCCTATCGAGCGCATCAGCTACATGGAGCTGCGCGAGCTGTCATACATGGGAGCAAGCGTACTGCATGAAGATGCAGTTTTCCCTGCGCGCGCTGCTGACATTCCAATCAACATCAGAAATACCAACGTCCCAGAGGATCCAGGCACAGTAATCACTGGCGACATGGATGCTTGTGGCGACAAAATCATCAGCGGAATTGCCGGCAAGAAGGACTTCACTGTTATCGACATATACAAGAATATGATGAACAAGGAGGTCGGATTCGTTCGTAAGGTGCTGATGATTCTCGAGGAGAATCACATCAATTTCGACCACATGCCAACTGGTATCGACTCCCTCTCAGTTGTTATCGAGAGCTCCGAGCTCAAGGGCAAACTCGAGGACGTAGTCGAGGCATTCGAGCAGAGACTTGCCGCTGATGCAATTGAGGTTCACGACAACATCTCAATGGTCGCAGTCGTTGGTGCCGGAATGCGCCGCAACCCAGGCAGCTCAGCAAGAATTCTCAGCGCAATCGCAGGCGAAGGTGTCAACCTCAGAATGGTCAACCAGTCAACATACGAGATCAGCGTAATCCTCGGAATCGAAACACCAGACTTCGAGAAGACAATCAAGGCCATCTACAGAGAATTCGACAAGTAAATATTTGTAGTAACAGGAAGGCTCGCCGACTTACGGCGAGCCTTCATCTTTATCTGTTGCCAGCCGTAATCACCCTAGATCGAACTATCACCATTGTACAGCTGGCTGTAGATGCCGCCGAGGGCGAGGAGTTCCTGGTGGGTGCCGCTCTCGGCGATTCCGTCCTCGGTAAGGACGAGGATGCGCTCGGCATTGCGGATTGTTGAGAGGCGATGTGCGATTACGATTGTTGTTCTGTGAGCAGCGAGCTTCTCGAGGGATTCCTGAACAATGCGCTCTGACTCGTTATCGAGTGCGGAAGTCGCCTCATCGAAGATGAGGATTGGCGGATTCTTCAGGAAGACACGAGCAATTGAGATTCTCTGCTTCTGACCTCCGGAGAGCTTGGCACCGCGCTGTCCGATGTCGGTGTCGTAGCCGTCCTCGAGTGCCATGATGAAATCATGCGCATTCGCATTCTTGGCAGCCGCAATTACCTCCTCACGAGTCGCATCCGGCTTGCCGTAGAGAATGTTCTCATATATTGTGCCCGCAAACAGATAGACATCCTGCTGTACAATTCCGATGTGGTTACGCAGGCTCTTCTGAGTCAGGGAACGCACGTCGTGCCCATCGACCGACACCTCACCTCCCGTAACGTCGAAGAAGCGCGGGATGAGAGAACACAGAGTGGTTTTGCCTGCGCCAGAAGAACCGACGAGCGCGATGTACTCGCCCGCAGCGATGTCGAGATTGACATGCTCGAGCACCTTCTCCGAGGAATCCTCGTAGCCGAAAGTTACATCCTTGAACTCGATGCGGCCGTCGACGTCCTTGAGCTCAACTGCGTCAGGTGCGTCCGCGATGTCTGGCTCTATGGCCATAACCTCAAGGAAGCGCTCGAAGCCCGAGTAGCCGTTCTGGAACATCTCGGTGAAATCAACGAGGGTTTTGATCGGCTCGGTGAAGACGCCGATGTAGAGCAGGAAGGTCACGAGATCAGTCACATCGACCTCACCGTCCGAGATCAGCAGTGCGCCGACCAGGATGACACAGACCGTAATCATCGTTGTAAAAACATTGATTCCTGCCTGGAAGGTTCCGGCGTAGACGTAGTTGTTCTTCTTGGACGCGAGGAAGTTGTCGTTGCCGACTTTGAATTTCGCATTCTCGATGTCCTCATTCGCAAACGACTTCACGACTTTGATGCCGGACAGGTTGTCCTCGATCTGGCCGTTGATCTCCGCAATGCGACGGCGGTTCATTCGGAAGGCGCGGCGCATACGCTTATTGAGCACGTAGGCGAAGGCGAACATGAATGGCAGTATGATAAAAGCTGCCAGTGTCAGCTTCGTATTGATACCGAAGAGGATCACCAGCGCGCCGAAAATCTTGAGCAGCGAGAGGATGATGTTCTCCGGTCCGTGATGCAGCAGCTCCGTGATGTCGAAGAGGTCAGTCGTGATGCGGCTCATGAGCTGTCCGACCTTCGAGTTGTTGTAGAAGCTGAATGACAGCTTCTGCATGTGATCGAAAATCTCAGCACGCATCTGGTATTCGATTTTTGCGCCCATCACATGGCCGTAGTTGCCGATGAAGTACCTCGATCCGAAGTCCACCACCAGCAGTCCGATCAGGAAGAGTCCGATGTAGACCAGCTCACTTCTGATATCCACTGCTTCCTTGTATATAAGTGTTGAAGTCACATAGCGAACTACCAGCGGAATAGTCAGCGCAACCGCTGCCGAGCAGGTCGCAAAGAACATATCCGCCCAGAACATCGCCTGATGCGGCTTGTAATAACTGATTAATTTGCGTAGGTTATCTGATTTGAATCTTCCCATTTATTCTCCGTTTCTGTTTCTGTATTTGGTATGCGGCAGCGAATCCGAATCTGGCTGACAAAGTTACAGGCGATTTATCGAGCCATAGCATAGCGTGCGATCTCTTCCGCATGAATAATTGTTGTGTCGTAGACCGGCAGGCAGCTGTGCTCCTGCTTGATGAGCAGTCCGATCTCGGTGCAGCCGAGGATTACGGCTTCGGCTCCGCGCGCCTTGAGCTTCTCAATTTCTGACTGGTAGATGGCGCGCGATTCTTCGCGTATGTTGTTGAATGCGAGTTCGTTGTCTATGATATCGAAAACGAGTTTGCGTCCGTCGACATCGGGAACGAGGACCTCAAGGCCGTAGGCGTTGAGTACATCTTTATAGAAGGCGCCTTCCATTGTGAATCCGGTTCCGAGAAGTCCGACTGTCTGTACGCCGTCTGCCACGAGTCTTTGCGCTGTGACGCTTGCAATGTGGACGAGTGGCATACCTGTCATCTCGACGATACGAGGAGCCACGATGTGCATGGTATTAGTAGCGAGCGCGAGGAAATCCGCGCCAGCGGTTTTTAGCTTGAGAGCTGCATCGCAGAGTATCTCCCCTGCTGTTACGAAATCGTTGTCGCGCAGGCACTGCTCGATGTCCTGGAAATCCACGCTGTACATGAGAATACGCGCACTGTGATGGTCTCCGAGTTCAGCGTTAACGCACTCGTTGATCACCTGATAATATGGAATAGTTGATTCGAAGGTCATGCCTCCAAGCAAACCAATTGTCTTCATCTTAATCTCCTTCTGTCTTTGCCCATTACGTTCTTTTTATGATATACTCAATCTCGGTATGGGTTCAAGGAGGTATACAAAAATGAACACATCTAAATCTCACAACAAATTCATAATCTACGCAATGGTACTGGCGATTGGAACCTGCTGGGGCTTCTCTTTTCTCGCGACCTCACTGCTTGTGAAGGTCATCGATCCAGTTCAGGTCCTCACTGTCAGATGGACAATCGCAGGACTCATCTTCCTCGCAATGATCGCTATGGGCAAGATCAAACTCGACCTCAGCAAGAAAGGCCGTGGCTTCCTCGTCCTCTGTGCATTCTGTCAGCCAGTTGCTTACATGTTCTGTGAGAACAACGGAATCAAATACACATCAGCATCAGTCGGATCAATCATGATTGCTACTATTCCTTGTATGGTGCTGATTTTCAACGCTTTAATCTACAAGCAGCGCACAAGCCGCATGGGTGTTGTCAGCATTCTGCTCGCCTTCGCTGGCGTTGCAATGTGCACAATGCTCTCCCCTGCATTCTCAATCCACGGAGAGCTCAAGGGCTACTTCCTCATGATTGGAGCAGTCGTTGCCGGTGCCTTCTACACAGTTTTCAGCGCCCGAGCATCGAGCAGCTACAACAGTGTCGAGATCACAGCCTTCCAGGCCATCTTCGGTCTCATTGTTTTCAACATCATGAATCTCGCAATGGGCTTCGGCTTCGAGACTTACAGCATCGTCTTCAGCGATTGGAAGCTGATTGCAGGCGTAGCCTTCCTCGGAGTCTTCTGCTCCGCATTCTGCTTCTTCGCATTCAACAAAACCATCTCAATGATGGATCCGGCCCTCGCCAACAATATGAATGCCAGCACCACAACCATCGTCGGTGCACTCGCAGGCATCATCATCGGTGGCGATCCAGGTGGCTGGTACACAGCAGTCGGTCTGGTAATGACACTCGCAGGAGTAATCCTCTCCTCGAAGCAGATAGATTAACGCAATCTGAGTCGCATTGGCCAGCTTCTCCTGCGCACTGATTCTCTTTATATAATCTCTATCCACAATTGCACCTTCCAAATTACTATTCAAACTCAGAGTACAACCCCTGTATTCCTATGGCAATACGAATGGCCAGTCTCTTCTCTGGATCTTCAAGCTCTTCTCCAATGTAACGATTAATGTGAGCCAGACGATCAAGCAAAGTTGAACGATGAATAAACAGATCCTGCGCAGTTTTGGTTACCGCCATTCCGTTGTCCAGATATATCTTCAATGTATCAATGTATGACACCTGAGAATTGCGGTCATATTCAACCAGTGCGGTCAGACCACTACTGAAGAAGATATGGGCGGGTTTGCCATTTGCAGAGTTCAACAGAAGTTCTGTGACAATGTAATCATCATAGTTATATATGCTTGCATCGACTTTCATGAGAATGCCGTTCTTAAGAGCAGAATACGCCTGATAATAATAATTCTTTACTTCAAGCAGATTATTGAAAGGAAGCGACATCCCGGCTCTGCAATCGATGAATTCAAATAATTCAAGAAGTTTGTCTTTTTGCTTGTCCGTAAGTCCCGTCTTCTTATCTGCCTGCAGAAGCATTATTACCTCACCCGCATGTTCGAAAGCAAGAGCATCTTCAAAGCTGCTCTCCAGAACCGAAGGAATATAGCCATTTGGGAATGGTGATGTCAAAGCATCTGGCTGAAGAGTCATACATACGAACGCATGCTGTGAATTAACTAAATCGATAATCCTTCGCTGTTCATAAGCAATTGGAACACCCGCGATGATATCTTTCACCACTCGTCTCAATGCAGAACGCTCGCTGGATATCAACGGGTTATTGAGCATAGCCTGCTTGATGAATTTGTATAGGAATCTGCTCAGCGCTGAGTCAGCAGCTGTGAGCTCTCTATACGCTTCGAGCACTACGAAGCAACCCATATATTCGTCCCCATCAAAAATATTCGTAGCGAGACTTCGTGTACCGAGAGCAGATATTACGAACGGATCTTTGACATGCGTAGACATATCCTGCACAGAGAGAAAAGTCGACATCTTGTCGACATCGAAGCTCTCTCCGTCAAGATTAATATTCATTGTTTCTCTCAGATACTTCTCCTCTGTTCGCGCCAGGTATCTGAAGTCCGAGCCGATTAATATCATCGGATTATCAAAGATATTCTTGCTGACATCAAGAATCTCCTGAAGAGAAGATCCTCTTCTCAGAATCTTATTCAGTTTAGTCTCCCAATCTTCGTATTTGTTGAAAATCTGCTGGATGATATTGAACACACGGAAGATATTCTCATTCTCATCTACAGAGATGAGTGAACAGCGTCGCTTGAAAACTGCAAGCTGTGGCGCATTGCCAAGACATACCAGCAGGACATTGTCCTCGATATTCGGAAGTGCTGGTAGATGATCCGCACTGCACACATACACATGATTCTCCTGGAAGAAACCGCTTCTATCCAAATAGAACTCAGGTCGCTGAAGAAGCAACTTCGACGAACCATTCTGCCCTTCATATTTGACGGACATATAGTCCTTAAGATTATTGTAGATTATATCCTTATTCAGCTTCATATTGAGCCCCCGACACATCAGTTCTTTGTTATACATCAACTATACCATACAAATTGTTGGGTATAGTATCGTTTTTTTCGTTATTATTGTAGATTATTGGCGCTAAACCGAAAAAAGTATAATTATTACAGCTTAGTTATTCGTTTACAACAATACATAAAGGAGGGTAATATGCTCAAAGATAAATTAGACAGCAGGAAATGCTTCGCCACAGCATGGGGTAAGCTCATCACAGAGGAAGAGGCCTATACACAGCTGAACAGACAGATTGCTGCATTCTGCGCTAACCTCTTCCAGGTTATGAGAATATTCGAGCCAGACTGGGAGAAGCGTACTGATGCCATCTGCGATATCGCAAATATGATGAATATGGCCGTTGCTGGTACACCTGAAGAGCAGAAGGCATATGTAGATATGGCACTCTACGAGGCTTTCAACATTCCTGAGTTCTGCGAGAAGTCAAGCTGGCTCGGAGCTATCACTGGAGACTCCGGTGACGAGTGGGAGAATATGGCCGGTAGAGTAATTCAGTTCACAAGAGACAGAGTTGAGAAGGAGCTTGACACTTGTCCTTGGGATATCGTAGGCAGTGAGCTCTGCAATATGACAACAAGTATGTTCACTGCTAACTTCGATCTCGCAAGTTCAAACGGAACAGAGAACGAGGTAGCACTCAACATGTGCCAGGCAAGAGGTTGCGGCAACAAGCACTGCAGAGTAGTTGCAGAGAGAAGAGATACCTACAATCTGCCTCCACAGAACTGGCTTGAGCACATGCAGCAGCCAGTAGACCCTATCCACGATACACCAAGAGAGAGAATGGTTAAGGCTGGACAGACACTGAGAAACGGACAGTACACTCAGGCATTTGGAGAAGAAACATCTCTCGAGACAGCATATCACTGGGTAGCACAGATGGGCTGGGTATGGTCAGTACAGTTCCCTATGATGGCAATCAGCGGCATGGCTCCAGATGACGATGAGTTCCTTCGCGTCCTGAAGATTGTCTTCGCTACTGCCGGCAAGAATCAGTTCATCGATCCATTTGCACGCGAAGGACTTCGCGCTCATCTTGGAGTTCCTCACAGCATCGATGAGAACGACGGCAGAATTATGGGTTCATACATTATGTATATGCTCGATATTCAGCAGGTTCCATATCAGGTCGAAAGATGGACAGAGGACGAGACTTGGATTAAGCTCAAGAGCGAAGATTTCACAGCTAGATACGAGATGGCTCCATTAGATGAACTCGTAGACGCATACGAGGCTCAGTGGAACGGTGGTTGCAAGACTCTGGTTTCACCTGAGTGGTCATGTGTAATAGAGGGCCGCGATGACGAAGATATGTACATTAAGGTAATTCGTCTGGAAGATCTGAGAATGGTATAAGGAGGTTGAGCGATGCTTTTCAAGGAAGATTCAATAGCACGACTTGATGCGGAAACTATCCGCCAGCGCGTAGGATATTATCGTTGGACACACGATCTCGTTGAAGTTACTGGTGACGATGCTGAAGCAGCACTTGAACTGATCTACGTTAACAGCATCAGCAAGGCTACTCCAGGTAGAACCAAGTACACAACTATGCTTAACGAAGATGGCGAGATTATTGATGACGTTATCGTAATGCACATGGATGAAGAGAAGTATTGGGTTTCATCTCTGTATGGCCCTCGCCTCATTCCATGGCTCGAAGCACACAAGGGCGACTTTGATGTTCAGACCAAGCTGATTACATACGACTGGGATATGTACGCTGTACAGGGTCCAGATTCACCAGCAGCAATGAACCTTATGCTCGAGACTCCTATCGATGAGATGAAGAGATTCCGAGTTGAGCCAAATTCAATTAATGGAATCCCTGTATATATCCACAGATCAGGCTTCACAGGGGAGAACGGATACGAGGTATACTGCCCATTCGACAAGACTGCTGAGGTTAAGGAAGCAATCGACAAGGCCGTTACAGAAGCTGGTGGCAGAGAGATCTACACTCTAGAGGTATTCGTAAGATCCATTCCAATGGAGAAAGGCTTCCCTCTCAAGCAGGACTTCAAGCATATGAATCCTTTTGAGTGTGATCTTGGATGGTCTGTTGACCTCAGCAAGGACTTCATCGGCAAGGAAGCAACTCTCGCTATCAAAGAGAACCCACGCTATCAGATGGTTGGTCTCGAATTCGAGTGGGAATCAACTGAGGATATCGCAATCTGGGAGAAGGTATATCTGTACGGTGTCGAGGTAGGAAGATGCTGTCAGGCAATCTACGGATACACCGTAGACAAGAATATCGGCTTCGCAAATATCAGAGCAGATATTCCAGAGGGAAGCAAGGTTACGGTTGGATGCAATGGCTCCCCTGCCACAGTTGTAAAGAAGGTATTCTGCTAGGCCAGGAGGTTAGAATTATGAGGAGACTTGAAGATAAAGTATGTATAGTAACGGGTGCCGCAGCTGGTATCGGAAGAGCAACTGCCCTGCTTTTCGCTATGGAAGGTGCTAAAGTAATCGCTGTAGACAAGAACCCTTGCGACGACCTTGTTAATGAAGCTATCGAGTCAGGAGCTGCTGGAGAGATTACAAACCTCCTCGCAGACGTCTCAAAGCCAGAAACAGCTGTAGAGATGGTTAAGCTCGCTGTAGAGAAATACGGCAGACTCGATGTTGCTGTCAACAACGCAGGCGTTATGGATGACAACACGGCCATCGCAGATCTGTCTGATGAGATGATTCAGGACGTATTTGCTACTAACACATTTGGACTTATGTACGGAATGAGAGAAGAGTGCAAGCAGTTCCTCGCACAAGGTGATGTCGGCGGAGTAATTGTTAATACATGCTCTGTTGGAGCATCACACCAGACATCTGGTGCGGCATATGTTGCAAGCAAGGGTGCTGTACTCTCACTGACAAGAAACACAGCGTTTATGTACATGGATCATAACATCAGATGCAACTGCGTATCCCCAGGTGGTGTAGTAACCGATATCCCTATCACAATGCCACCTTCAGATGAGTTTGGCTTTGGAAGAACAAGCCAGCTCCTCAACTTCTCAGGCGAGCTTGCTATGCCAGAGGAACTTGCAGACACGATCCTCTTCCTCGCAAGCGATCAGTCAAGATATGTCAATGGAGTTGACCTCAAATGTGATGGCGGATGGACTTGTTTCTAACGGGTATCAGCTGATATTCCGATTACCTCTTTAAGAACCAAATAAAATGGTGGCCTTCGGGCCACCATTTTATTACATAATTTGTTATTGAAACTTATCCCTCTATTGCCTTAAGCTCTTCATCCAGCGCGTCAAGGTGTGGTACCAGATATGCTGACTGTGGGAATGAAGCAAGCTTTCTAAGTGTTAATCCCCCAACAAGCTTCATCTGTGGATTCGAAATTGAACCTGGTGCATACTTCTCAAGAACAGCTGCAGCTGCCTCATTCTTAAGAATGTCCTTAACCTTTGAATCTAATGAGAATGCCATAATCTTGACCTCCTATTTGCAATTAATCATCATTATCTGACAATCAAATTGTATGCCCCTCATCGCCTCAATAATAGACTACAAATCACACGTTAATCAGCACTCGAAACCGTCAGAAATAAGGGCAGTTTGGATGGGGCGCGATATGGTTCAAATGGTCATCTGTATCATATTACTCTCCTATTATGTTCCGGAAATATAATATAATAAGTTATTCTTACTATATCACATTTGTAAATTATGATGGTACAATAGCACTTATTGAAAGGAATCATCGACAATGAATTATTATGAGTTGCTCGGGGTGGCCAGGACGGCGAACGACCGAGAGATTAAACGTGCATATAATAAGTTGCTGAAGAAGTATCATCCTGATGTGTATAGGGGTGATGAGGCGATTGCGACGGTAAAGACAAGGCAGATTATTGAGGCGTATGAGGCACTGAAGACGGAGGAGCTTAGGGCTGAATACGATCTGTTGATTGGGCCGGAGTTGGAGTACAGCAGATCGCTAGCGAGAGGAAGAAAGCGTGCGGCTGAGGACGAAGGTGGACATAGCGGGGCAATTGGCGCGGCAGTAGTGCCAGCCCTGGTGGGGCTGGTTTTCATGGTGCTGCTGATAGTAGCGGCGAGCAGAAGCGCGGGGCCGCTTGAGACGGTGCTTGTGGGCGAATGGAAGTTCGACGAGTGCATCTGCTACGAGGCGAACAGCTGGAACGCGGCGGATGTCAGCTACGACGGCTACGATGCGGATGCCGAGGTCAGAATCATGGATGGCGGCAGCTTCGAGGTGATGGCATACGGCATGACTGAGACGGGCCGCTGGAAAATCGATACGGATGCGGCCAAGGATGGCTACGACGTGATCACGCTCGAGTACGACGACGAGGATTCGCAGCTCGCGAGCTATTTCGGCAAGGCGTTCATGCTCAATGCGAATGACGAGAAGAGTATGTACTGCGGGTTTGCATACGACAAGAAGACCGACTGCGTGCTGTGGTTCTATAGGGAGTAGAAAAGAAAGGCTGGCGTGATGCCATAGAGAGCGTGAGAAGCTTGGCGCATGAGAAAACCTCCCGCGGTAACGCGGGAGGCTTTTTGCTAGAACGCTACGTGAGCGTGGTGTCTTTACTTGTCTGCCTTGAGGCCTGTTCTGTAGAACTCTGGCTCGTTGCCTGCCTTGAGCATGTCTCTGAACTCTGCAGCTGCTGCGAAGATTACGTCTCCGGATGAGTTGATAGCTGTCTCGAGTGAATCCTGGATTACACCGATGATGAATCCAACTGCTACTGTCTGCATTGCTACGTCTCCTGGGATTCCGAAGAGTGAGCAAGCCATAGGGATGAGGAGGAGTGATCCGCCTGCAACGCCTGATGTTCCGCAAGCACCGAGTGTTGCGATGAATGACAGGATGATTGCTGTCAGCAGTGATACGTCCATGCCGAGTGTGTGAACTGTTGCGAGTGTCATTACTGTGATTGTTACAGCTGCACCGTTCATGTTGATTGTTGCTCCGAGAGGAATGCATACTGAGTAGAAGTCCTCCTCGAGGCCGAGTCTGTCACAGAGCTTCATGTTAACTGGGATGTTAGCAGCTGAAGATCTTGTGAAGAATGCTGTTACGCCTGACTCCTTGAGACATGTTAGTACCAGTGGGTATGGATTTCTCTTTGTTGAGAAGAAAACCATCAGTGGGCTGATGATGAGTGTCGCGAAGAGCATGCAAGCTACGAGCAGGAGAACGATCTTGCCGTAAGTCTTGAAGATTGCGAGTCCGCTTGTTGATACTGACTCGAATACGAGTCCCATGATACCGAGTGGAGCGAACTGGATTACCCATCTGATAATTGTTGATACAGCCTCAGCGAGGTCCTTAACAACTGTGATTGTCTCCTTGTGGCCGAACATCTTCAGTGAGATACCGAGGAGTACTGCCCAGAAGAGAATTCCGATATAGTTAGCGTTCGCAATTGATGCGATTGGGTTTGAAACCATGTTAGTGATGAGGTTTGTAAGTACCTCTGCGATTCCGCTTGGAGGTGCTGTCTCAGCAACATACTCGCTTCCGAGGTTAAGTGTTACTGGGAAGATGAAGCTTCCAATTACAGCTGCGATAGCTGCGAGGAATGTTGAGCACATGTACATTACGATTACTGTGCTGAATCTCTTACCGATTCCAGTGTTAGCGTCTGCAAGTGATGCTGTTACGAGTACGAATACGAGTACTGGTGCTACAGCCTTCAGAGCTCCTACGAATACCTTACCGAAAATCATAATACCTGTTGCCTTAGGTGCTACGATTCCAAGAATTGCTCCGATGATGAGGAAGATCACAATCTTAAGGATAAGACTTGATCCTGTCCACTTCTTTACGATGTTCTTCATTGGTTTCCTTTCCTTTGCTTGGGTTAATTAATAAGTAAATCTTTGTTCTATACATTAGCGATTATTATGCCTTGTTCTTGCACTGGGGAATAATCGCTTGATTTTTCCGCCTAGGGCGGTCAACTCTGATGATTATAACCCATATTCTTTGTAATGCAACCACAAAAAATCGGCACAAAGCTTGAAATTTGTACTTTGTGCCGATTGTGTATACGAATATACATTGTATACATTGTTCTTTGTTGTATTCTATAAAAGCGTTATCGGAATTTGTTTATTTGACACATTACCCTCATCTGTCGCCTTTCCAGGGGTTCCACAAATGTTGTTTCTTCAAACAATTGAAAAATGGAGGTCTAAAGCGTAACACCCTCCTTTTTAAGGGAGGGTGTATAAAGTCAACGCTTTGTCTCAATCAGAATTTAAAAATTTTGAGGCAATTACTTCAATGCATATACTGTATTATCACTAATCAAAGATGATCCGCCTAGAACATATACCGTTTCTATTCCTACATCTTTCAAATATGCTTTTACCTTATCGATAGAGGTTGCTTTATTATCGATGAGTATAATAGGTGCGTCAAGTTCACTTGCCAGTACGCCTCCGGCAAGCCCATCAGCATAACTGTTCGCATATGCCAATACAACAGCACTTGGAATCGGTTTATGAATTGGAGACGTTTTTTCGCCCATATACATCTTGGCGACCTCTATTGAGGTTCCAATTCTATCGGAACCAGCATATCTGCAGGTAAGCTCAACCGATTGATGTATACTTCCTGGCGAAAATACAACCTCTTGCAATTCTTTTGCAATTGATTTTGAAACAACAGTCTCATCACCAAGCACATCAAACCACTTAATATGATTGTCCATAATAAATTTCTTCTGCTCTTTGCTGAGAGTATTATTTACCAAAAGAACCGGACAGCCAGTAGCAGAAGCCGCTAAGCTATCTGCATAACCATTGCCTGTACAAACCATCACTTCATTATCTGTCTCTTTTGGAAAGCCTGCTTCTTTGAGCACTTCAAGATTTGTCAGATAACGATTTTTTCCCCAAATTCTCTTTACATTGGTGAATTTCTTCTCAAAGCGCTTCGACACTACCGTTTCACCACCAAGAATATAAACCGTTCCATCTGAATCAAGATTATCCTTAATATACTTCTCCACTTTTGTTTCGTTTGCAGGATTAACCAAAAGCATAGGTGCATTCTTCACAGATGCTAAATATCCACCAGATAAAGCGTCAGGATAATTTCCCCCATAGGCAACCACAATATTCTCAAATTTCTCTATGTCTCTTAATTCTTTGATTCTGTTTGCAACTTCAATAGCAGTATCATACCTTGTTGCGCCGGATATTCTATCTATTTCCTCAGCATTTTTCTCATCGTCTGGTGTTTCTTGCCAAAAGTACATGTTAGGAGTAGCTTGTTTAACTCTTGGATCTTTTTCTACCTGGATAATAGCTTCAGGCACACTCTGTCCTTCTGGGAGTATAAACAATGCACATTTACCATAATCAGCAAAACTAATCACTTCTGCAGTGCATGAATTATTCTCTGCAACTTCATATATATCCGCTTCACTTTCGATACTCAGAACAAAATCAACAACTATTTCTCCATCTTTGTAATCTACTCCAGCCTTATACTTATAAACATCTTCTCCACACTTGAATTCTGAAGACCTATCCATCGTTTCTACATTCGCAAAAGCAGCTGTAGATGTTACTACGAACAAAATGCAAGAAAACAATATTACTTTTAATGCTTTATTCATAATATCCCCCTTTCTCATAAGAAATTACAAACAACCCATAAAGAAGCTCTCTATTGAGTCTAGTAACGAGTCGGAAATAACACCATTCGAGCCGATTGCATAGCCAAGCTCTACATCTCGAATATGTATACTAACATTATCAGTTAATGTAACATTATTCGAGAACGTCTTGCTGTTATCTATCAAAAGCATTACCGATCTATTATGACCACAGAATGCACCACCCGATAAACCATCTGGGAAAGCATTATCTCCACCATTCGCTATAGCTACATGAGAATAGCCTAGAATCACATCGGGGCTAAATGGTGCATTCTGATCTTCTCCGCACGCCCATTTTGCAATCTTTGATGATGTTACATATCTTGTGCTACCAGAAATACGATACACCTTGTTTAATCCAAGCTGAGATTTAAGGAAGTTCTCCGTAGATTCTGATACATTGCTACTTGATCCAATTATTATTGCCTTATCGAAAGAGCCAGAGGAAATAGCAGCTCGCACATTCGACGATAAATTCCCATTTGGTCCCGCAAGAAATACAGGAGATTTTGTTGCATATGCATATGGAGCTATAGATAATGAATCAGGTGCAGATAGACCAGTAGTAACGATTAGAGTATCTGACCATCCACTGCCATTATTATAAATATTTACAGCTGTATCATATCTTGTCGCACCATATATCCTAGAAACATGTCCACTGCCAACGATGGATTCAATTTGACTCTTGACAGTATTGCTTACTACATCTGATCCGCCAATCAGAATTACATTCTCAACCCCTAAACGCTGTATTTCACCTGCCGCCTGCTGTGATAATGTTGATGACTTTGTAAGAATCACAGGACAATTATGAATTCCTGCAAGTGAAGTCGCAGCTAACGCATCAGGGAAAGATTCTCCAGTTGCAACAATCGCCGTGTCACAGCTATCATCACTCCAACCTTCATTAGATACCATTCTCATAGTATCGTAACGCGTACCTCCGTTCAAGCGCTTCCAATAACCCTCTTTTGCTTTGAAAACAGCCCTATATGGATCAATTATTCCCCAGCCGCTGTTATTGTCTCGCCCTGATGGGCCCACATCCTCCGCAGTGCTATATAAATAATGCTTCACCTGATCATTTGTTAATGAAGGATTTGCAGCATACATCAGCGCAATAACACCTGATACAAAAGGCGCCGCCATTGATGTTCCACTCATTTCACCATAAGAGTTATGTATTGTTGAGGTGATACTTACACCTGGCGCACTTATATCACAAAGTCTTCCATAATTCGAAAAACCTGCCTTATTTCCATTCTGATCAACCGCTATTACGGAGATGCAAGATTCATAATCACTTGGATAATGTGCAGCGTCTGTGTTCTCATTTCCAGCAGCACAAACAGTTATTATACCTCTTGCTGCAGCCGCATTAACATAGTTTTCTAAGTCTCCCGTTAGCCCAGGACCTCCAAAACTACAATTAATAACCTTTAAATTTATATTCTCAGGAATATTAGTCAATAAATGGTTATACGCACGCACTACCGATTCTTTACGTATCCCACCATCATCATCCTTAATATTGATTGGAATGATATTTGCATTATACGATACGCCCTGAACCCCTATATCATTATCTGCTACAGCAGAAATAATTCCAGCAACATGAGTTGCATGATTATCATTTCCAGATGTTAGAGCACAATTATGTACAACATCTTTTGCATAAGACATAAGTATATTATCTTCCAAATCTTCATGATGAACATCAACAGCACCATCAAGCACCGCAACGGTTACATTATTATCACATCTTGCCATATCCCAAACAATCGGCATCGTATATCTGTCAATATGCCACTGAGAGTATGCCTGTGATTGTTCCATTGAATTCTCTATACGAATAATTATATTTGGAGAAACGGAAAGAACCACTTCATCTTCTTCAATCTTTCGTATTGCGTCTTCAACAGAAGATCCTTTCTCTAATCTCACTAATGCAGTCTTGGTTCCTGCGAAATCTCCGAATGAAAGAATTTCAATATCATAGTTATAACGTTTCGCAAACTCATAAACTACATCTTTGCTTTCAATATCATCCTTAAAGGTAACAAGCATCTCATCTTCTACGTAGTCTACGCCAGCCTTTAATTCTGACCAGTTATATTCATCAGCCTTTACAACTATTGGTGATGAATCTGAAGTGTTAGCAAAAGAAAAGGCGCTCATAAACAACACAATAGCAAGTGCTAGTGTAGTTGGTAGAGCAACCTTAAACAACCTATTCATATGAACCCCCTATCAAATAAACTTTCATCTTTTCTATATCACACAATCTACACCCTGTCAACAAAATCCCTTAACAACACTGTAGCTGCGAATACTTCAAGCTTCAATTAACTTAATTTCGCCCTAGCGCCCTCACATATACTCCAAGCTGAAACTTTTTGAGCCTGTAATATGGATGACCATAGGAATCTGATTTTACCTCGTCTAATCTCTCGTGCACCTGATCCATTTCTACTAATTTCTCATTCACCTCGATGAAATTCTCAGTCACGATTGGATAATCTGTAAACATCTCATCCGTGAAGTTGAACCAGTCGTTCTTGGCAACGCCAGCTGCATTGAGGATAATGTTCGGTAGATAATTGATGCTCGCCTCTTCTGGCACCTCGATGTCAGCATCGTAGTTGGTCCACACGAAATATGGAATCTTATACAGCTTGGAATTCTCTGGGACCGTAACGCTGCTGAAATCCTGTCCAAGAAGCTTGCTATAGAAATCCTTATCAATCATCGGCTGATGATCCCCGAAGAAGACAATCATCGTGTCGTCTGGCACCGCCGAGAAATACTCAATCAGAGCCTTCGTGTCTTTATCCGTAAGCTTCAGAAGAGACAAATACTCGTCAACATCTGGATACTTCCCACGATATTTGCCCGTCAGCTGCACCTCACCTTCATAGCCATACAAATATGTGGCGTGATTCTGCATGGATATCCCATAACAGAAAAACGGACGGTCCGAATTCTCCTCATAGACGTCAATGATCCTCATGTAGAAAGACTAGTCGCTTATGTACTTGCGCACCTTCCAGGCCGAGGTAAAAGCCTCATCGAAATGAGTCTCGTCAAATCCAAACGCTTCCCAGGCATTCGCACGGTTGTAGCTGTTCCTGCGATACGGGTGAATGCCGACCGTGCGGAAATTCTGCGCCTCGAGAAGCGATACAAGCGACGGCGCGCCCTCCTTAAGATATTGCTGATACATTATTGATCCTTTCTCAGCGAATGCGGTCGGCACACCAGTAAGAAACTCATACTCAGAGCTACAGGTGTTGTTACCAAAAACCGAGGAGTACAGCGTACCAGACGGATAGTCTTCTCTTATGCCATCGATAAAAGGCGTAAACTCTTCGTTTGTCGTAAAGTCCCCGACATCCCGCAGATCGCTGAAGCTCTCGTTCATGACCACGATAATATTTGGACCATCGGCTGCCTCCATTGTCTGCTCCTCTTTGAAAGTGATTCCTTTAATGAAGTCATTATAATAAGAGGGCTTCGAGGACGTCTATATGTTAATAATCAGATGACTTGGGAAACCAAGATTAACAGCTGAGTTAAAGATTAAAGGCGACAACAATCCACCAATAGATAGAACAATAATAACTGCAAGATTAATAAGGGCAAGAATTCCCCTCTTCTGGCGTTTCTGACGAGAGATCTCCGCAAAGCACTGTTTGGCAAGGAATAGATTAAAGATTGTCACAAGGAAAAAGTATATTAGGAAACAAATCAGATCATTTGACTTAAGCTGGACGCCCGAAAGAACCCCCCATCGCAGTGCCGGCGAGATGTAGATTGGAAAGAATGAAAGTTTTACCCGTAATCTCGTACACCCAGTAATTGATGAAACTGAGAATGAATAAGGCGTTGAACACAATGAGCGCACTCACTTTGGGTGACTTAACGAACAGATTCAGAAGCCGCACGCTCTCAGCAATAAGGAAAATGCTGAAGATTCGATACAGGCAATAGGCAGATCCCCCTACGACAAAGGTGCTGACAAGGCCATATCGAATAGAATGCATAGAGAAATCGATAAGCAGCAATGCCACAGTTGAGCCAATAAGTATGATTAACGATTTGCGACTTGAGCAGAAACCCGCATTCTTCCTCAATAGCTCCATGAGAAGCACGCAACAGACAAAGGTTATATCATAGTAGATAATAAGGAAGAAATCATCCGCATAGAACGGCAGATAGAATATCATGAATATTGTTGGTAGCGCTATGCGAATGCGCCTGTCCCATGCAAATATAGACAGCGCAGCCACCCCTGCCCCAATACCAGAGTGAAGACACATCTTCATTAGCAGGAACAGGAGCACTGCAAAATAGTTTTTAATAGAAGATAAAGAGATGTATTTCTCTCACAATCTCGAGGTTTACATGTTGGTACACCTTCAGGGGTTCGAACCGTCTACAGCAGCTCCGCCGTCTGATGCGGTAGCTCCGTCTCGCTCTTCGAGCTCGCGGAGCATATGTATAATTCTCTTACACTCAACTGGATGCACCTTGTACGGAGCAATCTCAGCTAAAGGTTTGAGCACGAAATCTCTGTTCGCCATATCCACATGTGGAACACAGAGATCATCGTCCTCGATGATCTCATCATCATAGAGAATAATATCGAGGTCCAGTGTTCTTGGTCCCCATCTGAGTTTGCGCTCTCTTCCAGCTTCCGCCTCAATCTCATGCAATCTGTCCAGTAGCTCATGCGGACTCAGAAGAGTCTCAATCTCCAGCATTCCATTAACGAAATCCGGCTGATCCAGCACCCCATATGGCTTCGTCTTAATCAGCGTCGACTGCTTGGTGACCCTGGTGAGGTTTGTGTTGGAGTTTGCGCTAACTGGCGAATTGCCGTCGAGCTTCGCGACGGCCTCACTGATTAGCACCTCTGAGTCACCAATGTTAGAACCAAGTGCGATATACGCCTTGTGCCAGCATCTTGTTACTGTCACTGCCACGTTCTCGAACTCCATCGGAATTGGAGCATGTGGCTTATTGATGCTGACAGTCACAGTGCTGATGAGTGGATTCTCAAGGAGAATCGTCTGCGCAATCTGCTCAGCACAAGTCTCAATTAGGTCAAATACGTTCTCAGTCATCACTCGTCTGATGCTCTCGCAAACTTCAGCGTAGTTGACAGTCTGCATCAGATCATCTGACTTGCCTGCCTTGCTCAGGTCGAGTTCCAGCTCTGCGTCAACATAGAAGAACTGGCCTTCCGCCTTCTCCTCAGCGAGCACACCGTGATATGCGAATATTTCGAGATTGTAGATGTTGATTCTATCCATAATTCTTAGTCCTTATTGTTTGAATTGTTGGGATTGGGATTGCTGTGATTGTCCTGTTTGGATTGGGATTGTTGGGATTGGGGCGAAAATCTGATTTTGGCGACTTGCGGGGCAATTCGCTTCCGCTATCGAGCCGCCAGGATGGCCTCGGCCATCTTGATAGCACGATAATTCTTCTCAACATCGTGGACGCGGACGAATCCGTATCCGCTTTCTACGGCCATGACTGTGGTTACGAGTGTGCCCTCTTCTCTCTGGTCGGATGGGAGGTCAAGGGTTTTGCCGATCATCGACTTACGCGATGTACCGAGAAGAAGCGGATAACCGAGCAGACGAAAAGCCGAGAGCTCCTTCATGACGAGGAGGTTGTGCTCGAGGGTTTTACCAAAGCCAACACCTGGATCGAGGATGACCTTGTCGCTTCTGATGCCAGCATCGTGTGCGAGCTCTATTGACTTGCGGAGATCGTCCATCATATCGAGGATTAGATTGTTGTAATTGGCCTCGTTGCGGTTGTGCATGAGGCAGCAAGCGGCGTTGTACTGTTTGATGACCTCAGCCATGCGAGGGTCGTACTGGAGACCCCAGATGTCATTGACGAGGTCGGCGCCTTCCTGGAGCGCAGCTTCGGCAACGTTCGCCTTGTATGTATCAATTGAAACAGGTGCATCGAATTCGGCCTTGAGGCGCTCGATTATTGGAGTTACACGCTCGATCTCCTCCTGCTCACTGATCTGAATGTGGCCTGGCCGAGTTGACTCGCCGCCAACATCGATGATGTCAGCGCCCTGGTTGATCATGAGCTCAGCGTGCTTGAGAGCAGCATCGAGTTCGTTCCATCTACCGCCATCAGAGAATGAATCTGGAGTTACGTTCAGGATTCCCATGATGTAGGTATGCTTGTCAGTATCAAATTCTCTATTTCCGATTCTCATTGATTGAGTTCCTTCCTGTATGTCATTGTGTATGCCTTGAAAGGCTGCCAAAGTTCGGCGCAATTTATCAAGCCGAGCCAAGCGCGCCCAGCCGCTACCAGCTTAATACACGCTTCTTCATCCACTCCGCCCAATCGCACTGGTCGGCTACTTTGCAGCGGAAGCAGTCGCGGGAGAGCTTGTCGCCGTCGTAGAGGACTTCGCGGAGCTGCTTGCTCAATTGCTCGTCATGAACTTTGTCTGGCCAGGTTCTGGCGATAATCTCTGCGTCGGCATCGCTTTCGTCACTGTGCTCAGCGATGGCACGAAGAGCCATTGCGATCTCGGCTTCGGTGAAGCCGCAGTCTGTAAGAATCTGTGCGGCTGGCTCGATGCCGGCTTCTGCATGCGGAATTCCTTCGAGGTACTGAGTCGAACGGCCGATATCGTGGAGGAGCGCGGTGGCATATACGAAATCCTTTGGAAGCTCATAGCCGCGCTCGAGTGTGAAGATGTAGGCCAGCCGAGCTACGTCCATCAGGTGGCCGAAGCCGTGACAGCACCAGATGCGGTCCGCCTCGAGTTCCTCGAGGCGCTCTAGATTAGACACAAAAAGCGGATGACGTATAACGTCGTCCGCTCTTCTCATTTCAAGTTCTGCGTTTTGCTTAGTTTCTTTTCTCATATTATTCGATATCCAGTTAATTCATTTCGCGCAACGCGACTGTTAGCGCAAAATCGACAGTTTGCATTGCGCGTCCGAATGCGCATTGCAAATTATTTCAGCATATTCAGGAAGAGATTCTGCAGTTTTTCGTCTTCTGTGAATGCACCTCTTGTTACGATGTTGACTGTCTTGGAGCCCGGCTTCTTGACACCGCGCATAGTCATGCAGGTGTGCTCAGCCTCGCACATTACCATGACGCCTTTAGGCTGGAGATTGTCCATGAGTGCATCCGCAATCTGAGCAGTCATCTGCTCCTGGAGCTGGAGCCTGCGCGCGTATACCTCAACTGTTCGCGCCAGCTTGGAGAGGCCGACTACCTCGCCGTCAGGAATGTAAGCAATGTGCACCTTGCCGAAGAAAGGCAGCATGTGGTGCTCGCACATCGAATAGAAATTGATATCCTTCTCGAGGACGATCTCATTGCTGTCAACCTTGAAACGCTTCTCAAGCACCTCAGCAGCATCCTGATAAGCACCGCCGCAAATCTCCTCGTACATGCGGGCAATTCTATCAGGAGTCTCAACGAGACCCTCGCGATTTGGATCCTCGCCGATGCCCTCGAGGAGCATAGTCACAGCCTGCTTAATGAGTTCCGGGTTCATTTTATTTGCCATTAGTAGCCTCACTTTCGAGTGTAATATCCGTAATTGAATCAATGTGCTCCCTCGCCTGTCCAAGATACGAGAGCGAACCAGTCACGAGGACAATGCCGCCATCAGCGCGAGCACGGGATGCCGCCTCATCGATAGCCTCCTCGATTGACGGAGCAGTAGTAGCATCGACGCCCAGTGAAGACAGGACAGCCGCAACACTATCAGCGTCAAGAGTGCGGACAGCGTCTGGAAGAGCAATAGCCTTCGCGTCGGCCAGCAGTGGAGCCAGAGTTCCGAGGACAGAATGGTAATCCTTGTCCTTGAAGATTCCGATGACCGCGTGGATTTTTGTCGAGTCGTCGCCGTTCTCTCTGTATAAAAGCTCGAGTCCCTCTCGCAGTCTCTCTGCGGCCGCTGGGTTGTGCGCGCCATCGAGAATGAACTCCGGCGTGCCAGCTATGCGCTCGAGGCGTCCAGGCCAGTAAGAGGTCTCGATGCCGTCCTTAACGGCCACATCGCTTATGATAGCACCCCTTGACCTGAGTGCTTCAATAATCTCGATTGCAGTAGTCGCATTCTCGAACTGGTGATTGCCGAGAAGACTCTTCTCAATGTGATTATATGAGCGGTATGAGAAAGAGTTCGGACCCTCAATAACCAGAGCAGATGGATCTACTGATCTGAGCTCGCATGCGAGCTCCTCCGCTCTAGAACGCAGGACGGAAGCGGCAGCTTCTGTCTGCCAGCCTGGGATCACGATTGAGCCAGGCTTGATGATGCCGGCTTTCTTGCTGGCAATCTCCTCTATTGTGCTTCCGAGGAAGCCGGTATGATCAAGACTGATGCTTGCAAATGCGCAGACATCAGTAGTTGTGACAACATTAGTCGAATCGAGGTCTCCGCCGAGTCCAGTTTCGAGCACCACGTAGTCGCAGTTCTTCTGCTTGAAGTAGAGGAATGCGATGGCTGTTTCGAACTCAAATACTGTTGGCATCGCGAGACCCTTAGCGACCATCGACTCCGCAGCCAAGCGGGTTTTCGCTACTAGCGGAGCGAGCTCGTCTTCAGCCATCCACTGGCCGTTCACCTGGAATTTCTCGAGATATCCCATAACTGAGGGCGAGATGTAGGCGCCGACTGTGTATCCGGCGGCACGAAGAATACTGGCGGTGAAGGCGTGGATTGAGCCTTTGCCGTTAGTGCCGGCGAGATGGATGAATCTAAGTTCGTCCTGCGGATTGCCGAGTTCAGCCATGAGAGCACGGATGCTGTCGAGACCGAGAATACTTCCGCTCGCGGAGATTCTATCTAAGTATGCTCTTGCTTCTGAATAATTAAATATAATAAAACACCTCCCTTAGCGTGTCCGTAAGCTACGCATAAGCAGGTGTCTGACTATGTGTAGCAGCGGGATGAATCAGAACACCGCAAGGTTCCCCTCTTCGTCTCTGCTGCAATCCCTGCCACAAAGCACTTAACGCGTTCTAATCTTGTCTGCTAGTGATATCAAATTTTGTCAAGTACATTGTAATATATAGGAGAAGTAAGTACAATAAGTAAGTTGAAATACATACCAAGGAGGTTTGACATATATGAATGATTATATCGTGCGTGGCCATGCCGCTAATGGAACAGTGAGAGCCTTCGCTGTTCGTTCGACTGATCTTGTCGGATATGCGTGCGAGCGCCACGAGACATACCCAGTAGTAAGCGCAGCACTCGGAAGACTTCTCAGCGCAGGAGCGATGATGGGCTCAATGATGAAAGGTGAAGATGACCTCATCACACTCACAGTCAAGGGAGACGGCCCAATCGGTAATATGACAGTTACTGCAGACAGTCACGGTAACATCAAGGGTTTCCCAGGCAATCCACAGGTTGACATCCCACTCAAGTACAGAGGCAAGCTTGATGTCGGCGCAGCCGTTGGAGCAGGAACCCTCACAGTAGTGATGGATCTCGGACTCTCAGAGCCATATAACGGAACAGTAGAGCTCCAGTCAGGCGAGATCGGAGATGACCTCGCATACTACTACACAGTATCAGAGCAGACACCATCAGCAGTCGGTCTCGGTGTTATGGTTGACACTGACTGTTCAGTTAAGCACGCCGGCGGATTCATCATTCAGCTCATGCCTGATGTTCAGGAGGAAACTATCGCTACTCTCGAGGGTCAGCTCGCTATCCTCCCATCCGTAACCGATCTCATGGAGGAAGGCCACTCACCCGAGTCAATGCTCGAGCTCATCCTCGGACCACTCGGCCTCGAGATCACAGAGAAGCAGGAAGTTCGCTTCGATTGCAACTGCTCACACGAGCGCGTATCCAAGGCGCTTGCGACAATCAAGGACGCAGACCTTCAGGAGATGATCGATGATGGCGAATCTATAGAGGTAAAATGTTACTTCTGTAACACCGCCTACGAGTTCAGTGTCGACGAGCTCAAGGAGATCCTCGCCGAGAGGTAATGTATGGATAATAAGTAAGCTCCCGCCAGCTGGCGGGAGCTTTTTTGCTTCCTTATTTCCTACTAGTGATAAGCTTCCAACCGAGAAGCGCATACTTGTTTATAATCTCGACTACGATGAAGCCGACCGCGATACCAAGGCACGGCAGAAGCATGAGGCGAGCCTCACTCATCGCCATCGCGTTGTCGCCCATAACCATAGAGTACATCATATAATACATGTGAGCTCCCGGAATGAGAGGCAGAGCCGAAGCAATCAGGAAGATTGTTGTCGGCGCCTTGTTGACGCGGGCCATGATATTAGCATATGCAGCTACGAACATAGCCGCCAGCATAGTTGAGATGAAAGGGCTCTCAGTCGACTCATAGACGAGCAGATAAGTGAGCCAGCATATCAGCGCACCAATACCTGAGTAGACAATCTGCTTGCCCTTGATGCGGAACCAAAGAGCGAAGCCCAGACTACCGATGATGCAGGAAACAATCTGAATATATACATTAGGATTAACAGTTGCCATACTACATCACCCCTCTCATCATCAGGATTGCCAGCGAAATACCCACGGCAATTCCCATAGTACCGAGAATCGAGTTGACGATGTTAATGCCTCCCGCAATGATGTCGCGATTGAGCAGGTCACGAATACCATTCATGAATCCGAGGCAGCCGACGAGCAACATAACGATACCAATCGTAATGTAATTCGAATTATGTCCGAAGCCTATCGATACGAATGCAATGGCAAGAATCTCCATCAGGAATGAGAGAATCGCATTGTATATCAAAGGATTGTTCTCAACCTTGCCGAGCTTGCCACCGAGCGCAACCATTACGATGACAATAACAGAGAGAGCCAGCGCATCCATAAGGTCGCAGTTGAAGAAAACGCCGAAGCCTACGGCGGCCATCAGCGCCGCGAGGTATCTCAGCCATTTCGGCTGCTCGGGACGTGCGAGTACCTCGTCGAGCATACGACGAAGCTCTGCAGCATCCGGCTTCTCCGCACAGGCTCTTCGGGACAGATCATTCAGATAGTCCAGCCTGTCGAAATTGTACTCGCCAGATGGGACGAATCTCGTCTGGGTGATGATGTCACCCTCATCAGTCTCAACAGTAGCCTGAATATTCGTAGTAATCAGCCAGACATTGACCTTACGCAGACCATATGCATCACAAAGTCTGTATATCGTATCCTCAGATCTTCTGTTCTCCGCACCGCTCTTGATGAACTCCTCTCCAATATCGAGTATTATCTTAAGAATCTGATTCGCTTCCTTGAAATTCATTAGAAAACCTTACGCAGAAGATATCTCTGCTTGCCTCCATACATCTCACGCTGCTCAACGATGTCGAAGTTGAGCACAGTGAAGTTTCTGTAGCTGTAAGGATTGTCAGGTGAGATTGTTGCCAGTCCCTCCTTAGCTCCCATAGCTACTGCAGTCCCGATTCTGATCTTGTTGAAATCACGCTGGATTCCAAGGCCTCTGTAATTAGGCGAAACCATAGTAAGATCGAGCGAGCATGTAACAGCAAGCTGCTCTCTATCGTAGTCGAAGTACTTACCGTAGTTACGAGGATTATCAGCGTCATTTGGAACCAGAACACTGAATCCAGCAACCTCTCCATCGCACTCCGCCATAAAGCAGCAGTCTTCCTCGAGCTGCTCCAGGTACTCCTCTCTAGTCGAAGTCTGATAGAGATCCTTATCAGGAAGAGCATCCACAACCTCCCGCTGCAGCTGCATAACCTTATCTATATCCTCAGGACCAGCCTCACGGAAAACAATAGTCTTCGGCTCTCCGCGGCCATTCATAAGCTCCTGTGTAAATGGTAATCTAACCATAAGCTACTCCTTTCTTCATTCCTATCAGCTATTAATCGCTTAATATCTCCGAATTATCCATCCGGTCAAATTTGACTATATTATACTTCATCTGCCAGCCTATCCAAAGCAGATTCTAATCCACTTCAAACAGACAGCCACATGCAACAAAAAGCTAACCCTGCTGCACCCTCTCGCCACGCGCAATCTTCTCCGCCAGCTCATTGAGGTACTCCCACCTCTCATACTTATGCATCAGCTCCTCTTCGAGCTTCGTCTTCTCGTCCGAAAGATCCGCCAGCAGCCACGCATCAGAAGCATTCGCCATCATCTCGCTGTCAATCTCAGTGATTCTGTCCTCGAGCTTGGCAATATCCTCGTCGATAGTCTCGAACTCCTTCTTCTCCGCGTAAGTGAACTTGACCTTCGGCGCTCGGCTGTTGCGTCCGTCCGGCTTCGCCGCCGACGCAGGGCCCGCTTCGCGCGCCCTCGCCGCCTCTGCGGCCACCGCCTCGCGCTCCTCCTTCTCATTCATATACTTGCTGTATCCACCAGTATAGTGACCGATGTAACCACCCTCCTCGAACGCAAAAGTTCTAACTACTAGTCTGTCGAGGAAGTATCTGTCGTGAGATACGATGATAACCGCGCCCTGGAAGTCATCGAGGTAGTCCTCGAGAACAGTCAGAGTATCGATATCAAGGTCATTAGTCGGCTCGTCAAGAATCAGGATATTAGGAGCACGCATGAGAACCGAGAGCAGATAGAGTCTGCGCTTCTCACCTCCTGAGAGCTTCTCGATGCGAACCGAATGCATATATCTTGGGAAGAGGAACTTCTCGAGCATCTGGGTCGCCGAGAGATAACCGTCCTTAGTTCTTACATTCTGAGCAATGTCCTCGACGAACTTGATGATTCTGAGATTAGGATTCATCTCCTCAGACTCCTGAGAGAAGTATCCGATCTTGACAGTATCACCAATCTCGATGCTACCAGAATCAGGCTCCACCTGGCCCATAATCATGCGAAGCAGAGTCGTCTTACCGCAACCGTTGTTGCCGACAATACCTATGCGGTCGTTGCGCAGGATATTGTAGCTGAAGTCGTTGATATATGTAGTTCCGTTGTAGGACTTACTGATGTTGTTAATCTCGATGATCTTCTTACCTAGTCTCGTTGTAAGCATATCCAGCTCGAGCTCAGGATTCTCGAAAGTCTCCTTCGCTGTCTCAATCTGCTCGAAGCGCTGAATACGAGCCTTCTGCTTAGTTGAGCGGGCTGGCGCAGTCCAGCGAATCCACTTGAGTTCCTTACGGTAGAGGTTAGCGCGCTTCCTCTCATTAGCCATAGCCATCTGCAGACGCTCCGCCTTGGCAACAAGGTAATCCTCGTAATTGCCCTCATACGATACGAGGCGGCCTTTCTCAATCTCGCAGATGTGATTGGTAATCCTCTCGAGGAAGTATCTGTCGTGAGTGATCATGAAGATAGCACCCTTGTAATCGCTGAGCCTCTCCTCCATCCACTCAATGATATCGTTGTCCATATGGTTAGTAGGCTCATCGAGGATGAGAAGATTCGCATCTCCGCAGAGAACAGTAGCTAGTGCTACCCTCTTGCGCTGACCGCCTGAGAGTTCGCCCATCGGCTTATCGTAGCAATCCATATGAACCTTGGTAAGATAGGTCTTAACGACGTACTCTTCGATGTGTCCGCTCACGTACTTCATCGCCTGCTCGATTACAGTCAGATTAGGGTCATACTCTGGGTTCTGCGGAAGATAAGCTGTCCTGAGCTCATTGCTTCTCAGAATCTCACCACCCTCTTCTTCAATTACCCCAGCGATGATTTTCAGAAGCGTTGACTTGCCGCTTCCGTTGACACCGACGAGACCAATCTTGTCCCCATCATTAATACTGAGAGTCACGTCCTCAAGGAGCGGCCTCTCAGAGAAATTCTTCTTAATGTGCTTTGCTGTGATAAGTAACATAGCTACCTCTTTCAAATTCAAATCAGTGAATCTATTATACTATATTTTGTCCCCTTCGTGAGAAGAGAGGGCGAATAATACGAGAAGCGATTTTTGATGAATTCTCATAATTATCAATCGTAAATTTGTACGAATTTACAAATTACAATTGCAAGTACCGTCTATTGCTGTTATAGTGTAGATAACTTCAGTTATATAAACGAGAACAAACAATACTGGCACAAATCGATGAGACATTCAGTTTACTACGCAGCAGAATATTATTATTACACAAGTTCACATAGTGAGCCGTGTTTTGCTGTACAGTATTGAGTGACACAGAAGACATTGTCTATCTAGCATCTAACCTCAGATCTCTGCAGTGATTCACTGCAGAGTTTCTTTTTTGTATATTTTCAGATTAAGGAGTATTGAGATGATTAAGATTGGTATTATCGGACTTGGACTAATAGGTGGTTCCCTCGCTAAGGCATTCACAGCTAGTGGAGCTATGGTATACGGCTGCGATGTCAATGAGGAAGTGAGCGAGGCTGCATTAGAGGATGGCACCATCGTGGATGTTCTGGACGACGATAATATTGTAGGATGCCATATGATTCTGCTCGCAGTTCCAAGTGCTGCTGCAATCAGCTGGCTCAAGGACCACGCGCCTAAGGCCCGCCGTTCGCAGCTCGTAGTCGACTGCTGCGGTACCAAGAGAGCTGTCTGCGAGATAGGCTTCGACCTGATGAACCAGAGTGATCTCAACTTCACGGGCGGCCATCCTATGGCTGGTTTCAACCTCGACGGCTACGAGAACAGCCGCGCCGACCTATTCAAGAAGGCCTGCTTCGTGCTCTGCCAGAAGAAGGATGACTCGTACCAGAAGAATATGCTCTGTCACTTCCTCTCACTTGCCGGCTTCAAGGACTTCGCCTTTATGACTCCTGATGCTCACGACAGAACTATCGCATACACATCCCAGCTCAGCCACATCGTGCCTAGTGCACTCATCAACAGCGGTAGCGCTATGTTCGGAGATATTCCAATTGCCGGAGGCAGCTTCCGAGATATGACAAGAGTTGCCAACCTCAACGAGAATGCATGGACCTCCCTCTGCATGGAGAACAGAGATAATCTCGTCGACGAGATTAACTGTAACCGCTTAATAACACGGTGCCTTTAACACCGGGATCTCCAATGAGATAATCTAGAGAGAATCAGACTAATTTGGTTTAGACTTTTTTGACTTTTTCGAACTGTCTAAAAAACTCTGGAGGTATCTCATGGATCAAGTA
>JAQXQE010000026.1 GCA_029101005.1 Bacillota bacterium | reverse complement strand
AAATAAAAGAAGCCACTTTTAGTGGCCTCTTGTGATAGTGATGCGATGTTAAACCTTCAGTGCCCTCTTTGAGAGGGCGAGCAAGTAATAGGCCCTTCCAGGGCCAGAGCAAACCACTAGTTTACTAGTGGTTATGATTATATATCGTTACTTAGAACATTCTCTCGAGCATTGCCTCGATGTCCTCTGCTGTCAGTGCTACATAGCTTCCTCTGCAGCCCTTAGCCGCCTTCTCTGCCATGATAGGGAAGTTCTCCTTAGTGTCGATGCCGACAGCACGAAGTGTAGATGGAATCTCGAGTGTCTCGAAGAGGAACTTGCGGAGCTCGGCAACAGCAGCCTTAGCAACAGCCTCATCGTCGTCACCGCTGATTCCGAATACTACTCTTCCGAACTTAGCGAAGTCAGCAATTGTGCGTGGCTCCTTCTCCATACAAGTCTCCATCCATACAGGTGTGATGATTGCGAGACCCTCACCGTGGGTGATGTCATAGTATGCTGAGAGCTCGTGCTCGATTGGATGAGCAGTCCATGCAACTCCTGCACCATCTGAGAGGAGGCCGTTGATAGCAAGGCTTGATGCCCACATGAGATTAGCTCTTGCATCGTAGTTCTCAGGATCTGTCATAGCGATTGGAGCGTACTCCACGAGAGTCTTGAGTACAGCCTCGCAGAGGTGACCCTGAATACCAGCACCTTCAACATTAGTGAAGTAGTTCTCGAAAGTATGGCTCATGATATCTGCAGTACCTGCAGCAGTCTGTCTCTTAGGAACAGAGAATGTATATTCTGGATCAAGAATTGAGAAGACCGGCTTGAAGAGCGGGCTTGCTGTTCCAATCTTGTCATTAGTTGCCATATTGGAGATAACAGCGAATGCGTCCATCTCGCTTCCTGTTGCTGAGAGTGTCAGGATGCTAAAGATAGGAAGTGATGCCTCGATGAGGAGAGGATTTGTTACGAGATCCCACGCGTCTCCATCGTACTTCGCAGCTCCTCCGATTACCTTTGAGCAGTCGATTGTTGATCCGCCTCCTACAGCGAGGATCATATCAACGCCTTCTGCCTTGCAGATCTCAGCTCCCTTGCGAACAGTCTCGATTCTTGGGTTAGGCTCAACACCTGAGAGCTCAACAACCTCAATCTCAGCTTCCTTAAGAAGCGCGATTGCTGCATCATAGATGCCGTTGCGCTTGATGCTTCCACCACCGTATACCATGAGTACCTTGTTGCCGTACTCTTTCATCTCTGTAAGATGCTTAATCTGTCCCTTACCGAAATAGATCTTTGTAGGGACACTGTAATTGAAATTATCCATTGTGCCTCCTTCGTGCCCTATGCAGAGCGTTATCATTATCTCTTAAATTCTATTGCTAATACGCGTCTCAGTCAATCTCAAGACACGAAACTTAGCATAATATCTCTTCTCATAAAGGGCAATTCTCTTGCATTAAACCCCTGATAGATTGCATAATATGAAGATAGAGTTATTCCGAAAGGAGAATAATCAATGCTTGAGAACAAAACTATCGTACTCGGTGTAACTGGCGGAATTGCAGCATACAAGAGCGTTGCTCTCGCAAGTATGCTCGTCAAGAACGGCGCTGAGGTACATGTAATAATGACAGAGAATGCTATGCAGTTCGTGGGTCCGGTATCATTCGAGGCCATTACCAAGACAAGATGTCTCTTCGATACATTTGACAGAAACCACGAATTCAGCACAGAGCATATTTCAATTGCGAAGAAGGCGGACGCCTTTATTGTTGCTCCTGCGACAGCTAACACAATTGCCAAGTTCGCACATGGCATCGCAGACAATATGCTGACAACTACTTTCCTTGCAAGCGATTGCCCTAAGATCATCGCACCTGCAATGAACACTCAGATGTACGACAATCCAGCGACACTTGAGAACATCGAGATCCTCAAGCAGCGAGGTATGACAATCGCTGAGGCAGAGAGCGGCTGGCTCGCCTGCGGAGATGTCGGCAAGGGCAGAATGCTCGAGCCAGAAGAACTCTACGAGTACATCCTTATGGCGTGCGCACTCGAGAAGGACCTTGCGGGCAAGAAAGTGCTCGTGACAGCCGGGCCTACTAAGGAGAGCATCGATCCTGTAAGATTCATCAGCAATCATTCTTCAGGCAAAATGGGCTATGCCCTCGCTCGCATCGCGGCGCTTCGCGGTGCAGACGTTACTCTTGTTAGTGGCGATACTGCACTTAAGGCTTCGCCATTCGTGAAAAAGGTTCCGATTAAGAGTGCTGAAGATATGTTCAATGCTGTTACATCTGTTAGTGACGACATGGACATCATCATCAAGGCGGCTGCAGTTGCTGATTACAGACCTGCTACAGTTGCTGATGAGAAGCTCAAGAAGTCTGGAGATGCGATGACAATCGAGCTTGAGAGAACTAAGGATATCCTCGCTTATCTCGGACAGAGAAAGAGAGAGGGACAGTTCCTCTGCGGCTTCGCTATGGAGACACAGAACCTCCTTGAGAATGCAAAGGTGAAGCTCGAGAAGAAGAACGCGGATATGATAGTAGCGAATAACCTCAAGGTAGCGGGAGCCGGATTCGGTACCGATACAAATGTAGTTACTTTTATCAAGGCTGAGGGCAACAGAGTGCTCGAACTCATGAGCAAAGAGGACGTTGCGAGAGAGATTCTCGATGAGATTGTAAGATCATTCAAGTAAGAAAGGGTGGAGATATGAGTATTGTAAGAAGATTTGAAGAGCAGATGGTTAAGGAAGTTGCTGGTGCGCAGGGCGGACAGGGCGTGATGCAGGCTAGATGCCTCATCAATGACAATTCGGAGCTCTGGGACAAGGGCAGACTTCTCAACGTAGTAACTCTCAAGAAGGACTGCGAGGTTGGATATCACATCCACAACGGAGATGCTGAGATCTACTACATCCTCGAGGGAGAAGGAGAGTACAACGATAACGGTGAGGTGACAGCAGTTAAGACTGGCGATGTAACTTTCACTGGTTCAGGTGAGGGTCACAGCATCATCAACAAGAAGGATGAGCCGCTGACATTCCTGGCTATCATTCTGTTCACAGAGTAAGTTCCCCTGTTGTAATTATAGCAGTATGCACACGAGAGGCATTGTTATGAGCGCTGAGATTGTTGTCAGCGCGTAGGCTCTGCTCAGTGTGTTATCTTCGATCTTATAGATATGACAGCTGATGACTGGTAGGCTGGCGTTGGGTACTGCGTACATGATTACCATAATTCCAAGCAGCGTAGGATCGAACGGCAAGCTGACTGATCTGATCAGCAGAGCAACTGCGCATGGAATTGCGAGCATTCTGATGAATGTGAAGGCGATAGATCTGATATCGCTCAGTACATGGTCGAGCTTGACCTTTGCGATTGCGAAGCCTGTTACAATCATAGAAAGTGTGATACAGGTGCTGTCGAGTGAGCTGAATATGTCAACTACGAGGGCAGGTGGCTCATAGCCTGTTGCAAACAGGGAGAGAGCAGCGAGGCTGCTGATGATACCGACATTGCAGAGATCCTTGAATTTGAAAGGTGTCTTGTCTCCAGTTCTTCTTGTAAGTGAAGAAGCCTATGTATATGAAAACGAATAAGACGACAAGCTTCTTAAGAATAATTAAACTGTTAACCACTATTTTTATCCCTCTTTCCCCAAAACAGTTCTTTAATTCTATCAAGCAAATAGGGTATAATACAAGGCGATTCACAACAAAGAGTAAAGATGGAGGATATAATGCTGACAGGAAAGCAGAGAAGCTATCTCAAGGGTCTTGCACAGACAATTCAGCCAACAGTAAGCATCGGCAAGGCAGACCTTACAGAGACAGTAATCAAATCAATCGACGACTATCTTGAGGCTCACGAACTCATCAAGGTTTCAATTCAGGAGGCATCACTCCTTGATCCTAAGGAGACAGCTAACGAAGTAGCTGAGATGCTGAACGCGGAGTTCGTTCAGGCAATCGGAAGACGCTTCGTGCTCTACAGACCATCAAGCAAGCTTAAGAACCGCAAGATCGTTCTGTAATCAATCTAATTAATGCCATGATAAAAGCCCGCATCATTCGATGCGGGCTTTGGTATTTGTGAGTATTCCGTTCTATTTCTTTATCTCGCTGGTAGCAAGTACCTCACCCTTGTAAGTGTAGGTAACTACAATTGTGAGTCCTTCGATACCAGTCTCCTCCTCGAAATCTTCGATGAGATCCTTGTATTCATCTGTTGTCTTTGTGATAGTTTGCTCGAGGTTTGACTTTGCAGCAACTGCAGTATCCTTATCTATACCAAGAACTGATACATCGTACTCGTAAGTAATTGTATTGTCCTTGATTGTGATAGTGAGACCCTCATTCTCGTCCTGGATCTCCTGAATGTCTTCCATAAGTTCACTATCTGAGTTAACGTATTCCTCAAAAGTCTTTGGTCCGCCGCATGAAGTGAATACCATACACATCATAGCAACCAGAGAGAGGACAAGTGCTAATTTCTTCTTCATAAGAGTTTACCCTCCAAATTGACAATGGTTTGCTTATTGAAAGCAGCTTATGAGTGTATTATAAACGATACAATTTGCATATAGAAGTATTATTTTGAAATGCGCTTAGGTTTCATAGGAATGCCAGCCAGGCAGTATGGGAGCTCAAGCCTGTGTTCTTCAAGTAGCTTCTTGTTGCTGAGTATAGTGAGTGTCTCGCCATCTGCAACGACCTTGCCGTTATCAATCAGCACTACGCGGTCGCAGGTCTCGAGTATCATATCGAGATCATGGGATGCGATAATCTTGGTAACTGGAAGCTCGTTGAGAGTTGTGATGAGCTTTCTTCTGTTGCAAGGATCGAGTGCAGTTGAAGGCTCGTCCATGAGCATGAGCTTAGGCTTCATTGCGAGTATTGTGGCAATAGCTGCCATGCGCTTCTCTCCGCCTGAGATTCTGTGATTGTGCCTATCTCTTAAGTGCGAGATGCCGAGCTTCTCGAGTGTCTCCTCTGCAAGAGCAACGGCTTCATCCTTGCTCATTCCGTAATTCATTGGGCCGAAGATCATATCATCGAGCACTGTAGGCATGAACATCTGACTATCAGAATCCTGAAGTACGAAGCCGAGCTTGCTTCTGATCTCGGACAGTGTGTCGCGGCTTACTTTGGTATCATCGACGAGAATATCTCCCTCAACGTAGATGAGGCCTAGCGCAGCCTTCATAAGGGTGCTTTTACCTGCGCCATTAGCTCCGATGAGACCTACATGCTCGCCTTCAGCAAGCTTAAGGTCGATGCCGTTGAGCACGGGTTCGCCACCTGGATATGCGAAATGTACATTCTTGAACTCAAGCATTAGAACATAATCCTTTCCATACAGATATAGATGAGTGCTGAGAAATTGATTGATCTTGCCAGCATTATAAGCAGGCAGATAATGAAGACTGTGAGAACGGAGCTCTTGCCTTCATTGCTGTAATCGAATTCGCCCGTGAAGCCGCGAAGGAGCATGCTCTCGTGCAGTCTCTCTGCCCGGTCTGAACTTCGCAGAATGAGCTGGCCGAGGAAGGAACCCCAAGCCTTCACGTTGATGCCTTTCTGGGATGGTGCGCGAAGCATATACGCATCAGTCATGATTGAGACTTCCTCTAGCAGAATGCTTACATATCTAAAGGTCAGCAGTATGAGGGAAGTGATCATAGCCGGAACGTGTATTGCGCGCAGAGCTCCGCAGATTGCTTCTATTCTGGTCGTTGCGATGAGAAGGAAGGATGCCATGAGGCAGAAGACGCCTTTCATCATCAGCGTTAGCATGGAGATGAATCCACCACTCACTGTGATGCTTCCGAGCTGAAATAGCGGTGTGTGGTCGAAGATCGGATTGAAGAGTCCGACTGCACACACTAGTGGCATTACGATGCGCAGCTTGCGGAAGCATTGGGCAACAGAAATCCCGCTGACAGCGTATCCGGTCAGCGGGAAAAGAATCATAACAAACAAACCTGTTATATCGTATTTGTGGAAGGATACAGTAACAAGTACATACAGAACAGCTATTGCGAGTTTAGCGAGTGGGGACATGCGGTGTACAGGTGAGTTCTGTGCTGCCAGCTCATCCATCGCTCTTAATTCAATAACTGCTTTCTCTGCCTTGTTCATCTACTGTGTCTTTTCTTTCTATTTTTTCTATTGCTGCCGATGACGCAGATGATAGCTGCGATTATTGCTACCATTACCGATCCGACTATTCCGGAAACTGTTGTTCCGAGCGCATTCTCTCCGTCATTAGCAAATGCGTAATCAGGCAGGAATGAAGTTGACTCCTGGATATCCTGCGCTGTCTGTGCTGCGCTACTGTCAACTCCGTAGTTCTCCTCATCGAGTCCCATATTAGCTGAGTATCCGCCTTCCTCGTTGCCGAAGAGAGACCACTCAAGTCCATCTGGATTACCACTTGCGAGGAGTGAAAGTCCACCACCTATTACAAGAACGGTGATACCGAGAATAGCAATCGCGCCTTTGAATGAGCAGCGTCCATCGCTCTCCTTGGCATTGAGCTCTCTCAGAAGCTCAGGTCTTGCCTCATAGATGAAGCAGAGAACTGCAGCTGTAGCGAGACCCTCTACTGTTCCAATTGCAAGGTGAATTGGCTGCATAAGTGCAACGAAAGCACCGAATGGAAGCTCTGTGATTCCTGAGAGTGATGTCTCAATTACTACTGAGAATGCACCGCACTGTAATGTTAGTACACATCCGAGTACTGACGCAAGGATGATTTTGAATCTTGTTCCTGCTTTCTCTCCGCTGCTGCTGAAGAGCTTACTTCTCATAATTGGCTTGTAGATGAGGAAGTATCCGAGAATACATCCATAGAATGACATATTCCAGATATTAGCACCCAGTGCCATAAGTCCGCCATCCGCGAAGAAAAGTCCCTGGATAAGAAGGACTGCTATCATACACAAGAATCCAGCCCACGGTCCAAGTAATGCCGCAAGCAGCATACCTCCACATATATGTCCTGAAGAACCTGTGCCTGGAATTGTGAAGTTGATCATCTGACCAGCGAAGACCAGGGCAGCCATTACAGCCATAGTAGGAAGCTTCTCTTTGCTGTAATCGAGCTCGATTCTGTTCTCTTTCTTTAACTGATATACTGATGTGCCCGCCGCAATAGCTGAAGCCGCATACATTGTAGTAGCAACTGCAGGTGCGAGCAATGCGTCTGCCATATGCATAGTAATAACCTCCGGATTGTTCTATCTCTTGACCATATTCTTGCACGTGTAACTCACGCCTACAAGCCTCCTAGGGGGTTGTTTTTTACTAAAATCTTTGGCATACGGCGGGGTTCACAAGAGTGCGTTAGGGATATATAATCAAGATATGAAGAAACAGATACTTAAGAAATCTTCAATATATATGCTGGCATTCCTACTGGTTATTGCCTAGTTTGTTGTGCTTATTTCGATCATCACATCAACGGTGACAAGCAATAATGTAATTAGCACAATAACTATGCAAGGAGGCTAGATATGACAATTAGACTTAGAAAATATACACATCCGGACTTTACTCAGGAGCAGTTCACAAGCTGCCCGAATGCTACTTTCCTTCCTTGCCCAGCGGATGGCGTAGCGCCTGAAGACTTCCATGCGATGAGCATTTTTCCCGAGTACTTCAAGGTAGACGGCGAGTGGCTCATGGCTGAGGAGAGCCGTATGGACTGCGTTCCTGTTCTCAAAGACGGCAAGATTGAGGTAGTTGAGTTCAGAAGACTCAAGAAGGACGAACTCGTTGCGGTTGGAAGAACTGAGAAATGCGAGGACGGAATCTACGTACATCCTAATGGCTTCGGTGAGAAGCAGGAGGCGGCAGATGTATTTGCCTTTAGAAGCTCGAGATCAAGAGAGACAGCTTTCTCGATCGACTATGACGAACTCTATGAGATTCTCAAGTACGAGAGAGACCACGGCAAGATCGTCTGGGTAATGGGTCCGGCTTTTGCCTTCGACTACGATGCGAGAGAGGCTTTCTCTAAGATTATCAATGGCGGTTATGTTCACGCACTGCTGGCAGGTAATGCGCTTGCAACTCACGACCTTGAGGCGGCATATCTCACAACTGCTCTCGGCCAGAATATCTATTCTCAGAAGAGTGCACCGAACGGACACTATAATCACCTCGAGACTATCAATCGCGTGAGATATCACGGCAGCATTGCCAAGTTCATCGAGGAGGAGAAGATAGATAACGGTATCATCTACAGCTGCGAGAAGAACCACGTTCCATATGTGCTCGGTGGTTCAATCAGAGATGACGGTCCGCTTCCTCCAGTATTCGGAGATGTATATGAGGCTCAGGATGCTATGCGTAACGAGGTTCGCGGAGCGACTACAGTAATCTGTATGGCGACAATGCTTCACTCAATTGCGACTGGCAATATGACTCCATCATACCGAGTTCTCGAGGATGGAACTGTAAGACAGGTATACTTCTACTGCGTCGATATCGCTGAGTTCGCAGTTAACAAGCTGAGTGACAGAGGAAGCCTGAGTGCAAAGGGTATAATCACAAATGCGCAGGACTTCATCGTACATCTTGCGAAGGGACTCGAGGTACACGAGCCAGAGATCGAGAGAATGCCATAGCGGGAATAGATAAAATTGCGGACCGTAAAGGTCCGCTTTTATAGTGTGAGAGTATTTCTGATATCCCTGGATTAGGTTTTTCTATTTGCGACATTTTTAACGAATGTGTATAATAAAACCAAATCTAACTAGAATACGAGGACTATGTTCTCGCGGAAGAAGAGGTGTTAAGATGGCTTTAACAAGAGATGAGAAGATTTGTAAGCTTGGTGCCAAGATCTCCGATAGAGCTCCTGTAATGCTCAAGGTTGAGAAGGTTACTAAGAATTCTCCAGAGTACTGGGGACTTATGGCAGCTTGGAAGCACGGCAGAGATCTGTTCGGTGAGAAGGCTGCTGATGATGCGCTCGATCTGATGCTTCAGATGAAGAAGAGACATCACTACACAAAGGCACAGATGGCTGAGATGTGCGACTTTGATGACGCATATCTTGAGAAGCTACTCTGGGATGTACTCCCACAGATGAGCCAGGTTGTCTATAACAAGGAGAATCTTGATGGCAAGAATCCTAACCACGAGACAAGATGGACGCTCGAGATGTTCGTTCCTGGTGGTGCTGAGATCACAGTAATGAGAGATGGAATCACAGACAAGTATCCAGAGTCTGCTGATTTCTTCGAGAGAATGACATTCCTTCCACTTGCTGGAATCACTGAGATGGTTCCTCCAGGAGGAGCAGGAATCGGAATGCACGTAATCCCTGTTGAGGCAGCTATCCCAACAGAGACAAAGTCACTCGACATCGAGCACATTTCACACTGGCTGAAGAAGTATGAGGGACAGATTGGAGTTGGTATCTGTTCATGCAGAAGACAGCAGACAGTAAGAGGTGAGGGTTCAGGAGACCTCGAGGCTGAGTGGTGTATCGGAGTAGGTGACTTCGCTGATTACTGTCGTGAGACAGGCATGGGTCACGACATCACATATGAAGAGGCAATTGAGATTCTCCAGAAGGCTGAGGAGAAGGGCTACGTTCACCAGATCACAAATATCGATGGCGAGGAGAAGATCTTCGGTATCTGTAACTGTGCAATTGGAGTATGTAACGCTCTTAGAACATCACAGCTCTTTAACACACCTAATATGTCAGCTACACCATACACAGCACATGTTGATGCAGAGAAGTGCGTAGCCTGCGGTAAGTGCGTAGAGGTTTGTCCAGCAGGAGCTCCTAAGCTCGGACAGAAGCTCTGCACAAAGGATGGAGTTGTTGAGTATCCTAAGAAGCCTCTTCCAGATGATCTTCCATGGGGAGAGCATATGTGGAGCAAGAACTACAGAAACGAGAACGGAGTTATCCAGACTTACGACTCAGGTACTGCACCATGTAAGGCTGCTTGTCCACTCCACATCGCTATTCAGGGATACATCAAGATGGCAAGCGAGGGCAGATATCAGGATGCTCTCAAGCTGATCAAGAAGGATAACCCATTCCCAGCTGTCTGTGGATCAATCTGCCACAAGTACTGTGAGCAGGAGTGTATGAGAAACAGCGTTGATGATCCACTGGCTATCGACGATATCAAGAAGTTCATCGCTGAGCAGGATCTCAATGCTGAGCACAGATACGTTCCACCAATGCAGTCATGCACAAGAGATAAGATCGACAAGAAGATTGCTATCATCGGTGCAGGTCCTGCAGGTCTTGCTTGCGCATACTTCCTCGCAATAGAGGGATACACACCAGTAGTCTTTGAGAAGGAGAAGACTCTCGGTGGAATGATGACTAATGGAATTCCTAACTTCCGCCTTGAGAAGGACGTTGTTAACGCTGAGATTGACATCCTCAGAGAGATGGGTGTCGAGTTCAGAACAGGCGTTGAGGTTGGTAAGGATGTTACTATCCCAGAGCTCAGAGAGCAGGGCTTCGAGGGCTTCTTCGTAGCTGTTGGTCTCCAGAGCGGTGGCAAGCTGAACATCCCTAATGATGATGCTGCGGGCGTAATGTCAGGTATCGACTTCCTCAAGGCTGTTAATGAGGGAACAGCTAAGAAGCTCAGAGGCAATGTTGTTGTAATCGGTGGTGGTAACATCGGTGCTGATGTAGCAAGAACAGCAAGAAGATGGGGAGCTAAGAATGTTAAGCTTTTCTGCCTTGAGAGCTATGACGATATGCCAATGGGCGGTGAGGACCAGGCATACTGCGAGGCCGAGGGCATCGAGATTCATGCTGGATGGGGCCAGACAGAGATTGTTGCAGAGGCAGGCAAGTGCAAGGGCATCAAGTTCCATAAGTGCGTAAGCGTTAAGAACGCTGAGGGCAGATTCGATCCTATGTTCGATGACAGCGAGACAACAGAGGAGACATGCGCAACAGTTCTCTACTGCATCGGACAGAAGGTTGAGTGGAAGGAACTCCTTGCTGGCACAGCTGTAGAGTTCAATAAGAACGGAACTGCTAAGGCTGACCCTGTAACACTGCAGACTGCAGAGCCTGACATCTTCGTAGGAGGAGATGCTTACACAGGACAGAAGTTCGTGGTAGACGCTCTCGCTACTGGTCGTGAGGGTGCAGTATCACTCCACAGATTCGTTAACAAGGGACAGTCACTGACTATTCACAGAAATACAAGAATCTTCAAGACTCTTGATAAGGAGAACGTAGTACTTCCTGTAGACGCATACAAGAAGCCTGCAAGAGCTAAGGTTGCTATCGATGAGAGCAAGGTTCTCACAATGAATGATGAGAGACTCTCACTTACAGAGGAGCAGATCAAGCAGGAGGCTTCCAGATGTCTCACTTGCGGACGTTCAGTAGTTGATACTAATGTCTGCCTCGGATGCGGTATGTGTACAGTACAGTGCGAGTTTGATGCTATCAAGCTCAGAAGAACAAGACCTGACAGCTATTCAAAGATGGTCATTGCAGAGGATAAGTTCAAGCACATCGGACCTTATGCTGCAAAGAGAGAGGTTAAGATCATCAAGAGAAAGATGGCTGAGAAGCTGGGCAAGTAGCTTCTGAAGGAGACATTAATGCACGAATTAGGTATTATCAATTATGTAGTCAAGCAGGTTAAGGAGCTGGCTGTAGAGAACGATCTCAAGAAGCTTCATTCAATCACGCTTGAGTTCGGAGAGGTATCAGGTATCGTTACACATTACCTCGAGGACTACTGGAAGTGGTACTCAAAGAAAGATCCTTTTACCGATGGAGCGGAGCTCAAGATGGAGGTTCTGCCAGCAATTACCTGGTGTGACTCTTGCAAGAAACAGTATCCAACTGTAAAATATGGAAAAACATGTCCATACTGCGGAAGCGGGGAGACCTGGCTTCTCCGCGGACAGGAGATGAACATTAAGGAGATAGAGGCTGAATAGCCTCTATCTTTGATACCGAAAGAGATTCGATATGAAAGATATAGATATTATCAAGCTCAAGGAGACTATTCTCGACGACAATGATGCTGATGCTGAGGTGCTCAGACAGGAACTCAAGTCTCAGAAGACTTGCCTCCTCAATCTGATGTCCAGTCCAGGCAGCGGCAAGACAACAACGCTGCTTGCACTGAACAAGGCCTTCGAGGGCAGACTGAAATGGGGTGTTATGGAGGCTGACATCGATTCAGATGTTGATGCTTACACTATGCAGGCTGCTGGCGTTCCTGCTATCCAACTTCACACTGGCGGAATGTGCCACCTCGATGCAGATATGACACGTCAGGGAATCAGAGCCTTTGGAAGAGATGACCTCGACCTCATCGTTCTTGAGAATATAGGCAATCTCGTATGTCCTGCAGAGTTCGATACGGGTGCTGCTATCAATATGACAATACTCTCTGTTCCAGAGGGAGACGACAAGCCTGCTAAGTATCCTCTTATGTATGAGGTTGCTGATGTTATGGTAGTCAATAAGATTGATGCTCTTCCTGTATTCGACTTCAACAAGGAGCGTATGGAGGGCTATGTTAGAAAGCTGAACCCTGAGATGAAGCTTTTCTATATCTCAGCTAAGACAGGTGAGGGAGTGAAGGAACTCGCTGACTATCTTGTAGAGCGTGTGAAAGGCTGGAACGAGTAATGGCAGAGGTTAAGGTAATCAAGATTGAAGAGAGCATTTTTGCTCAGAATGAGAGTACTGCTGAGAGCATCCGCAAGATGATGGATGAGAACGGTACACTCTTTATCAACGTTATGTCTGGACCTGGTGCCGGCAAGACTACTACTCTCGCATCACTTGTTAATCTTATGAAAGACAAGTACAAGATCGGCGAGATGGATGTAGATATCGAGACAAGCCTCGATGCGCAGAAGGTTGCAGACCTCACTGGAATTCAGTCGCTGCAGATTCATAACGGCGGACTCTGTCATATCGATGCGGATATGACTGCGAGAGCTATTGCCGAGTATGATACAGAAGGACTCGACCTTCTGATTCTCGAGAACATCGGCAATATGGTATGTCCTGCCGAGTTCGACACGGGTGCCCACAAGAATGTGATGATCTGGAGTATTACTGAGGGAGACGACAAGCCTCTCAAGTATCCACTCATGTTCTCGGTATGCGATGCAATTCTGATTAACAAGATAGACGCAATCGACTACTTCGATTTCGACTTCGATAAGGCGGAGGAACGCATCCACAGCCTGAACCCTGAGACTAAGCTTTTCCGCATCAGCGGTAAGACTGGCGAGGGGCTCGATGCAGTCGTTGAATGGCTCGAGAGCAATATGAAGAAATAAGACAAAGCAGGAGCCTGCGGGCTCCTGCTTTTGCTTGCTAGAATTTGACGAAGAGCGGAATGAGCTTCTTCGTATCTATCTGTTCTATATTGCATATTGTTCGTTCTTATTTCTGTAATTCATACATTCTTGCTAGCCTGAGAAAAGCATGTTCGGCTTCCGATAGTTCGCTCTCGTCGCGGTACACAATTCCGTATCGATAGTGTATCGGTGGGTCGACTTCGACCATGCGAAGATGAGGGTCCCCCTCGCTGACTACAGCACTTGCGAACTCGCGGGCATGTAGCGACGTACCGAGGCCTTCTTTTACCAGCTCAGTACAGCCCATCGAACTTCCTTCGTAGAAGATGTCCGGCACGATTCCTGCCTCGCAAAAAGCCTGAAGGCAGACTCTCGACATCGTAGAGTTGCGCTTCGGAAGAAGGAGTCTCTCCTCGGAAAGGTCGTGCATCGAGATGCTCTCCTTGTTCGCGAGGTGACTGCTCGAATTAACCAGTGCGACCACGGAATTCTCGACCATAGGCATGAAGTTGTACTTCGTGAGATCTGGCTCGAAGGTGGCAATCAGGTTGACCTCCTTGCGATCGAAGAGGTCTTTCATTCCTTTTTCATCTTCCTCAACGAGATTGAGCGTCAGCTCTGGATTGGCATGACGAAAAGCAACTACGTACTTGGCGAGGTTGTAGTACTCCGGATTCTGAATAACAGCCAGAGTGACGGTCTTGTTTCGCCTGCGGTTATATGCGTCGAGTGCGATACGGCAGTCCTCATCGATGAGAGCAATCTTCGTTGCGTAGTGAAGGAAAATGCTTCCAGCATCGCTCAATTCGATGCTTCTCGTGGTGCGCTTGAAGAGTGTCTGGCCGACTTCCTTCTCGAGTGTCATAATGTGCTTCGACAATGCTGACTGCGATATGAAGAGCTGATTGGCAGCTTCACTGTAACTGAGGCAGTCTGCAAGTATTACAAATTCTCTGATATATCTCGTATCCATAAATTTTTCCTCTAGAATAGCCGTGTTTGAAGGCTGTTTCCGTATATTCTGGGGGATTATTTCCCAATTTGGGATTGATTCTAGAATTTATTCGATTATGGAATAAATTATACATTATTATGAATTGTCTTGTAAATCTCTGGCTTTATATAATGTTGTCAAGAAATTATCAATCGCTTTTGTATATTGTTTAAGGAGGTAAATAATATGCTGTTTCAGGTTTATGGAGAGACTTCTATATACCAGGTAATCGGATGGTTACTTGTGTTCACAGGTCTCGTAGTTGCAAATGAGATCGCAAGAAGATCAAAGGCAGGCGGATACGCATTCTTCTATGTGCTGCCTGCAATTCTCACAGTATACTTCATTGCTATCTATGTATGTGCAGCAAAGGGCGCAGACTGGGCACTGAACAACCCTACTTATGTTCACATGAACAGCTGGTTCCACTATGCTAAGCTCTATGCAGCAACAGCAGGATGTATCGGTTTCATGTGGCTGAAGTACAAGAAGGGAATCGGAGCTACAGAGTGGTTCAAGGTTTTCCCATTCGCAATCGTAGCTATCAACATTCTTATCGCTGTAGGTTCTGACTTCGAGAATGCTGTAAAGGGTGCTATGGCTCTTGCAGAGACAGGAAGCAGATGGTGGCTCTCATCTGAGGGAGTATGGCTCTACGGTGGATGGTGGAATATCGCTAACGGTCTTGCAGGAATTATGAACATCTTCTGTATGACAGGTTGGTGGGGAATCTACTCATCAAAGAAGCAGGACGATATGCTCTGGCCTGACATGATCTGGGTATACATCCTCGCGTACGACATCTGGAACTTTGAGTACACATACCTCAACCTTCCAACTCACTCATGGTACTGCGGTTTCGCACTTCTCCTCGCTCCTACAGTTGCAGCTCTTCTGTGGAACAAGGGAGGTTGGATCCAGAACAGAGCTAACACACTCGCAATCTGGTGCATGTTCGCTCAGGTATTCCCAATGTTCCAGGATTACAGCAGATTCACAACAATCTCATCACTCTATGCAGACGGATTCATGGATGCTTCAGTTCACCCAACACTGGCTAACCCAGTTCCAGGTGGTGTAGTTGCTATCATCTCATTCCTCGTAAATGCATACGTTCTCGCAGTCATCATCAAGAGATGGAAGACAACGGGCATCAACCCTTGGAAGAACGAGATCTTCACAGATACAAAGGATTACAAGGACGCTTACGACAGACAGTTCTAGGAGACCATTATGACAGAATACAAAGATATCGCAGGCAATATGAAGCCTGAATGCGTTAAGGACGGAGAGTTCCGCGAAGTAATCGCTAAGCTCGGTAAGCACATCACTGACAGAATCCCTCAGAAGCTCGGTCTCGAGAAGATCACTGCAGACGATCCTGAGTACTGGGGTCTTGCATGTATCATCAGCGATGAAGAGGCAGAGCTTGCACTGAAGATGCCTGTTCGTAAGCCAATGACTTTCGAGCAAATCAAGAAGGCAAGTGGCATCGAAGATGATGCTAAGCTGCAGGAACTTCTCGACCACATGTCGTGGACAGGACTTCTTGAGTACCACAGAGAGAATCTCGACGGCAAGAATCCTAATCACGAGAAGAGATGGGTACTCCCAATGTTCGTTCCGGGCGTTGGTGAGTTCACTAATATGAATGAGGACGAGATCAGAGAGTTCCCAGAGCTTGGAAGATTCTTCGAGAGAATGACATTCCTCCCTCTTGAGAAGGTTACACCTATGGTTCCTCCAGGAGGAGCAGGAATAGGAATGCACGTTATTCCTGTTGAGAAGGCTATCAACCACGAGGAGAAGCCTGTATCAGTAGAACTCATCTCACACTGGCTCGACAAGTATGAGGGCAAGTATGCAGCGTCTCCTTGCTCATGTAGACTCTCAAGAACTACTTACGACGAGGGTTGTGCTGATGACTTCCACGACTGGTGTATCGCAGTAGGCGATATGGCTGACTACGTTTGCGAGACAAACAAGGGCGGCCGTTACATCACTAAGGAAGAGGCACTCGCAATCTTCGAGAAGGCAGAGGAGAACGGTTTCGTTCACCAGATCACAAATATCGACGGAGAGGACAAGATTTTCGCTATCTGTAACTGCAACGTAAATGTATGTTACGCTCTGAGAACTTCTCAGCTCTTCAACACACCAAATATGTCACGTTCCGCATACGTTGCACATGTTGAGACAGACAAGTGCGTTGCCTGCGGACGCTGCGTAGAGTACTGCCCAGCAGGAGCTCTCAAGCTCGGACAGAAGCTCTGCAAGGCTGACGGCTCAAAGGTCGAGTATCCAAGACAGGATCTCCCATCAGAGATGAAGTGGGGACCACACAAGTGGAACTACGACTATAGAGACACTAACAGAATCAACTGCCACGAGACTGGTACTGCTCCATGTAAGACAGCTTGTCCTGCTCACATTGCTGTTCAGGGTTATCTTAAGCTCGCTGCTCAGGGCAAGTATCAGGAGGCTCTTAAGCTCATCAAGAGAGAGAACCCATTCCCAGCAGTTTGCGGAAGAATCTGTAACAGACGCTGCGAGGATGCCTGCACAAGAGGCACAATCGATCAGGCTGTTGCTATCGATGAGGTTAAGCGCTTCATCGCTCAGCAGGATCTCGATGCTGAGACACGTTTCGTTCCAGAGAAGGTTATTCCTAAGGTTCTCGGAGAGTTCGACGAGAAGATTGCCATCATCGGTGGTGGTCCAGCTGGACTCTCATGCGCATACTATCTTGCTGAGAAAGGATACAGACCAACTGTATTCGAGAAGGAAGAGCGCGTAGGTGGAATGATGATGAACGGAATTCCTAACTTCCGTCTTGAGAAGGATGTTGTTCAGGCTGAAATCGATATTCTCACAGAGCTCGGTGTTGAGTTCAAGACAGGCATTGAGGTTGGCAAGGACGTTACAATTCCACAGCTCAGAGAGCAGGGCTACAAGGGCTTCTTCGTAGCTGTCGGCCTCCAGTCAGGCGGCAAGCTCGGAATCCCAGGAGACGATGCAGAGGGCGTAAGCTCAGGTATCGACTTCGTTCGCAAGGTTAACCTTGACGGAACAGGTTCTATCGATGGAAAAGTTGTTGTTATCGGTGGTGGTAACATCGGCTGCGACGTTGCAAGAACAGCTATCAGATGTGGTGCTGAGAGTGTTGATATGTACTGCCTCGAGGCATACGATGAGATGCCATGCGGCGTTGAGGACAGAACTGAGGTCGAGGAAGACGGTATCACAATCCACGCTGGCTGGGGTCAGACTGAGATTCAGACTGAGAACGGCAAGTGCAAGAGCATCAGCTTCAGAAAGTGCCTGAGCGTTCGCGATGAGGACGGAAGATTCGCTCCTAAGTTCGACGACAATGACACTGTAACAGTTGATGCTGATATGGTTCTCTTCTGCATCGGACAGAAAGTTGAGTGGAAGGACCTCCTCAAGGATACTGCTGTAGAGTTCAACCCTAACGGAACTGCAAAGGCTGATCCAGTAACACTTCAGACTGCAGAGCCTGACATCTTCGTTGGAGGAGACGCATTCACCGGCCAGAAGTTTGCAATCGACGCTATCGCAGCCGGCAAGGAAGCAGCGATTTCACTCCACCGCTTCGTACAGCCACACTCAACTCTGACAATCGGTAGAAATCGTCGTCAGTTCATCGAGCTCGATAAGAACGATATCTCACTCGAGGCTGATTCATACGACAATACACCAAGACAGAGAATCGGTTACAACGAGGCCCTCAGAAAAACATTCCAGGACGGACGCATTGCGTTCACTGAGGAGCAGGTTAAGCTCGAGACATCACGTTGTCTCTCCTGCGGCGCATCAATCGTCGATCCTAACAAGTGTATCGGCTGCGGTCAGTGCACCACAAAGTGCGCATTCGACGCCATCACAATCCACAGAGATCGCCCAGAGTGCTCCAAGATGATTCCAGCCGAAGACAAGCTCAAGGCAATTCTGCCTTATGGAGCTAAGCAGGCTATTAATATCAAATTAAGGGGAAAGAAGAAATAGGGCTCGGCTCAATAATTCAACGCTGACTTTGTCATCGCGGCCAGTCACGTGCTCACGTACATCAAGTACGCTCTGCGCGCGCCTGGCCGCGATTTCGCGTCAGCGTCGAATTCATATCGTTGAGGGTGCTGTTTCGTGATTTTGTGGTTAGAATGTGCGAAGATGTTGATGTTTAGAAATATGACCACACGGTAAAAAAAGTGTATCAGGCATGTTGAGTGATTTGACGGCGGAAAGGTGTATTTGAGAGCGGATAATTGCTTCTCAAATTGGATTTTGGTAAATTATTCTGCCAGTTCGCTGTGCGAATGGATGGGATTATGCTGAGCAGTGGATAATTTGACGAATTGTATGAAATGATGTGTGGTTAGAGTTGATATCATCAAGGCCTTCAGGGAATATAGCCACAATTTCGCAAAACGGAATTTTTGCTGTGTGGTCAGTTTTGTTATCATCAAAGGGTATAGGGAATCTGACCACAATCGTAACATTTGCGGCGAGGTCAAACTCGAAACGCAAAACTCAAAGCCAGTAGCAAACCTGCAAACCCGCAAGCTATGCCCCCAAGCATCTATTTTAATCTTTCACATAACTGTCACGCGGACCTGTGGTACACTTCAAGAGGAAACTGATCAGATCCAAACATCAAAGCAAACAGACATAACCAAATAACAAATTACAATAGAGGGGTATTCACTATGATTCTATATTTCACAGGTACGGGTAATAGCCGCTATGTGGCTGAGAAGATTGCTGAGGCGACTGGCGAGCAACTCCTCGATATGGGAGAGAGAATTAAGGCTGGCAATCATGAGGCGATTCAGACACAGGGGCGTGTGATAATCAGCGTGCCAACATACTCTTGGAGAATTCCGAAGGTAGTGGAGAATTGGCTGAGAAAGACTCCGATACATGGAGTTAATCAGGCGTGGTTCCTGATGACCTGCGGATCAGATATCGGCAATGCGAACAAGTATGTCGAGAGACTATGCAAGGCGAAGGGCTGGAAGAATATGGGCACAGCGCAGATTGTAATGCCAGAGAACTACATAGCGATGTTCGATGCACCAGACGACGAGAAGGCGAAGCTTATCATCAGAAAGGCGGATTCAACAATCTCTGCGAGAATCAAGGACATCCAGAACATGCAGTCATTCAAGCAGAATAAGATCAAGTTGCCAGATAAGCTGAAGAGCGGTCCTGTTAATCATGTTTTCTATGGAATGTGCGTCAAGGATAAGCAGTTCAGAACACTGGATAGTTGCATTGGATGCGGTAAGTGTGCGGAGCTCTGCATGCTCAATAACATCGGCATCGTGGATGGTAAGCCAGAGTGGAAGGGCAATTGCACACACTGTATGGCGTGCATTGCACACTGTCCGGTAGAGGCAATCGAATACGGGCAGAAGAGCGTAGGTCAGCCACGCTATTATATCTAGAATAAGTTATATAAAAAGAGTTCGCTTCATCTGAAGCGAACTCTTCTGTTATATGTCGTTACTTGCACAGCTCGTCAGCGAGTGCCTCGATATCTGCCTCTGTATCAGCGTTCATAGCTGACTTGATTGTAACATTGTTCTCACAGATTGTGAGGTTCTTGCTCTTCTCGAACATACCAGTCATTACCTTCTTAGCAGTTGGTGCCCATGTACCGTTCTCGATGAAAGCAACTGTTCTGTTCTGGTAGTTTCTCTCAACTAGGTGCTCGATGAATGACTTCATATGAGGGAAGATGTCTGCATTGTATGTTGTAGTTGCAAGTACGAGTCTGTCGTATCTGAATGCATCCTCAACAGCCTCAGCCATATCCTCACGAGCGAGGTCAGTGATAGCTACGATTGGGCAACCCTTCTCCTCGAGCTTTGCAGCGAGGAGTTCAGCAGCTTTCTTTGTGTTGCCGTATACTGAAGTGTAAGCGATGAATACACCCTCGTCCTCAGGTCTGTATGATGACCATGTGTCATACTGAGCGATAGCGTGGCCAATCTCCTCAGCAGTTGTGAGAACTGGTCCGTGGAGAGGGCAGATTGTCTGGATATCCAGAGTAGCAGCCTTCTTCAGGAGAGCCTGAACCTGAGCGCCATACTTACCTACGATTCCGATATAGTATCTTCTTGCCTCGCAGTCCCACTCGTCCTCGATGTCGAGAGCTCCGAACTTACCGAAGCCGTCAGCGGAGAAGAGAACCTTGTCAGTTGTATCGTATGTAACCATAACCTCTGGCCAGTGAACCATTGGTGCGAATACGAATGTAAGTGTGTGGCTTCCGAGCTCGAGAGTGTCTCCCTCAACAACAACGAGTTTGTTCTCAAGCTCCATGCCTGGGAAGAACTGACCCATCATAGCGAAAGCCTTAGCATTTGATACTACGCATACATCTGGGTAAGCCTTAACGAAGTTCCAGATGTTAGCTGAGTGATCTGGCTCCATGTGCTGAACGATGAGGTAGTCAGGCTTTCTGCCGTCGAGAACTTCCTCGATATTCTTGAGCCACTCGTCTCCGAAGTTGCAGTCAACAGTGTCCATAACTGCGATCTTCTCATCCATGATTACATATGAGTTGTAAGCCATGCCAGCAGGAACGATGTACTGTCCCTCGAAAAGGTCAACAATATGGTCGTTAACACCTACATACTTGATATCATTGGTAATGAACATTGATGTGTCTCCTTATTTCTGTTAATGATTCGTAATAGTCAAAGTATTGAACTAATCTATTATAACACCAGTAACAGAATTATTCTACAACCAGCTTGCCTGATTCGATATCAGCAGCCTTCTGTGCCTGAGCCTTCTTAGTCATTCTGTAACCATCCTTGTCGAAGATTACCAGACCCATGAATGCCATAACAGCAACAACGATAGGCATTGTGTAGTTGAAGATTGCGTATGGGAGGTACTCAAATGCACCTACACCGAGAGTTGCGAGAATGTATACTCCGCAAGTGTTCCATGGAATGAGTGCTGATGTAACAGTTCCAGATGACTCGAGTGCGTTTGACAGAGTCTTAGCATGGAGACCTTTCTCCTTATATGTCTGCTGGTACATTCTTCCTGGAATTACGATTGAGATGTACTGCTCTGGCATTGTTGCGTTAGAGAGCATACATGTGAGCTCTGTTGTAACAACGAGTGAAGCAGGCTTCTTAGCGAGAGCGATGATCTTGTTAACAACAACCTCAAGCTGACCTGTAGCTTCCATAATTCCACCGAACATCATAGCAATCATTGTCAGTGAAACTGAGTAGAGCATATTAGTGATTCCTCCAGTTGAGAGGAGTTTGTCGATAGCAGCGTTACCTGTCTCGCAAGTAAAACCATTCATTCCGCAGTCGAGAAGTGCTCCGATGCTGCACATATCGTGCTGGAAGATAGGTCCGAGAATTGCGCCTGCGATGATTCCGAGTGTGATACCAGGGATTGCAGGAACCTTGAGAGCAACTGCAACGATGATTACCAGTGGTGGAATCAGAAGAGCAGGGTTGATGTTGAAGAGGCTTGATAGCGCATTGTTCATTGCATCTACCTCTTCCATTCCAGCAACATTGCCGCTCTTAGCGTAGCTCAAGCCGAGTACAAGGAAGAATACGATTGAGATACCGTATGCAACTGCTGTTGGAAGGAGCATTGCCTTGATGTGTGTCATTACATCAGTTCCAGCCATAGCAGGTGCGAGGTTAGTAGTATCTGAGAGTGGTGACATCTTGTCTCCGAAATATGATCCACTGATGATAGCGCCGGCAGCCATTGGAGCAGGGATGCCGAGTCCGATCGCGATACCGATGAGAGCGAGGCCCATAGTTCCCATTGTTCCCCAAGCTGTACCTGTTGCGAGTGATGTGATCGAGCAGATCAGAAGTGCTGCAACAAGGAAGATTGAAGGTGAGAGGAGCTTGAGTCCGTAGTAGATCATAGCAGGTACAACACCTGAAACAACCCAGGTACCTACGAGTACTCCTACGATCATGAGGATGATAATCGACTGCATAGCATTGCCGATTCCCTTGATCATTGCCTCCTCGATAGCCTTCCAACTGAATCCGAGATAGAGAGCTACGAGAGCTGCGATGATTACTCCGCAGAGCATTGGAACATGTACGTCAACACCGTATACGATGATTGAGACAGCCATGATTCCGATCAGCAGTACGAATGAGATCAGAGCGTGCTGGAGTTTAGCCTGTTTTGGTTCTTTGTTCATTTCGATTGTCTCCTATACAAAATAATAAAAGCGGTACAATAACCGCATTACACAACTTATTTCTATACAAAGGATTGTATATTTATACGCGTGCCATGTCAAGTATATTTTTGACAAATATTCTATTTGTGTCGTTTCGAGAGAATTCGTTTCTCCTGTGATTCTGCGAGTTTACCGAGTTCTATTCCGAATGAGCGAAGTTGCTGCTTATGTGTGTAGAAGAGGCAGATGAGACGATTACTACTGCGTTATTGTCATGCAGCTTGACGTCTAGGCTGCCAGTTGGCTTCATCTTTATATACCAGACAGTTTGACTTTTCTTTTCATTGTTTAGCTCATAAACATAATAATTCATTAGAATTATACATTGTAAACACATGTTGGTACACTAACGAATTATTGTGTTTATGCAGAAAGTACACTGTGATACACTATTATCATATCATAAGGAGGTAGAGATTATGCATGAGATGAGAAGAAAGAATAGAGAAGTCACAGACATCACCAAGGTCTATGATATTCTGATGAGCTGCGAGATGGTAGAACTTGGCCTCTACGATGAGGCTGAGCCGCTGTATCCATATGTGGTTCCAGTGAACTATATTGGACGAGTTGAAGATGGCGAGATGTACATCTATATCCACGGTGCGAAGGCCGGCCGCAAGTACGAGCTAATGAAGAAGAATGGCAAGTGTTCATTCGTTATCTACAATAATATACAGGTTGATGTAATACCTGAGAAATTCGATATCACAACTCGCTACGAGAGTCTGATGGGTAAGGCTGACATCGAGATGCTCGAGGGAGAAGCCGCGGTTGAGGCACTTTGCTATCTCGCTGACAGCTATGCGGGCTTTGAGTTCGAGTGGCATCACGAGACAGAGAAGGTGACGGGCGTTGCAAGACTCAAAGTAACAGACTGGAGCTGCAAGGCTAATCCCATTCCAGCAGAATAAGAGAGCACGATAAAAGAGAGGCGCGAAGCCTCTCTTTCGTTATGCGTTACGTATCCTGCTATCCGAGGATGATGTCTCTTATCTCGGAAGCTTTGCTGACCATTGTGACTGGGCCAGCTGACTCGATGCACTCGCGACTTCTGAATCCCCAGTCGACGCCGATGCAGTCGAGACTAGAATTTGCAGCAGTGCGAACATCAATCTCTGAGTCACCGATGTATACAGCATCTGATGCATCCACGCCGAGTTCTGCGAGCACTGCGTTAACCATATCTGGGTACGGCTTAATCCTTAGAGACTCTGCAACACCGAGTACTGCGCTGAACTTGCCATCGAAGTGGAGCTTGGCCAGTTCCTGAACAGCAGGATCAATCTTGTTAGATACTACTGCAGTCTTGACTCCTGCCTCAAGAAGATCATCGAGCAGTTCGTGGATTCCAGGGAAGGGACCGGTCTTGATATTGCAGTGCTGCGGATAGTATTCATAGAAGAACTTGTCGATTCTCAGAATTTCTTCCTCATCAGCGATGAACTCAGTTGCGAGTTCATTCTCACGGTCTGTTCCAATGAACATAATCTCATCTAGAGTAGCACCGCGCTCGAAGGCGATGGCACGTCTGATTGCATTGAGAATTCCGCTTCCGAAGAATCGCTTAGTCTCGTCGAATGAGAAGTCGCCCTTGTGTCCGCAGACTTCGAGGGAGTGATTCATCGAATCCGCGAGATCTTCAATTGTGTTTAAGATGGTTCCATCCATATCGAAGATGGCTGCTTTATATTTCATTAGTATTACACTTCCTTATTTGAGAACTATTGCTGTTATCTTATCCTCGAGCTTCTTGATGATTACTGCGAGTACGATCGATGTTGCAATCATGAGGCAGTAGTTGATGAGGATGGTCTGCTTGAGTCCGAGCCAGCCGAACACGTTAATCAGTGATACGTGCAGGAGATAGAGCTCCAGTGTGTACCGTCCGAACCACTCGCATACTCTGTATATCCAGTCGAAGAACTTGAAGCGCTTGAGGACCAGAACATAGAAAAGCATACAGAGGAAGAAGAGTGAGATACAGAAGATTGATCTCGCGTACCTCGTGATTATTGCGTGGTAATCCGTGAGGAAGAAAACCGAGCCGAGGCAGAGCACACTGCCGACTATGTAGGAGATCTTCAGCTCACGACGGTCGTAGACCATTTTACCCAAGTAGCATCCGAAGAAGAATGCAGCGTAGCGGGTCAGCATGATGTTGATTCTGCCGAAGAGTGTTGGGTTCGCGAGGCTGAACCAGTATGTGAATGCTGTGACTGCGATGACCAGGCCGAAGAATGAGATTCGGCGGTCGATGCGCTCGCTTTCGACGAGGCGGAAGACGAACGGGAATATCAGGTAGCACATAAACATATGGAGCACGTACCAGTATGCAGAATTGCCTCTTGTGAAGAAGCTGATGAAGAAGAAGTTCTGCAGGAAGCTTGGCCAGAATGGGGCGGATCCCAAATTGAGAATGGCTGCCCAGGTGAAGCGTGCGCCTGCGATGATCAGGTATGGTATAAAGAGTCTGACAATACGCTTGCGGTAGAATTGTCCGAGCTCGCTGTTTCTCTTGAATGAGAAGTAGAGGCCCATTCCGGAGAGTGCGAGGAAGACGTCAACTCCGCCAGGTCCGATGAAGTGGAAGAAGGCGCGGTTGAACCAGTCTATTGGCTCGTGGCAGGCCACTAGCAGATTGCCGTAGTGGAAAACCAGAATTGTTATAATCGATACGCCCATCAGAAAGGCGCGATTCTCCGATATTATTCGAAGATTGAGTTTCTCTTTCATATTTTTTGTCACCTCACAACTCAAAAGTATATCACAAAAACTCCGTCATCTGCACGTCTGCGACACAATCATGTGTTATAATCGTCATATGAATATGCACGTTACAGATGAGATGAAGAAATATATGGAGCGTCTTGGTTATACGCAGATTGAACTCTTCCCTGGGGTTTTCTCGAGCTGATGTGCGCCTCCGAGTGCGGAGGTGCTCGTGAGTTTCACGAGCGAGACTGAGGAAGAGATGAGTTTGCGTGGCTATGAACTTACCGTCTCTGATGGCGTCAATGTATTCTGGCAGAAGGATGGACTCATCTTTGATGAGGATGTCACCGTCAATTACTCAATACAGCCGTGGATGTCAAAGTGCGAGACGAAGGGCATTTGCGTGGATAAAGAGTACGCCAGACGAATCGCCGCGAGCCGCGGGGATCAGGCGGAGTAAGATAAGACTTTTATACACTATCTACCTATTAAGTAATTCAGGAGGATTAGACAATTATGGAAACTAGACCTTATGTTCAGTGGGATCTTATGAACAGCTTCATGATAGATGCATTCAAGGGCTACGGAGTGCCTGAGGAGGATGCGAAGATCTGTGCTGATGTTCTGCTCGAGTCAGACAGAAGAGGAATTGAGAGCCACGGCTGCAACAGATTCAAGCCTATCTACCTCGACAGAATTAAGCTCGGTACACTGAAGCCTGTAACTGAGATCGAGATTCTCAAGGAGACTCCAACTACTGTAGTAATGGATGCTCATGATGGTATGGGTATGGTTGCCAGCTACAAGATGATGGAGATGCTCATCGAGAAGGCTAAGACATATGGAATGGCTGGAGGAGCTATCTGCAATTCAACTCACTACGGAATCGCAGGATACTGGACTGGCATGGCTGAGAAGGCTGGAATGATTGGCGTTTCTGGAACTAATGCTAGACCTTCTGTTGCTCCAACTTTCGGAGTAGAGAATATGATGGGAACAAACCCTCTGACATGGACTATCCCAACAGATGAGCCATTCCCATTCAACTTCGACTGCGCTACTTCACCAATCCAGAATGGTAAGATTGAGTACTATGCTCGTGACGGTAAGCCAACACCTGAGGGCCTTGTTATCGACAGAGATGGTAACTCACTCACAGATTCAGCTCAGATTCTCAAGGACATCCGTTCAGACAAGGCAGCTCTTGCACCTCTCGGCGGACCTGGAGAGACACTCAGCGGTTTCAAGGGCTACGGCTTCACTACAATCGTAGAGATTCTGTCAGCTGCATTCTGCGGCGGTCCATTTATGAAGGACCTCAGCGGAGTTGATGAGAACGGCAATCCAAGAATGTACCACCTCGGTCACTTCTTCTTCGTAATCAACCCAGAGTTCTTCATGGGACTTGATGTATTCAAGAAGACTGCTGGAGACATCTGCAGAGGACTCAGAGCGTCGGAGAAGGCTGCTGGAGCTGAGAGAATCTACACAGCAGGTGAGAAGGAGTACGACGCTTGGTGCGACAGAAAGGACAAGGGAGTTCCAGTAGGCGAGGCAATCCAGAAGGAGATCCTCGAGGTAAGAGACGAGCTTGGACTTGACTACCACTTCCCATTTGAGGACTAATACCGACAGACGAGACCGGTGCGCAATGCACCGGTTTTTGCATGCGCGAAATCGCTAGGTCTATAGTTATTTGACGGGTGTGTGAAAGTTTTGAACCGCGGTTCAAGAAATTATTGACCGCAGTACAAAACTTCCATATAATCGAATTATGGATAAGAAACTGACCCTATGGGAGATTAAGAAAGATAATAACAAGAAGGAGATGATCCGAGCGGCTCGTAACCTCTTCGAGAAGAAGGGGTATCACGAGACTTCGCTTCGTGAGCTCTGCTCTGCGGTTGGAATATCGAAGACTTCATTCTTTAACTATTTCGGAAGCAAGGATGAGCTTATCAGGATTATCTTTAATTCTGCTCTCAACGATACGAGGGAGGAGGCTGAGACTAAACTCGGGGATGATGCCAATCCGTATGAGGCGGTGCTTTTCATTTTGAACAGTATGCTGACTGATGCTGAGGCGTATCCAAATGTTGTATCGGTTGCCTATGAGTATATGCTCGGAAGGGATAGCTTCTCGGAGCTCAGAGATGGATATCGAGAACTGATCAGCTTCTACTTGGCGAAGGCAGCAGAGCAGGGAAGGCTTAGGGATGGTATATCGGAAGAGTCTGCGCTGACCATTCTGGAGGGTAGCTTCTATGCGCTCACTTTCTCCAAGGATTTCGATGGCGCACGCAGAAGTATCAAAGAGATAACAGCACTTGTGTTGAAGGAGGACTAAGATATGGCAAAAGTAAATTGTGGAATCTCAAGATGGGATGATCCTAACGAAATTAATGCTAGATTAAGACACTTGCAGAGGGAACCACTCTGGGAGGTGAGTGATGAATACTATGAGAATGAGGTTCTTAAATACTTCAATGAGAAGTGTCAGAAGTCATTCGCAATCTATGATGAAGCTAAGAACTACATTCCTGGTGGAGTTCAGCACAACCTCGCGTTCAACGTGCCATTCCCACTCGTAGTCAACAAGGCTAACGGTGCATACCTCGAGGATGCTGACGGCAATCAGTACATCGACTTCCTTCAGGCTGGCGGACCAACAATCCTCGGTTCGAACTACGAGCCTGTCAAAGAGGCTGCAATGAAGCTCATCGATGAGTGCGGTCCTGTAACAGGACTTCTCAGTGAGCCTGAGCTCCTGCTCGCAAGAGAGATCTGCAAGCATATGCCATCCGTAGAGATGTTCAGAATGCTCGGTTCAGGAACCGAGTCAGTAATGGCAGCTCTTCGTATCGCAAGAATCGCAACTGGTCATAAGAGAATTATCAAGGTCGGCGGCGCATACCACGGCTGGTCAGATCAGATGGTATACGGCCTCAAGATTCCTGGAACAAGACAGTTCCTCGAGTCGCACGGCATCCCACACGGAGCTTACAAGACAACAGACGAGGTTAGACCTAATGACCTCGATATGCTCGAGACAGTTCTCAAGATTAATAAGCTAAAAGGCGGCACAGCCGCAGTTATTGTCGAGCCGGTTGGCCCAGAGTCGGGAACGAGACCTATCTCGAAGGAGTACAACAAGGGCGTAAGAGAACTCTGCAATAAGTACGGCGCGCTGATGATCATGGACGAGGTTGTAACTGGCTTCAGAGTTGGAATCTCTGGTGCTCAGGGCTACTTCGATGTTGATCCAGACCTTACTATTTTTGGTAAGGTTGTTGCTGGTGGATACCCAGCTGCTGGAGGAGTTGGCGGTAAGAAGGAGTACGCTGGCATTATGGCTGCTGGTCTCGGTAACAAGGGGCACAAGGCTTATGTTGGCGGAACTCTCGCAGCTAATCCGCTCTCAGCACTTGCTGGATACACTGCTATCAAGGAGATTGAGAGAACCAACGCATGCGAGATTGCAGGAAGAGCTGGAGACAGACTCTGCGACGGTCTCAAGTTCCTTATCGACAAGTACGGTCTCCCATATGTTGCTTACAACCAGGGAAGCATCGTTCACCTTGAGTGCTCAGCTGCAATGAGTTTCGACTTCTCATCACTCTGCCTGCCTAAGTCGCTCATTCAGGTTCTCAAGAAGAAGGATATGATGTATGAGCGCAAGGATTCAATGGAGAGAATGGGTGCTGCATATATGGCAAACGGTATCGTTACGCTTGCTGGCTCAAGACTCTACACATCTATGGCAGATACAGATGAGGTAATCGATGATGCACTGAACAGATTCGAGAATGTTTTCAAGCATGTAGTTAGAACCGAGAAATGCCTCGGAAGGTAGGATAATGGGATGATTAATGAGATAAAACAAGAGATAATTAGGGGTGGCATTGAGCTCTGTGACAGCGGACTCATTGCCAGAACCTGGGGTAATGTAAGCCGTAAGGTTGATGACAAGCATTTTGCTATCACAGCGAGCGGAAGGGAGTATCACAGTCTTACTGAGGATGAGGTAATTGTCCTCGACATGGACGACCTCAGCTATGAGAGTGATATCAAGCCATCGGGAGAGAAGAAGGTGCATCAGGCTATCTATAAGACCAAGCCAGAGGCCGGTTTTGTAATTCACACTCATCAGACTTATGCATCTGCTGTTTCGGCTATGGGCATTGATGAGGTTCCGCTTCTGAAGGAACATCCGCTGATTGGTGATTCAATACCTTGCGCAGGCTACGGTCTTCCGGGTACAAAGAAGCTGACGAAAAATGTCGCCTCGGCTGTAGCTGGAACAGAAAGCCACGCGATAATTATGGCAAACCACGGAGCAGTGTGCTACGGAAAGGATTACGCCGAGGCTTTTACCGCGGCGAGAGAACTTGAGGATGTCTGCCGAGAGGTGATTGAGAGAATCGACGCAGAGAGCTGGCATGGCCACAGACTGAGGGCATATCTCGACGACTTCGCGCAGATGTTCGGTCCGCACCTCGATATGACGGACTATGACGCGGAGAGACTTGCTGCGGAGTGCGGTGAGGATGTCGAGGCTGTGAGAATGGTGGTTCATAAGAATGTTCTTGCGGCGTCTACTGCGGAGAAGACTGGCGGCAAGCCGATTAATGGAATTGAGTGCAGAATGATGCATATGATATACAAGAAGAAGTATTCGAAGCTTAAGAGCAAGTAAGGGGCCTGTGTATGTATGTAATTTCTTATGATATAGGAACGACTGGACTGAAGACCTGTCTTTTTGACATTGATAAGGGTGAGCCTATTAAGCTTGTTGCCGGTGAGGAGGAGAGCTACGATCTTTATGTCCTCGACAACGGCGGTGTTGAGCAGGATCCGCTTCAGTGGTGGGCTGCTATGTGTATGACGACCAGAAGACTACTCGCATCGAGGGGTATTCCTGCAGAGGATATCAAGGGTATATCTTTCTGTGCTCAGATGCAGGCTGTTGTTCTTGTGGATGACAAGTGCAATCCAGTTCGCAATGCTATGAGCTATATGGACAATCGCGGAGGCGAGCAAATTGATAAGGGCCTTCACAGCGGTGTCAAGGTGATGGGAATGAATGCGGATATTCTGCAGAAATCCATCAGATATACTGGTGCTGTATCCTGCAGTGTCAAGGATCCTATCTGGAGATACAGATGGGTCGCTGATAACGAGCCTGAGATCTTCGCCAAGGTCTATAAATGGCTGGATGCTAAGGATTTCCTTACGGCTAAGGCGACTGGCAGATTCACTATGTCAAGGGATAGCGCTTTTGGAACGCTGCTCTACGACACAAGAGAAGGTCAGAATTGCTTCAACGCAGAACTTTGTGATATATTCGAGGTTGATTTGAAGCATCTGCCTGAGATTGTACTCAGTACTGATGTAGTCGGCGGACTTACTTCTGAAGCTGCTGATGCACTCGGCATAGTCGCTGGTACACCAGTATTCTCGGGTGGTGGAGATGCTTCTCTTATCGGTGTCGGTGCTGGTGCAGTTGCGCCTGGCGACACCCACATGTACCTCGGCACTTCTGGCTGGGTTGGTACAGTTACAACAAAGCAGAAACTCGGTCCAACAACTAGCATCGCTTCAATCGTGGGCGTAGATCCTGATGCATTCAACTGCTTCGCTGAGCTCGAGACCGCAGGCAAATGCTTCGAGTGGGCTCGTAACAACCTCTTTGGTGGCGCGCTTTCATTCGAGGAGCTCGGCCGCAGAATTGAGGAAGTCCCAGCTGGTAGCAACGGACTGATCTTCGCACCTTGGATTCATGGCAACAGATGTCCGTTCGAGGATCCGAATTCGAGAGGAGTGTTTGTTGGAATCGGACTTGATACTGATGCAGCCCAGATGTACAGGGCTGTTGTCGAAGGCGTATGCCTCCATCTCAGATGGCAGATGAGCTGTATGAACAAGCTCGTTCGAACATCCAAAGTGCTCCGCCTCGCAGGCGGCGGTGCAAGAACTGCAGCAATTGCTCAGATTCTTGCTGACATCACAGGCAAGACAATAGAGGTAGTAGAGTCACCTCAGAACGCTGGCTCAACTGGAGCAGCCGCTCTGATGGCGGTAGGCCTTGGACTCATCGATTCAGTGCGCGACATCAAGAGTATGATCAGAGTTGAGCACTGCTTCAAACCAAATGTGGAGAACAAGAAGATATACGACAAGGAGTTCGCAATCTTCAAGGATCTCTACAAGACTAACAGGAAGACCTTTGCCAAGTTGGCAGAGTTAAGGTAATCCACACATACATTTGTTAATCGAAAGCCACTGGCAACTGCCAGTGGCTTTCGACTATGTTGCAGGTATAGGTAAGAACTCACGCGCGGGAGAGTGAGTTCCTGTCTTATCAAACTTAAAGCAGTATTATTGCGCGGACTGGGCAGACTGGTGCGCAGTAGCCACAGCGGACACATTTGCCCGCGTCAATTGATGCGAGTCCGTTCGCATTCCAGTAGATTGCCTGGCTGACACAGCGCTCCTTACATGTGCCGCAAGCTTCGCAATCGCTCTGGTCAATCATCAGCCTCTTACTGCTGACATCCGGTCTGTAATCTGCATCAAGGCAATCGTCGATATATGCGATAGCTGCATCGACCTCATCTCGGGATGCCATTCCAACCATAACGCAGGAATTGCCGTTGATTGAAGTAGCGTAGTCGAGACAGTCTCGGTAATCCTCGACGAGGTTACCGCCGCCAAAGGCTTTCATGGTGAAAATTCCCATGTCTTCTTCGACACATATATCTATGGCGCGCTCCATCTCAGCACGATTCCCGATGCGGTCGCCCTCATCAGTGCAGATTCTTATTCCAAGACCTGCCTTGTTGATGAGAGGGAAAACCACGTCGCATTCGTCGAGAGTTGAGGCGTAGACGCAAGCGTCAACATGGTGCGTAGAGATGCCGATTGCGCCAATCAGGCCCTCCGCTTTCAGGTCTATAAGCGCCTTCCATGCACCGAGTCTGTTCTCGAAGTCGGCGCATCCTCTGACTTCGTGGAGAAGGAAGACATCGATTCGATCAAGCGCAAGTTCGTCTAGACACTCGAGTACAGCTGCTTTTGCGCTTTCGTAATCTGGCTCGAGAGTCTTGCTACAGATATATGGGAGCTCAGCTCCATCAGTGCGGAGGCTGTCGAGTGCAGGTTTGAGGTATCTGTATGTGTCGTAGTACTGAGCTGTATCGAGGAAATTGATTCCGCAATCTACAGCATATCGGATAATTGAAGAGCCTTCCTCGATAGAGAGATTTTTCTGGGAGAAGCCCATGGTGAGGGTGCCCATGCCGATGGCGCTCACTTGTAATTCAGTTTTGCCTAATCTTCTATATTTCATCTGTTCTCACTGTTGCAATGTATTTTGCGAGGGCAGGCGTAGTGATGCCTGGATTCTCAATGATGAGCTTGCCACCTGCTTCACCCATAAAGTGGCAGAGGCCAATACCGAGGTCAACTGTGTGAATTGACCACTCCTCCTCGAGGGAAGCTGCCTTGGTGTGCTGTACATAGAAATGATAATCATTGCCGGTGCGGACTACTCGCCAAGGCTGTCTATTCACAGCAGAAGGGGCGAGTCTGAGCATTTCGAAGGAGTCAGCCTGTGCGCATGATGCCATATCGAGCGGCTTGCCGAACTCAGTATCGAAGAAAAGTTCAGATGCAGGGCGACGGGAGTCGGCCTTGCAGCCTTTTCGCATAATGCTTTCTTTGATAGATATCTTGGAAGCAGGATAGCCGAGCGGGCTTACGCAGAACATATACTCATCCTCGGCTTTGTTGAAGGCTTCTTCGAATTTCTCTCTTTTGAATGTGCCCGCAATCCAGGTTGTACCTATGCCGAGCGACCAAGCGTAGAGAACAAGCTGCTCGAAACTGTAGCCGAAGGCTTCCTCCGCATGTGGAACTTTAGGCACGGTAGCTCCGACGTAGAGCTGTTCGCCTGTGATAACAGGGCTTGAGAGTCCGTGCTCAGCTGCATCAAGGAAGTGGAATTCCACAGGGATGCCGTACGGATTCTCTATCGTTGTGACGAAGGTCTTGAGCTTATCGAGGTCCTCTGCCTTGAGTGGACGACCGTCGAAAGTGCGGACGCTTCGTCTTGTTCTGATGATATCTTGCATAATCATAATCTCCTATACAAAGTGTTCCTTTGATACAAGGCTGATTATACACCATTCTACCGCTGGTAGGTACACAAGCCGCAATTGCAATGGTAATATTCAGATGGAAGGAGGAACAAAGATATGAATCAGTATGTAACTGGCAATGCGATTAAGAATAATCGAGAGCGCATAGGCTTGACTCAGGCAGAACTCGCTGAGCGCCTCGGTGTTAGTGATAAAGCAGTATCGAAGTGGGAGACTGGCAGGAGCTATCCGGATATTACTCTCCTGGAACCGCTTGCACAGGCACTCGGCCTTTCGACCATAGAACTTCTCTCGGGTGAGAGCGTGACTAATAACAACAGAGCTTTCAATATGAGCAGAAGCAAGTTCTATGTATGTCCAGTCTGCGGCAATGTGATGATTGCGGCAGGAGAGGCTGTAATCAGCTGCTGTGGAATCGTGCTTCCGGCACTCGAAGCGGAGGCGATTGACGATGATGAGAATGAGCATCAGATTAACATCGAGCCTGTTGAGGACGAGTACTATGTGACAGTTGATCATCCAATGACCAAAGAACACTACATCTCATTTATTGCAGCAGTAGCTGGCAACAGAATTGAGATGACTAAGCTCTATCCTGAGGGTAGTGCAGAGGCTCGCTTCAAGACGAGCCTGACGAAGCAGGTATACTTCTACTGCAACAAGCACGGTCTCTTTGTGAAGAACATCAGACGTAAGAAATAGGATGTGTGCAAAACAGCTTCATCAAGAAGCTGTTTTTGTGTGCTATAATATATGTGTATAATTATGTCATTTATACGGGAGAAGACTATGAGAAGAAGAAAAGCTAAGAAGACGCCACTTCTGACACTGATACTGCTCTTTGCAGTAACCTGTCTGCTTCTGATTCCAAGAGGAGGTGGAGATGGAACTTCAATTGTTGAGGATGTCGAATACTATAACGAAACTGAGGTTGCAGCGTACATCAATGAATTCCACCATCTGCCTGACAACTATGTTACAAAGAGTGAGGCTCAGGAACTCGGCTGGCAGGGAGGCAACCCAATGGATTCAATCGGCAAGTGCATAGGTGGCAATCGCTACGGTAATTACGAGGGACTGCTCCCAGATGGCGAGTACTACTATGAGTGCGATGTCAACTATGCGGGTGACGACCGAGGTCCGGAGAGACTCGTCTATACGAAGTCCGGTAAGGTGTACTATACGAAGGATCACTACGAATCTTTTGAGCAGTTGTATTAGGAGGCGGATATGAAGATTCTTGTAATGAGACAGACGGAGTTCGCTTCTGCAGAGGATGTGCTTAGACATATCGGTGAGGAACTTGAGTTCCCTTCATACTATGGATGCAATCTCGATGCCCTCTTTGATTGTCTCGGAGATGTGAAAAGCCCGGTGCAGTTTGCATTCGTATATGATGGTTGCGATGCGGCAGATCCTTTCGCATCAGTAATCAGAGTCATCGATGATGCGGCTCTTGAGAATAGTAATATCGTGAGACTTGATGAGATAGAGCAGGATTAGAGTATATGCGTAGAAAGAAGAGAATAATACTCGCAGAACTTGTAGTCTTACTGTTGCTTGTTGTTCTTGCTGTAGGCATGATTGCGACAAGGGCTAAGGCAAATGAGTCAATTGAGACGGCTGAACTTACGGAGGAGACTCTTGCGCTTAAGACGGCAATGGAAGAGGCGAGAGCCAAGGAGATAGCGGCTCTTGAGAAGCGAGATGAACTTAATAAGGAAATTGAGAAGGCGGAGCGTAAGCTGATACTCTACGGTATCAAGGCTGACGATATTGTCGAGAGAGCGATGGCGGAGAATATTGAACTTGCCCGCAAGGAGAAGGAGTATCAGGAGGCCAAGGCAAATGTTGCAGCAGAACTTGCAGAGGCCAGAAACAACTATGTGAACTGCGGTAGGGAATTTCTCAACAGCAGAGCGAGCACCAGCATAGAATACTGGACCGCGAAGGCGAGAGCAAGCTCAAGCACAAGAGCAGCCGCGAGCACAGGGCTTTTCGCTTCAGCTCTTAACGATGCACTGACTTATGACCACCTGATGACTGCGTCTTATCAGATCGACAAGAGTAACAGTCTCGGCAATGTGAACAGAAAGATTGATTACAATCTAATGACTGCGGCGGCTGTCGGTGCGGCGGTATATGCGTCTGATCACAGTCTTTCGCATACTTATTCGCGTAGAGTTATCGGACCGAACTACGGACCTTGGGAGGATGAGAATCTTGCTTACGGTATGAGCACCTCGCAGGCCTGGGTAATCTGGTACGATAATGAGGCGGCTACAAACGGTCCGCATTTTCGTAACATTCGTGCAACTGGCAGAACGACTACAGGCTACGGCTATACTGTCAAGGGCAGTCCTGCACCTTCACACGTGCAGGAGTTCGGTGTGAATGGAAGTGGGGCCAAGCTGACTACTACAGCGCAGTTCAGAGCTGATCTTAAGCAGTTCAGAGACGATGCAAAAGCGGCATATGAGGCTGCAAAGACTGCGGATGTCAAGTATGCCTGCGAGTCCGCGGACCTGATTCAGGCAAGACTTAATCTCGATATAGCGAATCGAAAGTTGCAGAGGGCTGGAGAGAAGATAGGAATCGACTATCCTGCACTGGTCAAGAAGGCGGCGAAAGCCGAGAATAGATATCAGAAGAAGCATAAGGAGTATCTCAAGGCAAAGAAGGCTTTCGATGAAGCGTATGCGGCAGAGATGGGCGAGAGTATAGAAGAATAGAATATATAAAAGCGTGGCTTCTGCCACGCTTTTCTTAATTGGCGCTTTAGCTAGACTTAAACCCCTGGTTCTACCAGGGGTGAGTAAATAAAACTTTAGTAAATGTTCGAGAATTAAAAAACCTCTGTTACAATAGTGACGGTTTGGCGACCGCATCACTATCAAAAGTAACAGGAGG
>JAQXQE010000025.1 GCA_029101005.1 Bacillota bacterium | reverse complement strand
ATCTGCCGAAGCTTCAATTGTCAGATTCTCGCTCGACTTGCATGTATTAGGCACGCCGCCAGCGTTCATCCTGAGCCAGGATCAAACTCTTAATAAATGGTATATAAAGACCGAAGTCTTAATATCTAAAAGTTTCCTTTTACAGGATGCGCATTTGCGCTTTGCGATTCTTTAGAATCATTGTTGTGTTTTGAATTGTACAGGGACGATAATACATTGTTGTATCATTGTCTCTTATACTGATCTTTTGAATGAGATCTTGCAGATTACTCTGCCGTCTCGTTCATAGACCGGTTCTACACTATGAAGTTTTCAATGTTCCTCGCCGAAAGAATTCTTTCAGCGAACTTTTTAGTATACCGCAGACAGAAGACTCTGTCAAGCAGTTTCTGCTATTTTTGCAATCTTTTTTTGAGCTAAGCTGCTGTGCAAGGCTCAAATGCGATAGCTTGTTTATAATACTCCTAACTCCGAACGATGTCAACACTTTAAGACGAAATAATTCAATATTTTTTGAGATTGTTCAGAATAGGGCGAACGAACAAAATCGCATACTGTCTATTGTTCTATTTTCTAAGAATGGCCACAATATATAGAACGCCTCTCGGAGCTGGAGAAGTGACGCAATACAAAACCCTCCGCGTGATGCGGAGGGCTTTTAACGCTGATATAGTCTACTGAAGCTTCTTGCGGATTGCGGTGTCGTCCATATTCTTTCTCTCGACCGCAATATCGTGCTTGATCTTCTCGATTCTGCGCTGTGCTTCCTTACTCTCTCTGATTCCTTCCTTAGCCTTAGCCATCGCACGCTTCTCTTCGCGCTGTGCGTCCGCAAGTTTCTCCTCGTTACCGGTGAGGAATCCAGGGTGTGTATAGTTGATCTGCATTGCAGCTCTGAATCTTCTGATTCCCATAAGGATGATTACGAATCCTACGAGCATCTGAGTTGGAAGGTTCAGCAGCATGCTGTTGTAGAGCATATATACCGCAACAAGCACAGAAAGGCTTCCAACCGCGAATGTAATCTTCTCGTCGATGTCCTGCTCTGCGAAGTTAGTGCCAAGACCGAAGATGTCGATGAAGCCGTCACGCGCTACGATGAACGCGAAGAGAACAGCTACTGTTACGTCCTCTGCAACTACTCCTGAGAGAACTGATACTCCCACAAGGACAAGAATCATTCCACTTACAGGGAAGTTCATATCGCCTCTATCTTCATTAATACTTGTATTTCTCGAAACGAGCAGCTCGACGATTCCTACGAAGCACATAATCACTCCTACAACGAAGGCCGTTGAAGCAAAAGCTACGCTGGCGTTCGCGATGCAGAAGGTTCCTGTCATTACCATGGCAATGCTGGCTGCCATCATTAGGGTTCTCATTAAGGCTCCTCCTTATTACTTCATTGATATAACTATATTAATGTACCACTTTCGGCGATTTTTTTCAAGCCGAAGCTATTTCGTCATATAATCGACGCACTGCTGGCGTTCTAGGAAGAAGTGAATTCCCTGAGATGAATCCATCCAGCGATCCTCCTGGAAACCGTTTGCAGGCTCGACCCATTTACCGACTTCATAGAAGAAATCCTGATCGACAGTCGACTGCGCCCAATCGAAGGACTCCGTCTCGTCGATGCTCTTAATCGAAAGAACCTTCGCCAGATTACAGCGTCCAGTCTCGCGAGTTGCCATAACACGCTTCGCCTCTGCAGGAATGAGAAGCTGTACAACCCTCATTCCAATTACGCACTTCCACGCAACGAAGGCCTTGCCCTCTGGCGGACATATCATTCTGTACCACTGGGTATTCTCATCGTCAGTCACACCCTCGAGATTCGTATACTCGAGAATAGCCGCATAAAGATTAGAGCCCGAGATGTCCGTTCCGCTTATATCGATATATCTTAAGCCCGCCTCGGTCATATCCGCATTGGTCAGCTTGACATTGCGAAGCGTGCTCTCCGTAAACCAGGTCTTGTGAATGCTGCAGCCGTCCATATTGGCTCCATCGAGGCACACATTATTGAAAGTCGTTCCGCTGAAATCTATATTACTCAGATCGCAGCCACTAAGGTCTGCGTTCTCTATTACTCTATCGCGAAAACAAAGGCGTTCGCCTTTGGCTCTTCCGGCTACCGCCGCGAGCAGTTCTTCCTTCGTGAGAAGTGCTTCTCTATCTCCAATAGCTGTCATATCGCACCCCATTTCTGTGTCAGAAATAATATCTGTATATATTATAGCTAGAAAATGCGTCGACAGAAACACGTGTACGCAAATTTCTCGTATTTTTTGTGTTAAAAAACAAATTAACACTTGACAAGTCATATATATAAGTAGATAATGTGTAAGCAAAATGAATAACATCTGGATAGAGGTCGCGGATTTTATCAGTACTCAGCCAGCTATAGTTCGGAAGACTGCTGCTGAAGAAAGGGAAATTCGCCGAAGGATGTGCAACCAATACACACCCTGGGCTGTCGTAATAAGATGCGACAGACTGTCACGTAAGTGGAGCGCTATCAATGGATAATTGTCTTATATTGCCATGGATACGTTCAGTACGTTATTCATGGCATTTTCTATTCTTTGTGTAAATATTAATTGGAGGGACAACATGACAAAGAGAAATCGACTCGGCTATATCATCGGACTCGCAGCTCTGATGGTAACAGCTATGCCAATCATGGCACTCGCAGGGGACGATACACCTGCTGTATATGCAACAATATGGTCAATTCTTCCACCACTGATCGCTATCGGACTTGCTCTCATCACTAAGGAAGTATACAGCTCACTCTTCCTCGGTGTTCTTGCAGGAGCAATCCTCTACGCTGGACCAAGCCTCAGCGGTGTTCTTGACCAGCTTCTCGTTAACGGAATCATCGCTTCACTTTCTGACAGCTACAATATGGGAATCATCGTATTCCTCGTAGTTCTCGGAATGCTCGTAGCTATGATGAACAAGTCTGGTGGTTCAAAGGCTTTCGGTCGTTGGGCTGCTACAAAGGTTAAGTCAAGAAAGGCTGCTCAGCTCTCAACAATCGGACTCGGCTGCCTCATCTTCGTAGATGACTACTTCAACTGCCTGACAGTAGGAAGCGTTATGAAGCCTCTGACAGACAGATTCAACATCTCAAGAGCTAAGCTTGCTTACCTCATCGACTCAACAGCTGCTCCTATCTGCATCATCGCACCTATCTCATCATGGGCTGCTGCAGTAAGTGGTTTCGTAGAGGGACAGAACGGATTCACAGTATTCATCAAGGCTATCCCTTACAACTTCTACGCACTCCTCACAATTGCTATGATGATCTTGCTCGTATCAATGGAGCTCGATTACAGCAAGATGGCTAAGTATGAGATGAACGCTATTCAGAATGGCGACCTCTTCACAACAGGAGAGGCAATCAACCCTGTATCAGAGGACGAGGGACACCAGGACGGAATCGTTGCTGACCTTCTCATCCCAGTATTCGTACTCATCGTATGCTGCATCCTCGGTATGATCTACAGTGGCGGATTCTTCAGCGGCGAGAACTTCATCAACGCATTCGCTAACTGCGATGCTTCAGTAGGTCTTGCTCTCGGAAGCACAGTATCTCTTGTAATCACAGTTATCTACTACGTATGCAGAAGAACAATCAAGTTCACAGAGTGCATGGAGTGTGTACCAGAGGGACTCAGACAGATGGCTTCACCTATCCTCGTTCTGACACTCGCATGGTCACTCAAGGCTATGGTAGACGGACTCGGACTTGCAGACTTCGTTGCTGCAATGGTTAGCCACTTCGGTAACGGCTTCCTCGCAATGATTCCAGCAATCCTCTTCCTCATCGGATGCGGACTCGGAATCGCTTCAGGAACATCATGGGGAACATTCGGAATCCTCATTCCAATCGCACTCGCTATCACAGAGAGCCAGCCAGAGCTCATGATCCCAGTAATCTCAGCTTGCATGGCAGGTGGAGTTTGCGGAGACCACTGCTCACCAATCTCAGATACAACAATCATGGCAGGTGCTGGTGCTGGATGTAACCACGTAAGCCACGTTGAGACACAGCTCCCATACGCACTTACAGTTATGTCAGTATCAACAGTTTCATTCATCATCGCTGGATTCATGAAGAGCCCATGGATTGCTCTCCTCGTTGGATTCGTACTCCTCTTTGCAGTACTCAACGTAATCAAGAGAAAGAAGACAGCAAACGCTTAATCACTAAGCATCAAAAACTATGAGGACGGAACGAAAGTTCCGTCCTTTTTTCTTGCAAAAAAATGCAAAGCGTTTTATATTAATAGTGTATATTCGTATATTTGTACGAATTGCGATATCAAATTCACTAGGGGTTACTAATATGTTCGCTAAAGTAGCATTCTCAGATATGCCTTCATATCTGCCAGCAGACGCAATACTACTAAGTCATAACGCCGACGCTGGAATAAGCGGTATCAAACATTTCTCAAAGGACGATCTCAATCCTTCTGATAATTACCTGTACATCTGCTCATATGATGATTACAGAAACCACGCTCATGCGTATATTCAGAATGCGATTGTATGTGCTGCCGATTCCGCTGCGGCTGATAAGCTCGTCACACGTAAGAATCTTATAGTTGTCTTCAGCCAGGAAGACCTCTATATGGTAACAACATCAATTCTGAATGATCTTTCTGCCGGTGCCAGAATCGGCGCTGCCGGCATTACACTCCAGCAGCACTCACTCGGCAAGATGCCAGTTGAGGCTATCATGGAATATGCATATCAGGAGATTGGCAATCCTATCGCCCTCACTGATTCGAACTTCAGAATCACAGCCAAGGTAGGTTTCGACACAATCGAGAACGAGCCACAGTGGACTTTCGCTGAGTCAAACGGTGCAATGCCACCAGACTTCGCAGGTACACTTAAGAGAATTAAGGGCGATGACTCGGATCTCCTCTCTAATCAGAATAATGTCATCGATGACAAGATTCTGCTGAACACAGTTCACAGACAGGCCACTGCCAAGCTCGTTATCGGTGGTAAGATAACAGGCTACCTTATGGTACTCGAGAACAACCACACATTCAGTGAGTTCGACCTCGAGTTCATCCCTATGGTTGCCAACCAGCTCGCACTCTGCGTAAGACAGGACGACGGCAATCTTCTCATGAGTTCATCATTCGCAGAGGACTTCCTCGCATCAATTCTGAACGAGAACCTCACATCACCAGACGAGATTATGCTGAGACAGGAGACCTTCGGACTGAAGCTCAAGCATACGCTTTTCCTGATCTCAATCGACCTGCCACTCGCAGTAATGGACAGTGATAGAACTCATACTTTCGTGAGAAAACTCAAGAAACTCCTCAAGACAGAGCTCATCATTCCGTTCGAGAACTCCATCGTCATCCTCGGCGACACAGACGAGATGAAGTACATCGGACCAGAGATTTCACAGGAGGACTTCGAGGCACTGCTCGCAGAGTTCGGATGCAAGGCCAATGTCAGCGCCCCATTCCACGATCTCTATCAGACAAGAAGACACTATATGCAGAACAAGATGTGCACTACAATGAGAAATATGCTGCACATCGAGGATGCAATCATCTTCTACCAGAAGGACATCGCAGAGTATCACATGATATTCAACTACAGTATGCACCAGAATCTCGACAACCTGCTCCACCCAGCGGTGCTGAGACTGCGTGAGTCTGACAAGGAAAATGGCACAGAGAGACTCGACACACTTTTCGCTTACACAGATCACCTCTGTAACCTGCGAACAACAGCGAAGGATCTCTACCTGCATTACAACACACTCAAGTACAGAATCGACAAGATTGTCGCCCTCACAGGCATCGACTTCGATAATCCTGCCGAGGTATACAGAATCTCCCTCTCGAAGAAAGTTCTTCAGATCGAAGAAGCAATCAAAGAGCGCGGCTAATATTCTAAGTCAAAAAAAGCTTTCCCGAATGGGAAAGCTTTTGTCTTTAGTCGCCATATTCCGGCTCACCGCCTAGTTGTTCGCAATCAGTGTGTTGAGCACGCTTCTCGCAACCGGGCCTGCTGCCTGGTATCCGATTCCACCGCCCTTAATCCACACTACGAATGCGTATGGATGTGAAGGATTGTCAATAAATCCCACGAACCATGAGTTCGAAGCCGATGTTCCAACCTCTGCAGTACCCGACTTCGCATACAGATCAAGACCAGGGAAATTACTCTCCCCATAAGTCATCTGTACGTCATACTTCATCATCTCCTTGAGCTTATCAGCAGTAGTCTTAGCGAGATATCTGCCAAGTGATTTGCCGCCTGTGAGATTCTTAAGGAAGTTCGAATTCTTGAGAAGAGTTGGCTGAACAGCCTGCCCTTCGTTAGCAATCGATCCAACATAGACCATCATTGCACATGGATTAACCAGATCCTGATACTGTCCGATGCCAGCCCAGCTGAGGTTGATAGGAGAATCATCAGGGAAGGTGAATTGTCCCTTCGCTGTGTGGATTCCGTCAACATCGATTGAATCAGTGAGGCCAGCCTTCTCTGCGTAGTTCATCATCTGGCCAGGGCCAATCTGTCTTGTGAGAGAACCGAAGGCTCCATTACATGACTTCGCAAGTGATGTCTCGAAGTTGACTGTGCCGTGAACTCCAGTACAAGGAATCTTCTCACCTTCGTATCTGTTAGTTCCATCGCAGGTGAAGCTGAAATTCTCAATATCATCGAGCGTATCATATGCCGCTGCCGCAGTCACCAGCTTCAGTGTAGAGCCAGGTGTCAACGCTCCCATTAGGAAGGTGTTGAAGTATACCGCTGACTCAGGCGATGTGCTCGATGGATACGCTGGGTCAGTCGTTGGTGTGGATACCATACACATAATCTCGCCAGTCTTGTAATTGAAAACTCCTACAGTTCCTTCTCTGCCGTTGAGCGCGTTGTACGCTACCCTGTTAGCCTCCGCATCGATTGATAGATAGATATTCTTACCCTCTGCAGTCGTATTATATGTACCGTTGATGAGATCATATCCTATGAGCTCACTCTTATACACATTAATCGCACCAGTAGCAACATTGCCGGCAGGATCTCCCACCGCATGGAGAGTAGCTTTTCTCAGGGTTGAATCCTGAGGATATTCTATGCCACTCTTGGTGCAGTTAAGCAGCATAGTGCCATTTCTGTCATATATTGTGCCACGGTTAATCTGACCGTTGGTATATATCTGTGTGTTGCCATAGAAGCTCGCCCACTCGCCTCCATTGGTGACAAAGCGCCAACCGAAGACCACTATGCCCATGAATAGCACTGCAGCAAGGGCGAGACATATTGTGGCTCTTCTTTCAAGCTTACGCATTGTCCACTTCCCTTCTTATCGCGAGACTCGCATCCTTACGCATATCCGCGGCCTTGAAATAGGCCAGCATTCCCCACGATGCGATCATACTCGTTCCTCCTACAGATACGAACGGGAAGGTTACTCCTGTCAGTGGGAAGAGATCGACTGCACCGAAGATATTGAGCATGGTCTGGAAGAGCATCATTGATGCCGCTCCACAAGCTCCGATTGTGAAAAATGTTGAGCGTCCAGCCATGATTGAATTAACAGCGAAGAGGCAGAGTGTAATCAAGCAGAGCACAAGAAGCACTGCGATGATGAATCCCCACTCCTCCATAACGAAGCCGAATACCAGGTCAGTATTCGATGCTCCTACGTATTTGAGAGAGCCGTTGCCCACTCCAACTCCGAGCAGACCGCCACCTGCTCCGAAAGCCATTGTTCTTACCTGCTGATAGCCCGTACTGTCTGCATACTCCCAGACATGACCCCAGGTTGCGAATCGACTCGCAATATATGGCTTGAATCTGAGCACCATAATTCCCATGATTCCCGCACCTACTACGGTGAGTATCAGCTTCGAGAAGTCTCCGCTTCTAAGGAATGATACTACCAGATAGGTTACGAAGAAGATCAGCGCTGTTCCGAAATCTCCCATGATGGCAAGACAGCCAAGGCAGAAGAGGGAGAACAACGCATATACTATGATGTTTTTCTTATTGTATAGCTCCTCGAGCGAAGCCGCACCTATGCAGATGAACGCAAGCTTAACGAGCTCGGACGGCTGTATTGTAATGCCACCAATCTCTACCCAGTTTGATGCACCATATCTTAGAGAGCCGAATACGAGGTTGATTATCAGGAGCAGAACAGAGAGTCCCGCAAGAAGCGGTCTGATCTGCTTCGATCTCTGAATATCTCTCAGCACAATGCACATGAATACCATCAGGCATAGTCCCAGTGCGATTGCAATGAACTGCTTAAGTGTGCTGTATGGTGCTGACGATGCGGTGACCACCAGGTTGATGGTCGACATGAAGAAGGCTATCATCTCCATCTCGAAACCTTTACGGCCGAGAGCCTTGAATAGCATTACATAGCCCCACATGAGTGCGCAGAGAAGAACTATTGCAAGCATAGAGCTGAAGTTCATATCGCTTCCCATACCGATTATGAGCTGAACGATTGCGAGTGCCTGGAAAACTGTGATCGCAATCAATATCTTCCAAGGTGCGATTGGCTCCTTGTCGAGGCTTCGCATGTGCTTGATGTTGATGGTCTCTTCGACGCTCATTGCGGCCAGTGTGCAGTGCACTCCACCCATCACAATCTCATCTCCAGCGTTAATCAGGTAGCGCTTGCTAGGTATGAGCTGCACGCCGTTGATTACTGTTCCGTTCTTGGAGTTCAAATCCTTGAACATCCACTTGCCGTTCGGACGTCTGATGAGCATCGCATGTGTCTTAGAGATGGTCTTGAGCGGAATTGAGAGGTCCGCAGAATTCGAGCGTCCGATGATATTCTCCCAGTGAGTAATCGGATAGCTCTGTCCGTCCTGCACATAGAAATATCCCCACACTTCAGGAGTAGCTCTTGTCGAGAGCAGCGACATAATACATCTCACGAGGATGTAGACTGCGAGCACGACAAATACCCACCTGAGCACGGTGGTTATGTGACAGGCCAGCGCCGGATTGCTGACCGAGAAATTCAGTATCGCTTCAAAAATACCGCTGATAGTTTTGCCTCCTATAGTCATAACGCCCGCCGAGTAATCGGCGAGCGGTTCTGATGTAATCTATTCTACTTCTTCCAGGAGCTCTTGAGCCCTACGATGCTGTTGAATACTTTCTCATCAGCAGTAGTGAGCTTGGAGTCTGCGATGTAGTAGCCTTTTCTGAAGAACTGGAAGCGCTCACCTGCCTCAACTTCAGCGATTGATGGCTCTGCATATCCCCAAGTCTCCTTCAGTGACTCTGGGTCAAACTCTAGCTTGCCCTCCTCATTCTCCTTCATGAGATATCCGTACTCACGGATCTTAATCTTCTCAGCTGTTGTAGCCTCAACAAAGTGGATAGTTCCCTTAACCTTACGATCACCGTCTCCACCCTTTGTTGCAGGGTCATATGTGCAATGAAGTTCCTTGATGCTGCCGTCCTCGTTGTGTACAACCTCGTTGCATGTTACGAAGTATGCGCCCTTGAAACGAACCTCATTGCCCGGGTAAAGTCTGAAGTACTTCTTCTCTGGAACCTCCATGAAGTCGTCTCCATCAATCCAGAGCTCTCTACCGAAAGGTACTTCTCTCTTGCCGAGCTCCTCAACCTTACCATTATTCTCAACAGGAACCGTCTCAACCTGTCCCTCAGGATAGTTAGTGATGATTACCTTGATTGGGTTTGTAACCACGTGTCTTGACTCTACCTTGTACTGCAGGTCATCTCTGATGCATGACTCGAGCTGTGCGATGTCGAGTGTTGAATCAGCCTTTGATACTCCGATATCGTTACAGAACTTACGGATTGCCTCTGGTGTATATCCACGGCGGCGGATTCCTGCGATTGTTGAGAGTCTTGGGTCATCCCATCCCTCAACCAGCTTCTCGTCAACCAGTCTCTTGAGGTATCTCTTTGACATGATCATCGTTGTTACGTTCAGACGAGCGAACTCGATCTGTCTAGGTGGGTTTGTCCAGAAACCAACCTCGTTAACAACCCAGTCGTAGAGAGGTCTGTGATCCTCGAACTCGAGTGTGCAGATTGAATGTGTGATTCCCTCGATCGCATCCTCGATAGGATGAGCAAAATCGTACATTGGGTATATGCACCACTTGTCACCTGTGTTGTGGTGTGTCTCATGAACTACTCTGTAGATAACAGGGTCTCTCATGTTGATGTTAGGGGATGACATATCAATCTTAGCTCTGAGGCAGATGCTTCCATCCTCGAACTCGCCATTCTTCATTCTCTCGAAAAGATCGAGGTTCTCCTCAATGCTTCTGTTTCTATATGGGCTCTCCTTACCAGGCTCTGTCAGAGTTCCTCTGTACTCCTTAATCTGCTCAGGCGAAAGCTCACATACATAAGCCTTACCCTTCTTGATCAGCTCGATAGCAGCCTCGTACATTGTATCGAAGTAGTTTGACGCCCAAAGTCTCTCACTCCACTCGAAACCGAGCCATCGTACATCCTCCTCGATTGAGTTGATATACTCCATATCCTCCTTAACAGGATTTGTATCATCATATCTGAGATTACATCTTCCACCATACTTCAGCGCAGTACCGAAGTTCAGGCAGATTGACTTAGCATGACCGATGTGGAGGTATCCATTAGGCTCTGGCGGAAATCTTGTGATGATCTCCGAATGCTTGCCTGTCTCCAGATCATTGTCGATAATATCATGAATGAAATTACCAGTCATTCCTACGTACTCTTCTCTAGTTACTTTGCTCATTAGGTTACCCCTTCTTTCGCGCATATTTATGTTGCAATTATATCATATCCCCCACTTCTTTTGCGAACACAACGTCAAAAAGCATCGCATTTCGAACACATCAAAAGTCCCTTCGAATCCTCATCAGCATTTGGCTAAGTACGTGAGCCGGAAGCGTGTAGATGACAAAGCCACAGACAAAAAGTCAAACTTAGATGTCGGTACGAGCCAGAATCTCTGCCGGCGTACGTCTCATAGTACGGAATACCGGAACAAGTCCAACCAAGAGGTTGAAGAATATCACGAACGCGAATGCAATCAATGCCACGAACGGATTGATCATGTACTGCGACTCGAGGAATGGCGTGATCTTGACTACATTGCTGAGGATGTAGTACATGAGGGCTATTCCTGGAATTGAGGTCAGTACTGAGATTACGAGAATCTCTCCTGCAAACATTCTGTAGATGTCGCGCTTCTTGAGTCCAATCGCTCTCATTGTTCCAACCTCTTTGATTCGAGCGAGGAAGGATGATCTGAGCATGAGGAACATCTCTATAAGTGATACGAGGAGCAGGATTGCAGCTACAGCGAGTGACGACTTGAGAGATGTCATCATCTGCTTGATGTAGTTGGCTCTGTCTCTATCGTAGTTGATCTTAGATGAGATATTCTCCTCATCGAGTGTTGCCTTGAGAGCGGCTGTGTCTTCAGCATATACCTGGAACTGCTTCTGCTTAGCAATATAGTTGAGCAGTGTGGTATGGTCGCTTACATAATACTTCTCCTCCTGGCCTCCGCCCGAGTAGAAACCGACAACCTTGAGCTTATGCTTGTTGTACTTCTTGTCTATTGTCTTATTCAGCTTGTACTCGCCTTCGTGAACCTTGCTCACTACTACCTCGTAATCAGCCTTTGGTGCACGACCCTTTGTAATCTTAACGGATGAAGATTTCAGACTGTATGACACTACATCACTTGATGTATCCTCTTCTCCGTAATCCATGAACATTCCAGATGCCTCCTGTGCAGGGTTGGCATTTGTGATGATGAATGTCGACTGGTTGCTGTTGACATAGAGAGATGGCGAGTTAGTGTCACAGATTCCTACGATGATGTAATCGAAAAGCAGGTTTGGAACCTTGATCTTTCGGCCGATGAACTGCTCGGCTGTGAATACGCCTGCCGAGACTCCGCTCTTTGCAGAGAGAAACTTGTCGATTACCATCTTGTCGAGCACTACCTCGTGAACACCCTCTGGCATCTTACCGAGTATGATTGAATTCTCATCGAGAGTGTCGAGATAGGTCAGTGACGCATTGAGCTCCGCTACTGCATTTGTGGTCTGAAGGTAATCATCAAGAGGAATCTTGAACGAATACTTCGATGGACCTACGAGCACGTACCGGATTCCTTCAAGTTCAGCCACCTGAGATATCAGGTTAACATCGTGCTTGGTGTTAGTTACTGTGATGTAATGCTCGTTAGTTGTCAGGAAGTCAGATTCCTTAACCTCCATAATTCCCATGATGTTGCTGACCGCCATAAAAGCAAACATAGCGGCAAACACGAATCCCACGAGCAGTGCCTTCTTCATCTTCTTGAAGCTTGCAATCGTCTTGAATCCAGTCTTCACGAGATTGAGCGGTGTGTACAGCGATGTGTATTTCGCCTTGAAATTCTCCGGCAAATGCGCATCGTACTTGAACTCATTGTCCTCATAGATGCTGGCATCCATCATCGAATAGTGATCATCAATCAGCTCAACGTTCGACTTCTCGTCTACTACATTGAACGCTCCGCCAGTGTCGATGTAGAGATTGCCGCCCCTGATAACAATCTTGATATCAGTTCCTCTCTCCTCGTCACTGTACAGATTAACCTTCACTCCATCCTGCACAAAATCCTTCTGTACAGGCATATCTTTGAGATATATCTTGTTCTCAAGCTGATAATCCAGATACTTCGACGAATCGTTGTTATAAGCCTTGATGATCTTACCATCCTGAATCTCCGCAATGTGATCAGAATAGAAATCCGCAATCTTGCGCTCATGTGTTACGAGCAGCACCAGCCTCTCCTTGGAGATGGTCTTGATGATGTTCATAACCTCGATAGTATTCGCACTGTCAAGATTGCCCGTAGGCTCATCCGCAATGATGATGCTCGGGTTCTTAACAATCGCTCTTGCGATGGCAACTCTCTGTCTCTGTCCTCCAGAGAGAGCATCAGCATTCTTATATCTGTACTGATAGATTCCAACAGCCTTGAGGCAGTAGTTAACTCTCTCCTCAATCGCCTTCTTGTCCTTCACTCCTACCATGCGCAGCGCTATCGCTACGTTCTCGAAGACTGTTCTGTCGTCGAGGAGGTTGAAGTTCTGGAAAATATATCCTATTCGTGCGTTACGTATATCGTCTATCTTGTTAGCTGAGCGCTTGGTGATTCTGTCGTCATCTATCGTGATGCTACCAGAGTCCACGCGATCCAGGCCACCTATCGCATTAAGCAACGTGGTTTTACCACAACCCGAAGGACCGAGCAGTGTCACTATGCCGTGGCTAGGAAGCTTCATAGAGGTGTTGTCGATTACATGAATCTCGTTGGCTTTGCCTTTATTAAAGTACTTGTTAAGGTTCTCAATTTGAATCATGACTTACACCTCCTCTCTGTATGCCTTCATGGCTGACTTGCTGAAGATCTTCCTTGAGTATCTCTTAGCAATGAGAAGAGACATAACAAGGAGCAGCGCCAGAAGTACTACATAGTCTGTTGAGCCGAGGAAATTGAGTGCTGAGCGCAGTGGCTGATACACAATTATTCCCTTCATCAGAAGCACTACGCCTACCATATCTACAGCGAACGCAATCAGCATCATGAGAAGCAGCTCGATTCGGAGCACGTTGTCTGTGTTCTTCTTGCTCGCACCGAGGATTCTGAGAGTTGAGTAGTACGAATTTCTCGAGCGCATGATGAGGCGGATTACCGCATATGCGATGAAGAAAAGTACGACAATCTCAATAATCAGTGATGCGTATGAGAGCAGCTTAAGCACGAACTGGAAGCCGCCAGTCATATCGCTGAGCGAATCCTTGAGCATGAGGTAATTGAATCCAGCTTCTTCGAGACCCTTTGCTGTCGTCTTGTATGCAGTCGAGTCACTCATATATGCACTCACCTGATAGTAGCCCTTGTCGAAGAGTTTCTTGTAATCTGCTGGATTGACGAAAACATAGTATGAATACATGTCATAATCGTTCTTCTCGTATCCGAGTAGCGACTTGATATTCTTCTTGGTGAATACCTTGTCCACCTTCAGGTGTGCGTATTCAGTGTAGTATGAATTCTTGACCATCACGTTGACAGTCTTGCCTACAGCCTTGTCTGTTCCGAAGTTATACGAAGTGTCCTCGGAGATAAAAGTCTTACCAACTGGCACCTTCGAGCTTGCGATCATGCTTACGCAATTGTAGTTTGTATTAGTGTTCGATCCGAATCCAAGTGTTGTCTTGGACAGGAAGTGCATCTGTGACGAAGCGATCTTCTTGCCCTGCGCCTCGGTAACATACAGCTTCGCATAGCCGGTGTAGTTCATTGTCTTGGAATCCTCATCGAGGATAATTCCACAGATGGTAACTGTGTCTGGGCTCACCTTGATGCTGTAGTCCATCTCAGATACGATTCTGCACTTCATGCCAATGAGCTTCTCGCCCTCCTCCTTAAGGTACTGAGCACTCCAGCTATTTGAATCCGCATAGACTACTACCTCGTTGTCGTTCTCAGGCAGTTTGCCGTAAGTGAGCTGCTTCTTCTTAAGAGTTGATGCGTCATATACATTTGCGTCAATACTGTTGTCACCTGAGTCAAGTGCAACGCCTTGATCGATTCCGATATCATTCTTGACTACGTACTCGACATTGGCCATGTCCTCAATTTTGGCAATCTCTTCATCAGTAAAAGGCGTTCTGTCTTCCTTTGTAACCACGATTCTCTCAGGACTCGTATCTTTGAAGTATTCATTGTATCCCAGAATGTCCTGTGCATTCAAGCTCTGCTTAGTGGACGCATACATTCCGAGCACTGCAGTTGACAGGAAAAGGTACACGATAAAGAGCAGTATGAACTTAGCTGGAAGGTTGAATGTGTTTCTCACTCCCAGTTTAATCTCATTGCTCTTGCGCATATCGTCGCTTGAGCGCTTACCCGCACTACCTACGATACCCAAAGGCTTCTCCGCAGGCGCCTCGACCTGGGAAGGCTGTCTCAGCATTTTATCTTCTATAATACGGCCATCGTGCATGGTTAGCTTACGTGTCGCATATGGCTCTGCCTGATCGTAATTGTGGGTTACAATTACAACCAGTTTCTCCTTGCTGACCTTACTCAATGTCTCCATTACGACGTTCGCTGACTCGCTATCGAGGTTACCTGTTGGCTCATCGGCTACGATGATTGGTGCATCCTTGGCAAGTGCGCGCGCAATGGCTACTCTCTGCTTCTGACCACCTGACAGCTTCGATGCCTTTGTGCGCTTATACTCTGTAAGTCCAACGAGCTCGATGAGTTCATTGATTCTCTCCTTACACTCGTGCGGCTTCTTGCCACACATCAGCATTACTAGCTCGATGTTCTGGTACACCGAATAGCTATTTACCAGATTGAAGTCCTGGAAAATATTACCAATATATGTCTTACGATATTTCTCATATTCTTCTGTACGGAAAGCTGTCGTATCCTCTCCACACACGAACATCTCACCCTCGTCATAGCTGTCGAGTCCGGAGATTACATTGAGCAGTGTGGACTTACCACTTCCACTCTCTCCTGTAATTACTACAAACTCGCCCATGTCGAGAGTCAGATCGAGCCTCGCAAAACCCATGCTGACCGTATTCTCACCAGCATAATATTTCGATACTTTACGAAGTTCTATTGTGTGACTCACTGTAGTCTCCTTTCGATCACAGTTTGTTCTTGCTGATCTAATCTTTGCTTTCGTAATTCTAATGTATATTAGGCAAGATTAATCTGCAAGCCCATTTAATAATACTTAAGATAATTGTAATATCTGTGAAGATATGCTAATTATCTTTGAACTGCGGAGATCCCTCCACTTAAACAATTAATATATCACCAGCTTCGCTGGTTTGCTCACTGCTCCGGCATACCAGTTGTCTTCACTTACGATAGCGAGAACGTAATATGTACCCTTCTTGCTTGGCGGACCGCCCTTGTCCTTTGCGCCTTGTGCTTCTGAAGTTCTGTTCTTTGTAGTCTTATCGGTGTAGTAGATATAGCTCACATTGCCGGTGCTGCCGCTGACTTCGGCTTCAGCAACAGACACAGGATTGCCAGTGTATCTGGCCGTACCGTCATTCAGTGTGACCTTTGACTGATATGATGGATTCTTGCGCACAGCTCCATCGAAGTAGTCGATGATGTAGCCAGGTTGGATGTTGAAGATGTATACATTGAAGCTTACTGCTCGGCCGTTATCTTCAACGGACCAGGCCTGCATGTGAACGCCGCGTGCAACCAGTTCACGGCCGGTGAAGACTGGTTCAACTCTCATAAGTACGTGCTTGCCTTTGTTCATTCTAACGTAGGAAGCGACCTCATTCTCGTAGGCCAGCATGCCGATTACGTTCATGCGCCTTGTGCCAGTGATGAGATTTCGCTCATTGGCATTCTCGCCAGCGAGCTGGTAACCGATCAGATGAGCTCTGTTCCAGAAGTTGAGCCACCGCCAGCCAGATGGAGTTATAGAGGTCAGCGACTCTCTCTCATCATTCTTGCCCGGCATCAATTCTCGGCAGATATTTGCAGTCGCAGGACCACAGCGGCCGAGGGAATCGAGTTCGCTGTATTCCTCGAAGACTTCTGAACGCGCACGAGTCTTCTCCTCATCAGTGAATTCAGGCTTGTTGTTATTGACCTCTACGGCAATCTCACCGTTGTATTCGAGCTTGGCCAGCTCTGATGCATGGATATTCGAGAGGTAATGCGGCACTATCTTGATAGCAGCAAAAACTAGCAGCATAAGAATAAGGCCTATCCAGGCCCTAATCTTAGCGCGTTTTCTATGCTTGCGTTTCTCTTCACTTGAGTAGTATCTCTTATTCTTTCTCAATGAGTTCACCTGCTATCAGCATCTCTTTCTGAGCACGAGTCAATCTCTTGATGTGCCATTCCCGGCTCATTGCTTCCTGTCTAGTCTCGAAACGCTCGACATGCACCATCTCTACAGGGCGTCTTGTCCTCGTATACTTGCTACCCTTGCCACTGTTGTGGCTGGCAAGCCTTCTCTCAGGATCCTTTGTCCAACCTGTATAGAATGTGCCGTCACTACATCTCAGAACATATGTGTAGCTGATATCCGTTTCTATTCCCATCTTGTTCCGAGTCCTGCTGCCTCAGCCTTCTCGTAGATCTCAGCTGCAGTTACGAGGTCAAGCGCACCGAAGCCAACGTTCTCATATACGATGATCTCATCGTCAGACTCTCTTCCAGGAAGCTTGCCGAGGAGGTAATCCCCGATATCTCCTGTGAACTGATCCTTACTGAGTGTGCCTGCATCGAGTGGCTTGAGGATGTCTCCTGACTCAGAGAGAACTGCCTCAACAGAGTCGAAGTAGATCTTGCTGCACTTGTCAAATACAGCTGGATCGAGCTCCTGCATCTCGTACTGGTAAGCTCCGACAGCTGAGATTGTGCAGCCTGGCTTGAAGTACTCAGCACTGCAAACTGGCGCATTAGCTGTTGTAACGAGAGTTACGAGATCAGCTCCGTCAACTGCAGCATTAGTGTCCTCGCAAGCGATGATCTTCGCACCGTAACTTCCGAGCACCTCGTTAGCCTGCTCTACGAACGTCTTAGTTTTGTCAAAGTTTCTTGCAGCAACTCTAACCTCCTCGAGAGGTCTTGCTGTCAGCATCGCTTCAATCTGGTTCATTGCCTGGCTTCCAGTTCCGATAACAGCTCCGATCTTTGCATCCTTGATGCCGAAGAGGTCGAAAGCAGCACCGCTTGCAGCAGCAGTTCTTACTGATGTTACGTGAGTACCATCGAGCAGACCAGTTACTACGCCAGTCTCACCGTCGATGAGGAGAACCTGACCGATTGAACCAGGCAGGCCCTTCGCTGCATTGTTTGGCATGATATTTACAACCTTGAGGCTGGCAACATTGTCCGCCTCGCTGTATGCAGGCATGAACAGATAATTGCCGTCCTTGCCGCTGATAACAGCTCTCAGGGGAACCTGGAACTTGCCCTCGTTGAACTGCTTGTAGCATTTCTTATTCGCCTCGATGGCGTCTTTCATTGTGAAAACCTTCTTGATATCCTCTTTGTTCAGCAGAATCATTGAAGTAATCTCCTTTCATATACGAGCATCGCGTGTCCGCGTTTAATGTCTGCCACCATTATACAATAGAGTTCGCCACATTTGAAACAAAGACTGCTTTATGCAATAATTAGTTTTGTTATGAAGGATCAGAATACTCAGGTAAAAAAGAATCTTGCTTTCGGTACGCTGCTCACGCTCTGCGGAGCGGGGCTGTGGGGTCTGTGCGCAGTTGTTTCCAAATACATGATGAGCCGAGGTGTCGATACCGCATGGATGGTCAATTATCGAATGCTCAGCGCAGGACTTATCATGCTCTCATATGCTGCAATCAGAAATCCCAAGCACATATTCGATGTCTGGAAAGACAGACGAGATGCAGGAAGACTTCTGCTCGTCGCAGTATTCGGTTTCGCAATATGTCAACTTACATACTTCTTCGCGATTGAGTACTGCAATGCTGGAATTGCAACAGCAATACAGCAGACTGCCCCTGTATTCATCTTGGTTTTTGTTCTGATTAGAGAGCACAGATTGCCAAAGCCAACAGAACTTGCAGTTCTCACTCTCGCAATCTTCGGTTCATTCCTACTTGCCACTGGCGGGGATATCCATGAACTCAACGTACCTGCACTGGCTCTGGTCTACGGTTTCGCATCTGCACTAACTTGCACACTGTATATTATGCTTCCAGCGAGATTAATCACACGCTACGGCAATTTCGAGACGATTGGCTGGGGTCTTACAATCGGCGGCATCCTGTTGCTTCCAGTATCCAAACTATGGATAGTCAGCGGAAGCTGGGATCTTGGAACATACCTTGCAGCGGGCTTCATCGTCATCTTCGGTGCAGTTGCCGCTTTCGGCATGTATCTATATGGCACAACAATCGTCGGTCCCGTGCGCGCCGGCATATATGGACTATTTGAGCCGGTTGTCGCAACCCTCTCATCACTGTGCTTCCTCGGGGAAGCTTTTCGCACGAGCGACTACATAGGCATCGCGGCTATACTCCTTGGCATCGCTGCGCTCAGTTTCGCAAAGAAATAGAACAGGCTGTACGGAATATGTAGAACCAAGGTGCGCAAGTTATTTCGCATCTCGCACGTAATTTATACACGCGACGCCTTTACGCGCGCATGCAAAAAACCGTGCCCGAAGGGCACGGTTTTAGCTATTAAGCCGTTACGATTACTTGAGCTCGTCGATTGTCTCCTTGATGATTGCAGGGAGCTTGCGACACTTGTCCTCTGCGATTGAAGCTACTGATACTCTTACGCCGAGTGCTAGTGGAACGAGGAATACGCCCTTCTTCTCGAGTGCTGCGCAGAGTGCGTCTGGCTGATTGCTTGGGATTGATACGAAGAAGCCTGAGCTGAATGGTACGATCTCGAGGCCGACTTTCTTAGCCTCCTCCTCGAATGCTCTACCTCTTGCGAGAAGCATATCTCTGTACTCTGCTCTCTCCTCATCTACTCTTGCGAGGAGCTCTGGGTTAGCATAGATGTGCTCGATTACTGTCTGTGGAGCCTTTGGTGAGTTTGACCAGCTTGCTCTTGATGAGAATGTGCAGACTCTCTCGAACTCCTCAGCGATATCCTCATAGTGTGCAAGGCACATCATTGCTGCGCATCTGAATCCGTAGAATGTGAATGTCTTTGATGCGCTGTATGCGATGATTGGAAGTACGTTGCTTCTCAGATTGTCGATGATTGGGAGGAATACTCTTGTCTCATCTGTCTCACCGGCGAAGTCGATGTACGCTACGTCAACGAGGAGTGCGACTTTCTTCTCCATGTCAACCTGGTCGAGAATCGCCTTGATGCCATACCAGTCTTCCTCTGTGAGTGAGTAACCTGTTGGGTTGTTAGCTGGTGTGTTGAGGATGATTACGAGGTGCTCCTGATTTCTCAGCAGCTTGTTAACCTTGTACTCGAAGTCTGTGAGATTGAACTTGCCAGCCTCATCGAACATGTCGAAGTGCTCGAGACCTCTTCCCATCTCGTTAGCGATGCTCTTGTATGGAGCCCAGTGCCAACAGTGTGTGAGGATCTTGTCGCCATAGCATGAATAGTTAGCAATTGTATTTCTGATAGCGCCTGTTCCACCTGGTGTAGCAACTACTCTTACGAAGCTGTTAGGCTCGTAGTTACCGAATGTTGCCTTCTTGATAGCTTCCTTGAAGCCTGGTGTTCCTGCGATTGGTGCATACTCAGCGTACTCTGATGGGTGGAGTGCCTGTACTGCCTCATTAACTGATGAGAGTACAACGAGCTCGCCGTTATCATCGAGAAGTGAACCGATTGTCGCATTGATTACTGCATCTGCGCCCTTCTCCTTAGCCATAGCCTTCGCTCTAGAGCTAGCTCCGAAAACCTTGTCCTCCTTTGGAATGTCTCTTCCGTTCAGAGCCGCCATAGATCTAACATTTTCCATTTCCTTATCCTCCGCTCTTGCGAGAACTACTCGCTTGATTTTCTCTCCGAGGCCACTGAACTTAGCCTCATATTCTGTCTCTATATTATCTGTGCAGCCGCTTGCATGAAGATCTCTTGTAATGTCTACGATCTTCAGATTAGCTGCCTTTAATTCCTGCAGTGTGAACTCGAAGAGTCCTGTGTTGTCAGTCTTGAAGGTCAGTATTCCGTCGTTCTTGAGCACGGTAAAATACTGCTTAAGTCTGTCCCTGTAGGTCAGTCTCTTCTTTCGTGTGTAGTGCTTTGGGTGTGGGTCGCTGAAGTTCAGATAGATTCCCGCAACCTCACTGTCCTCGAACCAGTCTGTCAGGTCCTCGATGAACTCAGGAATGAATACTACATTCTCAAGTTCATTCTCGTTGATCTTCTCCATCGCACGAAGCATTACGCTTCTGTTACCCTCAACAGCAACGAAGAAATTCTCAGGCTCTCTAGCTGCAAGCTCTGATATGAACTTGCCCTTACCGCAGCCGATCTCGAGGTATACTGGCTTGCCCTCTGCAAGCTCAGTCCAATTGCCCTTCATCTCTTCGGGCTTGTAGACCAGAATGTCATCATAGACATCGTACTTGGTCTCAAGGTTCTTTACTTTCCTCTGTCTCATCTTATTTCCCTATATTATATCCATCTTGAAGCAATAATAATCGCAAGGAAGAGAATCAGCACGATAGCCGCGGCCGCATCTCTTCTGCGAAAATGTATCTCGTTCATCCTAGTTCTTCCGCCTCCGCCGTTATAGCATCTCGCCTCCATAGCGAGCGCCAGCTCCTGCGCAATTCTGAAGGAACTGATGAAGAGCGGAATCAGAATAGGAATGAGGCTCTTCGCCCTCTGAATCAGATTGCCCGATTCGAAGTCAGCACCTCTTGCCTGCTGAGCCTTGATAATCTTGTCAGTCTCTTCCATCAGTGTTGGAATGAATCTGAGAGCAATTGTCATCATCAGCGCAATCTCATGACTTGGAAGTCCCAGTTTTGAGAACGGTTTGAGGAGCTTCTCAAGTCCGTCTGTCAGCTCAATCGGCTTGGTGCAGAGAGTCATCAGCGATGAACCGATGATGAGAAGAATAAGTCTAACCGCCATAAATGCGGCTCTTCTCAGACCCTCATATGTAATTGTGAAAATCCACCAGTGCACGAGCACTTTGCCGTCACACATAAATAGGTTAATCACGAATGTAAATATAATAATGAAGAACACCGGCGCAAGACCTCTGAAAATGAATCCCACCGGAACCTTCGACGCAAAGATTACAGAGAACATAGCCCACGCAGCTATCAGGAAGCCCCAGAAATTATTCACCACAAAAAGCTCCACTATGAACAACAGTGTAGCTATTATCTTCGTTCTTGCATCAAGACTGTGAATTACCGACTTACCTGGGTAGTATTGTCCAAGTGTTATATCTCTGATCATTAAGTGTATTCCTTCAAATTATTATTTCTTTTGTTTGAGAAGTGTGCAGATCTCATCAGCAGCCTCATCCGCATTGATCGCTACCGAGTGAAAACCTTCTACTCTCGTCTCGAGAGTATGCATAATATCGATAACAGGTGGTACGTCGAGGCCCATAGACTGCAGGAATTCCCTGCGGCTGAATACCTCTCTTGCCGTTCCATCTGCGACTATCTTCGCCTTATTGACTACGATTACCTTGTCACTGATATTCGCGATATCTGTCATATTGTGCGACACAAGGATAATGATGATTCCAAGCTCTTCATGGATGTTTCTTACCATTCTGATAACATCCGCATGCGCTCCTGGATCGAGTCCCGCAGTCGGCTCATCAAGAATCAGAATCTTAGGATTCATCGCAATTACACCCGCAATCGCAACTCTTCTCTTCTGTCCGCCTGACAGTTCGAAAGGTGACTTCTCACAGATCGAATCATAATCGAGTCCAACAAGCTCAATCGCCTCTCTGACTCTTCTATCAATCTCATCATGCTCAAGTCCGAGGTTCTTAGGACCGAAAGCAACATCCTTCGCTACAGTCTCCTCGAAGAGCTGATACTCCGGATACTGGAAAACCAGTCCAACCTTCTTTCTGATCTCAACAAGCTTTGTGCTGCCATCAGTGATGCAATCGCCATCGATTGTGATTGATCCCTGGCTTGGCTTGATGAGTCCGTTCAGCGTCTGAAGCAGTGTCGACTTGCCAGATCCCGTATGACCGATGATTCCACAAATCTGTCCGTCTTCAATCTCGAAGGACACATCGTCAAGGGCAAGTGTCTCACCAGGTAGTCCTGGCGAATATGTATAGCTTATGTTCTTAACTTCAATTGCCATCTACTTCACCTGCTCCACAATATAGTCAACTAGAGTTTCGCCCGTCATAATCTCCTCCGGGATATCTACTCCTCTGTCAGCGATTCTCTCTCTCAGATCAACCGCAGGAGGCATCGCCATACCTGCGCCTTTGATCTTCTCTCTATCTGCAAAGAACTCCTCTGGAGTGCTGTCACTGTACACGCTTCCGTCTTTCATTACGATGATGCGATCAGCTTCCTGTGCTTCCTCCATGAAGTGTGTAATCAGTATAGCTGTAATTCCCTCAGCATTGAGCTGCTTGATAATGTGCATTACCTGAGATCTTCCCTTCGGGTCGAGCATAGCAGTAGGCTCGTCGAAAATAATGCAGTCCGGTCTCATCGCAAGTGCTCCTGCAATAGCTACTCTCTGCTTCTGTCCGCCAGACAGCATGTGCGCGCCTTTCATTCTGTGCTCATACATTCCAACTGCATTGAGTGCTTCGTCTACTCTTCTTCTGATCTCGTCTGGCTCAATTCCCAGATTCTCAGGTCCGAAAGCAACATCATCCTCAATAATCGAGCTAACAATCTGATTGTCTGGATTCTGGAAAACCATGGCAATTCTCGATCTGATATCCCAAATCAGATCATCATCCGCAGTGTCCATTCCATCGATGAGCACTCGTCCCTCATCCGGCACGAGCAGACCATTCAGATTCTTCGCCAGTGTCGACTTACCAGATCCATTACGACCGATAATCGCCACGAAGCTTCCCGCTTCTATATCAAAACTCACTCCGTCGATAGCCCTATACTTGCGTGTTGAGCCATCCTCCAGAGTGCGCACATATTCATATATGAGGTTCTGAACACTGATTATTGACATAGCCTTTCCTTTCAAGCACATATTCGTTCTATTATACTGCTTTTTGCCCATTATCATCAAGAAATACGCAAGAAAAAAAGCCGAGTAAACCCGGCTTGGTCGCAACAATACTACGATTGTGTGCGGATGTGAATCTCCGTTCCCCGTTGCTTTGACTCACGTAAGATGAAATGTATAAATTAACCCTTTATTACAGTGCCTATTATAGACCTATTATTGTGCTAGGTCAACAATAAAATTGGATTTTCTACCAGTTTATTTATATTATTTTGGATACCGAACACAAATTAGGCATATTTTACCGAACTATTCGTTATATCGCTACATCATTGTTCGGATTTATTGAATATTATACAAAATGCTTATAGAATAATTGCCCTTTTGCAATTTCGTTTTGCCTCAAATGATGTTAATATTACTGAGTATGCAATCAATGATAGGAGACAGAATGAAAGTCGCAATTATCGGAGCTGGACAAAGAGGCATGTTATATGCTTCTTATATGTATGACAAGGGCGTGGAGATCGCAGCGGTTGTTGAACCTCTCGACGAACGCCGCAACTTGGCGTGCAGCAAGTTCGGAATTGCAGCGGAAGCTGCTTTTAGCAAGCTCGAGGACTTCACAGCTCTCGGCAAGATCTGCGATGCCTGTGTTGTTGCGACTATGGACAGAGATCACTACGCCCACGCTCTGGCTCTTCTCGACCTCGGCTACGATATCCTGCTCGAGAAGCCTATCTCACCGTCTTCTGATGAGTGCATTGCAATCATGGACAAGGCGCACGAGATGAACTGTGAGGTCCTCGTCTGCCACGTTCTGAGATATACTAATTTCTTCTCTGAGATCAAGCGCATTGCTTCCTCCGGAGATCTAGGTAAGATTGTCACCATCGAATACGCTGAGTATATGGGCAATTTCCACATGGCTCACTCCTACGTTCGCGGCAAATGGGCTTGCGAAGATGAGAGCAGCCCTATCATCCTGCAGAAATCCTGCCACGACATGGACATCCTCGTCTGGCTCACAGACAGCAGAGCTGAGAAGGTTTCATCCTTCGGCAGCCTCACTTATTTCACCGAGGCTAATGCCCCAGAAGGCAGCACTGCCTACTGTAAGGACTGCCCTGCTGCTGACAGCTGCCGCTTTGCTGCTGAGAAGGTCTACCTTCCAATGGTCGGCGAATGGCGTTCTGTTGACGTAACAGATAAGAACACCATCGAAAGTATGCGCGCAGCCATCCAGGACGGCCCATACGGCCGCTGTGTCTTCCGCTGCGACAACGATGTCTGCGACCACCAGGTCACACTTGTTGAGTTCAACAACGGAGTAACCGCCTCTTTCCAGATGAGCGCTTTCTCCGACAAGATACATAGAAGAATCAAGGTTATGTGTGAACACGGCTCCATCGAGGGCGACGACAGCGAGAACTACATCACTGTCACCCGCTACGGCAGCTACTCCGAGGTTCCAACTGAGCCCGAGATTATCGAGCTTCCAGCCTACATCGGCCGACACAGCGGCGGCGACTACGGCATAGTTGAAGAGTTCCTCCGCATCATCGGCAAGCGCCTCAAACACAGCGACCTCGACATCTGCGACACCTATGACGGAATCTCCTCAATCGAGAAATCCATCGAGAGCCACCTCATAGCCAACGCCGCAGAAGAAGCCCGCCTTAGCGGCCGCGTCATCCACGTGCATGGCTAGAATATTAGATATGAGAAAACTCCCTTCTGGCGAAGGGAGTTTTTTGAATGTTTGTATTGGATTGTTGGAACTTGCGCGGATTACACAAGCTTGACTAGAGAAGGGACCTGAGCTCTGCCTTCTGCATAAGGCCAGCTTCCTTGAAAGTAATCTCTCCGTCCTTAACAACCATGATAGTTGGAATACTTGTAATTCCTAGGCTCATAGCAATTGGCATTGCAGTGTCAATATTGAGCTTGCAGAACTTAACTTCTGGCATCTCCTCTGAGAGTTCCTCAACAATTGGTCCCTGCATCTGACATGGACCACACCAGTCAGCATAGAAATCTACAACAACTGTACCAGCTGCCTGCATTACCTCTGCGTTATATGTATCTGAATTAAGTTTAACTACTGCCATAATTGATCCTCCTTTAGATTTGAGCCAATTATAGCATAGACATGTGATTGAGTTGTGTAATTGTTGGAAATTTTGGAGTGTATAAATCAGGAGGGATGAAGGGTATTGGCCGGCAGGTCAGTGTCTACCTCGCTGCCTATCCAACACTAGCTGTTTTGCGATTTTGTGGTTAGAATTGCTGTACCCCTTGATCTTTATAAATTTGACCACGCACCCAAAAAAGTGTATCAGACATTTTTGGCTTTCAAGAGGCAATCTAGCTACCAATCTGCACTTCCTAATGTCGAAATTTGTCGAATTTTTGCGATATTTGTAAGTTCCCAGGCCTATACAAGCTCTTTATCAGCCAATTTCGCCTTCCCTCGCCCAATCCCAACAAATTCTCTGTGGTCAAATTTCTTATTATCAATGGTTTGCTGGATTCTATCCACAATTTCGTGATACAGCTTTTTTGCGTTGTGGTCAGCACCACTAATTCAGCCTCGCTGACCACAATCACCGTCACCTCAGCGCAAACTCTACCCCAAACACTCCCAACCTACGCGCAACGGACAATCCGCGCAAACTCCGCCTCAAACCATCCCCAACCAAATCCCACACAAAAAGAGCAGCCGCATGGCTGCTCTTCTCTATA
>JAQXQE010000024.1 GCA_029101005.1 Bacillota bacterium | reverse complement strand
CTTGATATCTAAAAGTTTCCTTTTACAGGATGCGCATTTGCGCTTTGCGATTCTTTAGAATCATTGTTGTGTTTTGAATTGTACAGGGACGATAATACATTGTTGTATCATTGTCTCTTATACTGATCTTTTGAATGAGATCTTACAGATTACTCTGTCGTCTCGTTCATAGACCGGTTCTACACTATGAAGTTTTCAAGGTTCCTCGCCGAAAGAATTCTTTCAGCGAACTCATTCATAATAACATTTGAACGATATCTTGTCAAGTGCTATTTTGAATTTTTTATTTGCTGCTTTTCAGCAGGCCTCTGTGTTTCTCAACAGCGACCTTAATAATATAACTCAAACCAAAGTCATTGTCAAACACTTTTTTGAGAAAATTTTCGGTCAATATATGTCCCTCTCGAAGCTGGAGACGTGACGAAAAAGAAAACGCTCAGCCGTAAAGGTAAAGGCTGAGCGCTTTTAACTAATAAGTAAGGATTACTTCCAGTAGTCGAGCTTATCTGGGTCGAGACCGATGTTAGCAGCAACGAACTGTGGATCCTTTCCTTCCTTTCTCTGCTTTGTGTAGTCGTTAAGAGCCTTAACTGCTGCACCGCCGAGGATGAGGATTGCAGGGATGTTAGTAATAACCATAAGTCCCTGAGCCATGTCAGCTGTATCCCATACGAGAGCTGAGCTTGATACTGCTCCGATGAATACGAGTGCTGTAGCGAGGATTCTGAAGATGAGAACCTCAGTCTTTGTTACCTCTCTGTTGAGGATGAATGCAAGGTTACCCTCGCAGTATGAGTAGTTTCCGATCAGTGTTGTGAACGCGAAGAGTGACATAGCGATTGCAAGGAATGTTGGTCCGAATGAACCGAGTGAGACTGCCATGCACTGCTGTACGTATGCAGCACCTGCTACCTCTGCTGTAGGAGCAACTTCGAGTGCTGAGAGGCACATGAATGCTGTTGCTGTACAGATGAGGAGTGTGTCGATGAATACTGAAAGTGTCTGAACCAGACCCTGCTTAACTGGGTGGCTTACGTCAGCTCTAGCAGCAGCGTTTGGAGCAGATCCCATACCAGCCTCATTTGAGTAGAGTCCTCTCTTGAGTCCCCACATTACACATGAACCTGTGAATCCACCGAAGATTGACTTGAAGTCGAATGCGCTTGCGAAGATGTTGCTGAACATTGTTCCGAGCTTTCCAGCGTTCATTACGAGAACGATGAGAGCTACGATGATGTAGATAACACCCATGAGTGGAACCATGTACTCAGTAACCTTGATGAGTCTCTTAGCTCCACCGATTACGATGATACCGAAGAGTACTGCAAGGATAACTCCGATGATTGCTGGTGTTACACCTTCCTTATAGAAGCTGAATGCAGCAAATGTTGACTGCAGGTTGTAAGCAGCAAGCATGTTGTATCCAACTGCATAAGTGAAGATTACGAAGATAGCGAAGAGAACTCCCATCCATCTCTGACCGAGAGCGTCTCTCATATAGAATGAAGGTCCACCGTAGCTTGTGCCATCGTGATCCTTCTTCTTATAGATCTGAGCAAGTGTTGACTCGATGAAAGCTGAAGCTCCACCGAGGATAGCTGTGATCCACATCCAGAAGATAGCTCCTGGACCTCCTGTGCAGATAGCAGTTGAAACACCGATGATGTTACCTGTACCTACTCTTGATGCTGTTGATACCATCAGCGCACCGAATGATGATACACCGTTCTCTGACTTTGGTCTCTCCTTGATTACACGGAACATCTCACCGAAGAGACGAACCTGGAGGAAGCCAGTTCTACATGTGAAGTAGATTCCTGATACTACGAGGAGCAGTGGAACGATGAATGGCTGATAGAGAATGTTGTTGATCTGACATACAAAGTTATCTAACATTTCTTCTTCTCCTTTATTCCTTTGATATTGATTGATACGGGGAAATTTGTTATTTATCCTTCTTTTCACAAAAAATTTCGCCGATTTCTGTGCATAGTATACCAAAATACAATCGATTTGTATATATCCGAGAGCTAAAGAAATTGTACAAAAAGAGCAGATTTGTTTCTAATCTGCCCTTTTTTGTGTATTTTATCCAATTATTAGTAAATCAATCCAGCCCGATGCTTGTCAGAATCTCCTCAATCGGCTTCTTCTTAACATCGTATGTTTCGATCAATCCGACATTCATCTTCTTGAATCTTGGGTAGAGTCCCGGCTTATAACTCTGCTTATGGTCGAGTATCTCCGTAGTCGCAATGACCGGAATCGCAAGGCTTCCTCCGAGCATCTCTGAGATATATCCAATCTCGTAGATATCCTCCTTGGTCGGCATTCTCATCTTGCATGAGATCATAACTGGTCTCGACTTCTTGATTCCCACAACGTCAATCTCGTTGTCCTTTGTGTCATAATCATCGAATCCGTCCCAGTCTATTACGAAGCCGCAGTGCACATCCTCAAGATAAGGCTGCAGCTTGATGTAGATGTACATCTCAAGCCACACGCCGAAGACAACCATATAGTTCCTATGTCTCGCGTTGGTGAACTCGTACATATCGCGAGAGTTCTCCCCGTCGCCGCCTACGTTCTTGATAAAACCGTTATTGCAGAATGCCTGCAGCTGTTCTTTAACAACTTCTTCGTTGTGACCCTTCGCTTCTCCGTCGAGGTCTGACGGTATGCGCACCCTGTAGTGATCGTGCGAGTAGTGCTTGCCGATATATGCGCAGAGTGTATTCCATATGAATACATTCTTGAAAAGAACCTCAGCGGTTTTGCATATCGCATCGTACTCTTCCGGCTTCGGCATATCGTGCGATCCATCGAGGTGCTTCGCTCCAATCGCGTTGAGATAATCCTCAAGTTCAATGTGCTTAACCGGCGCAATCTCTTCGAGTGTGGTGAGATCACGCACAATCTCGTGCTTCATATCCACACAGATTGGAATGATGCTCTCTCTCTCCTCTGTACAGAAACCAACAGCTGTGCTTATTCCATGGTCCGCATCGATGTTCAGATATACCTTGTCGTCACTCTTGGCAGTTTCTCTGATTATCTCTACCGCCTCAAGTATGTCCTTGGTATCTACGGCTGTAATCTCGACTTTAGTATCGCTGCACGCATTCTTAATCGCATTGCTGAGATGCTTAGCGCGCTTGCCATCTGCCTCGCTGATATCAGCGAGCAGTTTGACCTTGGAAGGTCTAAGTGACCTCACAAGTACGAGTGTGTCAATTACATTGTAATCAAGGAAATCAATGATAATCATAATTACTCCGTTCTACATTATCTGAATGAGCACCATATATACTATGGTTCCCGCTAGTATCGAGTAAACTGAATTGCGCTTCCAGGCCTGAATGCCTGCGGTTACACCTACACCAGCCGCTGCCGGAATGAGTGAACTCATCTCTGTGAGGCTCGTATTTCTGAGGCAGTAGACTACCAGCATTGCCATAATCGCATATGGCAGCATATTGCCGAGCCACACGATGAACTCTGGTGTCTTCTTCTCTCCTCCCCAGAGCAGGAATGGTGCTGATCTTAAGAATACCGTTACGAGACCTGCAACCAGTATCATTGCTATTGCATGCATATTATTCATCTGCGCCCTCCCTTCCGAATACTCCGAGCTTCTGCTCTACTACAAGAGCAGTTGTAATGAGTATCATCGTCGGAATGAGGAAGTTATCAGGTCCGAATAACGCGAGACAGATAAGTGATACTACTATTCCTGTTATTGCACAGGCGTGGTTCTTGCTTGATATCCACTGCTCTACGAAGACTGCCACGAAGAGGGCTGTCATCGCAAAGTCAATGCCCGCAAAGTCGAAACTGAGAACTGAGCCGAGTGCAGAACCGAGGCAGCTTCCGAGTACCCAGTACGACTGGTTCATCAGAGTCAGCCAGAAACAGTATTTCATCTTATCTACTCCCTCCGGAAACTCATCTGTGTCGATGGTGCACACGAGCGAATATGTCTCGTCTGTCAGTGCATATATCAAATATGGTTTCTCCCTGCCGGCCTTCTTATATGTATCTACCATAGCAACGGCATAGAAGAGGTGTCTTGCATTAACCATCAGTGAGGTCAAGGCTGTTGTGATAAGGCTCGCTCCCCCGGCAAGCAGATCAACTGCAACATACTGAAGCGAACCAGCAAAGATGATCGTCGACATCGCAAAAGCCCATATCAAACCATAGCCACGCGAATTAAGCAGTATTCCAAATCCAATGCCGAGTACTATATATCCCGCCATAACTGGAATACTCGCGACGAACGCTCTGCGCATCGTAAGTCGTCTGTTATACATATTATTAATCTCCTAATCCCCTATTCTTAATGAGTATAACACAAACCCCGCACTCCTTGGAATGCGGGGTAATTCTTAATTAAGAAGCTTGTGCAAATATCTTGTCCTTTGCAGGTATCAGGGCTGCCATGAGCATGTTGCCCAGAACACCTACTGAGATTACCTCGCTGAGTCCAACTGTCAGCATCATGAACGGCACCAGATCCTCTACACCATATGCGTACTTGAGAACGAACGGGATGATGAGTGCGTTAGCTACAATTGGCGGAATGCATACCAGCCACTTGTTCGCTCTGAGCTTATAGCTGAACCAAGCACCGATAAATGTAGCGAAAGTTCCGAAGATTACATCCCAGATGCTTGCTCCTCCAAGGAAGTTAGCGAGCAGACAACCTACTGTGAGGCCAGGAATTGCCGCTGGTGTGAAGAATGGCAGTATGCACAGAGCTTCAGCCAGACGGAACTGGATTGGTCCGAATGCGAATGATGCAAACGGGAGTGTCAGCACAACATACAGAGCCGCGATAAGCGCACCGTATGCGAGCTTACTTGCATTGTTTCTTGAATTGTTCATATTGAATTGTCTCCTTTAGTTTTGTTTAAGGTGAGGAAGGTCTCGAACTCACCATACAATAATATATTTCTTAAGCCTCTCGGCGTAAGGACTCTATTATATCTCTAAACTTAAGCCTGTGCAACAGTCTGTCCGCCAGCTACTGCACTTGCAGCGAGCATCTTCTCCTTGAGCTCTGCCTCGATTCTTGAGAGCTCCTGCTCAGCTGCAGCTCTCTTCTCGCGACCCTCAGTCTGAATCTGAATGAGTTCGTCGAATGTCTTGATGAGCTCGCTGTTAGTGTGCTGCAGAGTCTCGATATCTACGATACCTCTCTCAGCGTTCTTCGCTGTCTCAACTGTTGTTGTGTGGAGAAGCTCAGCATTCTTCTTGAGCATCTCGTTAGTAGTCTCATCTACCAGATTCTGAGCCTTAACTGCCTCAGATGTGTGCTGCAGTCCGAGTGTGAGAATCATCTGGTTCTTCCACAGTGGAATTGTGTTAACGATTGCGCTGTGGATCTTATCTGACATGATGATGTCATTGTTCTGAATCATTCTGATCTGTGGTGCATTCTGCAGGCAGATTGTTCTTGTTGCCTCAAGATCGTACACTTTCTTGTCGAATCTGTCGATCATATTTGCGAAGTCCTGAGCCTCCTGTGTGTCCTCAGGAAGACCTGACTCAGCAGCCTTCTTCTGAAGCTCTGGGAGCTCAACATTTCTTGCATGCTCGAGCTTAATCTTTGCAGCCTCAATGTACATTGAGAGCTCCTTGAAGTAGAGCTTGTTCTTGTCATAGAGCTTGTCGAGCAGAGCTACGTCCTTAGCGAGAGTCTCTCTGTGCTCCTCGAGTGCCTTTACGACTCTGTCGATATTAGCCTCTGCAGATGCATACTGTGCTCTGAGCTGCTCGATCTTAACCTCGCCCTTATTGAAAAGCTTTGAGAAGAAGCCCTTGTTAGCATTAGTGTCCTGCTTCAGGTCAACCATGAGTGTTGTGAGAAGCTCACCAACATCTCCGAGGTCCTTAGCGCGTACGCTGTTAAGAGCAGCATCGCTGAAGTCACTCATTTTTCTCTGTGATGAAGCACCGTAGCTGAGAATAGCGTTCGCATCTGTAAGATCAATCTTCTCAGCGAACTCCTTGATTTGTCTCATCTCGTCCTCAGTGAACTTAGTTGCTGGCGCCTCTACAGGAGCCTCTTCAACTACTGGAGTCTCCTCGATTGTTGCAATGTCTTCCAGTGTAAGTGTAACAGCCTCAGGTGTTGTCATATCCTCAAGAGTTACCTTCTCGATGTTCTCATTAATGTTATCCATCTTCTTCTCTCCTTTGTATACTGGGTTCTAAGTTTATTCTATTCTGAAATATCGAAATCCGATTTGGTCAGTCCATCGTAGTTCAGTCTGCTGTTGAGAGCTGCAAGCTCCGCCGACAGATTAATCATATCCTCATCATAAGTTCTCTCATAGAAATTATGGAAGGCATCCGCGCATGTCTGTAGCGAATTAAGTATATCATCCTTAAGCGCCTTTGTGTCGTCATTAGTGATTCCTGTAGCGTATATATTAGCATACTTCTCGCTGACAGCAACCGCTCTTGGAAGATACTCTGTATAGAAATCCTCTATTAACGATCTCGCCTCAGGCTTCTGCTCGATTCTTGCGATAATCTTCAGCACGATTGCATCGATATCGTTGAGCTTTGCTGTAACCTCAGGGTCTTCAATCTTCTCGTTGACTTTCCTGATTCTGAGGAGGTACTTCTGCTCTGGTGAGAGCGAATCGAACATCGCCTGCTTCTCAGCTTTCTCCCTCTCTGCAGCTTCATCCTTAGCCTTCTGCTCAGCCTCAGCCTTCTGCTGTGCTGCTGCCTCCTGGTCAAGTCTAACAGTGAACCTCGCTGATGCTGCACTTCTTCCGACGAGTACACAATTCAGCTGAATTGGATCCATGCCCTCCTGCCAGTACTTTCGAATTGCGATTGCGAGTTGTGTCGCATAGTCCTTGTTGATGCCAGTCATCTTCACGATGAACATACTCGCCTGATAGAGATTGTTTCTCTTCAGATATTTGATTGTCTCGTCAAGGCGAAATACCTTGCCCGATATTCTGACCGATACGGTAGGTAGAACAGTTCTCATCAATTACTCCTATACCTTATAGATTATTAATTGCACCCACGAGAGCCTCAACCTCTTCATAAGTTGTGCTCCAGCTTGTGCAGATTCTGATCATTCTGTGCTCGTCATCGACCTTGTCCATAACCTCGAAGACGAATCCCTTCTTGAGCTCTTCAATCTGTGCTTCGCTAGGTATATAGAAAAGCTGGTTTGTATTGCCGTCGAAGGCTGCCTCTACGCCCTTGGCTTTGAACGCTGCCTCGATAGGCTTAGCATAATCTACCGCCTTCTGTGTAATTTCGAAGTACAGACCATCCTCGAAGAGTGTCTTGTACTGAAGACCCAGCAGCCAGCCCTTAGCGAGCAGAGCACCATTCATCTTCATGATGCTTCTGAATCCCCTCTTCATCTGATTGTCAGTGATGACGATAGCCTCTCCGAAGAGTGCTCCGCACTTAGTTCCGCCGAGATAGAATGCGTCTGTAAGTCTTGTGATATCTGCAAGTGTAACATCGTTAGATGGGCTAGCCAGTCCGTATCCGAGTCTCGCACCATCGAGAATCAGATACATATTGTACTCCTTGCAGACTGCACTGATATCCACGAGTTCCTTCTTTGAGTAGATTGTTCCATACTCTGTTGGGAAAGAGATATATACAGCACGTGGCTCAGTGATGTGCTCCTGCAGTGGTGAGCTGCGGAATACCTCTGCCTCTGCAGCAATCTGCTCCGCAGAGATCTTGCCGTTAGTATGTGGAAGTGTGAGAAGCTTGTGTCCCATATTCTCAATTGAACCCGTCTCATGCGAATTGATGTGACCTGAATCCGCACAGATCACGCTCTCGAACTTCTTTGTAATCGCCGCCTCAATCATGAGGATATTGGCCTGAGTTCCGCCAACTACGAAATGAATATCTGCCTCTGGACAATCAATGTACTTGTAGATTGCCTCCTTCGCTGCTTCGCAGACCTCATCTTGTCCATAACCGCCAAAACTTGTATCATTAGTATCCGCAAGCGCCTTGAGGATTGCAGGATGCGCACCGTGATTGTAATCGTTATTGAATCTGACAAGCTTCTTCATGTCCTTATACCTTCTTTCGTGTCTAGTCTCAATCTTAGATAATAATTCTATTCTTACTCTCCAGCAATTGGCGTTGTGAGTATGTCCATAACCTCGTCATCGCTGATTACAGCTACATCACCAAGCACAATTGCCTTCTTGATACCGTTCTGCTGAACGTAATTCTTAGCATTCACCGAGGTGCCATTGACGAGGAGCATTGGTGTTCCCATCTTAACTGCGAGCGGTCCACCTGAGAGTCCATCAGGGAAATTAGTTCCGCATGTGAGTGTCACTGCTGCAGCCTTAGTTCCGAAGAACTTCTCAGCAATTGCAACTGATGTTGCATATCTGGTATTGCCAGCAATTCTCTCCACATTGAACTTCGCATACTTATCCTTAATCTGCTTAACCACTGCATCCTTAACCGCAACAGTTCCGCCGATTACGTAGATATTCTCGATATCATATCTTCCGATATATGCCAGCTGCTCATCTGTGAGCTTATCTCCAACCAGCAGAATCGGCTTATTGATTGCAGATGCCGAAAGGCTGTCTGCATAACCTTCTCCAGAGCAGATTACGAGTTCATCATCCTTGATATTGGCTGCCGCGATCTGATCCTCTGCGGTCTTTAGACTTGTCTTGAGTCCAGGAATCTCTTGCGTGAGGTCCAACCTTCTCTCCAGAAGCTGTTCATACTCTGATCTGACGTTGTCTCGTTCAACAACAGCTGTATTGTACTCACCCTCTGTCTTCCGAACCTCATCCTCGAGAGCATTCATATCGTAGCCATACTTCTCTCCGATTGTCTCAAGAGTATCTCTCGCGTCATTGAGTTCCTTCTGTGCCTGTTTCACTGATTCAGGCTCAGTCTTGAGTTCCTCAACCTTCTTCTGTGCGTTCGACAGTCTTGTCTTAGCCGCTGTATTGTACTTATCAAGCTCAGCCTTGAATGTAGCAACACTTACTGTTCCGCTTGATCTAGCTCCAACCTCGAGAGCGGAAGCCTTCTTAGTGCCAACCCATCCGAAGCCAGCTGACTTGACATCACTTCTTCTGATAACTCTGAAGTGAGGGCCGTTAGTTGGCTTCTCGTTGGTATACCACTGTGCGTACGGATCAGAGAATCCCCACGCGAGGCACTCGTCCGTCCATGTAGGGTATCCGCCACTTACGTCTACGACCTTCCAGGTAAAACGATGGTCGCCCATCGTTCCTGCGTTCGCAGCATACAGCGATGCGCTTACAACTCCTACAGCCATCAGGTTGTAATCGATCGTAAGTGCGCTTCTTCCCTCAAGCTTTCTCTTCTCGTTACACTTTGTGATCATATCTGCCGCAACCTTGAGATTGCCAACAGTAGTCGCATTATTCAGATAGCTTGAGAATGTGCTTCCCTTAGCTGTCGCAGCAGTTCCTGAATAAGCCTTAGCCTTGCTAACCCAGAAGTCGATAGTCTTCTTATCTGTAACTTTGCTGTTGATGAAATACCAGCCAGCCTTAGACGCAATTGTCTGTGCTGTATTCAGCTCCTTATTAGCAGCAGTCTTCGCATCAGCCCACTTGGTTCTCTCTTCATCCAGCTTCACATATGCATCGACAATCGCTGCCTCAAGCTCATCAACATTAATGCCATCTGCCGCCAGAGTATCCTCTGCTTCCTTGAGTGCCGCCTTCGCATCCTCGTAATTCTGCTCAGCTGTTGTCGCAGCGGCCTCCGTCTGCGGCACCAGTACATCGAGCTCATCAAGTCTCGCACCAATCTTGGCAAGCTCTGCTTCATCAGCTGCAATCTGATCCTTAAGATCATCTCTCTGTGTCAGCAGGTCATCTCTCGCCTCCTTGAGAATCTTGATGTTAGTTGTGTATCTTGTACTTCCGCCAAGTCTCTTAACATTAATCTCCTCATCCTCGAGGCCAGTCTCGAAAGACTCAGATACTACAGCCACATCGCCGAGAATGTAGACCATTCCGCCCTCAGCGAGATTATTCATAATATAGTTAGTAACGCTTGCCTCGCTGCTCTTATTCACGATAATCAGCGGCGCGTTCTTCTGCGCAGCCAGATATCCACCCGAGAGCGCATCCGGATAATTAGTTCCACACGCTACCACAATATTCTCGAACTTGTTGTCCACGCCGAGCTCTGCCTTGAGCTTGTCAGCGATAGCAATCGAAGTTGCATATCTTGTCGCCCCAGCATATCTCTCGTAGCTCTCGCCCTCTGCATATGCACTATAATCAGCCGCACCAGCAAGAGGTCCGCCGAGTGCAATCGTAAGCGCAAGCACTGTGACAAGCGCCATACGTATAATTCTTGAATTAGTAAATTCTCTAAGCATACACGCCTCCAATTTATTTGATTTTATCACATAATCCAGTCCCTCCGCAAAATAAAAGAATCGGCGTCCCCGCCGATTCTCTCTTCTGTCGCCAGCCTCCGACACCCTATCTTCTTCCTCTCCTCTTGAAATCCTTCTCAATCTGAGCCTTCCAATTGCAATCATCCGCCGCAATTCCGACTGATCTCATCGCACACATAGTCTCACCAACTACATCGTAGTTGAGCTTAACCCCCTCACTGTCATTGCAGTACTTAACCGCTCTTGAAGCTGATATTCCAATCTTAGCAGCTTCCTCAACGGCATCGATATTCGAGCCAAGGAACATAAACTCCCATCCACACTCCTTCTGCTTCTCAATCAGCTTCTTAACATCAGCAAACCTATACTCACGGCTCGCATTCTCAATTCCATCTGTGATAATCACGAAGATCACCTTCTCCGCTCTCTCCTCCTCAGGAAGATGCTTCATTACCGCAATCTCTTTCTGAATCGCAGTGCCCACAGCGTCGAGCAGTGCCGTGCATCCGCGCACATAGTATTCTTCATCAGTCAGCTTCTTCACCTGCTTCAGATTGAAACGGTCATGAATAATCTCGTACTCATCATCGAAGAGATAAGTTGTAACCGTCGCATCACCCTCTGCCTTCTTCTGCTTCTCAATCAGCGAATTGAATCCCCCAATTGTGTCGCTCTCAAGTCCGCACATTGATCCGCTTCTATCCAGCACAAAAATCATATCAGTCATATTCTTCATATCGCTTACCTCCACGTTCAACGAAAGCGTTATCTCTTACGACCTTATGATAGTATTTCGCCCAAGAGAAAAGGTCGCCTCAAAGGCGACCTTTTACATATTGCTCTATCCGCGCGAAGTGCAGCCCCTGCAGTTCTTAGAAAATAGCCTGAAGAATTGCGTTGAGCTTATCTCCGCCTTCCTTGAGATTGCCGACGATCTTATCGCGAGCGTTATCAGTGATGAGGTTAGCGCTTCCGAGTGTTACTGAACGTGTAGCTCCGCACTCCTCAACGTATGCCTTCGCCTCAGCGATTGATCTGTCTGTGCTCTCTGCAAGAATCAGAGGTGAACCGATTGCCATCGCAAGTGCACTTCCGGAGAGTCCATCAGGGAAGTTTCTTCCGTATGCGAGAGTTACGCTCTCTGCACCATCTGGGAAGAATGTTCTTGCTACCGCTGTTGAAGTCTCGTATCTTGTTGGACCTGAAACTCTCTCGATATCCGCATTCTTGATTGCTCCGAGTGCTGTTGCAATCTTCTCTGGAACTACATCAGTTCCTCCGATTACATAGTACTTAGCTGATGCGAGTCCTGCGAGGAACTCCTTCTGGCTGTTCAGCACTGACTTGCCTACGATCAGGATTGGCTTGCCAGTTGCTGATGCAGAAAGGCTATCTGCAAATCCTAATCCTGAGCAGATAAGGATCTCTCCGGTGTAGCTTGAGTCAACTCCAGCTTCCTTAAGAATGAGGAGGTTTGTCTCGTATCTTGTTGGTCCGCCAAGTCTCTTTACTGCGATACCACCAAGTTTCTTCTGGAAGTTATCGCTTACTGCCTGCTTGTCTCCGAGGATGTATACTGTTCCATTCTCAGCGAGATTCTCCTTGATGTAGTCTGCAATTGTCTGCTCATTCTTACTCTTCACGAGAATCATAGGTGCATCCTTAACCTTACCGAGATATGCGCCTGTAAGAGCATCTGGATAGTTCTCACCGCTTGCTACGATTACATTCTGGAACTCCTCGATACCTCTAGCCTTCTTGAATGCTTCAGCTACCGCAATAGCTGTCTCATATCTTGTTGCTCCCTCGTAACGAACATGATCATTCTCATCGAACAGACCTGTCTTCTTTGTTGACTTGAAGATAGTGATTCCATTCTCATCAATCTCTGACTCAACGACATAGTCATCTGTTGCCAGAACCTCGATAGTCAGCTCATTTGTATCGATATAGATTATCTCATCCTCTCCAAGAGTGTACTGCTGTCCATCAACAACGAGCTTGATTGGAGCATCTACTGTACCTGCGCCAGCCTCAACTGCTGCCTCGATGCTCTCAAAGTGCATCTCCTCGCCATCGATTACCGCTGATACGAAGAACTTATCTCCACATACGTCGCAGATGCCGTCTGTGTACTTGTGTCCTGCTGCAGGAACAACTTCCTGAGCTACAAGTACTTCATTACATACTGAGCAGTGCTTACCCTCTGTAAGTCCTGTCTCTGTGCAGGTTGCTGGCACAGCTTCGTCTACTACTTCTAAGTGACCTGGTGCCTTATCAACAGTCTCAGCCTCTGTAATCTCATTGCTGAGCTTAGAGTCGCTGAAGAACTTATGACAGTTGTCGCATGTCCAGTACTCTACGTTACCATCTACTGTGCAAGTGTGAGCTACTGCAGGAACGTGCTTCATGTCGTGTCCGAGTTTCTCAGTCTTAGTATCGTTCTTAGCTACTGCCTCTGTTGCTTCTGCATCCAAGAAGTACTTACCGCAATCGTCACATGTCCAGTAAGCGAGGTTACCGCCTGCTGTACATGTAGCCTCAACTGCTGCGTGTGCTGTCAGGTTCTGATGTCCTGTTGCAGGAATTACCCTCTCAGAGTACTTAATCTGCTCTGTTCCGTTAGCATCCTTGAATGTCTTACCGCACTCCTCACATGACCAGTATGCAATATTGCCGGCCTTATCGCATGTAGGTGCTACTGCATCTACTGCTACGAGTGTGTGCTTCAGAGCAGGAATAGTGATTGCCTCTTCTGTAAGTTCTGTTGTGCATGCCTTCTCTGCAAAGTACTTGCCACAAACCTCACAGTACCAGTTCTCAATATTACCGTTCTTTGTGCAAGTAGGATCTGTAGCTGTGTTGTGTGTGAGATTGAGATGACCCTTAGCAGGCACTACTTTCTGAGCTACCAGCACCTCATTACATACTGAGCAGTGCTTACCTTCTGTAAGTCCTGTCTCTGTGCATGTTGCTGCTACTGCCTTGTCTGTTACCTCAGTGTGTCCTGTTGCTGGAACTACTTCCTGAGCTACCAGCACCTCATTACATACTGAGCAGTGCTTACCTTCTGTAAGTCCTGTCTCTGTACATGTTGCTGCTACTGCCTTGTCTGTTACCTCAGTGTGTCCTGTTGCCGAGATTACTGTATCTTCGGCACTAATTTCTGTACTTGCAGCTGCATCCCTGTAGATCTTATTGCAGTCTCTGCATGTCCAATATGCAATATTACCTGCCTCTGTACATGTTGCATCCTTAGCCGAAGTCTTAACAAGTGCATGCTTGATCAGTGTCTGCACGCCGGCTTCAGCTGCACTCCAGCTATAATCAAATGGTGCTGAGAGCTCTACTGCTGATGCCTTTGTTACATCTCCCTCGCTGAAGTTTGAATCTACCAGGAGAGTTCCGTTGATTGTTCCAGCCTTAATCTCAAGCTTACCGCCTGTTGCTTCAATCTTTCCTGCGATTGTGCCACTTGTCTCAATTGTTACTTCTGGAATCTCATAGTCTCCAAACTTGCATGCATCGAGTGCAAAGTCGCCGTCCTTAGCTGTAATGCTTGTGCTTCCATTAATCACAACGCGACCGCTGTTGTTAGATACTACGTATCTGCCTTCTCCTGCAAGTGCACTTCCATCTACTGCTACATCTGTCAGTGTCAGGTTGCAGTAGTTCTGGATAAGCATCTTTACTTCTGCTGTATCGCTTGTAATTGTTCCGTTCTTGATTGTGACTGTATTGCCTGCTTCAAGATGGAA
>JAQXQE010000023.1 GCA_029101005.1 Bacillota bacterium | reverse complement strand
ATACTATGCGAGAGTGAGCGAAGTATACTCATAGAACAACGGCATACATCTTCGAGACCGACTATGTCGGCCTGTTTGTGATGCAGTGAAAATGAGAAAACTGCTAAGAAAAAGCAGTTGACTTTTCTTAGCAGGTTTTATTGCTTCGGGACTACAGTCATAGCGGCACTTATGATATAATAACAGTTCAAGAAAAGGTTTATTTATAAGAGTAGGAGACAGTAATGTTTGACAGACTTGATTTTATTCTGGAGAAGTATCAGGAGTTATCAGAGAAGGTATCAAACCCAGATGTAATTGCGGACCAGGCTAACTGGCAGAAATATATGAAGGAGATGGCAGAGCTTGAGCCAATCGTTAAAGAGTACGAGGCTTACAAGAAGTCAAAGGAAGCTCTGGCAGATGCTAAGGAGATCCTCGAGATGGAGGATGATCCTGAGCTCATCGATATGGCAAAGGAAGAGATTAAGGAGCTCGAGGGCGGAATCACAGAGTCTGAGGAGAAGCTCAAGATTCTCCTCCTCCCTAAGGACCCTAATGATGACAAGAACGTAATCCTCGAGGTAAGAGCCGGAACAGGTGGAGACGAGGCAGCACTCTTCGGAGGAGACCTTCTCCGTATGTACCTCAGATACGCTGAGCGTCACAGATGGAAGACAGAGATCATCGAGATGAACGACACTGGAATCGGTGGCGTTAAGGAAGCAACAGTACTCATCAAGGGTAAGGGTGCTTACTCAAGACTCAAGTACGAGAGTGGAGTTCACAGAGTTCAGAGAGTACCAGAGACAGAGTCAAGCGGAAGAATCCACACATCCGCAGCAACAATCGCGGTACTTCCTGAGGTAGACGATGTAGAGGTTAAGATTGACCCTAACGATGTTAGAGTCGATGTATATAGAGCGTCAGGTAACGGTGGACAGTGCGTTAATACTACAGACTCAGCTGTAAGAATGACACACATTCCTACAGGACTTGTAGTAACATGCCAGGACGAGAAGTCACAGATTCAGAACAGAGAGAAGGCCATGAGAGTACTCAAGGCAAGACTCTATGATATGATGCTCCAGGAGCAGAACGATAAGATTTCTTCAGAAAGAAGAAGCCAGATTGGTTCTGGAGACCGTTCAGAGAGAATCAGAACTTACAACTTCCCACAGGGCAGAATGACCGATCACAGAATCAACCTTACACTGTATAAGCTTGATGCATTCCTTGATGGAGATATCGATGATGCTATCGACGGACTCATCACAGCTGATCAGGCAGAGAAGATGAAGGAATTCGGCGCAGAGGAATAATGGAAACTCTCAGACTTAAGATTAACGAAGAGGATATAGAGAGAGCCGGCGGGATAATCAAAGAGGGCGGACTTGTAGCCTTCCCGACTGAGACTGTATACGGACTGGGAGCAGATGCACTTAATGCAGAAGCTGTTAAGTTGGTATATGCGGCCAAGGGAAGACCTAGCGATAATCCTATGATTGTCCACATCGCAGATATCGAGGGGCTCGATGAGCTCGCGCAGAATATCAGCGATTATGCGAGAGCTCTGATGGAGGCTTTCTGGCCAGGACCTATCACCTTCGTGCTTCCTAAGAAGGCGCTTGTGCCTGACACAACGACTGGCGGACTTGATACTGTCGCAGTGAGAATGCCTTCGAATGAGACGGCGAGGAAGCTGATAAGGGCAGCTAAGAGACCGATTGCTGCACCTAGTGCCAATATCTCGGGCAGACCAAGTCCTACTACTGCAGAGGACGTGCTTGAGGATATGGACGGCAGAATCGAGGCGGTTCTTATGGGAGAGTCCTGCAAGGTCGGAATAGAGTCGACTGTGCTTGATTGCACTGGAGATGTACCGACTGTTCTCAGACCGGGATTTGTAACTAAGGAGATGCTGGAGGAGGCGCTCGGTAGCGAAGTTGCGATTGATGCACACCTTCTCGAGAAGCCGGAGACGGTACTCGACCCAGAGGAGGGCGCCGCAGAGGCGGATTTTAGCCCTAAGTCACCGGGAATGAAATATAAGCATTACGCACCGAAGGCGAGGGTGCGCATTGTGGAGAATGATGTCGACAGATATAAGGCGGAAGCGGAAGCGTCGGGCATCAGGACGGCTGTTCTCGACTATGGGAAGAACAGTGAGGAAGCGGCATATAGTTTTTTTGCTGATTTGAGAAGACTGGACCGCGAAGGAATAGGGCTGATTCTAGTCTGTGCGCTGGATGAAGAGGGGCTTGGGTTCTCGATTATGAACCGAATGCTCAAGAGTGCAGGCTATGATGTTATAGAATAACTTCAATCAGAAGAAAGGATCACACAATGAAGATTGTAATCGGAAGCGACCACGCTGGTTTTCCGCTCAAGGAGGAGGTTAAGCAGAAGCTGCTTGATGAGGGCCATGAGATTATTGATGTAGGCACTGACTCAACAGCATCTGTGGATTATCCAATCTATGGAAAAGCAGTAGGAAAGGCAGTAGCAAACGGAGAGGCTGAGAGAGGAATCGTTATCTGCGGTTCTGGAATCGGAATCTCCATTGCGTGCAACAAGGTAAAGGGAATCAGATGTGCGCTTTGCACTTCGGTAGAGATGGCTGAGATGTGCAGAAGACACAACAACGCAAATGTTATCGCTATGGGTGCCAGAATGATTGAGAAGGATCTCGCATTCGCAATGGTTGACACATGGCTTGAGACAGAGTTCGAGGGCGGCAAGCACGAGCGCAGAATCAACATGCTTGACGACTAGGAGTAATCCAGGAGGAAATAAGATGGATAACAAAGTAATGGTTTTTGACCATCCTCTGATTCAGCACAAGATTGCACTGCTGAGACAGACAGGAACAACAAGCAAGGATTTTAGAGAACTCGTTAAGGAGGTTGGACTCCTGATGGGATTCGAGGTAACAAGAGATCTTCCTCTTGAGCCAGTTGAGATTGAGACTCCAATATGCAAGACAACAGTTAACATGCTGTCTGGTGAGGACCTCGCTATCATTCCTATTCTGAGAGCCGGACTCGGCTTCGTGGATGGAATGCTTGAGCTCGTTCCTAACGCGAAGGTTGGACACGTTGGTCTCTACAGAGATCCTGATACTCATGAGCCTGTTGAGTATTACTGCAAGCTCCCAGAGGATATAGACAAGAGAAGAATCGTAGTTGTAGATCCAATGCTCGCTACTGGCGGAAGCGCTGCGGCAGCAATCGATCTCATCAAGCAGAAGGGCGGCAAGAACATCTGCTTCATGTGCCTTATCGCAGCACCTGAGGGAATAGAAGCGCTGACAAAGGCACATCCAGACGTGGATGTTTTCATCGGCGCTAAGGACGAGTGTCTCAACGAGAACGCATACATCGTACCTGGTCTCGGTGATGCTGGTGACCGTCTCTTCGGCACAAAGTAAGGACATAATTGAAAGGGGATAGAGAGTTATGGCATTTGTTAATCCAATTCCAGACAATATTAGTAAGCACACTAATGTATATGATGTACTCGAGGAGAGAGGATTCATCGCTCAGTGTACAGATCCAGAGGCTGTAAGAAAGCTGCTCGGCGAGGAGAAGATCAAGTTCTACATCGGCTTCGATCCAACAGCTGACTGCCTGCACGTAGGGCATATGATTCAGGTAATCGTATTCCTCTACATGCTCAAGTACGGTCACACACCAGTTGCTCTTATCGGTGGTGGTACAGGAATGGTTGGAGATCCTTCAGGAAGAAGTGATATCCGTAAGATCATGACAATCGAGGAGATTGATGAGAACTGCAGACAGTTCAAGAACCTCTTCGACAGATTCCTCCCATTCGATGAGGAGTGGAAGTATGTTGGCAACGAGGGAGTATACGTTCCTGGTCACGAGAACAAGAAGCCAGAGCCTGGTTGCTGCGTACACGTTAATAACGCTCACTGGCTCAGACCTCTTAACTATGTAGACTTCGTAAGAGAGGTTGGTTCAAAGTTCAACGTTAAGGAGATGCTCAGAGCTGAGTGCTTCAAGAGAAGAATGGATGAGGGTGGACTCACATTCTTCGAGTTCAATTACATGCTCATGCAGGGTTACGACTTCTACGTAATGGCAAGAGACTTTGGCCTGAAGATGCAGTTCGGTGGTAACGACCAGTGGTCAAACATCATCGCTGGTGTAGACATGTCAAGAAAGCTCTCAGACCTCGAGGTATTCGGTCTTACAACTAACCTGCTCACAAAGTCAGACGGACAGAAGATGGGCAAGACTGCTTCTGGCGCTCTTTGGCTCAGCGAGGAGAGAGTATCAGTGTTCGACTTCTTCCAGTACTGGAGAAACATCGATGATGCTGATGTTAATATGGTTCTCAGAATGCTCACATTCCTCCCAATGGAAGAGGTTAACAGACTCTCAGCTCTTGAGGGTTCAGCTATCAACGAGGCTAAGGAGGTAGCAGCATACGAGGTTACTAAGTTCATCCACGGTGAGGAGAAGGCTAAGCAGGCTCTCGAGGCTTCAAGAACTGTATTCGCAGGTGGCGGACATTCAGAGAACATGAACTCAACTAAGATGGAGGCTTCTGTATTCGAGGGTGAGGGAATGAGCCTTGCAGCCCTCATGAAGGAAGTTGGCCTTGAGCCTTCAACATCAGAGGCTTACAGAACAATCCAGGGTGGCGGAGCAAGAATCAACGGCGAGCAGATTACAGATAAGAAGTACTCTGTAACTCTCGACGACTTCGAGGATGGCAAGATTGTCCTCCAGAAGGGCAAGAAGAAGTTCCACGCTGTAGAGATCTAAGCGACACATAACGAAGAGCATCGCGCTTGCGATGCTCTTTTTGTATACATAAATATAAGAATGTTTAATACTTCTTGTTTAACGGTCGTTAAAGGTTATAATGCAATTAGAATGGACAAATGTCTATATCGTAAGAGTTGTCAATAAACCGAGGGGAGGTTTGACTATGGTTAATAAGTTAAAGAACAGAGTGATTACAGCTGTTCTTGCCGTAGCAATGCTGGTAACTATGACGCCACTTGTGGCGCTTGATGCATATGCTGCAACAGGAACAATGTATATCACTGAAGCGGGCGCATCACAGCCGACAGCTGTTAATATGGCAAATGATGCCAATGGTACAGGCTGGAGCTATGATGCGGATGAAGGAGTCCTTCTGCTTGATAATTTCAACGGACAGGGAATTACTGCGGATACAGATCTCAATATCAAGATTAAAGGAGACTGTACTATCGCTATGCCGGATGGTTCTGAGGAAAGCTATATCGATGGAATCAAGACCACAGCAGGAAGCGTTACTATTGATGCGATGAACGGCAGTTCAGATAGCCTTACATTCGAAGCAGAGGCGAATCCCGATAGTTATGCATATTTCTATGCGATTGATGCATCGTATGATATCAATCTCGAAGGCGGTTGCATCAACTTTGACCTCACTGAGGCAGCAGGCGTAGATATCGAATATTCAATCTGCGGCTTCGTAGGAACGAATGGAGCTACATATATTAAGAACAACGCTGAACTGAATGTCAGTGTAAATGCACCTCATGCAATGGCTAGTGGAATCCTGAGAACAGTGTATGCACAGGGTAGCGGAGATATCAACATTGATATGAATTCAGCAGATGATTACTCAACTGCAGCAGTAAATGGATGGCTTGTTACTAGTGGAACAAGCCAGATTTCGCTCTCTCACCCAAGCAACTCAGTTAAGGGTCAGCTGAGAGTAGGCGAAGGCAGCGGAACAATTACTTTCGACGGAAGAATCAATCTTAACGACAGAACTGCTGCAAGACAATCATACTGGGCTAACGGATACAGATTCAGAAGCGGAACTGATAACAACCTCTACATGAAGGAGGTTAAGGTAGGTACAAGGGACATCGTTACGCTCTGTAAGACTGATGGAACTGTTGTTACTAATGCTGTACTCGAGCAGGTTGGGGCTGCAAATGATCCACTTAGAGTGAATCCAATAGCAAGCCTGAGTCTCGGCGATATGCAGGTAGGCAAGGACATCAATGGATATTATCAGGGACCACTGATCAATCTTGCGATTGTTGGTGGTAAGGCTCCATATACCTGGACCGCAAGTGGTCTGCCAGAAGGACTGAGCTTGCGTAACACGACTACAGGCAGAAATGGGGACTACACGCAGTGCATTACAGGTGCACCAACACGAACAGGCTCTGCAGGAACTGCAAGAATCACAGTAACTGATGATAATGGCGCAAGCGTAAGCTTCAATGTTGCATATGGAGCAATCGTGGAGGCGCCTAGGTATATTCGTGTTGACGGAACAAGATTCGATGCAAGAAACAACGCTAACGGAGAGAAGTGGAAGTATGTTGCTGGTACAAATACTCTCACTCTCGATGGATACAACGGCGGAGCTATTATCGCCGAGGATCTCGATCTGAACATTGTTATTCGCGGAGAGAACACCGTGAATCTGACAGAGAATACAGACGGACTGAATACATATCAAGGAATCATAAGCAAGACGGGTAATATTACAATCAACGGAACAAGTGCGGATACACTTAATCTCGTTGCTGAGATGGCAGCAAACAACTACTCATATTATAGGGGAATTGATGCGTATGGAAGTGTGTACATCGAAGGCGGTAATGTCAATGTTAACTTCACTGAAGCGGCTGGCAACACAGACGAGTCAGATGCATTTGGACTCTGTGGATCTAACGGAAAAACATACGTTAAGGGTTCTGCTACACTGAACGTTAACATTGATGCGCCACATTTCAGTGCTAGGGGAATTCTCAGAACTCTTAATGCAAGCACAAGCGGTGATATCGAAATCAACGTGAACGGAAAGTCTGATTCGGAAGCAGCACTCTCTGGATGGCTCACAGCAAGCGGATCTGGAGATATCACAGTCACAGGCACTAACGGCCCAGCAATTAGTGGTCTGATTGAGGTGTCTGATGGAGCAGGAAGAATCGAATTCAACGGCCTTGTGGACCTTGGAAGGGTAGCGGACAGTAATTATAATATTGATTATTTTATGCTTCCAGCTGGATATAAGTTCACAACACCTTCAGATGATGTAATCTTCCTTCCAAAGAAGATTTCAACATCTATGAGGTCCGACGACTATGTTCTTTGCAAGACTGATGGAACTGTTGTAAATAAGTCAGTTATCGAGAATGTTGGAGAGAACAACGCTCCTCTTACTTTCGCGGACAGCGATACATTCGATATGACTGGAATCAAGCAGAATGTACAGTACAGCGGTCCATACCTCAATGCTGGGTTGTTCGGAGGCAAGGGCCCTTATACCTGGACTGCAGAGGGTCTGCCAGAGGGCTTCAGACTTTCAAGGAATACAACTGGAGGGAAAGACAACCCTGGTAACTACATTACCGGTACTGCAACTTCTGAGATGGATGCGGGAACTGCAACTATCACAGTAACTGACGCGAACGGAACATCAAAGTCGATTACTATCAACTATGACGCTATCTTCTCAGGAGAGCCTGTAACAGGCATCGAGCTTGATAAGGATAGCGCAACAATCAATCCAGGTGAGTCTGTTGATATCACAGCTACAGTTAAGCCTGCGAATGCTGGCAACAAGCAGGTAACATGGTCAATCGCTGGTCAGGGTGCGAACATTGATACAAAAACTGCAACAAGCACAGGCAGCGTTGCGACAATTAAGAGCTTTGGCCCAGGTAAGAACACTGTAATAGCAAGATCTTTCGGTGGCTTCAAGGCAAGTGCGTATGTATTCGTAAGAGAGCGTACTCCTGAAGTGACTGTACAGGTAACAGGAGCAGACAGTGCTGTTCTGACAGGACTGTCAGACAGTGCAAAGTACAGAGTATCAATTGACGGAACTCCAGTGGTAATGATTGAGAATGCTTACACATATAGCATTCCAGACTCATGGAAGGGTAAGACTCTCAGCATTGTAAGAATTCACGATGAGAATGGCTCTGAGATTACAGATTGCAATTCTGAGGAACAGCGCCTTCCAATCCCAAGCACATATGAGCAGCAGGATATCAGTGGCATGACAGTAAGCGGACTTGCTGCAAGCTATGGATACACAGGTGAGAAGATTACTCCAGCTGTAACAGTTGAAGGACTCACTGCTGGAACTGACTACAGAGTAAGCTACAGTAACAATGTCGATGCAGGAACAGCAACAGTAACTGTTACAGGACTCGGTGCATACAAGGGAACTATCACAGCAACTTTTGAGATCACAAGAAAGTCAGTTGCTGACGTTACAATCAGTGGTGTAGGATCATACACATATACTGGCAGCGAGATTACTCCAAGCGGTTTCACAATCAAGGACGGAGATAAGACTCTTGTTAAGGATACAGATTATAGAGTTGTATACCGCAACAACATCAATGTAGGAATTCAGGCTGAGATCGGAATTGAGGGTATTGGCAATTACAAGAGCCAGAAGACCTTCTACTTCGAGATCACAAAGAAGTCTCTCTCAGGAGCAACAGTAAGCGGACTGAAAGATTCATACGTATATACAGGAAGTGCAATTTGCCCAGAGCCTACAGTAGTATTAGGTGGCAAGACACTCGTTAAGGGAGTTGATTACACTCTCGGATATGAGAACAATGATGCTGTAGGTACAGCTACTGTAATTATCACAGGAACGGGCAACTACAAGGGAACAGTACAGAGGATCTTCGTAATCGAGCAGCCAGTGGACCCAATCACAAGAGTTGCAGGACCAACAAGATTTGACACAGGTCTTGATGCAGCAAGATACTTCATGGAGATTAACAAGCTCGAGGCTGGAGAGCTCAAGTGCGTAATCGTAGCAGATGGAAGAAACTATCCAGATGCTCTCACAGGAAGCTACCTCGCTTCAAAGAAGAATGCACCTATCATCCTCGTAGGACCTGCTGTAGAGAAGAAGGTAGGAGACTTCATCGAGGATAATCTCAAGACTGGTGGTCAGGTATATATCCTCGGAGATAAGAGTGCCGTATCATCAGCATTTGAGACTAGAGTAAAGAGTCTGGCATGCAACGCTTCTGTTGAGAGACTCGGTGGAGCTACACGTTACGATACAAATATTGCAATCCTTAAGGAAGCTGGCGTAACAACAGAGGATATCCTCGTATGCGCAGGCAATGGATATGCAGACAGCTTATCAGCATCTGCAACAGGCAAGCCAATCCTGCTCGTAGGCAAGAGCCTTACAACAAACCAGAAGAAATTCCTCAAGAGCATCAATTCTTCAAGAGCATATGCTATCGGAGACAAGTCTGTAGTAAGTGAGGCGGTAATGAGTACTGTTAAGAGCTGGATGGGAATCAGCAACTATAAGAGATTTGCTGGTGCGACAAGATACCAGACATCAAAGATGGTTGCAGAGAAGTTCTTCCCAAGCGCAAGCAAGGTTGTTCTCGCTTACGGCCAGAACTTCCCAGATGGACTCTCGGGAGGACCTATCGCATACTCACTCGGTGCGCCGCTTATCCTCGTAAGCAATACGAAGTACAGCGATGCACAGAGCTATTGCAAATCAAAGGGCATGCAGAATGTAGTTGTAATGGGAGATGATTCACTTATCTCAGATGCAGTTGCAGAGAAGATGCTTCTAATAGAATAGCAAATTAGATAAGGAACACCGCCTTAGGGCGGTGTTCTTATTGTCTTCGCTTATCTTAGTTGCGAACGAAATGGCAAATAGAATTGCAAGCCTGAGGGCAAAGGGAATATAATCTTAAGTGAACAAACTTTGGAATAATCGAGGAGGTTTGATTATGGTTAAGGAAGTAAATATGACAGAGCTGAAGGCCTATCTGAAGGAGGACTTCACAACAGGATATATGTGTTCAGAGAGCGTTCTCGACACTCTAAACAAGTTCTATGAGCTTGGCATTGGCGAAGAGGCAATCGCGCTCAGCACAGGCTTCCCATACGGCTTCGGTGACGGCGGCAACGTATGCGGAGGAGTAGCGGGAGCTACTATGGCGCTCGGTAAGATTTTCGGTAGAACGGTCAAGGGAGACCCTGCATACCAGAAGTGCATTGAGGTCGTAAGAGAGCTCAATGATGATGTAGCAGCTGCATATAAGACAAGCATCTGCCCAGATCTGATTGCAGATTATGACTTCAAAGACCCAGAGCGCAAAGTTCACTGCACTAACATCCTCTACGTAATCGTCGAGTCATTCGCTAAGATTGTGGAGAGAGAATGCGGAGTTAAGGTAGTAGAGTAGACAGGCTCGGAGGACTAGATATATGAATTCATTCGTATGGCAGAACCGCACAAGGGTGCATTTCGGATACAACGCTGTTGAAGAGAACCTGGCTAATCTGATTAAGGAGTTCGCGCTTCCTGGCAAGACTCAGGTACTGCTCGGCTACGGCGGTGGTTCTATCAAGAGAAATGGCGCATACGACGATGCTGTAAAGGCAATCAAGGACGCAGGATACGATATCGTTGAGTTCGGCGGCATTATGTCGAATCCGACGCTCGACAAGATGCTCGAGGGCGTTGAGATTATCAAAGCAAACGACATCGCCCTAATTCTCGCAGTCGGCGGCGGATCAGCGATGGATTGCTGCAAGGCTATGGCTGTACAGGCGGCATATGATGGAGATGCCTGGCAGGACTTCTGGATGGACGGCAAGCCAATGAACTTCGAACCGCTTCCATGCGGAGTAGTTGTTACAATGCCGGCGACAGGCTCGGAGCTCAATCCATGTGCAGTTCTGACCAACACAGAGACTAATATCAAGTGCGACAGGGGCTATCCTAAGATTAATCCGCTCTTCGCGGTGATGGACCCTGAATACACAATGACCATGCCTACGAGACAGATCAAGGCAGGAACTTTCGACATCCTCTCACACATCATGGAGGGTTACTTCAGTGCGCCTGCAGGTAACTGGGCGACAGACGATATGATGGAAGGCCTGATGTTCGGCCTCATCAGAGACTTCAGAGCGGCAGTTGCAAACCCTGAGGACAGAGATGTGAGAGCGAGCATCATGTGGGCAGGTTCTCTTGCAGAGAACGGTTTCCCTAAGACGGGTAAAAGCCTGGATTTCCAGGCTCATAATATGGAGCATCAGCTCTCTGCATACACAAACTGTAACCACGGCGAGGGGCTTGCTGTTCTTCATCCGACATATTACAGACATATCTACAAGGACGGTCTGCCTAAGTTCGTAAGCTTTGCGAAGAACGTATGGCGACTGAATCCTGACGACTACGACAGCGAGGAAGCGCTCGCACTGGCAGGCATCGAGGCACTCGATGATTTTATCACGGAAGTGGGACTGCCTAAGACTCTGAGAGAGATTGGCGTAGATGACAGAGGTATGCTGAAGGAGATTGCGGATTCATGCTTCATCTCGCAGGGGGCTTTTAGGGCGCTGACTCACGAGGAGATTCTCGAGATATATGAGGAGTGCTTCTAGATGATTCTGGATCTGTTTATTATAGGAATATTTGTGATTGCGACAGTGCGTGGCAAGGTCAGCGGATTCATGGAGGCGATTATCCGTTTCCTGGCGCTGGTGGGTGCACTGCTGCTTGGCGTGATGGGAACGGGCAGCCTGGCGAATACGTTGTACGGAACGCCGCTTGATACGGAGCTGATGGAACGCTTTGAGACGATGGCGGAGGATGGTATTATCGACCTGACGAGCTATATGCCTAAGGTGCTGGCGAACATTATCGGACCGCTGAGAGAGGCGAGCCTGCGAGTGACCGTAAGACATTTTACCAATACCGTTATCTCGGTGTTTGCATTCCTGATTATTGTTGTGGGCGTGTGGCTTATTGCAAGATGGGTCATCCATAAGCTTAAGAAGAACAGGAAGGAGAAGGGTTTGATTGGCTCGGTGGATTCGAGTGTTGGAATGATGATTGGTGCCCTTAAGGGAGCGATTCTCGTGTGCCTGCTTCTGGCGTTCATGTTCCCTGTTACTGGTATCTTTATGCCGGACAAGATGCCGGCGCTTCAGGACCAGCTGAACAACTCGTTCCTGGCAAATCTGCTCTATGATATCAACCCAATTCTGCTGTTCATGGACAAGCTGCCTTTATAGCGTTAGGATTTTGCTGTCCAAGCAGGGCGGAAATCGCTGTAAGCCTTGAAAAACTGCACTTTCTGTGATACAATCGTTGAACTATGGATTTGATGGATATTAATGTCCATTGCGATGATAGGTCGTATATGGAGGAGGCTTTGCGAGAGGCCGCAGCGGCTGCGGCGACAGGTGAAGTGCCTGTTGGTGCGGTAGTTGTCAAAGATGGCGAGATAATCGCGAGAGCTCATAATATGGTTGAGACGCACGGGCGCTCAAGCGGACATGCTGAGATGCTCGCAATAGAGGCGGCTGAGGAAGCTGTCGGTGGCAAATGGCTTGCTGGTTGCACCCTGTATGTCACACTTGAACCTTGTTCTATGTGTGCAGGGGCTATGGTGCTGGCGAGAATAGACAGGCTGGTTATCGGAGCAATGGATCCGAAGAACGGGGCCTGCGGCTCAATATTCAACGTTGCTAACAACGAAAGGCTCAACCACAGAATTCAAGTCGAATCGGGCATTCTTGAAGAAGAATGCGCTAAGATACTGAAGGATTTCTTCAGAGAGATGCGTATCTCAAAAGCAGCGCTTAAGCGCAACAAGACAAATTCAGAGGAGAATCACTAATGAAAAGAAAGGGACTGGTTGCTGTTCTTGCAGCGATTATGGTATTCGCAAGTTCAATCTTCTGCTTCGCTGACGAGTCAGGTCTGAAGCTCGTATCTTCATATCCTGAGGATGGACAGAAGAACACATCTATCGAGAATGTAGGTGTTAAGCTCTACTTCAACCACGCTATCAACAATGCGGCTGTAAGAAAGGCTGACGCTAAGCTCGTTAAGATCGTAGACTCAAAGGGTAAGGCTATCAAGACACAGGTTCTGTTCAGCGATGCTGATGAGGGAATGGTTCTTGTAGTAGCAGATAACACTGACAAGGCTGCAAGCGTAATCAGCAGCAGTGAGACATACACACTCGTACTCGACGCTGACTTCGCTGATGACAATGGCGATAAGCTCGGAAAGGAGACAACAATCACATTCAAGACATATAACCAGAAGGTGAACAATGCTGTTAACATGGTTATGATGTTCGTAATGTTCGGTGGAATCATGGTTGTTACTCTCAAGCAGCAGAAGAATCAGCAGAGAGAGCAGATGGAAGCAAAGCAGAAGGCTGCTAACGGCGGCAAGGAAGTTGCTTTCAACCCATACAGAGAGGCTAAGAGAACAGGCAAGACTGTCGAAGAGGTTATGGCCGAGGAGGCTAAGCGTCAGGAGAAGGCTGCAAAGAAGAGAAAGAAGAAGGATGCTCCAGAAGAGCACCACGGCAAGAAGATCATCTGTGCAGATTATCTGACAAACGTATATCACGTTCACAAGCCTGCTTCTGTTAACAAGAGACAGGCAGCTAAGGCTGAGAAGAAATAACGTATGACTATATAGAGGGGTGTCACTAAGGCATCCCTTTTGTATCGAGAAGGGGATTCGGTTAAAACCGAAGCGGAATGCGGTATGGACTATATAAGAATGAAATCCTGCGCTAAGATCAATCTGTCACTGGATGTGCTTCGAAGGCGCAAGAACGGATACCACGACATCGAATCACTCATGCAGGGCGTGGGAATGTACGATGTGGTATTCATCTCGGACGATGACGATCCGCAGTTCGTGGACATCGATTCAGGTGTATACGCAACACAGGAGATCTGGATCGAGGGAGTACGAGTTACATTTGCAATCAACAGACTTGAACTGGTAATGGGAACTGACAACCTGGCACTCAAGGGAATCAGGGCGCTCGCACCAGAGTTCAAGAAGCGCGGCGTAGAGCACACTCGCTATATGTCGCTCATAATAGATAAAAGGCTCCCAATCGCCGCTGGCATCGCGGGAGGTAGCGGCAATGCGGCAGTTGCGATGCTCGGTTGGAACTACATTGAGGGTAATCCACTGAGCCTCAGGGAGCTTATGGAGATAGGTTCACAAGTAGGGGCAGATGTGCCTTTCTCAATTATGATGAATGCGGCTATGAACCGTGAAGAACTCGCTGATCTACCGGGAATAGAGGAGGCGAGTGTTGCAGCAATGACATCAGGTATTGGCGATGTGGTCGATCCTGTTGAACCGATTCATAGACACGTAATTATGGTGAATCCTGGAGTTGCTGTATCGACTAGAGAAGTATACGAGGCAATCGATGCCTTGCCTAAAGATGCCAGAGAACCAAAAGGACTATGGCATAATATGATGGAAGGGTATACACTAGAAGCATACGAGGAGGCTAGGGAGCTCAAGGCCTATCTTGAGAGCCTCAACGCAGAGCATGTGCTTATGAGTGGAAGCGGACCAACAGTGGTCGCTTATTACGGGACAGAGGAAACTGCAGAAGAAGATTTTATCAAGCTGAAAGATGAGATTTGCCGCAAAGGTAGGGAGTGGCAGATGTGGTTGACTGAAACCGGAAAGGAGCTTTGAGATGATGGATTTTCAGCTGAAAGTTCAGAAGCCTCTTAAAGAACTAGTGTACCTGGAGCTGAAGCACAAGATTCTCACAGGTGAGATTGCTTCACAGACAAGACTGATGGAGATCGATCTCGCTGAGAAGATGAATGTCAGCAGAACTCCAATCAGAGAAGCGATTAAGAGACTTGCAGATGATGGCCTCGTTAAGGTTGAGCCAAGACGCGGCGCATATGTAGCAAATATCTCAATCAAGGATATGCTTGATGTATTCGAGGTTCGTGAGGATATGGAGGGCTTCACTGCATACCTGGCTACTCAGAGAATCACAGATGAGCAGAAGGAGGAACTTCGCAAGATTGCTGAGGCATACGAGGAGGCAACCCGCAACAACGATAAGGAGACTGTAATCGTACTCGATGAGGCTTTCCACAATTTCATCGTTGGATGCTGCAACAATGAGACTCTCAAGGAACTCGTGCAGTACGTTCAGGAACTATCCCTGAGATTCAGATACCTCTACTATGAAGAGTTCTCACTCTATGAGGCAACTGCTGAGCAGCACAATCGCATCCTCGCAGCAATCACTGCTGGAGATGCAGATCTTGCCCGCAAGGAGGCTGACACACACGTTAAGACTCTTAAGGAGTTCGTGTTCAAGCTTGGCAAGAAGCTCGGAGCAGATCACAGCTAGGAATTAGGAATAATAAGTGATGTTATATGACGCCTCGCTGGCCTATGCCGGTGGGGCGTTTTGCTTGTTTGTGGGGTGGAAAGGCATCGCCTACGCGCGATGCCTTTCTACTGTTCAAATATGTTAATTGGTTACTGTTGATTCGATGAGCTTGGTCTTGATGGTCATCTCTTTGCTATTACGTTCGATGACGAGGGTGACTGTGTCACCGACTTTGTGAGTGCGGACCTGTGAGACGAAGTCGCTTGAGGATTCGAAGGTCTTGCCGTCGATGCTGATGAGGCGATCCATCTCCTTGAGCCCTGCTGTCTTGGCTTCCTCACTGGTTACTTCAGTGATGTAGGTTCCGCCGCATGGGAGGTCGTACTGAGCGGCATTCTCATCAGCTACATCTGTGATGACGATTCCGATTGATGGCTTGCCGGTGACCTTGCCGTCAGTGATGAGGTCATCGATGAGGTCAGCAACCTGATTGATTGGGATGGCGAAGCCGAGACCTTCGATTCCAGTACCGGAGCTCTTCGCTACTACGATGCCGACGAGTTCGCCTGCGCCGTTGAAGAGGCCACCGCCGGAATTGCCTGGGTTGATGGCAGCATCAGTCTGGATTAGTGTGAGAGTTGAACTGCCGATTGTGAGACGTCTTTCGAGGGCGCTGACGATGCCTGTTGTTGCGGTACCGCCGAGCTGACCGAGCGGATTGCCGATGGCAACTGTGAGGTCGCCGACTGCCATATCGCCGCTGTCTCCGAGGGTTACTGCTTTGAGATTGGTTGCAGTAATCTTGATTACTGCGATGTCGTTATCTGGGTCGGAGCCTACAATCTTAGCGGAGTGAGTCTCGCCGTTGTGGAGGCGGACTTTGACAGCAGTAGCTCCTTGAATTACGTGATAATTAGTTGCAATGAAACCCTTGTCGTTGACGATCACACCGCTGCCGGCGCCTTCACTGACTTCGGTCTGGCCGAGGATGTTGGTGGACTTGGAAGAAGTAGTAATTTCAACAACTGAGTCCTCGTTCTTAGCGACAATCTCTGCAACAGTGAGTTTGGAGCCTGTGGCTACATCGAGCCCTGAGACAGTCAGGTTGCGGTAGTGGCTGGCTTCCTTGGTGAAGAAGATTGCGACAGCTGAGCTGATAGCAGAAGTCAGAATAATCGCAAGGATGAGAGCGATTACAAAGAACTTCTTCGTAACATATTGTGAAGATTCGCGTGCGCTTGGTGCTGCTTGTGTGGCAGGCGCATGCACGCGCGCTTCCTTGGGGATGTCGTCGGGGTGGACGATGCGAATCTCGTCGTTCTCAAAGATATTGTTAGAATTATCCATAATAATCTCCTTTTCTCAATTAATTCAAATATATATCGCGCTTGTGTTGGATGTGTGTATTTTTTGTCCAAAAAACACCATTCAATGAATTGGAGAATTGGACAAAAAGGGTTATAATAATAAATTATGAAAAAGAATGTAACATTGAAGATTGTGAGTAAACAATATCAGGAACATCTGGAAGCGAGTGGGGAGAGTTATAAGAAAACTCTCGAGCTCGAGGACTCGCTCGAGATCATGACAGAAGGGACTATGTACGCTAAGAAGAACGCTACTTTTATCGCGTACGATGAGTCCGCTGAAGCTGGTCTTGAGAACTCAAGAACACTCCTCAAGCTCACGGAGAAGTCGCTTCAGATTCTCAAGTATGGTGAGAACAGTGAGAACAGCCTCGATATGACGCTCGAGCCTGGCATACTGAATATCACCAGATTTCGCGTGCCTATGCTGCCGGGGATGGACCTCGAGGTGTACACCAATTCGCTCGAGAAGGAGCTTTCTGAGGATGGCTACGGCAAGATATGCGTGGATTATAAGATCAAGTTTGACAGCCAGTATTCGAGAAGAACTAAGCTCGATATTGAAATCAGACCAAACTAATACAGGGGTAGAGATAGATACAGGAGGAATTGATGAACAAGGTTGGATTCAGCGCAGAGAAATATCTGGAGGAACAGTCAAAGTACATTCTCGAGAGAATCGGAGAGGGTAACGGCAGACTCTATCTGGAGTTCGGCGGTAAGCTTGTACAGGACAAGCACGCTATGAGAGTGCTACCTGGTTTCGACGAGGATGCTAAGATTAAGCTGCTTCAGAATCTCAGCGACCAGGTTGAGATCATCATCTGCGTATATGCGGGAGATATCGTAAGAAGCAAGGTAAGACAGGATTTCGGAATCACATACGATCTCGAGGTAATGAGACTTATCGACTCATTTAGAAGCTACGGACTTGAGATTAACTCAGTTGTAGTAACTAGATATGAGGATGCTCCATCTGTTAACCAGTTCATCGCAAAGCTAGAGAGAAGAGGTATCAGAACATACAAGCACATGTTCACTAAGGGATACCCTACTGATGTAGACACAATCGTAAGTGACGAGGGATATGGCGCAAACCCATATATCGAGGTTACTAAGCCGCTCGTAGTAGTTACTGGTCCTGGTGGTGGATCAGGTAAGCTCGCTACATCACTCAGCCAGGTATACCACGATACAAAGAGAGGTAACGTGGCTAGATATGCGAAGTTCGAGACTTTTCCAATCTGGAGCATTCCACTGAAGCACCCTGTAAATATCGCGTACGAGGCAGCGACTGCTGACCTTAAGGACGTTAATATGATCGACCCATTCCACCTTGAGGCATACGGCGAGACAGCAATCAACTACAACAGAGACGTTGATGCTTTCCCTGTGCTCAAGAGGATCCTCCACAAGATCACTGGTTCAGATGCTGGTTACAAGTCGCCTACAGATATGGGTGTTAACAGAGCCGGCTTTGCAATCGTTGATGATGAGGCTTGCAGAGCAGCGGCTATTCAGGAGATTATCAGAAGATATCTCATCGCTGAGTGCTCATTCAAGAAGGGCAAGATCGATGAGTCAATTCTCGAAAGAACTAAGCTCCTTATGGAGGAGGTTGGTGCTACTCGCTATGACAGAGTAGTTGTTAAGCCTGCAGAGGATTACGCAGAGCAGAAGAGACAGGAGGATCCAGAGAGATTCGATAATGTTGTTGTAAGTGCTATCGAGCTGCCTGATGGATCAATCGTAACTGGAAGAAGCAGTCACACAATGGATGCTTCTGCAGCAATGGTTCTCAACGCAATCAAGAAGCTTGCGGGAATTCAGGATGATGCTCTTATCATCTCACCAACAATTCTTGAGGCACTTGCTAATACTAAGTCAGGGGTTTTCCATGATAAGTCTGCCCTCAACCTCGAGGAGATTATCATGGCGCTGACACTTACTAAGATGACTAATCCGCTGGCAGAGCTCGCACTGAGAGAGCTTTCTAATCTCAAGGGATGCATCGCTCACTGCACAGCAATTCTCAGCGAGAAGGATGAGCAGTCACTTAAGGCTCTTGGAATTGATATCACTAGTAATCCAGAGTTCTCAAGCAGCAATCTCTATTCAAATTAAGCATTAAAGAGAAGACGACCCTCGGGTCGTCTTCGATTGGATTACAAAGACGATGGAAAGCAACGCGGCAAAAAATCTTAGAAGACACAAGACATTCAAATATGTGCTGCTGGTAGAGGGCCTGATTATCGGTGCGATAACAGGTGTGTTTGTTGCGCTCTTCCGTCTGGCGCTGATTAAGGCTGATGGCCTTCGCGAGCAGCTTGTGGGCATAGCGCAGAGTGGCCTCAAGGGTGCGGTGATTACAGCTGGCATTCTTCTCGTGATTGCAGTGCTCGTTGCGCTTCTTCTCGAGTGGGAGCCTGAGTGTTCGGGCTCTGGAATTCCTCAACTCGAAGGCGAGATGCGCGGTCTAATCGATATGAACTGGTGGAAGGTAATCGCGTCGAAGTTCTGCGGCTGCGTGCTCTCAATTGGAGGCGGACTCGCTCTTGGAAGAGAAGGCCCTTGCGTTCAGCTCGGCGCGATGGTCGGCAAAGGCTTCGCTCGCACAGGAAGAAGACTTCTCACAGAGGAGCGACTTCTCATCACCTGCGGAGCAGGTGCGGGCCTGTCCGCGGCGTTCGGCGCACCGCTTGCCGGGGCGATTTTTGCACTGGAGGAGCTGCACAAGAACTTCTCGGTTCTGGTTCTGATTACGACTATGGGTGCTGCAGCGGTTGCGGATTTCGTGGCGGCGAATATCGTTGGACTTGAGCCGGTCTTCAACATTGAGGTTGTCAACTCGATTCCGCTGAAACTCTACTGGGCGCTTGTTCTCTTCGGAGCGTTGCTCGGCGCATTCGGCGCACTGTATAACAAACTGCTCGACCTACAGCAGGATTTCTTCGGCCGTGCAGGGGGCGTGGTAAAAGGCTTCGCCAATGGCCGCTTCGTGAAGTTCGCTAAGTTGCTTGTGGCTTTCGCTATGTCGTACATTATGTTCTTCATCTATCCGACTGCACTTGGAAGCGGATCACATCTGGTGACTGAGATAAGCGCCGGTGACTTCGCGCTCAAGGCACTTGCGGTGATGATAGTGATCAAACTCGTGTATTCAACAGGCTGCTTTGGATCGGGGGCGCCAGGAGGAATTTTCCTTCCATTGCTGGTGCTCGGTGCAATATCTGGCGGACTGTATTCGAGAACTCTAACAGCACTCTTCGGAATAGATCAGCAGTACATTACAGCATTTGTAATCGTTGGAATGGCGGGTTTATTCACAGCAATCGTCAAAGCGCCAACGACTGGAATCATTCTTATTACGGAGATGACAGCAGACTTCAGCAGCCTGCTTGCTCTTGTAACAGTGTCACTGACTGCCTTCATTGTAGCGGATTTCTGCGGATCGGAGCCTGTATATGAGCAGCTTCTGAATAGAAGAATGAGACAGGAAGGAAGAGATGCGAAACCTGAGAATTCGGCTTCACCAGAGGCTGGAGAGAGGGTCATTCTGAAGGCTGATGTCCACGTTGGTTCGATGATGGACGGAGGTAAGGTTGAAGATATGGAACTGCCTGAGGGTTGTCTCATCGTGGCTGTGCTTAGACATAATGTGGAAGTAATACCTAGTGGATCGACAGAACTCCTTGCGGGAGACCACATCGAGATTCTCTGTCGCAAGGTAGATATAGACGAAACTGTTGCTGTTATTCAGGAGAAATGCGAGGTGTGCATATGAATATCATAGATTTCGTAGCTAATAACCATGACAGATTTAAGGAAAGCAAGTTCGGAGATGTAGATAGTCTCGTTCTCTGCCAGGTTTACTATACGAGACTCGAGGTAGTGCTCGACGGTGAAGACGTAGAGCGAGAGAGTGCCAAGTGGCCTCTTAAGGAGTTCAACAAGGCGGAGTACTTCAAGGACATGTTCAACGATGCGATTACAGATAAGCAGAACTTCGAACTGATGCAGAATGTCTTCGCCTGCAGGCGCTATAGAGATATCCTAGTCAAGAGCATTGTGTCTGAGCTTGATGAGTCGAGTACTAAGCAGTTCGCAGCTTGCTGCTACGAGTTAGATGCGGACACGGACTATGTCTGCTTCCGTGGAACTGACGGAACTATTCTGGGCTGGAAGGAAGACTTCGAGATGTCATTCAAACCTGAGATTCCATCTCAGGCGAATGCGGTTCAGTATCTTGAGAAGCACTACGGCAAGGGAAGTGCTGGCGAGAACAAGCGCATATATGTAGGCGGTCACTCGAAGGGTGGCAACCTTGCTGTGTATGCTGGTCTGATGTGCAGTCAGGATATTCAGGATAGAATTATTAAGATATACAGTCATGACGGACCTGGTTTCAGAAATGAGATTGCAGATATGCTGTCTGACATCATCGATCGAGGAGCTCCGCCTATCGTTAAGCAAGTGCCTCAGGCATCGGTTATTGGAATGCTGCTCACTCAGCCTGGAGATACCAGCGTTATCAAGAGCAGCGGAATTGGCGGATTCATGCAGCACTCAGCATACAGCTGGGATGTTGAGGATGGCAATCTGGTAGAGTTGGAGCAGCTCACGAAAGGAAGTAAGTACGTCGACAGAACGGTACAGTCCTGGTTGATGAGTGCTGACGCCGACAGCCGTCAGCGTTTTATCGAGGCGCTCTTCTCGCTGCTTCTGGACAACGAAGTGGATACTGTTCACGACCTTAAGAAGATATCGCCGACTAAGCTCGTCGATATGAAGAAGAGCTTCGACAGCTTCGATGAGCAGACCAAGGAGCTCATCGAGGGAATGCTTCGCAATCTGGCGAAGATTGCGTTCAGGGAGATTCGTCCTGATGAAAATAAAGACATATAGGGGATAGAGAGTTAAGATGGGCAAAATCAAGAATTTGCGAATTGTTATTATCTGCATACTGATACCGGCGTTCCTCTTCGGAACGATGGAGGTTGCTCTTAAGATCGGAGGTGCGAGCTTCGATTCACTGCAGCTGACCTTCCTGAGATTCATTATCGGAGGAATTGTACTGCTTCCTTTTGCATTCAAGGAGTATAACGAGAAGTTCAGATCAAAGGGGGAGAAGCTTACGCGCAAGGACTGGACATGGCTGACACTCGTTGGAATCATGTGCATTCCAATCAGTATGCTTGCCTTCCAGATTGGAATTGCAAACTGCAACGCAGCAACTGCGGCATCGATCATCTGCCTGAATACTGTCTTCACAATGATAGTTGCGCACCTCTTCACTAAGGAGAAGATGGATAAGAACAAGTATCTGGCAGTTGTTATGGGCTTCGTTGCACTCTTCTTTATGATAAGACCTTGGGATGTGCAGGAGGGCAATACTGTCTTCGGACTGGTGATGATGCTTGTGGCATCAAGTGCATTCGGTGCTTACACTGTTATGGGTAAGCAGTCACTTGCAAGAATCGGCACATTCACTCAGACTGCGGCATCATTCATTATCGGCTCAATCGTATTGCTCGTAATTATGCTTTTTATGGGAAGACCTGTGTTCGAGGGTGTTATGGATCATCCTTGGCTCGTTGCTTACGTTGGAATTCTCGTTACTGGTGTCGGCTATCTGGCATACTTTATTGCTATCAAGCATTCGGATGCGACTACCGGCTCGCTGGTTTTCTTCATCAAACCGGCGATTGCACCTTTCGTTGCAATCATCATTCTGCATGAGACTATTATGTGGAACACTGTTGTTGGAATTGTGCTTCTGATCAGCGCATCGTTCGTAACGCTTCTGAAACCGCTCGACCGACTGAGCAAGTAACGCATATGCAGCAAAGCACAAGGTAAAGAGAACATAGGGTTTGTTATTGATGTAGGATTGCGCGGCATTCGCCGTCGGCAAGGCTGTTGTCGACGCAGTATCGCAGATTGAGCTGCGGATATTTGAATGCAAAATGCAGCTTGTTCTCACGGGCGTTGCCAATCAGATTGGAGAACCAACTTGAGTTGGTGCTGAGGTCGACTTTGACAGTCTGGTCTGATTGCAGACTTGCGCTGATTGCATCGAGCTGTGGCTCAAGCCTGTCGCGAACAATTGCGGACTCAACCAGCTGGCGGAATGCCGGATGGTAGGTGCCGCCGTTAATCGCACCGCCGTCGCCGATGATGTCGGTGCTCTTGAGGCCAACTCGCATGATGTAGATTCCGGCTTTGTCGAGTATCTTGTACATCTCCTTGGTGCGGAGAATTGCATCTTCTCTGCTGAGTGCCTGATATTCTCCTGACTTGTACATCTCGAGAAGTCTTGTGTCGTCGAGTACGATGGTCGGATAGAGGCGGGCAAGCTCTGGCTTAAGCTTTGCGGCTTCTTTGGCTGAGTAGATGCAAGTCTCGAGGCTGTCGCCGGGCAGTCCGATCATCAGTTGGATGCCGAGACGGAATCCGTAGGATTTGATGAGGGCGGCCGCTCGGTATACATCGTCCGGGCTGTGGCCGCGATTCGAAAGACGGAGAACGTGGTCGTCAAATGACTGGACTCCGAGTTCAATGGTTCGGACACCATAATCGCGGAGATTCGTCAGAATCTCGTCATCTATATAGTCTGGTCTGGTCGAAAGATGTATGCCGTCGATACGACCTGCATCGAGGTAGTCCTTGGCTACTGCAAGGTAGAGCGATTGTTCTTCGATCTCGAGTCCGGTGAAGCTTCCGCCATAGAATGCAACTTCGATCTGCTCGAGCCCTTCTGATCTTCGTGGCTCGAGCGTGGTGAGCCACTCGTCGATGGTCGCGCGCACAGCTTCCTGAGTTGGGGCTGTCGTGCGCGCGGTGATTTTCCGCTGGTTGCAGAAAACACAGTCGTTCGGACACCCCAGGTGCGGTATGAAAACCGGTATTATCGCATGTTTCTTCATCTCCGCCTCCTATACAATCGACCCAATGTCGCGCAGCGGCCTCTCGCTGATGCTCACGCATTTGAGCCCTCTTATCTCGATGTAATCCCTGATTTGCTCGTAATCTGTATGCTTGCTGAGGTCGCCGCAGAAGACAATCTCATTACCGACTCTTCCGCTGCATCCCCCGATAAAACCCGTGGCATACCCCGGGAGTTCTATTCCGCCGGCTTCCACTTCGAGCACGTTAAGTCCCGCGGCTTTGCATGCTTTCGCGAGACCTCTGTCATATGTGATAATCGAATCTTCGTCGACAATGACGCAGCTGCATTTCGCATAGCCCTGCTTAACGTGAACAATCTGCATTCCTAGCTGCTCGGCCGTCTCAAGAATCTCGGCTGCTGCATATTTCGTATTGCAGATCAGATAGCGACCAGTACATGCGACATTATATGGAACATCCATCGGATACTCCGCGCCAAGCTTGTCGTCATCAATCCTCAGCGTCGGTGCATCATCGCTGATGCCAAGTCTGCACACTCTGAGATCCGGATGATCCGCAATTCCATCAGGTAGCAGTGGGTGCTTCGCAATGAGCTCAATACTGTAGCCCTTGCTTTCGATATATTCGATGAGTTCTGCAGGTGCAGAACTCGCAATGTATTTGATTGTAGTCTGTGTATTGCTTGCCATGCTGTGATTATAGCACAACTTGAATTATCAGAGGGCAGGCGGTATAATGATTAAGCTTGTTGATATAAGCTGGTGTGGCTCAATGGTAGAGCAACGCATTCGTAATGCGTGGGCTGTCAGTTCGATTCTGATCACCAGCTCCAGAGAAAGAGAGGGCACATAGTGTCCTCTCTTTCTTCTTTTATACGATTAATTGCTCGAGTCGGAATTCGTCACCGCCGAGTATGGTTTTGTTGCGGCTGCCGCATCGAGGGCAGGCTCCTTCTGTAGTGCTGACCTTGTACATAGCGCCGCACTCTTTGCAGAGGGCTTCGCCTCTCGTCTCGTGGATGTTCAGCTTCGTGTCCTCGAAGAGGGGCTCGTCCTTGGTTATTATCGGAAAATACTCCGTGAAGAAGTAAGGCAGATAGCCCGAGAGCTCGCCTACAGTCAGACTTATCTCTTTGATGTTCTCCACCTTATTCTCTTCAGCTGCCTTGCGACAGAGCTGAACTACTTTCTCCAAAACTGAAATCTCATGCATTACTTGTTAATATCCTTTACTCCGTTGAATGGCTTAGCGATTGCACGACCGACTCTTGCAAGTTCTTCCTTAACAACTACGAGTGGAAGCTTCTCGTATACTTCGCCGTAATCATTGAGGTCTCTTGAAAGGCTGATTGCATCGAACTTGCAGCGAACTGTGCAGAGTCCGCATCCGATGCAGAAGCCAGTGTCGACAACTGCCTTACCGCAGCTGAGACATCTTGCTGTCTCGGCCTTAACCTGCTCCTCGGTGAGTGCAGACTTTGGATCGTCGAAGCTCAGCTCCTTCTTGACTGATGGAACCTGACGTGGAGTCTTATCGTACTCCTTGACGTCGAGGTTGTCCTTATCAATCATAGTAAAAGTATCTCTCTTAATACGTCCGAGTGTCAGGGAGTGTCCCTCGTGTACGTATCTGTGGAGTGAGTCCGCAGCTTCCTTACCGGCAGCGATAGCATCGATAACGAACTTCTGTCCTGTGTATGCATCTCCACCTACGAAGATGTCAGGCTCTGCTGTCTGCAGTGTTACCTTGTCGGCAATTGCAGTTCCATTTCTGTTGAACTCAACCTTAGTTCCATCGAGCAGCTTGCCCCAGTCAACCTTCTGACCGATGCAGTAGAGAACTGTCTCGCAGTCGATTGAGTCTGTGATGCTGTCGTCGAACTTAGGATCGAAACGACCCTCCTCGTTCTTAACGCTGAGGCACTTGCGGAAATTGATGCCGGTGCACTTGCCGTAATTTGTATTGATTGAAGTCTGACCCCAGCCTGCGTGGATGATGATTCCCTCTTCCTCGCACTCTGTTCTATCCTCGATGCCCATTGGCATATCCTCGTAAGACTCGAGGCAGTAGAGGTGAACCTCTTCGGCTCCGCTTCTGAGTGCAGTTCTTGCAACGTCAGCACCGATGTTACCACCACCGATTACAACTACCTTGCCGCTGAGCTTCTGAACACCTTCACTTGCAGTCTTGTAGCTGAAGTCGATTCCAGCCATAACACCTTCTGTGTCCTCGCCAGGGATTCCGAGCTTGCCGCCGCTCTGCAGACCAACGCCTATGAAGAAGCCCTTGTAACCCTGCTCTCTGAGCTCTGGAATAGTAACATCCTCACCGACATTGACGCCGCACTTGAACTCAACGCCAAGCTCTCTAAGAATGTCGATCTCCGCATCAACGAGTGTCTTGTTGAGTCTGAATGATGGAATTCCGTAAGTCATCATTCCGCCTGGCTTCTCGTTCTTATCAAAAACAGTTACATCGTGACCGAGGATTGCCAGGTAGTATGCACATGTCATTCCAGCAGGACCAGCACCGATAACTGCAACCTTGTGGCCGTAGTTGTAGTACTTCTCAGGCACGAAGCGGTTCTCGCTCTTGAGCTCCTGCTCAGCGATGAACTTCTTAACCTCGTCGATTGCAACAGGTGAATCGAACTCGCCACGAGTACACTCTGACTCGCAGTATCTGTGACAGATTGAACCGCATACAGCTGGGAATGGGTTCTCCTTCTTGATCAGCTCTAGAGCCTCACGATACTTGCCTTGTGCCGCGAGCTTGAGGTAACCCTGGACAGCGATGTGCGCCGGGCAGGCGGTTTTACATGGAGCAGTACCAGTCTCCTCGTATGTGAATCTTCTTTCGGTAAGGAAGTCGTTGCCCCACCAGAATCTCTTGCTAAAAAGTGTGTTGCTTGGCACAGGATGCGGTTTGATCGGAATGTGCTTCTTTGTGCAGAGTTTCTCTCCGAGCTTAACTGCGCCCTGAGGACAAACCTCAACGCAACCGCCGCAGGCTACGCATTTCTCGCCATCAACGTGAGCCTTGTAGTTTGATGATGAGAGGTTAGGTGATGATGTGTACCATGAAGTCTTGAGAGCCATGCAGGTATCCCAAGCACAGTTGCAGATGAAGATTGAGAAGTCCGGGCCGTCGATGTTTGACAGCTGGTGTACGTATCCTCTCTTCTCTGCCTCTCTCAGGATGTGCTCAGCTTCTTCTCTTGTGACTCTTCTGTGTTTGCCTACTCGGATAAGGCTCTCTGCGTACTTACCGAGTGAGAGGCACCACTCGCCCTCGAGGTCTGCGGATCCCTCGTCTACCATTCTTCTGAGACGACGGCACTCGCAGTAGCCGACACCGATTGACTCACCGGCTTTGTCGAGCCAGTATGAGCACTCATCTGTTGGAACCTTCTTGCTGTCTCCCTGAATTGCAGCCTCTACCGGGATCGCTCTCATCAGAGCTTGTCCGCTTGGAAGCATAGGAGATACGAGCTTCTGCAGATCGAGAATGTAATTAAGGAAGCCTGTAAGCTCTGGATACTCCTCGAGCAGCTCAGGTGTGTAGCACGTGTTCTCCATAGCACCTGGTGCGAAGACTGGAAGCTGTACTCTATCTACACCGTCATCGTCTGTGCAGTACTCGATGATACCTATGGATACCATCTCGTGACAGAGTTTTGCCATCTCTTCAACTGACTTGTTGTTCTTCTTCGCGAGCTCGTCGATGTAGTAGAGCTTACGAAGCTTCATTGTGTTAACAGTGTCTACCATCTCGTCTGTCAGTAGTCTGTTGAACATGATGTATTCCCATGAATCCTTAGTTGGGAATGGGTTAAGCATATTGATGTGTCTGACCATCTTAATCAGGTTCTTACGAACGGGCTGATCCTTGGTTGCTTCTCTGTAGGCCATCATATTTCTGAGTTCGCCTTCAGTCCAGACATGGTTCTTAGCTGACATAATAGACCCTCCTTGTTTGTTCTGTTGTCTACATTGTTTCTATGTCTGCATTCTATTCTTTTGTTAAAAACTTGTCTTGAAACATATATGCGAATGTGTCTCAATATGAGACAGATATGAGAATGTGTCTCGCTGAATTGTGGAAGGACGAGGATATGTCAGATAGAACCAGGCAGGATATCCTGCGAGCATATAATACGCTGATTAAAGAAGTGGATATGGACAGGCTGACTGTGGCTATGCTCTGTCGCGAGGCAGGGGTATCAAGGGCGACTTTCTACAGATACTTCCAGGACAAGTACGATGTAATGAATTACAATTACAAGCTGCTGCTTGACGGCTATGTGAATCCGATGATGTCAACTAGCTACAAGGACCTGTATTGCAAGTTGTACAAGTACGGCAAGAGTCACTGGAAGTTCCTTCGCAATGCGTTCAACACAGAGGGAATCAATTCACTTGCCGACTATATCGCCACGTATTCTGAAGGTGTAGTGGAGACGATTACGAGACAGAACCGAAATGGTCAGGGCTTCACTGAGGCTGAGAAGCTTCAGTGCGATGTATATACAATTGGTATTGCGACTATGTACAAAAGGTGGATTTTCGATGAGTATAAGCTGAGCGCTGAGGAGGCGGCTCAGGCGCTCTTCGAGATCATGCCGCCGACTCTGCGCGAGTTGTGGTGGGTGAGCGAGCCGCACAAGGGGCAGATTGTTATTAAGAAAAGAAGGGATTGATGCGAGGCATCATTCCCTTCTTTAATTATTATTCGTTAGAGTTCGACGATTGTTGCCGCGTGATTCTGCGCTGGCAGGACTTTGTCGATCAGATCTGCTGTCTTGATCTTGATGTGTGTTGTGTTCGCACCAGGGTTGCAGGCGAACCACTCTTCGTCTGCGACTTCTTTGTCGATTGCGACTTTGACAATTCCGTCGGCGTCGTTGAGAATTGACATTACGGTAGCGCTTCCTGGTGCCACACCGAGCTTCTCTACCATGTCGTCACCTGACGCAAAAGAGAGACGTGAGCACTCCATAGCCTTGGCAAAGGCTTTGGAGTCGAACCTTTTATCTGCAGGGAGAACTACGAGGTAGTAGTCGGTCTTCTGACGATTGCAGACTACGATTGTCTTGCGAATCTCTGCGCCGAGCTTGTCCTGAATCTCGATGCACTCTTCCATCGCTTCGACTGAATCGTTATCTACGCGCTCGAACGGGATGCCGAGCTCGGCCAGTGTCTCGTATACTTTGGTTTCGAGTGGGCAACGCTCATCGCTTGGCGCTGCGCTTGTGATATCGCTGATGTACATAGTAGATCCTCCTTTATTTCTCGTGTTCTTCAACCCAACGGCGGGTGTATTCTATGAATTTGCGGCATGCGCTCGATGCTGTCTCCATCGATCTTGTGCCGATGCTGATGGTTCTTGTCTGTGGCTTATCGAGCGGCAGTGTGCGCACGTCAAATGGAGTGTGCTTGAGAAGCAGCTCTGGGAAAATGCAGTAGCCCAGTCCTTTCTCTACCATTGCAATCGCGGCGTGGTCGTTGTCGAGGCTGTACTCAATCTGCGGAAGCGCATTGTTTCGCTGGAAAACATTACGCATTCCCGTGTTACTGTCATATTTCATACTGATATATGGAAGCTTGTCGAGCATCTCAACTGGGAATACGTCGCCTGGTATGGATTTGCAGTCTCTGGCAACTACTGCCAGGAGTGGATCATCCTTGAGTTTGAATACTTCGATATCATCTCTTGGCTCTGTCAGGAAGAAACTGCAGTCAACTTCTCCTGTTGCAACCTTCTGCTCTGCGCGAACACTGTCTTCCTCGCTCGTTAACTCTATCTGAACTCCTGGATAATCTCTCTTGAATTCCTTGAGGATTCCCGGAAGCCAGTGAATCGATACGCTATCGAAAACCTGGATAACCAATGAACCTTTCTCAAGACCCTTGAGCTCATTTGCGGTTCTGAGAATCGCCTGACTATCCTTCTCAAGTCTCTTGATCTGTGGGAGAATCGCCTGGCCCTCAGCTGACAGCTGCACTCCATTTCTATCTCTTATGAACAGAGTGAGGCACAGTTCTTCTTCCAGGCTATTCACAATATAACTGATGCCCGCCTGTGTATATCCAAGTGCGTTAGCGGCTTTGCGGAAGCTTCCTTCCTCCGCAACCGTCAGAAAAACCTGTATGCTGCTCGCGTCCATGGTGCCCTCCTTTGTACGAATCGTTAACTAACTTGATTGTAGCACAGGTGATAAGTGGATGCTATCACAATGTTAGAACAGTCTAGTTTTACTTTGTGCTATGCGAGCGTTAATATAATACCAGATAAAGGATAAACACTAAATTTCATTTACATATATATTCGGACGGAGGTAACATTATGGCAACACTTAGTTTAATCGCATCAGCTGCAGCAGTAATTGCACTTGGAACATTCGGAGTAGGAACTTTCGGATACATCGCTTACAGAGAGGTAGCTGATCTCGTTAAGTAATAACTTATAGCTATAGAAGAGATATACTCTTTCGCAATCTTTCGCTAAGGAACCGCCAGCCGTGAGGCTGGCGGTTTGACTTTGCGCGGGTTTGCGGTTGATGCGGTATTGTGATAGAATCAATATCTGTTGAAAGAGGGGTTAGTGTATGTTTAGAGCATTGTGGAAGCTGATCAAAAGAATATTTACGCTGTGCTTCATCTGCGTGGTGCTTGTGGGGATGGTTCAGCTGTCAGTGCTCGGAGTGGGCAAGCTGCACCTGAAGAGCGATGCGGCGAAGCTGGATCATGCGGAGTGCATAATTGTGCTGGGCGCAGGACTCAACTGGGACGGAACGCCAGGAGCATATCTCAGGGAGAGACTGGATACGGCGCTGGATCTGTATTGGAATGGATATGCAGACAAGCTGCTTCTGTCAGGAGACAACGGGCAGCAGTACTATAACGAAGTAGCCAGTATGAAGAACTACGTGCTGGAGGCAGGAGTGCCGGAGGAAGATGTTTTCCTCGATCACGCGGGGTTCTCGACATACGATTCGATGTATAGGGCGAAAGCAATCTTCGAAGTAGAGAAGGCGATAGTAGTAACACAGGAATTCCATGAGTATAGGGCACTATTCATTGGAAATGTTCTTGGAATCGAAGTAGAAGGACTGTCGGCGGCACCAGTTCAGAGTGCAGATACGAGAAGCCTTGTGATTCGAGAGTTCCTTGCTAGAGAGAAGGACTTCTTCAAAGCAATATTGAAAGTAGATCCGACATATCTCGGTGAACCGTTCCCGATAAGCGGAGACGGAAGACTGACATGGGATTAATAATAGATATAACAAAACCCGATGGCCATACGGCCATCGGGTTTTGCGTCTATATGAGACATATTGGCAAATGATATTTAAGCTTCTTTCTTCTTAGCTGCGCGCTTCTCTCTGAATGAGATGTAGCCTTCGTTAACCTCACCTGCGTTGAGTCTTCTGAAGTAGTCTCTTGTCTCCTTAACAACAACTCCGTTGAGTGCAAGAATTGCAATGAGGTTAGGGAATGCCATGAGTCCGTTGAAGATGTCCGCGAGAGTCCATACGAATGAGAGTGTCAGGAATGGACCGATGAGTACAGCGCCGATGTAGATCCAGCGGTATACCTTAACTGCAGTCATATTTCTGTTTGTCAGGTACTCAAGGCAACGCTCTGCGTAGTAGTCCCAGCCGAGGATGGTTGTGAAAGCGAAGAGAGCGAGGCAGCATGTGAGTACGATAGCTCCAGCCTGCTGGCTCCATGGGAGACCTGCGCCGAATGCGTAGATTGTAACAGCTACGCCCTCGAGGCCCTGGTCATAAGCACCAGTCAGGATGATTGAGAGACCTGTCATAGTACAGATAACGATTGTGTCGAGGAATGTACCAGTCATTGTAACGAGTCCCTGTCTTACTGGCTCTCTTGTCTGAGCAGCAGCGGCAGCGATTGGAGCTGATCCAAGACCAGCCTCGTTTGAGAAGATACCTCTAGCAACACCCTTCTGCATAGCTACCATCATAGCACCGAGAGCTCCGCCGGCAGCAGCGTCGAGTCCGAATGCGCTTCTGAAGATTACTACGAATGCAGCAGGAACCTTAGTGATGTTGAAGAGCAGGATTGAGAAAGCAACTACAACGTAGATTACCATCATAGCAGGTACGATCTTTGAAGCTACGTCAGCGATTCTCTTGATTCCGCCGATGATTACAGCAGTTACACAAGCAGTTACAACGATAGCTGTGATAACCGTTGTCCATGTGTATGACTGTGAACCGATTGAGAATGCGATGTGTGCACTCTCAGGATCGAGCATCTGGTTGCAAGCTGATGTGATTGAGTTAACCTGTGTAATAGTACCGATACCGAGAGCACCAGCAGCAGCTCCGAAGAATGCGAACATCTTAGCGAGCCACTTCCAGTTCTTACCCATACCATTCTCGATGTAGTAGAAAGGTCCGCCGAGTGCGTGGTTGTTCTCGTCGATTACTCTGTATTTGATAGCGAGGAGTCCCTCGGCGTACTTGGTCGCCATACCGAGGCACGCTGCAATGATCATCCAGAAAAGGGCGCCAGGGCCACCGATCATGATGGCGGTAGCTACTCCTACGATGTTACCAGTTCCGACGGTAGCAGCGAGCGCTGTCGCGAGAGCTCCGAATGATGAAACCTCACCTTCCGCACCCTCTTCGTTGTGAACCATATATCTAAGCGCCTTGCCGAGCTTCCTGAACTGTAAGAAGCCCATTCTGAATGAGAGCAGGAGTCCGAGGCCCATAAGAAGTACCATCATAGGTACGCCCCAAACCATGCCGTCGATTTTGTCTAACCAAGCTGTAAAGTTAGCCATAAGTTATCCTCCTTAAAAACGTAAAATAAAAACAGACCGAAACGGTCAGCAACAAGTTCTAAGATTGCTTGATTGCATAATAACGCCAATAATAGTGAAAGTCAACAAAAATATCAAAAATTTTTTGTTTATTGTTACAAAATCTACAAACTCAGCTTGCTGACGCCTAACGAACCCCTATATACGTCGAGAAAATCGACGGCTAGACGACAGACCTAGCAAATCAACCGTAAAAATGCTATAATTTAAAGTTATAAGAATAAAGAGTTGTATAAGTAAGCAAGAGAAGTAAGGATTAGAATTATGGCAGATAAGACAAACAAAGAAATGCAGAACGGCAATCCGATGGGTTACGCTCCTGTGAAGAAGCTTCTCGTCTCAATGTCAGTTCCACTAATGATCTCCAATCTGGTACAGGCGCTCTACAATATCGTAGACAGTTTCTTCGTTGCTAAGATCAACGAGGATGCGCTGACAGCGGTAACAGCAGCCTTTCCAATCCAGATGCTCATCATCTCATTCTCAATCGGTATCTCCGTCGGAATGAGCGCGCTGCTCTCAAGATATCTCGGAGAGGGCAAGCTTGATAAAGTAAATAAGGTAGCGCACAACGGGATCATCCTTGCGGCGGTCAACTATCTGGTCTTCGTAGGAATCGGATTCCTCTCAGAGCCATTCATGAAGCTCATGACACAGGATGCGCGCATCATCGAATACGGAACAATCTACCTCAGCACAGTATGCTGGCTCTCATGCGGAGTAATGACTCAGATTACATTCGAGAGAATGATGCAGGCAACAGGTAAGACGAAATACGTATTCTACACACAGGCAAGCGGCGCAGTAGTTAATATGATTATGGACCCAATCCTGATCTTCGGACTCTGCGGCTTCCCGGAAATGGGTATCAGAGGTGCGGCTGTAGCGACAATCTTCGGACAGATTATCGGTGCGGCACTCGGATTCTACTTCAACCACAAGGTTAACAAAGAGATTAAGCTCAGAATCGGCGACCTCAAGCCAGACCTCCCAATCATCAAGGAGATCTACAAGATCGGAGTTCCTTCAGTAATCATGCAGTCAGTTGGTTCAGTAATGAGCACAGGACTCAACAAAATCCTGTTCGCATTCTCATCAACAGCAGTAGCGACATTCGGAGCGTACTTCAAGCTGCAGAGCTTCATCTTCATGCCAATCTTCGGACTGAACGCAGGAGTAGTTCCAATCGCAGCCTTCAACTATGGATCAAGAAACAAGGCAAGAATCCAGGAAGTAATGAGCTTTAGTGCAAGACTTGCAGTCGGCATTATGACATGCGGAATGCTCGTCTTCTGGATGTTCCCAGAGCAGCTGCTCTCAATCTTCAGCGCATCAACAGAGATGCTGAGAATTGGAGTACCAGCACTGAGAATCATCGCAATCAACTTCCCATTCGCTGGATACGCAATCATGCGTGGAGCAATCTTCCAGGCATTCGGCAAGAGCGTATACAGTATGAACATCTCAATCGTAAGACAGCTCGTCGTGCTGCTCCCAGCGGCATGGCTGCTCTCACTCTCAGGTGAGGTTACATTAGTATGGTGGGCATTCCCTATCGCCGAGGTAATCGGAACAACAATGTCCGTTCTCTACACTAAGCGCATCAGACGCAAGATCATCGACAAGATATAATTATGAGTACAGTTCACGAGGGTAAAACCCTGCTGCGCAGGGAGATCAAGGCGCGCGCTAAGGCGCTTACATCCGAATACAAGGCTTCAGCGAGCGAGGCTATCTACCAGGCGCTGATTGACACAGCTGAGTACGAGGCGGCCAATACCGTTATGCTCTATCTACATATGGGCAATGAGCCATCAACAACGAAGCTTCTCGAGAAGCTGCCGGAAGATGGCAAGAGAGCCTGCATTCCACTCTGTACAGATACAGAGGGCCACATAATGGTAGCCAAATTGTATACAGGCAAAGAATCATTGGCGGTTGGAGCATATGGAATCATGGAGCCTGCGGCAGATGCGGAGGAAATAGAGCCTGAAGAGATTGACCTAATCGTCACTCCTTGTGTGAGCTGCGACAGAGAGTGCAGAAGACTCGGGCATGGAGCGGGCTATTACGATCGCTACATCCCTAAGGCTGACTGCCCGGTAATCGCGGTGTGTTATGAGGAACTGATGTCAGAGGAAGTACCTGTGGACGAGTACGATCATCCGATGGATGCGGTAATAACAGAAGTAGCGACTTACAGAAAGTAGGCGACATCTGGGATATGTGTGTATAAGGAAACCCTCGAGTGGAACAAAGCTCGAGGGTTTTACTGTTGACAAGACAAGAAAACGGATTAATAATAAAGATTATAATTCTATTAAGAAGGAGGAAACTATAATGGAAGCTAAGAAAATCATGCTGTCCGGAATTCAGCCAAGTGGCGATCTGCATTTAGGTAATTATCTCGGAGCCATTAAGGGTTGGGTAGACAGAACCGAAGAGTATGACAACTACTACTTTATGGCAGACCTCCATACCCTAACTGTAAGGCAGGACCCTGAGGCATTTAGAAAGAGAGCTCTTGAGCAGCTTGCTCTGTATATTGCTTGCGGTCTCGACCCTGAGAAGAATACACTTTTCTATCAGTCCCATGTTCCTGCGCATGCGCAGCTGGGTTGGGTTCTGGACTGCTACACAATGTTCGGGGAACTGTCAAGAATGACACAGTTCAAGGACAAGTCAAAGAAGAATGCTGACAACATCAATGCTGGACTCTTCACATATCCTGCACTGATGGCTGCTGATATCCTTCTCTATCAGGCAGATTATGTACCTGTTGGTGAGGATCAGAGACAGCACGTTGAGCTGACAAGAGACGTTGCTAACAGATTCAACGGAATCTTTGGAGAGACATTCAAGGTTCCAGAGGCATTTGTACCAAAGGAGGGTGCAAGAATCTACGGACTCAGCACTCCTGACAGCAAGATGTCCAAGTCAATTCCTGAGGGATGCATCTTCCTTATGGATGATGAGACAACAATCAACAAGAAGGTTAAGAAGGCGGTAACTGACGCGGATACAGAGAAGTGGGTTCGCTACGATCCTATTAACAAGCCTGGAGTATCTAACATGATGAATATCATCGCAGCTCTCACTGGCAAGTCCTTCGAGCAGATTGAGAACGATTTCGAGGGCATGGGATACGGTAAGTTCAAGCCTGCTGTTGCAGAGGTTATCATCGAGTCACTCAGACCTATCAGAGAAGAGGCAACTAAGCTCATCGTTGAGGAGGATTATCTCAGAAGTGTATACAGAGCTGGTGCTGAGAAGGCGTCAATTCTCGCTGAGAAGACACTCAAGGATGTATACGATAAGGTGGGACTTACTTACAAATAAGAAGTATCTCGCATTCTTTCGAAATATTTCACACAAACAACGAAATTGTAGCGCCATAAGGTGCTACAATTTTTTTACTATGATAAAGAAAGTAATTGGTTTAAATCTTAATCTGTTAGAGGAGTCCAATGAGGTAATCTGCGGAGTGAGCCACGATATCGCATCTAAGCTCGACGCGGCATTCCCTCTTGATGTGGACTGCGAAGTGTACAGCTTCCCAGAAGTTCTCGAGCTTGCTAAGACTAAGGGTCTTAGCTTTGATGACGAGACGGTGGTCGTTCTTGGTGTGCCCGCAATTAAGTGCAGAATTCCTCTGCCTTGTCTCAAGCTGATTCAGCATATGACGGCAAGCGGCACGATGACTGTTGCGGTTGTTACATATGGCGGCAACTCCTACGGACGCGCATTAAGCGAACTCAACGGCTTCATGCAGGCCCAGGGTTTCAATATTGTCAGCGCAGCTGCTTTTATCACTAAGCATGCGAGCGAGAACAAGTTCCTGCGCAATGTGATGGAGCAGAGACCTGACATCAGAGACTTCGAGATGATGAAGGTCTTCGGTACGGCTACCAGCAACAAGATTGTGAGATTGTCTGGTTCTGAAGTTGAACTTCTCAAGGTCAAGCCTGCGCCTATCGAGTGTATGCGATTACACAAAGCTGCAGCATTTGCTCTCGTAAGCAAGTTCAAGCGCAAGGAACCTGAGTGGCGTCTGTAGTGGCATAACAAGATTGAATACAATATATAGCCTGTTTCCGCGGAAATGGGCTTTTTTTGTTTGAAAAAATGTGAGAAAGCGACATATTTATGCCTTGCATCTAATTGACAATGACAAATAATGGGTTTAGAATACTTGTATACAATATTGCAAATGTAAGGGCGACCATGTGTCGCAGAGGTGAGAAATGGCTTTAACATTAGGTCCTTCAAGCAATCTGCTTGAGTTTGATTCATTCAATTACGAAATTAATGATGTTGAGAACCCTGAGCTATTCAGAGATGTCTTTGAGTACACAGAGATTCCAAAGGTTCCATTCAACTTCAGACACAGCCCAATGGGAATGCCTGAAGAGATCTGGATTACAGATACAACTTTCAGAGATGGACAGCAGTCAAGAGAGCCTTACACTGTTCAGCAGATTCTGGATATATATAAGATGATGTCAAAGCTGTCCGGCCCTAAGGGAATCATCCGCCAGACAGAGTTCTTTGTATACAGTGAGAGAGATAGAGAGGCAATCAAGCGCTGCCAGGATCTCGGACTTGAGTTCCCGGAGATTACAACTTGGATCAGAGCTAAGAAGGAAGACTTCAAGCTCGTTCACGATATTGGCGTTAAGGAGACAGGAATCCTCGTTAGCTGCTCGGACTACCACATCTTCACTAAGCTTGGTATGACAAGAAAGCAGGCTATGGAGCACTACCTCTCAGTTATCAGCGATGCGTTTGAGGCGGGTGTAATGCCAAGATGCCACCTCGAGGATATTACCAGAGCCGACTTCTACGGCTTCGTAGTTCCATTCGTAAGAGCTATTCAGGATCTTGCTAAGCAGGCTGGTATGAAGGCTAAGGTAAGAGCCTGCGATACACTCGGTTACGGAGTTCCATACACTGGAGTAGCACTTCCAAGATCAGTTCCTGGAATCATCTACGGACTGCAGCACTATGCTGGTGTTCCAAGCGATATGATTGAGTGGCACGGCCACAACGATTTCTACAAGGCTGTATCAAATGCTGCAACAGCATGGCTCTATGGCTGTTCAGCTGTTAATACAACGCTCTTTGGAATCGGTGAGAGAACAGGTAACGTTCCTCTCGAGGCAATGGTATTCGAGTATGCACAGCTCAAGGGAACACTCGACGGAATGGACACAACAGTAATCACTGACCTTGCTAGATACTTCGAGCGCAAGATTGGATATAAGCTGCCAGAGCAGACACCTTTCGTTGGAGAGAACTTCAACGTTACAAAGGCTGGAATCCACGCAGACGGACTTCTCAAGAACGAGGAGATCTACAACATCTTCGATACCAAGAAGTTCCTCAAGAGACCTCCGACAGTTACAATCAACCAGAACTCAGGTCTTGCGGGCGTAGCTATGTGGATCAATGACAACTACGGTCTCGAGGGCAGCCACGCAGTTAACAAGAAGAGCGAGGTTGTTCGTTTCGTTAAGGCTTGGATCGACGAAGAGTACGCTAACGGCAGAGTATCTGCAATCGGTGGTGCTGAGATCAGACAGAAGGTAGACGAGTACGTAACATCTGAAGAAGCATTCAAGGGAACATGGTAATAGAGGAAAGAGGCGAAATAATGGGTAAGACAATCGCACAGAAGATTATTGAGGCGCATCTTGTAAGCGGTGAGATGAAGGTTGGCGAGGAGATCGGTATCAGAATCGACCAGACGCTCACACAGGATGCAACAGGTACAATGGCATATCTCGAGTTCGAGTCAATGGGCATTCCGCGCGTCAAGACAGAGCGCTCAGTTGCATACGTTGACCACAACACACTTCAGTCAGGTTTCGAGAATGCTGACGACCACAGATATATCCAGAGCGTATGTGCTAAGCACGGTGTATACTATTCACGCCCTGGTAATGGAATCTGCCATCAGGTTCACTACGAGCGCTTCGGTATTCCTAGTAAAACCCTCATAGGTTCGGATTCTCATACACCGACAGGTGGCGGCATCGGTATGCTCGCTATCGGCGCGGGTGGAATGGACGTAGCCGTTGCAATGGGCGGTGGAGCATACTATATCCCAATGCCAAGAATGATCAGAGTTAATCTGACAGGAGAGCTCCAACCAGGCGTAAGCGCTAAGGACATCATCCTTGAGGTTCTCAGAATACTCAGCGTTAAGGGCGGAGTAGGCGCAATCGTTGAGTACGCTGGTCCTGGAGTTAAGACACTCACAGTTCCACAGAGATGTACTATCACAAATATGGGTGCTGAACTCGGAGCTACATCTTCAATCTTCCCTTCAGATGAGATGACAAGAGCATTCCTGAAGGCAGAGGGAAGAGAAGAGGATTGGGTAGAGCTCTCAAGTGACGCAGATGCTGAGTACGCTCAGGAGATTGAGATTAATCTCTCAGAGCTCGAGCCACTCGCAGCTTGCCCACACAGCCCTGACAATATCAAGAAGGTTACAGAACTCACAGAGATTAAGGTTGATCAGGTTTGCATCGGTTCATGCACTAACTCATCACTTTCAGATATGCTCAAGGTTGCAAAGCTCCTCAAGGGCAAGAAGATTGACGACAGCGTGAGCCTCAGCATCTCACCTGGTTCAAGACAGGTTTTCTCAATGCTCGCAGAGTGCGGAGCACTTACAGATATGATCGACGCAGGAGCAAGAGTACTCGAGTGTGCTTGTGGTCCATGCATCGGAATGGGCTTCTCACCTAACTCAGCAGGTGTCAGCCTCAGAACATTCAACAGAAACTTCCTCGGTCGTTCAGGAACTAAGGATGGCCAGGTATATCTCGTAAGCCCAGAGACAGCAGTAGCTGCAGCTCTGACAGGCTACTTCACAGATCCAAGAACTGTAGACGACGGCGAGATCATCGAGATGCCAGAGCAGTTCAGAATCAACGACAGCGGAGTAATTCCGCCACTCGAAGGGGAGGCTGCAGAGAAGGCAGAGGTTATCAAGGGACCTAACATCAAGTCATTCCCAGAGACACGCCCTCTCGAGGACAATATCGCAGCAGAGGTTATCCTCAAGGTTGAGGACAATATCACAACAGACCACATCATGCCAGCTGGAGCAAAGGTTCTTCCATATCGTTCCAACGTTCCAAAGATATCAGAGTTCTGCTTCGAGGTAGTAGATCCTACATTCTCAAAGAGAGCTAAAGAGGCAGGCAGCGGCATCATCGTAGGCGGATCCAACTACGGTCAGGGTTCATCAAGAGAGCACGCAGCTCTCGCACCACTCTACCTCGGAATCCGCGCAGTAGTAGCTAAGAGCTTCGCAAGAATTCACGCAGCGAACCTCGTTAACGCCGGAATTCTCCCAATGGTCTTCGAGAATCCAGACGATTACGAACTCATCGCACAGGGAGCAAAGGTCGAGCTCAAGGATATCCATGCCGGTCTCAAGGCAGATAGAATTATGCTTGCCGTTGATGGCAAGGAGATTCCACTTAATCTTGAGCTGGCGGAGCGTCAGAAGGAGATGCTTCTCGCAGGTGGTCTGCTCAAATACACAGCGGCTCAATAGGCGGCTCGATAAATTGCCGAGCGGATTCGGAATCGGTGAGACATTGATTGGAAATCGAAGATTTAAGGTCGGAAGGTAAGATATATGAAGGATTATCCACAGGAGATTATTAAGGATATCGAGCAGGCTAAGGCGGCGTTCGAGGCGATGCTCGTTGAACAGTATGAGAGAAATAAGAGAATTGCTGAGAGAAGCAGTGCTGCGGAGCAGGCTGCTGACGGCAAGCTCGTGATTGGTCTGGCGCCTGGAGATGGAATCGGACCTATCATCATGGAGAGAACTAAGGCGGTGCTTGAGACTCTGCTCACTGACGAGCTCGAAGCTGGAAGCGTAGCGATGAAAGACATCGATGGTTTTACACTGGAGAATAGACTCGAGAAGGGCGAGACTGTGCCTGCGGATGTGCTCGCTGAGATGGAGAGCTGCAATGTGCTGCTGAAGGGACCTACTACTACACCTAATGCGGCAATGGGCGGCAAGAACCTCGAGAGCGCGAATGTTTTCCTGAGAAAGCACTTCGACCTATATGCGAATGTTAGACCGGTTAGCCTCCCTAAGGAGGGCATCGACTGGACTTTCTTCCGTGAGAACACTGAGGGTGAGTATGCGCTCGGAAGCAAGGGAATCAGAATCGGCGATAGTTTCTCAATGGACTTCAAGGTTACAACTGCAGAGGGAAGCAAGAGAATTGCTAAGGCGGCTTTCGACTTCGCTAGAGCTAACGGCAAGAAGAAGGTTTCTGTAGTTACTAAGGCGAACATCATGAAGAAGACTGACGGAGATTTCCAGGGAATCTGTCTGGAGATTGCTAAGGATTATCCTGAGATCGCAGTTGATACATGGTTCGTAGATATCATGGCAGCTAATCTGGTTAATACAGACATTAGATCCGGATTCGAGGTTTTCGTTCTGCCTAACCTGTACGGCGATATTATCACAGATGAGGCTGCTCAGATTCAGGGTGGTGTAGGAACTGCTGGAAGTGCTAATATCGGAAGCGATTATGCAATCTTCGAGGCTATTCACGGAAGTGCGCCTAGAATGGTTGAGGAGGGTATCGCTGATAGAGCTAACCCTGCCAGCCTGATGACAGCAGCAGTGATGCTCTTAAGACATGTTGGCTTCGCAGATAAGGCGGAGAGACTCGAGAAGGCAGTTGCAGCAGCCGATGATAAGCTCGGAGCTAAGATGACAGGCCTGGCGGATGGCGGCACATGTGCAGAGTTCGCAGAGGCTGTAATGGAGGCTTTATAAGTAAAACTGTTAGAGAAATACAAAGTCCCTTCGTACAAAGAGGGGGCTTTTGTGATACAATAAACAAATGCTTCAGAATTTCACCATATGTGTCAACGCGGTAATACCATCCGCTATATATCTGTTGCTCGGAATACTTCTCAGGTATTTCGGGGTGGCAAAGGAGGACGAGGTCAGGAAGTTCACACATCTGACCTTTATTGTGCTATACCCATTTATGATGTTCGACAACATCTACGGCAAGAACATCGGGGAGAATATGAATGTCAAGCTGGTCGTATACTGCGTGCTGATGCTCGCATTCGTAATCGCGCTGACATGGTGGATAGTCTGCAAGATCGAGTCTGAAGACAGGAATCGAAGTTCGATGATTCAGGCAATCTTCCGAAGCAATATCGTACTGATGGGACTTCCAATCGGCATCAACCTCTTCGGCAAGGGGAACGTAACAGCCGTTGCAGTAGTGGTGCTCTTCATCGTTCCTATCTACAATGTAGTTTCGGTCGTACTCTTCGAGAGATTCCGCAAGGGTAAGGCTAACGTAGGTAAAATGGTTCGTGGGGTCCTCACGAACCCTATCATCGTCGGAGCTATCGTGGCTCTCGTCGTGATGGCTCTTGGCATCGAGCTGCCAGAAGTTATTCTGCAGCCAGTTGTCACACTTGCCGATTCGACAACGGCAATTGCTATGGTGCTGCTCGGAGCTTCACTCAATATGAGTGGACTCAAAGGGGAGCGCAGACGTGTTGCAATCTGCGTAATCGGTAAGCTGCTGGTGGTACCTGCAATCGGAATCGGCGGAGCAGTTCTGCTCGGTTTCACGGGAGTTGAACTTGTGGCGGTTGTGCTGATGGTGGCGACACCTACAGCCCTCGCATCGTTCGCAATGGCGACTTCTATGGGAGGCAATGGCGAGATAGCGAGCAACGCAGTGGTTTTCTCGTCTATAGCAAGTTGCTTCACACTTCCAATCTGGCTATTCGCACTTAAGACAATGGGACTGTTCTAGAGTGCTTAAAGCATAGACGATATTTGTATGTGTTATTGAAAGGGGATAATAATGGCAGAGATTAATTACAAAATGAAGATTAAGCCTACCCTGCTCCAGAAGGACAAGGTAAGCTACGCATCAGATCACATCGATCTTCCTGAGAACGGCGTTGACTGCTCAGAGGGTTGCAATCCTTACGGATTCCCAGCAGTTGTATACGATGTTGTTAAGAACTTCGATGTAAGCAGAATGGGTCCATACCCACACAGCACAGCGTTCTTCGATGCTATCCACGACCAGTGGGAGGATGTAGTAGATATCGAGAAGGAGAACATTCTCTACGCTGACGGAAGCATCAACGCTATCTATTCAATCAATAATATTTTCGATGCTCACGGCTCAAGAGTACTTGGTATCTCGCCTCAGTTCGCTGACTACTATGAGAACGCTCAGATGCAGGGCATCACATATGATCCAGTCGTTCTAAAGAAGGAGAACAACTTCAAGTTCAACGTTCAGGACTTCCTCGACAGAATCGACGACAGCTACAACTATGTATACCTCGACAATCCTAACAACCCAACAGGTCAGAACGTACCTCTTGAGGACATCGAGAAGATCGTAGAGAAGGCTGCTGAGTTCGGTATCATCGTAATCGTTGATGAGGCATACGGCGAGTTCATGGACAAGAAGGATTCCGCTGTAAATATCTTCAAGAAGCACCTCAACCTCATCGTTATCAAGACAATGTCAAAGGGCTTCGGTCTTGCTGGAATGCGTATGGGATACATCATCTCAAACAAGGACTTCATCAGATATATGAACAAGATGAATAATCCATACAACATCTCAGAACTCGGAAGAGAGATCGCAGGAGCTGCTCTCAGAGATGGCGGAGAGATCGAGATGCACAAGGCTGCATTCGCAAGAATGAAGGAGGAGATCAACAAGGTAGTTGGCAAGAACCTCCACGTGGCTGAGAACCTCCCAACATGCTCACTCATCCTGCTCTACGCAGATGACGAGAATGTTGATATCAAGGAGGAGCTCTTCAAGAGAGGCGCTCTCGTAATCTCAGGTGAGTGCTTCCAGAGCCTCGATAAGTCATCAGCTAGAATCAGACTTCCTAAGGAGGACGAGTTCCCTAAGCTGCTCGAGGCAATTGCAGATCTTGAGAAATCACTCGACAAGTAAGAAGGATTAGTTAGAAATGACATTATTATTCGTATTCAACAGTGTGCTGCTCGGCGTCGGCCTTGCAATGGATGCCTTCTCGGTATCCCTCGCGAACGGCCTCAATGAGCCAGAGATGCGCCGCCGTAGAATGTGCCTGATGGCAGGAACTTTCGCCTTCTATCAGTACGCAATGCCTATGATCGGCTGGCTCTGCGTCCACACAATCGCTGAGCGCTTCGAGGCCTTCCAGAAATTCATCCCCTGGATAGCTCTCGCTCTCCTCGGCTACATCGGTGGCAAGATGCTCATCGAAGGAATTCGCGGAGGCGAAGAGGCTGAAGAGACTGATGTCAAAGTCTCCTTCGGAGAACTCATGGTTCAGGGCGTAGCGACATCAATCGATGCACTGTCTGTTGGCTTCGCCATCGCTGATTACAGCGTCGGCATGGCTCTGATATGCGGATTAATAATTGCCATTGTGACTTTCGTAATCTGCATAGTTGGCCTCTCAATCGGCAAGAAAGCAGGCTCTCACCTGGCGGGCAAGGCATCAATCCTCGGAGGCGTGATACTCATCGCCATAGGCATAGAGATTTTCGCAAAAGCTTTCCTGTAGAGTTTATAAAACGGAACCCTGGGCGGGTTCCGTTTTCGTTTGTGTTACAAAAGGCTGTCGAAGTGGGGCGAAATATGGTAGAATAGTTATGTGTTTTTGATGCTATATGTGAATGAGTAGGAGATACAAAGATGACAATGAAACCTATTAAAGAAGGTAAGGTAAGAGAGATCTACGATAATGGAGATACACTGATTCTCGTTGCTACAGACAGAATCAGCTGCTTCGACGTTATTCTTAATAATCAGGTAACTAAGAAGGGAACTGTGCTCACACAGATCTCAAAGTTCTGGTTCGATTTCACACAGGACATCGTTCCAAACCACATGGTATCTGTTGATGTGAAGGACATGCCTGAGTTCTTCCAGCAGCCTAAGTACGACGGCAACAGTATGATGTGCCGTAAGCTCGAGATGCTCCCAGTTGAGTGTATCGTTAGAGGATACATCTCAGGAAGCGGATGGAAGAGCTACCAGGAGGATGGCACAATCTGTGGCATCAAGCTCCCAGAGGGACTCAAGGAGTCAGACAAGCTGCCTGAGCCAATCTTCACACCTTCAACTAAGGCTGAGATTGGCGACCACGATGAGAATGTAAGCTTCGAGCAGTGCGTTGAGACTCTCGAGAAGGCATACCCAGGCAAGGGAGAGGAGTACGCTAACGCTATCAAGGATGCTACTCTCGCAATCTACAAGAAGTGCGCTGACTATGCTCTCAGCAAGGGCATCATCATCGCTGACACTAAGTTCGAGTTCGGTCTCGATGAGGATGGCAACATTGTAATCGGAGACGAGATGCTCACACCAGACAGCTCAAGATTCTGGCCAGCAGACGAGTACGAGCCAGGTCACAGCCAGCCATCATTCGACAAGCAGTTCGCAAGAGATTGGCTCAAGGCTAACCCAGACAACGACTGGACACTTCCACAGGAGATCGTCGACAAGACAATCGAGAAGTACCTCCAGGCATACGAGCTTCTCACAGGCAGCCCACTCGAAGCATAATTAGTTGATAATAAGACGAAGGAACCCGCACGCGGGTTCCTTTTTGATTGGTATGGGGACGTTGCGCGGACTGGTGCGCGCTGATTGTGTCCAAATTCGCGCAACCCCTTGATATTTCGACCGCGTGTACACAATGCAAAAAAAGCCGTATCACGAAATTGTGTATAAATTCCCGCAAACCGTTGGAAATTGAAAGCCGTGTACACAATGATTCTTCCGTAACTCCGCTGATTTGCACTGGATTTGCACTTGATTGATTGGCGCAACCTCCTCTCGTCGGATTCCGCCGACGACTATCGCCAAATATCGACATTTTTCGAGCTTCGGACCGTTCAGGAAGCGCCCTTCTGGTCCAAAACGGCTGATACACGTTTTTTGGATTGTGTCCAAAATGCTCAAACATCAAGGCGTTCAGCGATTTCATACACAATTTCGTGATACGGCACTAGTTCTGGCCGTATACGCCAATAAAATCCAGTTGATTCGAGAGGAAGGCACTGGCCTGCGGCCAGTGCCCTCCATCCCAGCCTCAATCGGAAGGGACTCGCGCGAGTCCCCTCCAATCAATACGTCAAAAAAGAGAAAGCAGCAACCACAGGGTTGCTGCTTTCTCTAAGCGTTGTCAAAATAAGAGGTAATCCCCCAAATTAGCGAAGTTATACTATTGAATAAAAAAACTGCATTTGACGAATTGCTTCGTTAAATGCAGTTAGCCAATCATACATTAAATAATGCTTAGATGCTTGAACTTTGCGTCACCAACTTTCGCTGGTTTTGCCAAATGTATTCTAGATAAATGTATTGTAATTGATACTTGTGCAATTGACAAGTGGTTAAATGCATTTTTCCTATACTTCACAAATCCAATCCGCGCAAGTCCGCACAGCTGATCAATTCGCGCAACGGCAATCCGCACAAGTCCGTACAGCTGATCAATTCGCGCAACGGCAATCCGCGCAAGTCCGCACAGCTGATCAATTCGCGCAACGGCAATCCGCACAAGTCCGCACCGCTGCTCAATTCGCGCAACGGCAATCCGCGCGAAGTGCAGTGCGCACTGCTATTCTACTGTGCGCTTTGCTGCTTCGACTACGTGTGATACGAGTACGCTTGTGGTTACTGTGCCAACTCCGCCTGGTACTGGTGTGAGTGCCTTACAGCATGGCTCAACAGCGTCGAAGTCTACATCGCCGGAGATGCCGCCCTTGGTCTCATCCCAGTTGATGCCTACATCGATGATAACCTGATCAGGGTTTGTGTAAGCTGGGCTGATTGAGTGAAGCTGACCGGATGCAGCGATGAGAATATCAGCCTTGCTTGCAACTGCCGCAGGGTCTGGGGTCTTTGTGTGGCATGTGGTAACTGTAGCGTTCTCGTGCATGAGCATCATCGAAACAGGTCTGCCTACTACGAGGGATCTGCCGATAACTGCAGCTGACTTGCCGCGAAGAGGTACATCATAGAACTTCAGAATCTCCATTGCAGCCTGTGCTGTGCAAGGCGGGAATCCTGTCTTAGTGTTAGTGAATACACCTGCAAGTGAACCATCTGTGCATCCGTCGACATCCTTAGCTGGGTTCAGCATCTGGCGAGCCTTCTCGTTGTCGAGCTGCTTAGGCAGAGGTCTGAACATCAGGATACCGTGGATTGCAGGGTCATTGTTGAGCTCAGTGAGAGTAGCATCGAATGCGTCCTGGTCTACATCGGCAGGAAGAACAACATTCTTAACTGTAACACCAATCTTCTCACATCTCTTCATAGCACCTCTCTCGTATGAGAGGTCATCTGGTCTTTCGCCAACTCTGAAGATGCAGAGAGTTGGATCAACTCCCTTAGCACGAAGCTCTTCTACATCGGCAATCATTCTTTCGTTGAGTGCAGCCGTAACAGGTGCACCTTTCAATACTTTAGCCATATTATTTCTCCTAGGTTATTGTATTCTTCGTTGGTATTTTATCATCCGCGCAAGGGTAATCCGCGCAAGGGTAATCCGCGCAAGTTGCAATCCGCGCAAGGGTAATCCGCGCAAGGGACAACGGAGTTGATCTGCGGGGCTACTGCTGGAATTTGTCCTGTACGAGCTGGTAGATCTCGTCTGCCATTGGCTCGTACTTGGCGAGGAGCTCGTGGGCCTCTTTGTTGAGGGCATCGGCGTAGTCGCGGTCCTTCATTGACTTGGTGTTGATGAAGACGTTGAGTGAACCAGCCTGCATAGCGGCCTTGCATGCAACTGCGGCGCAACCGGCGTCGGAGATTGCGAGCTTGGAGCCCTTCTGGGCGAACTCGGCAACGACATCAAGTGCCTCAGCGCAAGTGCGCATAATGTCCATTGGGACAGAGCAGCCAAGGCGGAGAGCGTCCTCCATGATTGTGTCGCGGTTAGGATCATCCTTAGGGATGCTGTAAGCCTTGGCGAGCGGAGCGAAAACTTCGGCGTCGCCGTCGATCAGCTCGAGAAACTTCACGCGGAGCTCCTGAGAGCGTGCCATGAGGCGCTGGATATCCTCCTCGACATCTGCGTATTTCTTCTTACCAGTTGTGAGTTCGCCGACCATGTCGCCGAGTGAGATTCCGATAGCTCCGATTAGAGCAGCAGCGCCGCCACCACCTGGGACAGGAGCGTTAGAAGCGAGAACCTCGGTGAACTCGGAAATGCTTTTATCTACTAACATTGTGTACCTTCTTTCGTTATTGTGAATGGGTGCGAGAGTGCACCACTAATAATTTATAACAAGAGCAAGGGCGGTTCAATAGCTTCGTCAAAAACTAGACAATTTGACTGATGTGATATAATTATATGGTTTTGAGACGGTATTTATCAGGAGGAAGAATCAATTGATGGAGAGAACAATTAACGAGAACGGAAGAATCGAGTTTGGCATTCCAGAGGGGGTTGCGACACCTTGGAAGGGAGCACTCGGAGATATTCCGATGAGGACAGAGTACTTCAACGGCTCAATCTGCGAGATGGTCGAGGAAGCAGCGAAGAAATATCCGAATAATGTTGCCTTTGATTTCATGGGCAAGCCAACAACATATAAGAAGATGGTTGAGAATATCCACGCTTGCGCGAGATCGCTCAGAACAATCGGCGTAAGAGAAGACGACAGAGTAACAATCGCAATGCCTAACTGTCCGCAGGCAATCTACATGCTCTATGCGGTTAACATGGTAGGAGCTGTTGCGAACATGGTGCATCCGCTGTCAGCAGAGAAGGAGATCGAGAACTACCTGAACATGTCTAACAGCGTGACAGTAGTAACACTCGACCAGTTCTATAACAAGATCGAAGCAATCAGAGCGAACACGAAGGTCGTTAACGTGATCCTTGCGAGAATCAAGGATGAGCTGAGCAAACCAATCAGAGCAGGATACATGCTCACAGACGGACGAAAGATCAAGAAGATTCCAGAAGATGCTCCAGTAATCCGTTGGAATCAGTTCATGAAGCTCGGTAAGGCATGCTTCTGGAATTGCAAGGTTCATAGAAAGCCAGAGGATCCAGCAGCAATTCTGTACTCAGGTGGAACAACAGGAACAACAAAGGGAATCGTACTCAGCAACCTTAACTTCAATGCGCTGAGCCAGCAGGTAGTCGAGACTAATCCTATGTTCAGACCGGGAGATAAAATGCTTGCAGCAATGCCTCTTTTCCACGGCTTCGGCCTGGGAGTGTGCATCCACACAATGCTCTCCCAGGGCGGTAGATGTATCCTCGTTCCAAGATTCACAGCGAAGAGCTATGCGAAGCTGATCACTAAGTACCAGTGCAACTTCATCGCTGGAGTACCTACACTGTACGAGGCGCTGCTCAGACTGCCATCAATGGAGAAGGCCAATCTGGCTTGCCTGAAGGGAGTTTTCAGTGGCGGAGACTCACTCTCAGTTGAGCTCAAGAAGAAGTTCGATAAGTTCCTCTATGATCACAAGGCATCAATCCAGATCAGAGAGGGATATGGAACAACAGAGTGCGTAACAGCATCATGCCTGACACCTCCGCTGAAGTTCAAGGAGGGAAGCATTGGAATCCCATTCCCAGATACATACTATAAGATAGTAAAGCCGGGCACAGATGAAGTAGTGCCATACGGCGAGGAAGGTGAGATCGTGCTCGCTGGTCCATCAGTGATGACAGGCTACCTCGATATGCCAGAGGAGACAGCTGCAGTACTCAGAGAGCACAGCGACGGACTCATATGGGTACACACAGGAGACCTCGGCTTCATGGATGATGAGGGCTTCATCTACTTCAAGGGAAGAGCTAAGAGAATGATCATCTCATCTGGATATAACATCTATCCAGCACAGCTTGAGAACATCTTCGATGCATATGAGCTCGTACAGATGAGCTGCGCAATCGGAGTTCCAGATGATTACAAGATGCAGAAGGTTAAGATGTTCGTAATGCCTAAGCCAGGCGTTCCTAAGAACGATGAGACAAAGGCAGAGCTCATGGCATATGCGAAGAAGAACATCGCCAAGTACTCAATGCCTTATGATATCGAGTTCAGAGACGAGCTTCCTAAGACACTCGTCGGCAAAGTAGCTTATAGAATCCTCGAAGAGGAAGAACTCGCGAAGATCGAAGCAGTGAAAGCCGAAATAAAAGAATAAATAATAGGGGTGCAACATTTTGTTGCATCCCTTTCTTGCATAATGACAAAAGAGACGCGTTAGCGCCTCTTTTGTCATTTTGGGGGGTTATATATAGGTAAATGCTTGCGCCGAAAGGCGCGGGTGCACACCTGTCTAGTATTTGCACGTGTGAATATTAGAACTTTGTTACAAAATCCATCTTCGTCAAATACATTATATATTTCAAATTGACGGAAGAAAAGAGGGATTTTATAATAGGGTAAAAGAAAAACTATGAGCTAACCAAATCACAGACGATACCAGGGGGGGCAGTATGGATATTAACAAGATGAAGGTTTTCCTATCAGTGGCAGAACTCGGCAGTCTTAGTAAGGCAGCCGAGCGCTTCGGTTATACACAGGCTGGAGTTGCCTACATTATTAATAAGATGGAAGACGAATTGAAGATTCAGCTCATAGAGAGGAAGTACAACGGAGTATCTCTCACGGTAGCTGGGCGAAGTCTCCTGGCGGAATTCCAGAGAATGGTCAATGCATATGATGGATTCGAGGCGGCGGTATTTGCCAGAAGACTTGAGTCTAAGTCCGCGCTTCATGTTGCGTCGATAGAGAGTGCGGCAAAAAGATGGCTTGGAAGAGCAGTTCTGAAGGTAAGGGAGATGTACCCAGATGTCTTCATCGATATCATTATTGCAGACAGTTATGAGATTAAGAGGGGCATAGAGAATGGCTCATATGATATCGGTGTAATCGAAGATGTAGTGCCTGTTGACAGCCTGGCGTGGAGAAAGCTAGAGGATGACCCATACTTCGCGGTTATGTCAAAGGCTAAGAACTGCGATGCACCTTGTAGATTGAAGGATCTTGATGGTCCGGTATTCTTCGTTGGTGAGTATGGAGAAGATAGGACTTCGCTTCACGCGATCAGAAAGGAAGGGCTTGGAGGAAGAATCGCGTCAGATAGAATAGGAACGGAACTCATTCTGCTTGCGTGCGGAAGCGGATATGGAGTAAGCATGATATCGGCTCTTCAGTATCTCAACGCAAATGCAGAATTGCCTAGCAAAGCTGTTCCAAAACTGGTTAAAATGGAAGAAGGTGTGCAAAGAACGATAGGTCTTATTGCGAATAAGGAGAATGGAACTAATCCGCTCTATAGGGATTTCGCAGATACATGTATAGATGTTGCGCACAAAGATATACTATGGCACCAAATAAAGGAAAGCCTTATTCTGGAACCAAAATCAGCTAGCTGGTAGAAGATTGTTTTTGTATAAAAACAACAAAATATACCATGTATATTGTTGACTTTACACGGAAACAGGTATAGTATTCTACTGTAAAAAAACACTGAAGAACAAAAGGAACGTACAAATGCAGGTAATCAACTTCGTAGCAATTAGCATCCTGATTATCAGCGCTATTCTCGGCCTAGTCCTTATTAAGCCGTCAATAGCGTTATAAGTCATGCCACGAATTGCCACGATACACTTAAGCATTTGCGCGTCGCGCTTTACTATGGTTATCAGCCGTGTGACTTGTAACGACAAGTCACACGGTTTTTAATTTATATCTACGTATTCTATGAATCACTTTAAGAAAAGCAAAGGAGAAGAATCATGATTAATGACATTAAGATTTTCGACACGACACTCAGAGACGGCGAGCAGTCACCTGGCTGCAGCATGAACCTTAAGGAGAAGATTGAGGTAGCTAAGTGTCTAGAGCGACTTAAAGTAGATATCATAGAAGCTGGATTTGCAATTTCATCACCTGGAGACTTCGAGTCAGTTAAGACTGTAGCTGAGACTGTTAAGGACTGCACAGTTGCTTCGCTCTCAAGATCAGTAGAGAAGGACATCGATGCAGCATGGAACGCAGTTAAGGGCGCTGTCGACCCAAGAATCCATGTTTTCCTCGCAACATCACCACTGCACATGCAGTATAAGCTGAAGATGACAGAGGATCAGGTTCTCGAGAACGCAGCAGCTGCTGTAAAGTACGCTCGCAAGTTCTGTTCAAACATCGAGTTCTCATGTGAGGACGCTACACGAAGCGATTACGACTTCATGGTTAAGGTTGTTAACGCAGTTGTTGCTAACGGAGCTACAACAATCAACCTGCCAGACACAGTTGGATATACAACACCAGACGAGATGAGAGAGCTCATCTCATATGTGAAGAGCCACATCGACAGACCAGACGATGTAATCTTCTCAGTACACTGCCACAACGACCTCGGAATGGCTACTGCTAACTCACTGGCTGGAGTACTCGGAGGAGCTAGACAGATCGAGTGTACAATCAATGGTCTCGGAGAGAGAGCTGGTAACACTTCACTCGAGGAAGTAGTAATGGCTATGTACACAAGACCTGATGTATACGGAGTAACAAACAGAATCGACACAACTCAGATATCAAAGACATCAAAGACTGTATACAACATCATCGGTCAGTCAGCACCTCTGAACAAGCCAATCGTTGGTAAGAACGCATTCGCTCACGAGGCTGGAATCCACCAGCACGGAGTACTCGCTAACAAGGCTACATACGAGATCATGACTCCAGAGTCAGTTGGTATCACAGAGAACAACCTCGTACTCGGTAAGCACTCAGGTAAGCACGCATTCGCTGAGAGACTGAAGGCTCTCGGATATGAGCTCGACAAGGAGGAGCTGGTAAGCTGCTTCGAGGAGTTCAAGGTAGTATGCGATAAGAAGAAGACAGTTAATGACGACGACCTCATCGCTATCGTTAACCACAATATGATGAGCGACGATGAGGATACAGGATACAAGCTGAACTGGTTCTCAGTTAACACAAGTAACTTCACAACAGCTACTTGCACAGTTAACCTCGAGTGCGATGGTGAGACATACGAAGCTGTTTGCCTCGGAGACGGTCCTCTGGATGCAGCGTTCGGAGCTATCAACCACATCGTAATGCCAGCTGAGCATACATTCGCAGACTTCTCAATCTACTCAATCTCTGAGGGTAAGGACACACTGGGAGACGCAACAATCAAGCTTAACTCAGATGGCAAGTCCTGCACAGGTCACGGACTTTCAACAGACGTAATCGAGTCAAGTATCGTGGCTTACCTCGCAGCACTGAATAAGCTGAACAAGATGAAGGGTAACTAAGAGCAGGATAGAGAATCAGGAGGTATTAGAACAATGGGCATGACAATGACACAGAAGATTCTCGCAGCTCATGTGGGCCGTGAGAGTGTCAAGGCAGGAGAGCTGATAGAGGCTAGACTGGACCTGGTGCTCGGCAATGATATCACAACTCCAGTTGCCGTGGGAATCTTCGAGGAAGCAGGCTTCGAAGAAGTTTTCGACAAGGACAGAATCGCGATCATTCTCGACCACTACACACCATGTAAGGATATAGAATCAGCGAGACTCTCAAAGAAGGCGAGAGACTTCGCAAAGAAGCATAACATCACTCACTTCTACGATACTGGAAATGTTGGAATTGAGCATGCGCTCGTTCCTGAGAAAGGTCTCGTAGGTCCGGGAGATGTAGTAATCGGAGCTGACTCACACACATGTACATATGGAGCTGTTGGAGCTTTCTCGACAGGAGTTGGTTCAACAGACTATGCAGCAAGCATGGCTGCAGGCAAGACCTGGTTCAAGGTTCCATCAGCAATCAAGGTGGTTCTGACAGGCAAGCCTTCAAAGTGGGTTACAGGTAAGGATGTAATCCTCCACCTGATCGGAGAGATTGGTGTAGACGGAGCACTGTACAAGTCAATCGAGTTCACTGGCCCTGGCGTAGCTGAGCTCGAGATGGATGACAGATTCTCAATCTGCAACATGGCTATCGAGGCTGGCGGCAAGAACGGAATCTTCCCAGTTGATGAGAAGACAATGGAGTATGTTGAAGGAAGATGCATCCGCCCATTCACAGTATATGAGGCAGATGAGGATGCTGAGTACGAGAGAGTCGTAGAGATCAACCTCTCAGAGCTGAAGAATACAGTATCGATGCCTAACATCCCATCAAACACAAGAACAGTTGATGAGGTTAAGGGAACACACATCGATCAGGTTGTAATCGGTTCCTGCACTAACGGAAGAATGAAGGATATGAGAATGGCTGCAAAGGTTCTCAAGGGCCGCAAGGTCGCTGACGGAATCCGCGTCAACATCGTTCCTGCAACACAGGCAATCTACCTGCAGTGCATCGAAGAGGGAATCATGGAGATTTTCATCAAGGCCGGATGTGCAGTTAACACTCCAAGCTGTGGCCCATGCATGGGCGGTCACATGGGAGTAATGTGCGAGGGCGAGAGAACAATCTCGACAACTAACAGAAACTTCGTCGGAAGAATGGGTCACGTAGAGAGTGAGATCATCCTCGCAAGCCCTGCAGTTGCGGCAGCATCAGCAGTAGCAGGCTACGTTGCATCACCAGAAGATATTATGTAAGGAGGGCATCATGGTTAAAGGTCAAGTATACAAATACGGTGATGACGTTAACACAGATGTTATCATCCCAGCTAGATATCTGAACGATCCAGACCCAAAGGCAATGGCTAAGCACTGCATGGAGGACATCGATGCAGACTTCGCCAAGAAGGATCACACAGGAGACATTATGGTAGCCGGTTGGAACTTCGGCTGCGGTTCATCAAGAGAGCACGCACCAGTATCCATCCAGGCCTGCGGAATCTCATGCATTATCGCAGCGAGCTTCGCTCGAATTTTCTATAGAAACTCAATCAACATCGGATTCCCGATTCTCGAGTGCCCTGAGGCTGCAGAGGCAATTCAGAACGGCGACATCGTAAGTGTAGATTACGACACAGGAGTCATCACAGACGAGACTACTGGTCAGACATTCCAGGCAGCAGCCTTCCCGCCATTCATCCAGAACATCATCGAGAACGGCGGATTGCTGAATTACCTGAAGAACAGATAGAGACAAAGGAGAGAGCGGTGAATTATAAGATTGCACTGGTAAAAGGAGACGGCATTGGCCCAGAGATCGTCGACAGCGCGGTAAGAGTGCTTGAGGTCGTGGGTGAGAAATACGGACACAGCTTCGAGTTCAACGAGTTCCTGGCTGGAGGAGCAGCAATTGATGCCTGCGGAGAGCCACTTCCTGAGGAATCAGTTCAGGGATGCCTCGCAAGTGACAGCGTACTCTTCGGAGCAGTCGGAGGACCTAAGTGGGACGGACTGAGCGGAGACGCAAGACCTGAGAAAGGACTGCTGAAGCTGAGACAGGCACTCGAACTTTTCACAAATCTGAGACCTGCTAAGCTCTACGGCGCTCTTAAAGATGACAGCCCTCTTAGAGCTGACATCGTAGCAAAGGGATTTGACATTATGATTGTCAGAGAGCTCACTGGTGGAATATACTTTGGTGAAAGAGGCTACCGTGAAGGCAAGTACGGCAAGGAGGCTTACGATACAGAAGCCTACAGCGTAATGGAGATTGAGAGGATCGCCCACGTTGCTCTCCAGACAGCTATGAAGAGAGGTAAGAAACTCATCAGCATAGACAAGGCTAACGTGCTTGAGACATCAAGACTCTGGAGAGAGACTGTTCACAGAATTGCAGAGCAGTACCCAGCGGTAGAGGTCAAGGATATGCTCGTCGATAACGCAGCAATGCAGCTGGTGAGAAATCCGGCACAGTTCGACGTAGTCGTCACAAGCAATATGTTCGGAGATATCCTCTCAGACGAGGCATCTCAGATTACTGGATCAATCGGAATGCTGGCATCCGCATCTCTCGGTAACACAAAGAGAGGTCTATATGAGCCAATTCACGGCTCAGCACCTGACATCGCAGGAACAGGCAAGGCCAACCCAATTGCAACAATTCTCTCTGCAGCAATGATGCTGAGATACTCCTTCGACCTCACTGAAGAGGCAGACGCAATTGAAGAGGCTGTCAACAAGGTTCTCGATGCGGGATACAGAACTGCAGATATAGCAGGTGGTGCAGACAATGTGCTCAGCTGCAGCGAGATGACAGACACAATTATCAGATATTTATAAGAAAGTAAATCATATAAGGAAGGTAAGCAAATGAAACTCAAAGGAGCAGACATCTTAATGGAATGTCTTCTGGAGCAGGAGGTAGACACTGTCTTCGGTTATCCGGGTGGTACTGTAATCAATCTGTATGACTCACTGTATAAGTATTCAGATAAGATCAACCACATCCTGACTGCACACGAGCAGGGCGCATCACATGCGGCAGATGGATATGCAAGAAGCACAGGCAAGGTTGGCGTATGTATCGCAACTTCCGGTCCAGGAGCAACTAACCTGACAACAGGAATCGCAACAGCATTCATGGATTCATCCCCAGTAGTTTTCCTCACATGTAACGTAGGAGAGAACTTCATCGGTAAGGATTCATTCCAGGAGTGCGACACAGTTGGAATCACAATGCCAATCACTAAGTGCAACTACCTCGTTAAGGACGTTAACGAGATCGCAAGCACAGTAAGAGCGGCATTCGCAATGGCAAGATCAGGCCGTCCAGGACCTGTAGTAATCGACTTCCTGACTAATATCACAAGCCAGGAGACAGAGTACACACCACTTCCAGTAGAGAAGCACGCAGAGTCAGGCAGACTTGCAACTCTGATGTCAAGACCATCACACAACCTCAAGCCACATGAGCCAGAAGGAGATATCGACAAGCTCATCGAGATGATCGAGGCTTCAGAGAAGCCAATGGTAATCTGCGGAGGCGGAGTTGTTCGAAGCAGAGCTCAGGACGAGTTCAAGACTTTCGTAGAACTCGCTGATTCACCAGTAGCAATCACAATCATGGGAGGCGGCGGATTCGACGGATCAAACCCACTCTCAACTAATATGATTGGAATGCACGGTTCACAGGCTTCAAATAGAGCGGTAGATGCCTGCGATCTCCTGATCTCAGTGGGCTGCAGATTCAACGAGAGAGTAACACTCGATGTTAAGCAGTTTGCACGTAACGCTAAGATCGTTCATATCGACATCGACCGTTCAGAGATCGATAAGAACGTTAAGACAGACCACCACATCATCGGTGATGCTAAGAGAGTTCTTGAGATTCTCAACTCAAAGCTCAAGCAGCAGGATCACACCCCTTGGAAGGAGTATGTATTCCAGTTCCCAACAGAGCAGGAGTACGATTATCCAGAAGGCGACAACCTGACACCTAAGATGATCACAGATGTAATTGCAAAGGTTCTTCCAGAGAAGACAATCGTTGCAACAGACGTTGGACAGCATCAGATGTGGGCAATCCAGCATCTGCACTTCACATATCCAGGTCAGCTCCTGACATCAGGTGGATTCGGAGCTATGGGATTCGGACTTGGAGCTGCTATCGGTGCACAGGTTGGTAATCCTGATCAGTGCGTACTTCATGTAACAGGAGACGGAAGCTTCAGAATGAACTTCAATGAGCTCTGCACAGCTAAGAAGTACGGTCTGCCAATCATCACAGTAATCTTCAACAATTCCGTGCTCGGAATGGTAAGACAGTGGCAGACACTGATGTATGATGAAAGATTCTCACAGACAGATCTCGACAGAGGTCCAGACTTCGTTAAGCTCGCTGAGGCATTCGGTCTCATGGGTGCAAGATGCACAACAAGAGCTGAGCTCGAGACTGCTCTTAGAACTGCTCTCGAGAACAAGGAAGGTGCTGTAATTGAGTGCCCAATCGACAAGTGGGAGCTCGTAAGACCTATGGTACCTGGCGGAAGAGCTATCACTAACTTCATTGTAGACTAAGGAGGGAGACATGAATAATATGGAGAAGACCTACACATTATCCGTCCTTGTAGACAATGAGCCTGGTGTACTCTCACAGGTTTCGAGAATGTTCACAAGAAAGGGATATAACATCGAGTCACTGGCTGTAGGAACTACACACGATCCTACAATCTCCAGAATTACAATCGAGATTAAGACAACTAAGGATAAGGCAGAGCTCACATGCAATCAGGTTAGAAAGCTCCTGCCAGTTCACTCAGTAAAGCTTCTCTCAAGAGACGAGGCTATCAAGAGAGAACTTCTCATGATCAAGCTGGCTACTAAGGACAGCCTTGAGAGGAATGAGATTATGCAGATTGCAAACATCTTCAGAGCATCGGTAATCGATGTATCAACATCATCAATAACTCTGGCAGTAATCGGAGACGCAGAGAAGAACGCGGCTATCGAGAGCCTGCTCGAGCATTGCAGAATAATGGAGCTCGTTAGAACAGGAATTGTTGCTCTTGAGAGAGGAACAGCAACTATCGACGAGGATACGAAGGAGAAGGGAGAATTTGACTATGGCAAGAATGTATTATGAGAAGGACTGTGATCTGAACGCACTTAATGGAAAGGTAATCGCTATCATCGGTTACGGTTCACAGGGTCACGCACACGCAATGAACCTGAGAGATTCAGGATGCAATGTAATCATGGGACTCCGTCCAGGTAAGAGCTGGGACAAGGCTACTAAGGACGGATTCGAGGTGTACACAGTAGCAGAGGCTACAGCTAAGGCTGACATCGTAATGATGCTCGTTAACGACGAGAGAGCAGCTGACATATATAAGGAATCAGTAGCAGCTAACCTCAAGGACGGCGCAGCACTTGCTTTTGCTCACGGATTCAACATCAGATACCAGCAGATCCAGCCAGCTGCAAACATCGACGTATTCATGGCTGCTCCTAAGGGACCAGGACACACAGTACGTTCACAGTATGTTGCAGGTAAGGGCGTACCTTGCCTCGTAGCTTGCGAGCAGGATGCAACAGGTAAGTGCATGGATATCGCACTCGCTTACATCGCTGGAATCGGTGGAGCTAGAGCCGGCGTTATGGAGACAACAATGTACGAGGAGACAGAGACAGACCTCTTCGGAGAGCAGACAGTACTCTGTGGTGGAGTTGTTGACCTCATGCAGTGCGGATTCGAGGTGCTCGTTGAGGCAGGTTACCAGCCAGAGAACGCATACTTCGAGTGTATCCACGAGATGAAGCTCATCATCGACCTCATCAACAAGGGTGGAGTTGCAGCAATGAACTACTCAATCTCAGATACAGCTGAGTTCGGTGAGTACGTATCAGGACCAAGAGTGCTTCCACACGATGAGATCAAGGCTAACATGAGAAAAGTTCTCTCAGACATCCAGGACGGTACATTCGCTGGCAGATGGATTGCTGAGAACAAGAACGGAAGAACATTCTTCAATTCAAAGAGAAACAACCTCGCTAAGCACCAGATGGAGGTCGTTGGTGAGGAGCTCAGAAACAACATGCTCTGGAAGGATACACAGGGCGGCGATGACGGACTCGATAGCGCATCAAACTAATCAGAGACAGAAGGAGTTAACATGTTATCTGACGCAATAAAGAACGGAGTAGAACGTACACCGAATAAGAGTCTTCTGTACGCTCTCGGATATACAGATGAGGAGATCGAAAGACCCCTTATCGGAATCGTAAGCTCACACAACGAGATCGTTCCTGGCCACATGAACCTCGACAAGATCGCTGAAGCGGTCAAAGCAGGCGTACGCGCGGCTGGCGGTACTCCAATCATGTTCCCTGCTATCGCAGTATGCGATGGTATCGCGATGGGACACACAGGAATGAAGTACTCACTGGTAACAAGAGACCTGGTTGCTGATTCAACAGAGTCAATGGTAATGGCTCACCAGTTCGACGGACTCGTAATGATTCCTAACTGTGATAAGAACGTACCTGGACTTCTCATGGCAGCAGCAAGACTGAACATCCCAACAATCTTCTGCTCAGGTGGTCCAATGCTCGCAGGCAGACTTACAAGCGGTAAGAGAACTTGCCTGAGCCACATGTTCGAGGCAGTTGGAGCTTACAAGGCGGGCACAATGACAGCTGCAGAGGTTGCAGATATGACTGAGAACGCTTGTCCAACATGTGGAAGCTGCTCAGGAATGTACACTGCAAACTCAATGAACTGCCTCACAGAGGCAATCGGAATGGCTCTCCGCGGAAACGGAACTATTCCTGCAGTTCATTCAGCAAGACTCAGACTTGCTAAGCACACAGGAATGAAGATCATGGAGCTCGTTGAGAAGAACATCAGACCAAGAGACATCCTTACAGAGGAGGCGTTCATGAATGCCGAGACTGTAGATATGGCTCTCGGATGCTCAACTAACACAATGCTTCACCTCCCGGCTATCGCTCACGAGGCAGGCATTGAGCTCGATCTCGACAAGTCAAACGAGATCAGCAGAAGAACTCCTAACCTCTGCCACCTCGCACCGGCAGGAGACACATTTATGGAGGATCTCCAGCTCGCAGGCGGAGTATACGCAGTAATGAAGGAGCTCACTAAGAAGAATCTGCTGAATACAGAACTGATCACAGCAACTGGTAAGACAGTAGCTGAGAACCTCGAGGGTGTTGATAATTTCGATGAGGAGACAATCAGACCTATCGACAATCCATATTCAGCAACTGGCGGAATCGCTGTTCTCAAGGGTAACCTCGCACCAGACGGCTGCGTAGTTAAGCAGTCAGCAGTAGCACCAGAGATGATGGTGCACGAGGGACCTGCTAGAGTATTCAACTCAGAGGACGAGGCAATCGCAGCAATCTACGACAAGCAGATCAATCCTGGTGACGTAGTTGTAATCCGCTACGAGGGTCCTAAGGGTGGCCCAGGAATGAGAGAGATGCTCAATCCAACTTCTGCTATCGCTGGAATGGGACTCGGAGAGAGCGTAGCACTCATCACAGACGGAAGATTCTCAGGAGCAACAAGAGGTGCTTCAATCGGACACGTAAGCCCAGAGGCTGCATCCGGTGGTAACATCGCACTTGTTGAAGAGGGAGATATCATTTCAATCAACATCCCTGAGTGCAGTATTGTACTCAATGTATCAGACGAGGAGCTCGAGAAGAGAAGAGCAGCATGGGTTTGCCCAGAGCCAAGAATCAAGACTGGCTACCTCGCAAGATACGCTAAGATGGTATCATCTGCAGATAAGGGAGCAATTTTGCAGCCATAGTTATATATAGATAGGAGACTATATGCTGAGAGAAGAAGTTAACGGACTACTTTTCTTCAGAGCGAAGAGCGGCAGCATACTGTCAGATATCATAGACGCAGAAGAGCGGAGCTTCAGGGACACAGCACCTGAAGCCACCGTTCTTTCGGTGATGAATCGACTGGTTTCCCTCAGTGCCTCAATGGGCATTGAAGGCAACCTCTGGCAGAATTATCTGATTCACTTCGCTCTTACGGATGAGAATGCGTACACATTATCAAGAGAGAGATCAGAGGCAAGAGAGGATTCATTCTCGGCACTTGCGCTCGGAGATTATGCAATTCTGCAGAAGCTGATGGACTACGACTTCTCGGAGTTTAGAAGACTGATTAATCCTGTGATTATCGATAACATACTCGACTTCCACAACAGCAAGCCTGCTTCAGAGTATTCAGGTGCAGCTGGGGAGATGATCACAGCGATGAGAGAGAAGCTGATCGCATCGAAGAGCACTGCCGAGTTCAAGGCGATCTTCGACGCGCACTACGAGAGTCGTGGCACAGGTGACTTCGCATACTGCGACGCTTTTCGCCTGGTGAGTGCTGAGGGCGGAAACAAGCTGAAGTTCAAGCCTATACGTGCGACCGAGAAGGTCAGCTTCGCTGACATGATTGCATACGAGTCTCAGATTGGAGAGCTCAAGCGCAATACCGAGGCTTTCGTTGAGGGAAGACCTGCGAACAATGTCTTGCTCTACGGAGACAGCGGCTCGGGCAAGTCGACTAGCGTCAAGGCTCTGATTAATGAGTACAGCAGTCGTGGACTTCGAATTATTGAGATTCACAAGCACCAGTTCAAGTGCATAAGCGAGGTGCTTAAGAGAGTTAAGACCCGAAATTACAGATTTATTCTGTACATTGATGACCTTTCTTTCGAGGAGTTCGAGATTGAGTACAAGTACTTGAAGGCCGTAATTGAGGGGGATCTGGAGATTAAGCCGGAGAATGTGCTGATCTATGCGACTTCGAACAGAAGACATCTCATCAAGGAGACTTTTGCGGATCGCAAGGATATGGAGCACATCGGCGAGATACACCGTTCGGATACGATTGAGGAGAAGACTTCGCTCTCGACACGATTCGGTGTGCAGATATACTACCCATCGCCTGCTAGACAGGAATACCACGCTATTGTCCGCGACCTGGCTTCGAAGGCCGGGGTTGAGATGGATGAGGCTGAGCTCTTTGTTAAGGCGGATGCTTGGGAGATCAGACACGGAGGGGTATCGTGTCGTACAGCCAGACAGTTTGTGGATTATCTTGCATCAGGAAAGGAAGAATAGATTATGAAAGTGAATTTCTCAGAAAGAGTTAGCAAGTACGATTTCCAGGGTGAGTTCCTGGATATCATACTTAAGGCAGCTGCAGATCCAAGCCTGACATCATTCGCGGGCGGACTGCCTAACCAGGGAGCTTTCCCAACAGAGAAAGTTAGAGAGGCAGCAAATAAGGTTTTCGATACAATGGGTTACAGAGCTCTTCAGTACAATGCTGCTGAGGGATACAGACCACTTAGAGAGAAGATCGCTGCTAGATATAAGAAGACAATGGGCCTCGACTACACAGCAGACGAGGTTATCGTAACAACAGGTTCACAGCAGGCACTCGATATGTTCTCTGCGTGCCTCCTCAACGAGAGAGACCAGATGATCGTAGAGAACCCTAGCTACCTGGCTGCACTGCAGGTTTTCCATCACTACAATCCAGACATCCAGGCCGTTGACCTTCTGGAGGACGGAATCGACACAGAGCAGCTCGCAGAGGTTGTGAAGAACGGCGACCCTAAGTTCCTCTACATGATTCCTAACTTCCAGAACCCAACTGGACTTACATATTCAGAGGAGACACGTGCTAAGGTTGCTGAGATCCTCAAGGGAACTAACACACTCGTTCTTGAGGACAACCCATACGGAGAGATCAGATTCGCAGGCACACAGGGCAACAGCCTTGCATACTACCTGCCGGAGCAGACAGCACTCATCGGAACATTCTCAAAGATCGTTGCTCCTGGTATGAGAGTTGGCTGGATCGCTACAAAGAACAAGGAGCTCCTCGAGAAGTTCGCGGTATTCAAGTCATCAATGGACCTCCACACTTCAATCCTCGACCAGATGATCATCAATCAGTACCTCGAGGACAACGATCTTGACGAGCAGATTGTTGGAGCGGTTGAGCTCTACAAGAACAAGGCTACTAAGATGATGGAGTGCATGGATAAGTACCTCCCAGAAGAGGTTAGCTTCACAAGACCTCAGGGCGGAATGTTCCTCTGGGCAACAATGCCAGAGGGTATCAAGGCTGTAGACGTACAGTTCGAGGCTATCAAGGCTGGAGTTGTAATCCTTGCTGGTGATCCATTCTATGAGTACGACAGAGAGGTTCGCACAATGCGTCTCAACTACTCAGTAGCTACTGACGAGCAGATTGAGAATGGAATCAAGATTCTCGGTGACGTAATCAGAAAGATGATGGCTGAGAAGAAGTAATTAGCGATACGAAGCAGGAGGGCAGAGGCTCTTCTGCTTCTTTGTTTGGAGTGAGCCTGCGGAAGGTGTATAATGCAATTACCAATCAAGGAGGCGAATATATGAAGCTGATAATTAAGGAGAGAATATTCTCGTGGTTCGACAGCTACGATGTATATGATGAGCATAAGAAGACGGCGTTCACTGTGAAGGGCAAGCTGGCCTGGGGTCACATGCTGGTTATCTACGACAAGGACGGCGAGAAGGTCGGCAAGGTCGAGGAGAAGATTATCAGCCTGCTGCCTAAGTATGAGATCTTCGAGAACGGCGAGTCGCTCGGATGCATTCGCAAGGACATTACGTTGGTTAAGCCAAAGTACAGCCTCGACAGCGAGGGCTGGACTGCGAAGGGCGATATCGTTCAGTGGAATTACAAGATTGTCAAAGACAAGAAGGTGATTGCAACAATCAGCAGAAAGCTCATCAGACTCAAGGATACTTATGTGATCGAAGTTGAGAACGATAAGGATGCACTGCGTGCGCTGATGTTCGTTCTGGCGATAGACGCAGAGCGCTGCTCGAAAGAGAAGAAAGAAGAGCGCAGATAGAGGTGAGCCCCTGCGAGGGGCTCTTAAAGCTAGGGGGATTTGAGTGAGAGTATAGTATTTGTGAAGAATTACAAATGATTATAGGATAATTAGGAAAATTCACAAATAACTGCTTGACTTTACGTCGAAGAGTGGTAGAATCATAGTACTTCATACTAATTACATATACCATATAAACAAACACAGGAGGCAGTAACTTGATGAACTATCTGAAGAAGAGAGCGAATAGCGAATATAAGTTCTTTAGCTTTTTCTTCTTTGGAGGCTTCTTCTTTGGAAGCGTTCATAATTTGAGTTGCTGTTAGTGGACAAAGAGATACGGACTTGTATCTATGGCGATGTTTGCTACGGCAGGCATCGCCTTTTGTTTTGTTCTGAAGAGCAATGGCTAAAGGCGAGACCAAACAAGACACAAAAATGCATATTAATTTGCATCAAAAGAATATACAATATACGTACATATACAGGAGGAAGTTATGGATTACAAGAATATGACAAGAGCGCAGATTGATGAGATGATGAATGAACTCGCAAGAGAGAGAATGAGAAGAAACGAGCAGGATCTGCCAAGCGACAGCAACCTCAAGGAGACACTTGAGAATGCAATCGCTAAGACACCAGCAGCTCTTCCAGAGACAGCAGTAGTTGCATGTCAGGGCGCGGACGGTTCAAACGCAGCAGCAGCGGCAGCAAGAATCATCAAGTATCCTCAGATTGTTCATATGAAGAATTTCGAGGGCGTATTCCAGGCAATCGATAGCGGACTGTGTGAGTACGGCGTGCTTCCAGTAGAGAACAGCTACGCTGGTTCAATCAACGATGTATATGATCTTCTCATCAAGCACAAGTGCTACATCGTAAGAAGTGTTAAGGTTAGAATCGACCACTGCCTGATGGTTAAGGCAGGACATGAGATGAGCGAGGTTAAGGAGATCGTATCTCACGAGCAAGGACTGCTTCAGAGCAGCGAGTACCTCAAGAAGCACTATCCAGATATCAAGCAGGAGGCTTGCGGCAATACAGCTATGGCAGCAATCGAGGTTGCTGAGTCAGACGGTTCAAAGGCTGCTGTATGCGCACCTCAGTGCGAGGAGATGTACGGACTGAAGACTGTTGCTAAGGGAATTCAGAACAATCCAAGCAACTACACAAGATTCATCTGCATCGCTAAGACACCTCAGATATACCCAGGCGCGGATAAGACAAGTATCAGAGTTAAGACTGAGCATAAGCCGGGCGGACTTCTGAAGGTAATCGAGGCAATCGTTCACAACGGCTACAACATGACTAAGCTCGAGAGCCGTCCAATTCCTAATACTGATTTCGATTTCAGCTTCTACTTTGACTTCGAGACACCTGTTATTGATGACAAGTTCATCAGCGCACTCTGTGAGATTGAGGCGGCATGTCTTGAGATGGAGTACCTCGGCAGCTACAAGGAGAAGCTGTAGGACAAGGAAGATAAGCTGAAGGAGACGATATAGATGATTATAGTAGTAAAGAAAGAAGCGAGAGAGAATCAGATCGATATACTCACAAGATGGCTCGAGGGACAGGGCATCAGAGTAGGAAGAACTGAGGGTAACAATCAGGCGATTCTAGGTCTCGTTGGTAATACAAAGTCAATCGATGAGGAGTTCATCTCACAGTTCGAGATTGTTGAGTCTGTAAGAAGAGTTAGCGAGAAGTTCAAGAGAGCTAATAGGAAATTCCATCCAGAAGATGCTGTTATCGACTGCAATGGCGTGAAGATAGGTGGCGGGCATTTCGCTATTATCGCAGGTCCATGCTCTGTTGAGTCAGAGGCACAGATCAACGAAGTAGCTAAGGCGGTTCAGGCTTCAGGCGCAACACTTCTTCGAGGTGGAGCGTTCAAGCCAAGAACTTCCCCATACGACTTCCAGGGCATGAAGGGCCAGGGCCTCGAGCTCCTCGAGATAGCTAAGGCAGCTACTGGCATGCCTCTCGTAACTGAGATCATGAACGCAGACCACCTGCCGCTCTTCGAGAATGTTGATGTTCTCCAGATCGGTGCGAGAAATATGCAGAACTTCGAGCTTCTCAAGGCGGTCGGCAGAACTAATAAGGTAGTTCTCCTCAAGAGAGGACTTGCTAATACTCTGAATGAGCTTCTGATGTCAGCAGAGTACATCATGTCAGAGGGAAATCCTAATGTAATCTTCTGCGAGAGAGGTATCAGAACGTTCGAGACTTACACAAGAAATACACTCGATCTCTCAGCTGTTACAGCGCTGAAGGAGATGTCACATCTTCCGGTTGTGGTCGACCCAAGCCACGCTACGGGTAAGGCTAACATGGTTGAGCCGATGGCAATGGCGGCAGCTGCAGCAGGTGCTGACGGTCTCATGATCGAGGTTCACAATGATCCGGCACACGCGCTCTGCGATGGTCCGCAGTCGCTCACACCAGCACAGTTTGACAGGGTTGTTAAGAGGGTAATGGCTATTAGGGAAGCAGTTAAAGCAACAGAATAGCGGAGAAATACTATGAACAAAGTACATGTCAAAGCGTCACAGGAATACGATGTTCTCATTAGCGCAGGGCTTCTCGCCGATGCAGGCGAGCTGGTCAAATCAGCCGCAGGCGGCTCCCGTGCTCTCATCGTTAGTGACAGCAATGTCGCAGCTCTTTATCTGTCGAAGCTGCAGTTGTCGCTTAAGTCGGCGGGCTATGAGGTGCATTCGCACGTCATTCCTGCTGGTGAGGTGAGCAAGAACTGGGAGACTCTCGGCGAGACGGTTGCGGCGGCGGCAGCGGCGCATCTGTCGAGGCGAGACCTGGTCGTTGCGCTAGGTGGAGGCGTGGTCGGAGACCTCGCCGGTTTTGCAGCGGCGGTGTATATGAGAGGAATCAGCTATGTGCAGATTCCGACAACTGTACTGTCGGCTGTGGATTCGTCAGTAGGTGGTAAGACGGCAGTGGATCTTGCGGCGGGGAAGAATCTCGTAGGGGTTTTCTATCAGCCTAAGCTTGTGATCTGCGATACCGATTGCTGGGAGAGTCTGCCTGAGAGGGAGAGAAGCAGCGGATATGCTGAGATCATCAAGTATGCGATGATCAAGGACCCTGCGGTGCTCGATATGCTCGACGGACCAGTTGAGGATCTCGTTGCACGCTGCGTTGAGATCAAGGCGCAGGTAGTTGAGGCAGATGAGAAGGAGGCAGGGGAGAGACAGCTCCTGAACTTCGGACACACAATTGGGCATGCGATAGAGCAGGCCTCGAATCATGGAGTGCTCCACGGGGAGGCAGTTGCAAGGGGTATGCTGCTTGCCTGCGATGTAGCTAAAGCTATGGGAAGACTCGAAGAGGGCACAGACGACAAGCTCAGAGCGGCACTGATGAAGTACGGTCTGCCAGTAGCTGGCGGAGTGGACAAAGAGGCACTCTGGACTTATATGAGAAGCGACAAGAAGGCGGACGGCAATGCGGTCAACTTCGTAATGCCAGAGGCTGTAGGTCGCTGCACAATAGAGTGCATGAAGATTAAGGATATTATTGGAGTACTATAGATGAAACTTAGAATTGCTGAGCCTGCACGCGGTGGGGCAATCAGAGCGATTCCGTCGAAGTCGGCGGTGCACAGACTTCTGATTGCGGCAGCACTTGCAGGTCTTGACATCTCGAATGAGGCATGGGGAATATCGCAGGACATCGATGCGACTAAGGACTGCCTGGCGGCGATTGCAGCTGCGATGGCAGGAGACAAGGCGGGGGTAGCAGAGCTTATGCCGAGAGAGAGCGGGTCGACGCTGAGATTCCTCGTACCTGTAGTTGCTGCGCTTGGAATCGATGCAGACTTCGTATGTAAGGGAAGACTTGCGGATAGACCTATGGGCGTTATGCGCGAACTCCTCGAGAGCCACGGCTGCAGTATGTCGGCCGAGGGAAGCAATCCTATTGAGGTTAGAGGCAAGCTCGAGGCGGGCGAGTACAGACTGCCTGGCAATGTCTCAAGCCAGTACGTTACTGGTCTTATTCTGGCTCTTCCGATGCTCGAGGGAGACAGTGCTATACAGCTAGAAGGCGTGCTTCAGTCGAGACCATATGTTGATCTGACACTTGAAGTAGTAGGTGAGGCTGGAATTGATGTAGTTGAGATCCAGAGTGCAGAGGGTACACGCTTCGAGATTAAGGGTGGCCAGAAGTATGCGATGAAGAAGATGCCTGAGATTGAGGGCGACTGGTCCAATGCGGCTTTCTGGTTCGTGCTCGATGCCATCACAGGAGATGAGTGCAGGACTGAAGTCGATGGACTGAAGGCTGGGTCTGCTCAGGGAGATAAGGCTATTATGCCCATCATCAGAAGAGTGACTGAGGCGGGGGATAAGGATATAGCGATTGATGTAGGAAATATTCCTGATCTCGTTCCTATTCTCAGCGTGCTCGCAGCGGCAAGACCGGCGGGAAGCATTACGAGAATCGTCAATGGTGAGAGATTAAGATACAAGGAGAGCGACCGACTCGCTTCGGTCGCTGATCTCATCAACAGTCTTGGTGGCAGCATCGAAGAGCTGCCAGATGGACTTAAGATAGTTGGAACTGCAGGCCTCAAAGGAGGCGAGATTGACAGTTACAATGACCACAGAATTGCAATGACAGCGGCTATCGCCGCAGCAATCTGCACGGAGGCAGTAGTGATTAACGGAGCGGAGGCGGTAAGCAAGTCGTATCCGAAGTTCTACGAAGACTATGAGAAACTCGGCGGCAAGGTCGAGCTGATGGAGAAGTAATGAGTGATAACAGATTGGACATCAGAATATACGGAGAGTCACATGCGGACTGCATTGGTGTAGTTGCAGAGGGATTGCCTGCAGGCAAGAAGATCGATATGGATGCTCTTAAGGGCTTCCTTGCGAGAAGAGCTCCGGGACAAGGCGACTGGTCGACACCTCGCAAGGAGCCGGACCTTCCTGAGTTCGCAAGCGGACTAGTGGAGAAGGACGGCGAGTGGGTGACTGATGGAAGAACTCTCGAGGCGATAATCCGCAATACTAACAGAAGACCACAGGACTATGCGAATGTGCAGACTGTGCCTAGACCTGGTCATGCGGACTACGGCTCATGGGTCAAGTATGGTCACATTCCGTCTGGCGGTGGCAAGTGGTCTGGCAGAATGACTGCGCCGCTTTGCATCATCGGAGGAATCTGCAAGCAGCTTCTTGCAGAGGATGGTATTGAGATCAAAGCGCATATCATACGCCTGCTCGAGTACTGCGACGATGCGATGGAGGAGAACTCTGTTGTAAGAGAGGGCTTCCCGACTATAAGCGAGAGAGCTGCAGATTCGATGAAGAAGGCGATACAGAATGCGAGATCTGTTGGCGACTCAATCGGAGGAGAGATTGAGTGTATGATAACTGGCGTGAAGGCTGGTGTTGGAGATGCTCTCTTCGATGGAATGGAGGCTGAGATTGCGAGAATGATCTTCGCTATACCAGCTGTAAAGGGTATCGAGTTCGGTACTATGCGCGAGTGCGGTGTAGATAACAACGATGCGTTCGTAGTGGAGGACGGAGTGGTCAAGACTGCGACTAACAACTGCGGCGGCATCTTAGGAGGCATCTCGACAGGAATGCCGATAGTTTTTGCCACCAAGGTTAAGCCAACACCTTCAATTGCGATTGAGCAGGACAGTGTCGACCTAGAGACTATGCAGCCTGTGAAGCTCAAGGTACAGGGAAGACATGATCCTTGCATACTTCCAAGAGCGGTTCCAGTCGTTGAGGCTGCTGCGGCAATCGCAATCTATAACCTTATTAATGGAGAATAGAATGAATCTTAAGGAGTACAGATCTCAGATAGATAGAATAGATAAGGAACTCATGGCCCTGCTCGAGGAGCGTATGGACGTGGTTGAGAAGATTGGTGAGTACAAGAGAGAAAGAGGCTTACCAGTTCTCGACGCAAGCCGTGAGGCGGAGAAGATCAAGAATCTCTCTTCGATGGCAGACCCATCTAAGGAGAGATACCTGATAGATATACTCAAGGCCATTATGGCCACAAGCCGCAAAATGGAGGCTGCACAAGGCCCGGAATATGGACTTCTGGGCCGAAAGCTGCCCCATAGCTTCTCGCCGATGCTACACAAGGATCTGGCAGATTACGATTACGAGCTGATCGAGAAGGAGCCAGAGGAGCTTGAAGCTTATCTGACATGTGGCTCATTCAAGGGAATCAATGTGACGATTCCATATAAGAAAGAGGTTAAGCCATACTGTGATATCGTGACGGGCGTAGCCGAGGCGAGCGACAGCATCAACGCGGTCTATCGCAATGAAGAGGGCAAACTCGTCGGAGATAACACAGACTATTACGGCTTCGTATATATGCTGCGCCGTGCCAGAATCGATGTGACAGACCGTAAGGTCCTCGTTTTCGGCGGCGGTGGAGTAAGCGGCACTGTAGTGCTAGCACTTCGCGACCTCGGTGCTAGAGAGGTAGTTGTAATCTCAAGACGTGGAGAGAACAATTATGACAATCTCGACCTGCACGTGGACGCGCAGATTATCGTCAACACAACACCGGTCGGAATGTACCCTAACAAGGGCGAAGCGGTCATCGACGTGACTGATTTCCCAATGCTCGAGGGGCTGGCCGACCTCATATACAATCCTCAGCGCACCAAGCTGGTGCTCGACTGCGAGCGCATAGGCATCAAGGCCTGCGGTGGCCTCTCAATGCTCGTGGCACAGGGCGCAAGAGCAGCGGAAATCTTCCGTGGGATTCAGATATCTGAAGCGGAGATTGAGGTTGAGATTAGAAAGCTCGAGCAGGCGACTGGCAATATAGTGCTGATCGGTATGCCGGGCTCAGGTAAAAGCAGCATCGCCAAGGTGCTCGCTGCTCGTCTCGGTCGTGAGGCTATCGACGCCGATGAATATCTCGCCGAGAAGCTCGGTCGTACTGCAGAGGATATCATTCGAACTGACGGAATCGCAGAATTCCGCCGACTCGAGACAGAAGTACTCGCAGAGCTGTGCGCTAACAAAGCCTGCATAATCGCAAGTGGCGGAGGGGCAGTTGAGACTCCTGCGAATTACGATATAATTAGAGAGAACTCAATCGTGATCAATATCGAGCGCGAGCTCTCAGAACTCCCGGCTGCGGGAAGACCAGTAAGCCAGGCGGACGGCATCGAAGCTATATATGCAAGACGCGAGCCGATATACAAAGCCTGGAGCGACTTCACTGTAGTCAACAAGGAGATTGATAAGGCAGCAGATGAGATCATCGATTATCTGAATCGCAGATAGGAGAGACTCTATGGGTTATGCAGTGCTTATACCAATAATAGAAACTAATGACGGACCGGCGCTTCTCTTCGAGAAGCGCTCTTCTCGTGTTGCGCAGCCGGGAGAGATATGCTTCCCAGGCGGTCGAATGGAAGAAGGCGAGACGGCAGTTGAAGCTGCAGTTCGTGAGACGATGGAAGAACTAGGTATTGAGGAATCGGCAATCCACATCGTGGGTGAGCTCGAGCCTGAGAGGCAGATGACGGGCAGACTAATCGACGTGGTGCTGGCACACATCGACGTAAGGGGAGACTCCCTCGAAGAACTAGAACTATCGAGAGCGGAAGTCGCAGAGGTTTTCGCCCTTCCGGTGAAGTGGCTTAGGGATAACCCTCCGGCTAGCTATGAGATGACGCCAGATGTGGAGCGCAAGGACTTGCCGCCTATTCTGGCGGAGTATATGAGCCACTACGAAGTCCTGGCTGGGGAGACGCCGTACTGGGAGTATCAGGGTAAGTACGGAATATGGGGTATAACAGCAAGAATCACAAGGCGATTACTTGAAGAGCGCGGTGATGTCGCTCACATGTTTCCCTGTGGAATGGTAATGGAATTCTAAGATAAACCACAGGTTTTCGTTTGAAAACCACACGCGAATAGTGTACAATGTCACATAGAGTGATAAAAACTTGACAATACAAAGAAAATAAAGTAAATAAAAGCCTAACGAAAGTTAGGCTTTTACCATAAGCAGATATGCAAGGAGGTCATAATGACAAAACCAAATACCAAAGAAAGAGTCCTGATGGAGGCATTGAAGCTCTTCTCTGAGAGAGGCTACGATGGAGTCGGAGTCAATCAGATAGCAGAGGCGGTTGGAATCAAAGGACCTTCTCTGTATTATCACTTCAAGAGCAAGGAGGATATCCTCAACGAGCTGATTGCTACGGTTCAGACTCACTATGAGGAGAACTTCAATCCGCAGGATGGCATCAGCCTCTACCCTAAGAGTGTTGAGGAGCTCACTGAGGTAAGCCTCAGAAGAATCGACTTCACAATGCACGATGTGCAGGTTAAGCTCGTAAGAAAGCTTATGATGATCGAGCAGTTCAGAAATGAGAAGCTCGCTAAGCTCGCAAGCCGCCACATGCTTGAGGGACTTGTTGAGCTCTACACTGTGATCTTCGAGCAGATGATCAAAGACGGCATCATCAGAGATGGCGATCCTCGCCTGATGGCATTCGAGTACACTGTGCCAATCACTTCTCTGATTCAGCTCGTAGACCGCGAGCCACATCGAGAAGACGAGGCCTTCGAGATGATCAAGAAGCATATAGACTTCTGCGCACGCAACCTCGCCAAATAATAAATATTTCGTTTATAAGAGTCGGCTCACGCTTGATCTGACACTCCCTAGTGTGCAAATCAAGCGAGTCGGCTCTTTCTCATTATGCTAGGCCAGCAGTTCGTATTGAACTGCGGACAGGTCTGACAATTAGAGATAGGAGGAGCATCTTTCGGAGCCACGACTTCCCAGTTGTACTTCTTATAGAACTCAGGAACCTTGCCCACAAGCCACAGTTCCTTGGCACCAAGCGAGGCGGCGGTCTCCTCGACTATCTTAAGCATATGCGCACCAATACCAAGTCCGCGCGCAGCTTCATCAACAGCGAGGTGCTTCAGCACGAATGAAGCCTCGAACTTCTGAAGCGTTGCTGCAGCCAGCAGTTTGCCATTAGCATCAAAGCAGCGCCATAGGCGCAGGGTGCCATCCGGCATCTTCGCATCGGGCTTAACCTCAAGCCCGCATGCGTTATACAGATGAGCCAGCGGCGTGAAGTCTTCAGTAATCTCAATTCGAATATTGTCGAAGGCGCCAAGATTGTCGTTCATTGCTATACCTCCATTATTGCGATACTAATCACGATTAATTCTTGGTATAATATTAGCACAGTTAAGAAATTGAACGAAAGTACAAAGCACGACCATTACGCACTATGATTACGAAGACACACTTCACGCCGCTTGGCGATATAAGATACTACGTATATGAGGCAGACAGCGATATCACACTCGTAATGCTTCCGGGTCTAACAGCAGACAGCCGTCTCTTCGACAAGCAGGTCGAAGCCTTCGAAGGCAGATATCGCATGATAGTCTGGGATGCACCAGGCCACAGAGACTCAAGACCATTCGAGTTCAGCTTCAGCCTCGCCGACAAGGCGCACTGGCTGCGCGAGATACTCGTGCAGGAAGGCGTGGTTAAGCTGCATGCAGACAAGAAGAACAGCGTTATGTCATTCTCCGCGCTCTTCAATGAAGCGCAGGCAGAATCAGATAGGGCGACATATAATCCGAAGTCGAGATTTGTGCTAATAGGCCAATCCATGGGTGGCTATGTAAGCCAGGCATATATGCAGGAATACCCAGGCGAAGCCGCAGGCTTCATCTCGATAGACTCAGCACCACTTCAGAAGCACTATATGAAGAACTGGGAGATAGCATTTCTCAAGCACACAAGAGGAATGTATGCGACAATCCCCTGGAAGATGCTCCTTGATTGGGGTAGCAAAGGCGTCGCAAAGAGCGAGTACGGTGCTCAGCTGATGCGAGATATGATGGCGCAGTATGGTAGAGACTACTACCTCGACCTGGTATCTTATGGATATAAGATAATCGCAGAAGCCATCGAGCGTGATCTGCCATATGAGATAGACTGCCCAGCCCTCATCATCTGCGGTGAGAAGGATCAGGCAGGTATGACCAAGTCCATGGACAAAGCATGGCACAAAGAAAGTGGCATCCCAATTAAGTGGATAGAAAGCGGGGCCACAACTCCAATACAGATGCGCCTAAGACAATTAATCAGCTAATAGAGGAATTCATAGATGCCCAGATCAGATAACAAACTAGGCTTCGGTTACCTTCGCCTCCCGACACTCGAAGACGGTAAGGAGATCGACCTGGAGACCCTCAATTGTATGGTCGATATATACATGCGAGGCGATGTGCGCTACTTCGATACCTGCTATACTTACCTTGACGGCAAGAGCGAGTGGGCTATCCGCGAGTCGCTGGTGAAGCGCTATCCGCGAGACAGCTACCGCCTCGCCAACAAGCTGCCAGGTTATCAGTGTAAAAGCGCAGCCGACGCCAGCACACTCTTCGATGAGCAGCTTGAACGCTGCGGCGTCGACTACTTCGATGTATACATGCTCCACTGGATGAGCCATGATCACTACAAGATCGCAGAGGATCTCGGACAGTTTGACTTCCTTCAGCGACTCAAAGAAGAAGGCAAGGCCAAGTCAATCGGCTTCTCCTTCCACGATGCGCCCGAACTCCTAGACGAGATACTCACAGCACATCCCGAGACCGACTACGTTCTCCTCCAGATCAATTACCTCGACTGGAACAGCGCCGGCGTTCAATCCCGCCGTTGCTACGAGACCGCAGTTCGCCACGGCAAGCGCGTAATAGTGATGGAGCCCCTCAAGGGCGGCACCCTCGCTACATACGCAGATCCCGTACTCGGACTCAGATACTGCGCCGAGCTCCCTAGTGTCGAGCTCGTCCTCAGCGGAATGTCTGCACCATCACAAGTCGCAGACAACATCAAACCAATGCCAGCTCTAACAGAAGAAGAGCACAAGCAGATAGACAAGATCGTAATGGAGATTGAGAACCAGCAGCAGATCCCATGCACAGCCTGCAGCTACTGCACCGCAAGCTGCCCGCAGGGCCTGCCAATCCCTCAATACTTCAAACTATATAACGAACTCCACAGAGACGCGCGCGACGGGTGGAAGACCGAACCGACCTACGACCACACCGCCGCCCGCTCCAAACCGGCAGCCGCCTGCCTTCACTGCGGCCGCTGCCTCACCCACTGCCCACAGCAGATAGATATTCCGTCAGAAATGGCGCGTGTCAGTGTTGACTTCGACTCTCGAGAAAGCAAGCAATAGTATCATTCCCCTGATATAGTACACGCGCCAATTTCCATAGCCTGCGGCTTCTCCCACAATCCCTATGCAAGCCGCAGGTACCCCCCCAAAAAAGTCAGTCGAAAGGACCCCATGCGATGAAACTCAAGAACTTCCTGATAGTAGTAAGCGATATTAACCGCTCTCTGGACTTCTACCGCGAGCTCTTCGGCCTTCAGATGGTCGTTGACCTCGACGGCAACATGATACTCACAGACGGCCTCGTCCTCCAGGACGCATCCATCTGGCAGCGATTCACAGACCGCCCAGTCCAGCAGAAGAGCAACAGCTGCGAGCTCTACTTCGAGCACGCCGACATCGACGAATTCATCGCCCGCCTCGAGGCCTACTACCCAGAAGTCGAGTACGTCAACCGCAAGATGACCCACTCCTGGGGCCAGACCGTCGTGCGCTTCTTCGACTACGACGGCAACCTAATCGAAGTCGGCACCCCGGTGTAGGAGACGTGTTTTCAAATAGGTAAAATCACAGGCCGTATGGCCTGTGGTTTTCTCTTATAGAGAAATCGAATGGTTATGCGCGGTAGCTTGTGTTATAATACGCAAGGTTATGAATACGACGAATCTTCAGGTGTTGCCGAGAGGCGACCTAACAGGGAAGCAGAGTGTAAATCTCTCACAGAGCCGCTGCTGTAATGAAGGAGTCTGCGCAATATGCCACTGCTGATGCGGGAAGGCTGCGCAGGTGTTGATAGCTGAGTCAGAAGACCTGCCTGAGGCATTATCAATATGTTATTGCGTGCATTCGATAACGGATACGAGAGCTTAGACTCCGTTCTTGTTTGCGTTGCGCGCAAATAGGAACGGGGTTTTTAATATTAATATGAGTAAAAGAAGATTATTATCGCTGCTGCTCTGTCTGCTTATGCTCGTGAGCGTGGGTTCGCTCAGCTCATGTGGAAGCGATAAGGAAGAGACAAGCACAGCGCTTGAGACTACTGAAGAAGTAAAAGATACTGAATCAGCAAATACGGATGAGAAGACTGAGGAGAAGACTGAGGAGAAGACGGATTCTAAGTCTGAGTCGAAGCCTACACCATCTCAGCCAGCTAAGAAGTACTGCACTATCAGCATTGAGGGATGGTGCAGCGGCAAGCAGGTTGAGTGGAAGTCGGGCGACACTGTCTACAGCATTCTCGTTCGCTCCGGTGCTCCTATTGAGACGCAGAACAGCGTATACGGGGTCTACATTGTCGGCATTGCCGACCTCAGAGAGGGTGACAAGGGTGCTGGCAGTGGCTGGGTATACACTGTCAACGGCGCAACCATCTGGGACAGCGTGGACGGCGCTGCCGTAAACGCCGGCGACACGATCAACTGGAGTTTTACCACTAACGGTTTCAATTAAATATCAAATATAAAAGAGGTATAAGAATGAAAGAGATTAAGAGAAGATTACTTGGCTTGATCCTGTCAGTGGCTATGCTCGTAAGCGGCATTCCATTCCTGGCAGCTCCAAGCTACGCTGACACTAAAGCGCCTTTCACTGTAAGTGCCGGAAGCATCTCAAATGAGGTGAGTACAGTAAGTTATACAGACTGGAACAGTGCAGAGCATACTTGTGACCTGTATACAGTAAGCCTTCCAGCTGGAACAACATCTCTCACGCTGAGCTTCGGTTCGGAGGAGAGAATTGCTTACACTTACAGAGATGACAAGAAGACTGATTACGTTAACCACTGCTCTGCTAACGAGTCTGGTTACGCAAACAACGGCAAAACTGGTGAGACAAGCGCTATCGTAAGACTTGACAATGGCAGCTTTCCTAATTATGTGTGGGTACAGACTCCATATGATGACAACTGGACTTCTAATGATGTCTGCGCTATTAAGCTGGAGATGGCTAAGTCCTCTTCTGCTGATGTCGCTGGAATGCTTACAGCAACAAGATCCAAGGTTAAGTCACAGGTGAAGAACATCTACGGCGACGAGTGGTATGTAATGGCTCTCGCTCGTGACGGTCAGACAATCTCAGAGGATTATTTCAAGGCTGTCTATGAGGAGTACGCTTCTAACGGTGGTGCTTTCGACGGAAGCTACACAGAGTATGCTAAGGCTATCCTCACACTCACAGCTTGCGGATACGATCCTAGATACTTCGGCGGATACGACATGCTCAAGAAACTCGAGGATGTTAATAAGATTACAGCTCAGGGCGTAAATGGTTCAATCTACGCGCTCCTCGCTCTCGACTGCCATAATTACGACTCAAACGAATTTGATGATGTGAGAGAAGCTCTCCTGACACACATCGTTGGCTCAGCTAACACATCAGACGGCCTCTGGAACTACGGAGGGGGCACAGATACCGAGATCGACCTTACAGCTCTTGCTGCTATGGCTCTCTACAAGTACAAGGATGGTAACACAGAGATTGCGGCTCTCTATAACAAGGCTGTTAAGTTCCTCTCTGATACAATGACAGAGAACGGTGGCTACGAGAGCTGGGGTTCAGAGAATGCAAACTCAGTAGCTTGCGTAATCTGGATGCTCACAAATGTAGGTATCAACCCACTCACAGGTTCAAACGGATCATTCGTTAAAAACGACAAGTTCCCAATGGACGGTCTCGCTAAGTTCTTCATCTCAGGTGGGGGCTTCGGCTACACAGACAACAAAACATTCAACCGTATGGCAACTGAGCAGGCTTACATGGCCCTCGTTGCTACTGACCGTATGCTCTCAGGCAAGAAGAGCTTCTTCGATATGACTGACGTCGAGCTCAAGCCATACGAGCCAGCGTCTGAGGATGTAGTTATGAGAGTCGACGGTGCAACAAGATATGACACTGCTCTCAAAGCAGCAGAGGTATTTGCTGACGGCGAGATTCTCGATAAGGTTATCGTTGCAAGCGGTGAGAACTACCCGGATGCGCTCTCGGGAAGCTTTCTGGCAAATCTCTACGGTGCACCTATTCTCCTCGTAAATTCAAAGACCGAGGCTAAGGTTAAGGAGTTTATCGTTGAGCATGTCTACGCTGACGGTGAGGTAATCATCCTCGGAGACAAGGCTGTAGTATCAGAGCGCTTCGAGCGCTCCCTCGACGACGGTGTATTAGAAGTTACAAGACTTAAGGGTTCAACTCGTTACAACACAAACCTCGAGATCCTCAAGCGCGGAATCAAGGATGACCACGACACTAATGATCTCTTCATCTGCACAGGCAAGGGCTATGCAGACAGCCTTAGCGTATCAGGTCTCGGTGGCCAGATCCTTCTCGTAGGAGACAAGCTGACAGCTGAGCAGAAGACATTCCTCAAGGCATACACATGCACAGGCGATGTATACGTAATCGGTGGCACAGACGTTGTTAAGACATCTGTTGTCAAGGAAGTTGCAACAGCGCTCGGCAAGTCAGCAAGTGAGCTCGAGGCTAACAGACTCGCCGGCGCAACTCGTTACAAGACTTCACTCGCAGTTGCTCAGAAGTTCCAGGAGCAGTTCACTCAGAACGCAATGGTCGTATACGGCAAGAACTTCCCAGACGGACTCGCAGGCGGACCTATCGCTAACCAGTGCGGCGCACCAGTTCTCCTCATAGCACCAGACAACTACAAGGACGCACAGACATACTGCAGAGCAAAGCAGGTTAAGGCAGTCATCGTAATGGGCAGTAATGACCTCCTCAGCAGCGCACTCGTGCGCCAGATGTTCAAGTAATGGAGCAGAAGGTAGTGGATAGACTTGAGCGCAACAGTGCGGAATTGGCGGATAATGCGGAATTGAGTTGCGCGGAGGCTGCGGACGCGAAGGGGGTTAATCAACTTGATTGCACTTGCGCGGACGAGAGTTGCGCTGATATAGAAAAAAGTGCGGAATGCACTTGCTCGAATAAGGCCGTTGGCCGTTCTCGTATGGCGGCCTCAGCTCGTGAGATTGCAGAGATGTCACTTATGTGTGCGCTGATGTTCGCGGGTAAGGAAGTTCTAAGAATGATTCCAAATGTGCACCCAGTTATGTTGCTGATTATGCTATGCGTTCTCTGGTATGGATGGAAGGCGATGTATCCGGTTGTCGGATTCCTCGTAACACAGATTGCAGTCTATGGACTTGGAATATGGACTATCAATTATGTCTATATATGGCCGCTGGCGGTTGCAATTACTATGCCGATTCGAAATATTCGCAATCGGTGGTTGTGGGCCGCGGTTGCGGGCGCATTCGGATTCGCATTCGGCGCATTGTGCGCAATCCCATATATATTCATGGGTGGTTGGAATGCGGCTGTCGCATATTGGATGGCTGGAATTCCATTTGATCTGATACATGGCGTGTCAAACTTTATAATAGTGCTCTTCCTTCTTCCTCTACTTGATACGAGGTTGGGAAGGTATAGACAATTAGTATAGTATCTAGATGGAGGACCGCAGGCTTTGCCTGCGGTCTTCTGCTTTGTAGAGATGGTGGCTTATGGCATGGCCATAAGCTTCCGCATATGTAGGATTGAGGCATATGGCGAAGCCATATGCTACCGATTGGAGGCTAGAGATGGAGGACAATGGCCGAAGGCCATTGTCTTCGGCTTGGAGGATCGGGGGAACCCGGCGAAGCCGGGTTCCGACCGCTTGATAGATTGGGTGAGGGGGATTTGTAGGTGGTGCGACTGGGTGATGAATGGTGATTGTGGCTAGATTACTTGTAGTGGTTGAACTTAGTGGGCGGTAACCACAAGGCGATTTTTTTGTTTTGCGAAATTGTGGCTGGAATGCCTGGATGCGTTGAGAATATAAAATATAGCCACAAGGATTTTGAGAGGACTGAAAGATCTGGGGCAGATTTGTGATTCTTGGGCTAGGGCGGAGGGTTAATTGGGAAGTTATTTGTTCAAATTTGAATGATAATTGGGGTTTTGAGGGGTGAAAGAGGGCTGGGAGAGCGGAAAATGGCGAAATTGACTGATGCAGTTTTTTTGGTGTGTGGTTAGATTCTTTAATATCAATGGGTAGAGGGAATCTAACCACAAAATCGCGAAACGGGCGATGGGAGCGGCGCGACATAGGGTGTGAATTGGGGAGCGGTGCGACGTAGGGTGTGAATTGGGGAAGCGTTGAATTGGGGAGCGGTGCGACGTAGGGTGTGAATTGGGGAGCGGCGCGACGGAAGCGGTGAATTGGGGAGCGGCGCGACGTAGGGTGTGAATTGGGGAGCGGCGCGACGGGAGTGGCGAATTGTGAAGAGGCGCGAAGCGGCGAAGGGGGCAGTGGCGAAGAGAGAAACATTTTTTTACCGCGAAACGACGAAAAACGCCCGAAAAAGATGGTACTGCGGGGGAATGTGAAATCTGCGATACTTGTGAGACCGGGAGAGGCGGCTTGAAAGGAGGCTCGAATGAAGAGAATTAAGGGCGTGACGAATTACAATGAACTGCATGCGATGCGTGAGGTGTGGAGGGAGGAGAGGCGCAATGTGCGTGGGCGAATTGCGCGTCTGCCGAAGGGGTCGCTTTGTGTGGCGGCGAATGGGACGTATTATCAGAAGCAATATACGACGGATTGCCCGGAGGAGATTGAGAAGCTGTTGAAGAAGGGCTACAGGGTCAAAAGGCAGGCCGTGGTTGGGGAGAGTGAGAGATATGTTTTCTATGTGCCGAAGCAGGACGAACGATGGGCGTCGCGCGCGTTGGAGCGCATGCATTTGGAGAATCTGCTCGCTGGATTGGAGCTGTCGATTGATTGCGTGACAAAGATACTGGATTTTCTGGAGACGTTATTCTGTGTCGAGGAGTCGATGCTTGGGCATTCCGAGAAAAAAAGACTGCTTGAATTGGACGAGGCGGCAATGCGCAAGGAGCTTGAGGCGTGGGCCAATGCGGATTATCCGCGAAATCCGCTACATACGGATAAGTTGATCCATCCGACTAAGAAAGGTGATTATGTGAGGTCGAAGTCTGAGGTGAAGATTGCGGATATGCTGTATGATGCTGGGATTCCATACAGATATGAAATGGAAGAGTCCGTGAATGGGCACACTTACTATACGGATTTCGTGGTGAGGCATCCTGTGACTGGTCGGTTCTACAGAATTGAACATTGCGGAATGATGGATTCGCCAGAATACATAAGGAAGATTGGATACAAATTGATGGATTATTCGATGGAGGGCTACTTAAATAATAAGGATTTCTTCATGACTACAGAGACAAGCAAACGACCGCTCGAGACGAGAGATGTACAAATGATTATTGACCGCATTCTCAATGACGAAGTTGTTGGAGGTGCGGATAATGATTATAATTAGGAATAGAAATTGATATTGCAGGAGGCGGATATGGCATCTGAAGAGAGAACAATAAGCAGTGAACTTGTGTATGATGGAAGGGTTTTCAAGGTGAGACAGCACCAGGTGGAGACTGATGATGGCAAAATCTCATCGCGCGATGTGCTGGAGCACAATGGCGCATCTGTAATGCTGGCAATCAATAATAATGGCAAAATCCTCGTGGTCAGACAGTACCGCAAGGCGCTGGAGCGCATGATGCTTGAACTGCCTGCTGGCAAGATTGATCCGGGTGAGGATCCGCTCACTGCGGCTGCTCGCGAGCTTCGTGAGGAGACTGGCTACACAGCAGAGAGCATTGAGCCACTGCAGGATTTGATCCCTTGCTGCGGATACTCAAGTGAGATTCTCTACACTTACATCTGCAAGGGGCTCACTCCAGGTGAAACCGACTTCGACGACACCGAGGATGTGGACACTCTCGAATTCACCGCGGACGAGCTGCTCGACATGATTATGCGCGGTGAGATTCAGGACGGCAAGACAGTTGCGGCTGTGTTATTCGCGCGTCAGGCTGGCCTAATCTAGCGGATTGGCATAGACTGAGGCGAGCTTGCACGGAAGCGAGAATACGACATAGGAGGTGCGGATTATGATGATTAGTCCTGAAGTATATATTGAAGGTTGCAAGGAGTATCCGTATGAGCAATTGCTCGAGGAGCGCGGAGAACTGATGGCCGAGATCATGCGACTCGAGGATGTGGTGCTCTGGGGTGAGGACTGCGATTCGTTCATGGTGTCGCCAGGCCCTGATGTGCAGTACATCTGGTGTCTTGAGTGCCTGGCGGGACTCAGCAATTTGATGGCGGAGCGCATGGCTAGCATGCGCGATCAAGATGAGGAAGACTTCGTCGAGTAGGCGAAGTCGACTATACAAACGAGTAGCGCTGCGCACTACGAGCGCGTTACGACGAAGTGGCGGGTGCCGGGAATGTGCGAATTGAGACAGGGACGAGAGCGAAGCGGCTCGTCCCTTTTTGCGTGGGCTGGGAATGGTGGGGTTGGAGATTGTGTGGAGAGGGTTGCGTGTTGATGGGGCTGAGGCTTGGCGGGCGATGTGTGGTGGTGGGGTTGCGATTGTGGTCAGAATGGCTGGAGGCCTTGATGTTAAGAAATGTGACCACAAGGCGGTTTTTTTGTTTTGCGAAATTGTGGCTGAATTGTCTGGATGCATTGGGAATATATAATATAGCCACAGGGAAATTGTCGGGAGGGTTTACGTTGGGTGTGAAATAGCGAGATAGAATACGGAGAAGGGGGATTTTTTGGCCAGGATGAGCGTGGAAGGTAGGAAATTTGGCCCGTAAGCTAGGTTTGAGAGGCGAATTGGGCCAAAATGCGTGGTACAGTTTTTTTGGTGTGTGGTTAAAATTCGTAATTATCAACGTGTCCAGCGAATATAGCCACAATTTCGTGATACAGCACCGTCGCGAGGGGCAACGGCATTGCGAAAACGGCGCGGCATTGCGAAAACGGCGCGGCAGTGCGAAAACGGCGCGGCAGTGCGCGCCGAGGGGTGGGGCGAAAGCATTTGACGGGGAACGGACTGGAGTCGTTGTCACTGGGGTTATTAAAGGAGAATAATAAAAAAGGTATTCAGTATGTTGAGGTGAACAGATCGTTCACTTTGGAGGAACTCAAGGAGTTCATGAGAGAGATTATGGCGGAGGCTGGATATCTCGCATAGTGCACACAATTGAATTAGGTAAAAGCCGCAGGCCATCCGGCCTGCGGTTTTGGTTAGCGGGGCGTTTTCGGGTCGCTGCGCTCGAGATGGGTTGAAGTGGACGCTCTCCAGAACTGACCAATTAATATCCCAAGTCGAGCGTCCAGCCCAAGCAGAGCCCTCTATCTAATTGAAAAATCGCACTACTGGCTTTAGAATAAACAGGGGTGGTTCGTGCAGCGCAATTTGCAACAAACTGCCTGTGGCAAAACGCGCAACGCGTTCAGTCCGAAATGCAACTGAGAAACAAACCACTTTGAGGGGGTATTAGATATGAAATTAATGCACATATCGGATCTGCATCTGGGGAAGCGTGTGAATGAGTTCCCAATGCTGGAGGATCAGAAGTATATATTGCAGAGGATAATCGCGATTGCGGATGAGGAGGCTGTCGATGGTGTCCTGATTGCGGGCGATGTGTATGACAAGAGCGTGCCGTCGGCGGAGGCGGTGCAGCTGCTGGATGATTTCGTGTGGGAGCTGTCGAAGGGCAGACCCCTGTTTGTGATTAGCGGCAATCACGATTCGGCCGAGCGCATGGCGTGGGGATCAAGGATTCTGAGTGCGAAGGGCGTACATATCGCGAGGCCGTATGCAGGAGCGGAGAAGCCGCTATATCTGGAGGATGAGAGTGGCAGGGTGGCGATTCATCTGTTGCCTTTTGTAAAACCCGCGCATGTTCGCGCGGCTTACCCTGATGAGGAGATCGGCAGTTATACCGATGCGATTGCATGTGCCGTGGAGCATATGCAGATTGACTCGAGTGAGCGAAATGTCCTGGTGACACACCAGTTTGTGACGGGTGCAAGCAGGTCGGAATCGGAGGAGATCTCAGTTGGTGGAACGGACAATGTGGACGCTGATGTGCTGGAAGTGTTTGATTATGTGGCGCTCGGTCACATACACGGACCGCAGAATATCGGAAGCGAGCGCATCAGGTATTGCGGAACTCCGCTTAAGTATTCGTTCTCGGAGAAGGATCATCAGAAGTCGGTGACGATTGTGGAGCTCGGCGCGAAGCGTGGAGCGACCGAGCGCTGTGAGATTGCGGTTCGTGCTGTGGCGCTTGCGCCACTGCACGATATGCGTGAGATCAGGGGCAGCTATGAGGAACTGACTTGCAGGGATAATTATGAAGGAACGACGACAGACGACTATCTGAGAGTCGTTCTCACCGATGAGGTAGAGATAATGGAAGCGATGAATCGCCTCCGATCAATCTATCCGAATATCATGAGACTGGAGTACGACAACACAAGAACACGTAGCAGGGGAGCTGTCGAGGTACGAGACGACGCCGAGCTGAAGAGCGAGGTGGAGCTTTTTGCCATGCTGTATGAGATGCAGAACGGACAGGCGCCGGACGAGGAGCAGATGGCCTACCTCGAGGCGCTGGTCGAAGAGATAAAGGAGGCGTAATGAGACCGCTCAAACTTACAATGACGGCCTTCGGCCCATACGCGGGCACCGAAACGGTGGAGATGGACAAGCTCGGGAAGAGCGGACTGTACCTCATCACCGGAGACACCGGCGCCGGCAAAACTATGATTTTCGATGCGATAACTTACGCGCTGTACGGCGAGCTTTCGGGCGACACGCGCCGCGCGACAATGATACGCTCGCAGTATGCGAAGCCAGGGACGCTGACAGAAGTCGAGCTGGTTTTTGAGTACGCGGGATGCGAATATACGATCAAGAGGAGTCCCGAGCAGGAACGTCCGAAACAGCGTGGAACAGGCACGACCAAGGCGCCTGCGACAGTTGAGCTGCACAGACCCGGCAAAGCTCCGCTGACAAAGAACAGCGAAGTGGCCGACGCGATTGAGGCTATTATAGGCGTGAACAAGAAGCAGTTCTGCCAGATTGCGATGATAGCGCAGGGTGACTTCCGCAAACTGCTGTATGCAGACACGGAGGAACGCAGGGAGATTTTCCGTACCATATTCAGCACGGGCAACTTCAAGCTAATTCAGGATGAGCTAAGAAATCGCGCGGCTTCGCTCCGCTCAGAGCGAGAGTCCGTGGTGAGTCAGGTTGCGACAATTCTCGATGGTGTACGTCCGTCCGAGACGCTTCTCGGCTCCGAAGAGGAGCTCCGACAGGTTAAGGAGGGCGATGTTCTCAGCCCTCATGTTGCGGAGTTCATCGGCTGGAACATCGAGGAAGATGAGAGACAGGCGTCGCTCAATGCTTCGGAGCTTGAGAACGCGGACGCTTATCTCGCTGAGCTCGATAAGCAGCTCGGCGCAATTGCACAGATTAAGAAGCTGCAGGCGGATTATGACGAGTCCTGCAGGCTTCTCAAGGAATGCGAAGCTGCGCTCTCGCAATCAGAAACGGCGCTCGCATCCGCTCGCGCCTCAGCAGAAGAGGCTGCGCCTCTTGCTGCACGCGCGGTAGAGATCGAGCACGATCTCCCAGCATATGACGAATTCGATCAGCAGCAGGCAAGACAGCGCAAGCTGCTCGATTCGATTGCTAAGAATTCGCGCACACTTGAGACTTCAAACAATCAGATTAAAGATCTCGAGTCAAGACTCGAGAAACTCCAGGAGGAGATTCGCTCTGCTCAGAATCTTGGCGAGGAACTCGAACGCCTGAAGGCGTCCGAGCGCATCGCCCGCGAGCGCGTTGATGCGCTCGACGCGCTGGGCCGCGAAGCCGAATCACTGGCGAAGCTGAGGAAGAATCTCGCGGCCCAGCAGCGCGAGTTCCTCGAACTTGATGCCAAGGCAAGCAAACTCGAAGCGGAACACTCGCAGCTTCGCCAACTGCACCTCTCGGAGCAGGCAGGCATCCTTGCCTCCCAGCTCCTTGCGGCCACACCATGCCCTGTCTGCGGCTCGTGCGAACACCCATCGCCAGCCCAGCTGGCCGACAACGCCCCAGACCGCGCCACCGTCGAGGCAGCCGAGGCTCGCGCCACCGCTGCCCGCACCCAGGCCAATGAAGCCAGCGCAGCCGCCGGTACAACCCGCGGCCGCGCCGAAACAATAACCGCACAGCTTGCCAAGAGAGCCAAGCAGCTCCTCGGCAGTGAATCGCTCGTAGCCCTCAACCAGGCCAAATCAGATTCAAGCGCCGACCTGACCAAGCTGGTACAGCAGCGCCGCACAACCGAGCAGGCAATCACAGCCCGCGCCAAGATGGAATCCGAACTGCCTGCGCTCCAGCAGTCCTGCCAGGACAAGCGCAATCAGAGCAACGACCTCACCGCTCAGCTCGCAGCCGACAAGGCGACATCCGCGCAACTCGCCGAGCAAATCAAAAGCCTTGATGCGAAGCTCGTCTTCGACAGCAAGGCCACCGCTGAGAAAGAGATTACCTCTCTCAAGACACGCGCTACGTCCCTCACGGACGCCTTCGACAAAGCGAAGCAGCAGCGTGCTAACTGCGCAGAGAATCTTGCCGCCGAACGTTCCCGCAACGACCAGCTGGGCAAGTCACTCTCAGCGGAAGCTGCTTATGACGAAGCCAAGGTCCTCGCTGCTCACTCCGAGGCCAGCACCAAGCGCAGACTCCTCGGCGAACTCGGCCAGCGCCTCACCTCGCGTCTCGAACAAAACCGCGGCGCTCTCACGCGCATCACGGACCTCGCGGCCCGCGCTGCTGACATCGAGCGCCGCTACCGCATGGTCAACGCGCTCAGTGAGACAGCGAACGGCAACATCAGCGGCAAGGACAAAGTAATGCTCGAGACTTACGTGCAGATGTTCTATTTCGACCGCATCCTCGCCCGCGCCAACACACGCCTCATGGTGATGACAGGCGGCCAGTACGAACTCAAACGCGACGAGTCCTCTGCTGACAAACGCAGCCAGAAGGGACTTGATCTCAACATAATCGATCACTACAACAACACTGAGCGAAGCGTCAAATCTCTCTCAGGCGGCGAATCCTTCAAGGCTTCGCTCAGCCTCGCCCTCGGCCTCGCCGACGAAGTCCAAAGCTCGGCCGGCGGCATCCAGCTCGACACAATGTTCGTAGACGAAGGGTTTGGCTCACTCGACAGTGAATCGCTCGAGTCCGCTTTCAAGGCCCTCGTCAGCCTGACCGACGGCAACAAACTGGTCGGCATCATCTCGCACGTCGATGCCCTCAAAACCCGCATCGACAAGCAGATAATCGTAACCAAGAATCGCGACCAGGGCAGCCAGGTGGAGATTGTGGTGGAATAATGGAATAGAATCAGGGACGGGCGAGCACAGCTGGCCCGTCTTGTGGTTTGGGTTTCTTGGGAATGAGGAGAGAGAAGTTCTCGCGACTCTCTAAAGATGATGAACTTATTGTTAAGGACATGAGCCGATTCGGAAGAAATAATTTTCAGGTCGGCTTCTATACTGAAATGGTATTCCCTCAGAAGAATGTGTGCCGTACATTATATCGTTTTGTCTTGAAGAAGAGATGCAAATATGGTAAAAAAATGGTATGAAAACCATAGTATTTGGCGATGGGCGGGAACTACAAAGGCTGCAGTTCCAGCTACTATGCTATTAAGTGAAAATACAGCCGGAAAGATAGTTCGGCATGAAAATACGATAATACTAAATAGAAAAAAGGTGAGTAGAATGAAGAAAAGATTATTTAGCATAGTGCTTTCACTGTGCATGGTGCTTACGCTTGTGCCGGTTTCCGCAAGCGCTATGCCTATCTATGTGGATTTGAGTATCACTGGTGCGGCCGCATTGACGCTTGAAGTGGAATCCGGTGATAGTATTGAAAATGTTAAGGCAATAATCAAAGACAAAACCGGATATCCTGAAGCGTTTCAGGTCTTGAAGTATCAAGGGAAAGTCCTAGAAAATGGAAGAACATTGGCCGATTATAATATTCAGAAAGAAAGTACCATTGAGTTATCTTTTGGACCAAGTGTGTCATCCTATGCTACAAAGGCACAGTTAATGGGTAATACATTCGCGCCGAATGCAGATGGAACAGCGAACAATATCGGCAAGCTGGTCTTTGGTAAAAACAGTAGCGGAGATGCACAGCAGTGGTACATACTTGGAAGGGATACTGGTGTATCAGGAGATAATACCATCATCTTTGCTGCAAGTCCGATAGCACGTCATTTTTTTAGTGCGAATTCCGATAGTTGGCAGTATGATAAGGATTATGATGCAGGCTGGGGATGTACATATACTGGAGCTGCACCAACAAAGGTAAACCCAAATCACTACGGAGCAAGTGAACTTCGTGCGGCACTGAATAATATGGTGGATAGTTCGAATACAACCTACTTCACAACAGCAGAGAAGGCTTTGATGAATGCTACCACGGTAACAACGGAGGATAATAAGAATAAAGATAGTACAGATAATAATTTAACCTATACAACCACAGACAAACTGTATGCGTTACATGGAGTTGAAAAAACACAAAAAATATACGCTGGAAGCAGTGATAGTATAGTTCTTGATATGAGCAGCTGCTGGAGCAATAAAGACAAACCAATCGACGAGTTCTGGCTTCGTACGCCTCATTCTGTTCATATAAAGGTGTTGTATGCTGAGAACGATTGGGTTAATGGAATTTATCTCACCCATTCTTATGGTGGGGTGCGTCCCGCTTCCAACCTGAATCTGTCATCTGTGCTCTTTGCATCTGCTGCGACAGCAGCATCATCTGATACAAAATCGGGAACGATAGCAGACGATACGGCGATGACCTTAAGACTTAACGGAACAGGTAAGAATATTGGTACAGTAACATATAACACCACTACAGGTAATATATTTACAACGAAAGGAAGTACTACAGGTGATGTAGCACTTATGGTACAGGGCAATGGTGGAGACAGGAACTGGTATTACAGCAAGATTATTACCGGAACAGAAACCGAAATTGTGAATGTATCAGATATCACGACGGAACTTGGTTTATCAGCGAATATAGATTTATCAACTGTTAAAATCTGGCTGGAAACTACAGATGCTGTAGATGGAATGATTTATGCGGTTGAACCAATCACAAGTGATAAGCTTATAAAAATCACGTCTCCGGACCCTATAACATTAGACAATGGAACTGCCTATGAAGACATGAACCTGCCTGAAACGGTCCAGGTTGAGACGGAAAAAAATTCAGTAACAAGACTGCCTGTTGAATGGAAAACAGATATACTTGCAGGCGGCAGCTATGACCCGACCATCAAGACAGAACAGGCGGTGACATTATACGGTTTCTTGCAACTGCCTGATGGACTGGAGTGGAATTCAGATGGTCCTGCATATACAACGATTAATATCACTATTAAGGCAGCACCGGGAACTTCAGATGACAGCGACAAGGATTCAGAGTCGGATAAAGATTCGGTAAAGACAGGCGATAACGCTAACCTCGCTCTGTGGATTGCACTTATGCTTCTTTCAGGAGCAGGAATAACAGGCACTGCTGTTTACACAAGAAGAAAAAGAACAAAAGAATAAAATAGATGCTTAACTGAATTGGAGTAAGCGTTTCATGCCCTCGGCAATTCCAATTATAAATTCAGCAATACGAGGTGATACCAATGGTTAAGGATATAGTTAGGGATCCGATGTTTCTGGGTGTGAAGTCGGAGGAGGCGACACAGGCGGATATGCAGGTGGCGCGCGATCTGGTGGATACGCTGATGGCGCACAAGGACGGATGCGTGGGCATGGCGGCTAATATGATTGGCGTGAGGAAGAACGTGATAGTTGTCTTTAATGGGCCGATGCCGATGGTGATGTTCAATCCGGTGATTACGGCGAAGTCGGGCGAGTATGAGGCTGAGGAAGGATGCCTTTCACTGAACGGTACACGCATGGCAAAGAGATATCAGAAGATTAGGGTGAAGTTCAGGAATTTTGCCTGGGCGGAGAGCGAGATGGAATTCGAAGATTTCGTGGCTGAGGTGATTCAGCACGAGATCGATCACTGCAACGGCATTGTGATCTAGCGGTCGGCGGGCATACTGCGACACGAAGTATTAGCGAAACTATTCGCAAAAAGCGCGTTTTGTGTTGAAATTTTCACTTGCGGGAATTGACCTTGAGGGGCGCATAGTGTACACTTGAGAAGCGTTGATAAATAGCTTATAACCCGCAATGGCGGGGCGTTTATATGAAGGGAGTTATACAATGAATAAGACAGAGTTAATCGCAGCAGTAGCAGCTAATGCAGAGATTTCAAGGAAGGACGCAACAGCAGCAGTAAGCGCTGTATTCGAGGAGATCGCTGGCGCAATGGCTAAGGGCGAGAAGGTTCAGATCATCGGATTCGGAAACTTCGAGGTTAGAGAGAGAGCAGCTAGACAGGGTAAGAATCCACAGACAGGCGAGATCATCGAGATCGCTGCTTGCAAGGTTCCTGCATTCAAGGCTGGTAAGGCTCTTAAGGACCAGGTTAAGTAATTAATCTTATTTAAGTTGTAAAACCCGTTGCAGCTTTGCAACGGGTTTTTGTTATGCTCGCATTTCCGGCACCGTGAGGGTGAGTTGAGCGGTGGGAATTAGCTTTGCAAATTCCTGCTTGACATTGTTGCTCTACATTCGTAGAATGTAATTACCTAATACTACAATTGTAGAGCAAATGGCCCGCGACAGTGAGGACACAATGATTGACAGAATTCCAGACAGTGAATTAGAGATTATGAATATCATCTGGGAGCATGAGGCTCCTGTATCGAGACAGACAATCGAGGAGGCTGTGGCAGCGCAGAGACCGCTGGCACAGACCACCATTCTGACACTGCTCACAAGGCTTGCGAAGAAAGAGCTTGTGAGCGTAACGAAGAACGGAAGAAGTAGCGAGTACACGCCGCTGATCGGCAAAGAAGAGTACCTCGCATCGCAGAGCAGACGTTTTATCGAGAGAGAATGCGGACACAAGATGAGCATCTTCGCATCGGCGCTCGCTGGTGGACTGAGCAAGGACGAAATCGAGGAACTTCGCGCACTGCTGGCTTCCGAGGAGTAGGGGGTGCGATATATTTGGTATATCTAATAGACTGCTATACGTCGGATGCTGGTAGGTGGCAACGTAGTAAGTATTATCTGTATAGATGACTGGTTAGAAGGAGAGGGAGCAGAATTTGAGTACTATTTCGTGGGATAAATTAACGAGAAGACAGGATTGTCCGTGCGGCTGGCCGACTGCGGACGCGGAGGTTGCGGATCGACTTGACTGTCGTTGCGCGGACGGTGAACTGCGGATTCGCCACTCCACCGAAGCGGATTTCGAGCGCATGATGCAAATCTACGAACGCGCTCGCGCCTTCATGGCGGAGAATGGCAATCCGCGCCAGTGGGGCGCGACCAATTGGCCGCCAGCAGACTTGATTCACGAGGATATCGCGGCCGGACGTAGCTATGTCTGCACTGCCGTGGTTGACGGCCGCGAATCCGTGGTCGGAACCTTCGTATATATCCAGGGCGTCGACGTTGACCCGACATATCTTGAGATTGAGGACGGCGCGTGGGGCGACGACAGCGAATACGGAGCTGTCCACCGCCTTGCGAGCTCTGGCGACGTGGCTGGCGTCGGTAGCTTCTGCCTCGACTGGGCACTCGCACAGTGCGGACATGTTCGCGTCGACACCCATTACGACAATCACATCATGCTGTCTCTCCTTGAGAAGAAGGGCTACGAGCGAAGAGGCGTAATCTACGTCGTAGAAGACAACGATCCGCGATTCGCATTCGAGTTGAGCGTGTAGGGTGGTGGATTCGGATTGATTCGGGTGTGCTTTGAATGCTAGAAACTTCGGATTGTGGTCAGATTTCCTGTAATGCTTGAAAATTACAGAAGTGACCACAACCCGATTTTTTTGTTTTGTAAAATCGTGGTCAGATTCCCCGAACCATTTGATAATAAAAAATCTGACCACGGGGCTTTCATGCAGAGGCCAACGAAAGTAGAGGGTGAGTGCAGAATTTGTACAATTTGGAAGCGAATTGGACAATAAATTGACCAGAAATCACGCTTGTGACATCAAACTTGGCATTGAAGCCTAAGAAATAGGGGCGAAATTGGCAAGAATCAGAGAAATTGGCTGATACAGTTTTTTTGATGTGTGGTCAAATTTGTAAATATCAATGAGTGCAACAATTCTAACCACAAAATCGCAAAACAGACAATTTGAATGAGGGGAGAGGTCGGCAACAGCCCCAGCTGTTGCCCACCATTACTACCAATCAAAAAGGGAACGGCCACGGGCCGTTCCCTTCCTCTTTCCCTAGTCGGTGAAGCGCTTCTCGAAGTTTCCGATTACGCGTGCGTTGTCTGAGATGATTACGAATGCTTTAGGGTCGATTCGTGAGAGGATGTCCTTGAGCAGTGGCTCCTCGTACTTGGAGATAACAGTGATGAGGATGTGAGAGCCCTCGTGTGTGTAGGCACCTTCGCCTTCCCAGCAGGTTACTCCGCGGTTCATCTCGGACATGATTGCCTCGGCAACTCCGTCTTCCTTTGTGAAGATCATTGCCTCAGTCTTGATGTTCTGAACGTGAACCTTGTCTACGCAGATGCCGGTTACTACGGCGAAGATCATTGAGTAGATTACTGTCTCGATGTCATACATGAAGAGGCAGATTGTGTAGATGCAGAAGCTGATGATGATGCCGATTGTTCCAACCTTGAAGTCCGGCTTGGTCTTAGCGAGGCAGACTCCGATGAGGTCCTGTCCACCCTGTGAGCTGCCGGCACGGAGGACCATTCCTGCGCCGACTCCGGATCCGATACCGCCGATGATTGAGCAGAGCAGAGTGTCCTGCACGATTGGGGTCTCTGGAATTGGAATCATTGAGAGGAAGGCCGAAGCCATCGCGATTGATATAAGAGTTGTCAGGCAGAACTTGCGGCCCATAACCCTGTATGCCATAAGGAAGAATGGCACGTTGATTGCGAAATATATGATACCCATATAGTCTACGCCAGGAATCTGAGGGATATGCAGGAATTCCAGCATGAAGGTTCTGATGAGCTGGGCAATTCCGGTAAAACCACCACTGTAGAGGTGGATCGGGTTGATGCCGATGTTTACTCCGCATGCGTAGATGATGTTTCCGAAGATAGTCAGCAGCACGACGCTGAGTTTGCGATTGTTCTTAAGCTTTGCCATTTGAATATATCTCTCCCCTAGAATTAAACATATACACATAATCTATAATGTTGAGCGGAAGAATTCAAGAGCTAAATTCGATTCCATTGAGCGCGGCAAAATGGTACAATATTTACGTCCGTGCAACGGACAACGAACTACTAACACGGGAGAGGTAATATAGGAATGAAGAAATTTTTCAATACGATTCTTCTCATGATTGGCTGCCTGGTTGTTGGCTTTATTGCCGGAAAGGTTGTAGATGTGAATATCCTGGGTGGCAGCAGCAATACATATAAGATCGAGACTATCGAGGAGCAGATGACTGAGATATCTGAGCTGTCGGTACTCGAGTATAAGTATACTAATACGGACGAGATGAGTGGCGATAATGCGCTGAAGGTTTTCGGCAAGAGCGTGCCATTCACAAGCAAGTCCATGGTTGTTATGTACGATGGCGTGATGAAGATTGGCCCTGATATGTCAGCGGCTAAGGTTAAGCTCAAGGGAGATAAGCTGACAATCGTGATTCCGCACAGCGAGATTCTCAGCCATGAGATTGATGAGGAGAGCTGGCAGATTCTCGATAAGAAGAACGGACTCTTCAATGCGGTAACTCCTGAGGACAGCAACCAGCTGCGCAAGGAGCTCGTGAAGAAGATGACACAGCATGTTAAGAAGAGCGACAAGCTGTCTCAGGCAGACGAGATGGCTGTGAAGCAGATTAAGGCCTTCTTCGAGGCGGCTTATCCTGACCTGAAGGTTAAGGTAGTTTTCCCTGATACAGCAGACGCAGTGGATGACTCCGATGACGATGAGGATAAGGATCTCAAGAAGGATGAAGCGGACGCATAACACAAATAGAGTCAGGGGCCTATGACCTCTGGCTTTTTGTGTTTTTGTACAAAATGAAATACGATTTTGGTTCACAAATTCCAAAAAACTGTTATAATGAGATAGTATTGTTCGATAATTAATACAGATGTATTCAAAATAAAGACAAAGGAGATTTGGATATGGCAAGACAATTCAAAACCATGGATGGTAACACCGCTGCGGCTCACGTTTCCTATGCGTTTACCGAGGTAGCTGGAATCTATCCGATCACACCTTCAAGCCCTATGGCAGACCTCGTTGACCAGTGGTCAGCTCAGGGTCAGAAGAACATCTTCGGATCAACAGTTAAGGTAATGGAGATGCAGTCAGAGGCTGGAGCTTCAGGTACTGTTCACGGATCACTCGCAACAGGCGCACTGACAACAACTTACACAGCGTCACAGGGTCTGCTGTTGATGATTCCTAACATGTATAAGATCGCCGGCGAGCTTCTGCCTGGCGTTTTCCACGTATCCGCTAGAGCGGTTACATCACACGCACTTAACATCTTCGGAGATCACTCCGACGTATATGCGTGCAGACAGACAGGTTTCGCAATGCTTGCAGAGTCAAATCCACAAGAGGTTATGGACCTCTCAGCAGTAGCTCACCTTGCAGCTATCAAGGGAAGAGTTCCATTCCTCAACTTCTTCGACGGATTCCGTACATCACACGAGCTGCAGAAGATTGCAGTATGGGATTACGAGGACCTCGCAGATATGTGCGATATGGACGCAGTTGCCGCCTTCAGAGCACACTCACTCAATCCTGAGAACCCTCAGATGAGAGGTTCCAACGAGAACGGAGACATCTTCTTCCAGCACAGAGAGGCTTGCAACAAGTACTATGACGCTCTTCCTGAGATCGTTGAGGAGTATATGGGCAAGGTTAACGAGAAGCTCGGCACAGACTACCAGCTCTTCAACTACTACGGAGCACCTGATGCTGACCGCGTTATCGTAGCAATGGGATCAATCTGCGATGTGGCAGAGGAAGTTATCGACTACCTGAACGCTCACGGCGAGAAGGTAGGTCTGGTAAAAGTCCGCCTCTACAGACCTTTCCGCGCGGACAAGCTTGTTGCGGCAATCCCTGCAAGTGCGAAGAAAATCGCTGTACTCGACAGAACTAAGGAGCCAGGTTCACAGGGTGAGCCACTTTACATGGACGTAGTAACAGCTCTCGCACAGGCAGGCCAGATGAGAACAGTAATCGGCGGACGTTATGGACTCGGTTCGAAGGATACACCGCCTTCAAGCGTTTTTGCTGTATACGAGGAGATGAAGAAGGATGCTCCTAAGAGACAGTTCACTATCGGAATCGTAGACGACGTTACAGAGCTCTCACTGCCAGAGACTGAGTCACCTGACACAGCTGCTGCTGGCACAATCGAGTGCAAGTTCTGGGGACTCGGTGGAGATGGTACTGTTGGAGCTAACAAGAACTCCATCAAGATCATCGGAGATCACACAGACAAGTATGTACAGGCTTACTTCCAGTACGATTCAAAGAAGACAGGCGGAGTTACTATCTCCCACCTGCGTTTCGGTGACAGCCCAATCAGAAGCCCATACTACGTTAACAAGGCTGACTTCGTAGCTTGCCACAACCCTTCATACATCCTGAAGGGATTCAAGATGGTTAACGACGTTAAGCCAGGCGGCGTTTTCCTGATTAACTGTCAGTGGTCTGCAGAGGAGCTCGAGCAGAATCTCAATGCAGAGACAAAGTGTTACATTGCTAAGAACAATGTTCAGCTCTACACAATCAATGCTATCGACCTCGCTATCGAGATCGGAATGGGCAAGAGAACTAATACAATTCTCCAGTCAGCGTTCTTCGCGCTCGCTAAGGTAATGCCACTGGAGGAGGCAATCCAGTACATGAAGGATGCGGCTACTAAGAGCTACCTCAAGAAGGGCCAGGCTATCGTAGACATGAACCACAAGGCTATCGACCTCGGTGCATCTGCATTCGTCAAAATTGATGTTCCTGCTTCATGGGCAGACGCAAGTGACGAAGTTGTTGACGAGCAGCTCAAGGGTAAGCCAGAGCTCGTATCAATGGTTAAGGGCATCATGGAGCCAGTTGATATGATGAACGGAGACAGCCTGCCAGTATCTGCATTCATGGATTATGCTGATGGTACATTCGAGCTCGGAGCTTCTGCATACGAGAAGAGAGGTATCGCAGTTACAGTTCCTCGCTGGGAGGCAGAGAAGTGCGTACAGTGCAACAGCTGCGCATATGTATGCCCACACGCTGCAATCAGACCTTACGCTCTCACAGAGGAAGAGGCAGCTGCAGCACCTGAGGCAGCTAAGATCGTTGCATTCAAGGCTGGTAAGGGTAAGGATAAGTACAGCTTCAACCTCGCTGTCAGCCCGCTCGACTGTATGGGCTGTGGTGTCTGCGTAGGAGCTTGCCCAACAAAGGGTCTCGTAATGGTTCCACAGGCAGAAGAAGCTGCACAGCAGGAAGTTTTCGATTACATGGTTGCTGAGGTATCCGAGAAGAAGGATATGCAGGACTTCACAGTTAAGGGAAGCCAGTTCAGAGAGCCACTGCTCGAGTTCTCAGGCTCATGTGCAGGCTGTGCTGAGACTTCATACGCTCGTCTCGTAACTCAGCTCTTCGGAGACAGAGCATACATCTCAAATGCTACAGGCTGCTCATCAATCTGGGGTGGACCTGCTTCAACATCACCTTATGCTTGCAATAAGGAAGGACACGGACCAGCTTGGTCAAACTCACTCTTCGAGGACAACGCTGAACATGGTCTCGGTATGATGCTCGGACAGAAGGCTGTAAGAGCAAGACTCAGATCTCTCGTTGAGGAGATGTACAACGACTTAGAGCACAGAACAGAGAACTTCAAGGCTGCTGCTGAGAAATGGTTCGAGACATTCGATGACAGCAGAGCAAATGCTGATGCTACTAAGGAACTCATCGCAGTTCTCGAGGCTGCTGCTGAGCACGGATGCCCAATCGCACCTAAGATTCTCGCTGAGAAGCAGTACCTCTCAAAGAAGTCAATGTGGATCTTCGGTGGAGACGGATGGGCTTACGATATCGGCTTCGGTGGAGTAGACCACGTGCTCGCATCAGGTGAGGACGTTAACATCTTCGTATTCGATACTGAGGTATACTCAAATACTGGTGGACAGGCTTCAAAAGCTTCTAACATCGGTCAGGTTGCTCAGTTCGCTGCTGCTGGTAAGGCTGTTGCTAAGAAGAGCCTTGCTGAGATCGCAATGAGCTACGGCTATGTATACGTTGCTCAGGTAGCTATGGGTGCTAACCCTGCACAGACTCTCAAGGCAATCGAGGAGGCTGAGGCTTACAAGGGACCTTCAATCATCATCGGTTACTCACCATGTGAGATGCACTCAATCAAGGGCGGCATGCAGAACTGCCAGGCTGAGATGAAGAAGGCTGTTGAGTGCGGCTACTGGAATATCTACCGCTACAACCCTGCTAAGAAGGCTGAGGGCAAGAACCCATTCACTCTCGACAGCAAGGAGCCAGCTGGCGGATATAAGGAGTTCCTCATGAATGAGGCTAGATACTCATCACTGACACACAGCTTCCCAGACAGAGCTGAAGAGCTCTTCGCACAGTCAGAGGCTGCTGCTAAGGCTCGCTACGAGCACCTCCTCAAGCTCAAGGAACTCTACGAGGTATAGTCTATACTGATAAGAGGGTCGTCTTCGGACGGCCCTCATCTGCACTAAGGAGAGATATGGGATATATAGATCTTCACTGCGATACTCTGCACAGGCTGTATTACGATGCAGCCGAGACAGAGAATCTGACAAGCAATAATGGTCATCTTGATATAGATAAAATGCGCGGCTACGACGCGCAGTTCTTTGCCTGTCACGTCGACAGCAAGCAGCCAGCAAGATGCGCCTCGCATTTCGAGGATGTGCTGGCGATGACCGATATTCTGAGACAGTCCGCAGATGAGAGACTTGCCTTCACATGTAGCTACGATGAGCTGCTTGCAAATCGCGAGGCTGGACGCATCTCAGGTCTTCTGACAGTAGAGGAGGGCGGAGTGCTCGAGGAGGAACTTGCTCGACTTGATACACTTTATAAGAATGGCGTTCGCCTGATTACTCTTACTTGGAATTACGATAATTGCATTGGAGGAGCGAATGGCTCGGATGAGGGGCTGACACGCTTTGGCTACGATGTCGTAGAGCGTATGAATGAGATGGGAATGATCATCGATGTATCGCACTTATCGGATAAAGGATTCTGGAATGTCGCGGATGCATCGAAGAAGCCGTGGGTGGCTTCGCATTCTAATGCGAGAAGTCTGTGCCCGCACAGGCGCAATCTGACTGATGAGATGATACGATGCATTGCGGAGCACGGCGGAGTGATTGGCTTGAACTTCTATAGCCATTTCCTCGCAGAAGGGGCTGAACTTACGAGGATTGCGGATCTCGTTCGCCACGCTCAGCACATATGCAATTTGGGTGGAAGTGAGGTTCTGACGCTCGGTTCCGACTTCGACGGCATCGACTGCTCGCTCGAGATGGCGGACTGCAGTGAGATGTGGAAACTGCCAGAGGCACTAGAGTCAGAGGGTTTCTTGGCAGATATGATTGACGCAATCTGTTGGCGCAACGCTGACAAGTATCTCAAGGAGGTACTCTAACGACACAAGAAAAGCCTGGCGCGAGATTGCGCCAGGCTTTTTGGCATATCTAATTATTCAAAGCGGCCGTCGTTCTTCTCTTCGATGGCTTTGATGATGTGGTAGGTCATCTCAGCGTATGGTGCGGACAGTCCGTGCTTAGCGGCAAGTTGGACGAGTTCTCCGGCGAAGAGGTCTATCTCCGTGTGGCGGCCTGCATCGAGGTCCTGCATGGTCGAATACTTGGCGTGGACAGGAAGTCCGAGGTCCCTTGCAAAGAGAACAGTTCTCTCTGGTAGCTCGACTCCCTCGGCAGCGGCTACCAGTCTGGTCTCGGCCCAGAGTTTGTCTGCAAGCCAGAGTCCGTGCTCGCTCTCAGAGTAGAGGCTCGCATCACAGCCTACGAGTGCCTGCGGCAGGTTGTTGGCCATATTCGAAGCGAATTTGTTCCACAGTCTGAACTGTATGTCGTCTACGAGGAAGTATCTGAGTCTCGAAGCGGCGAGTGCGCTTGCGAGCTCCTCGGATATGACTGCGCTGTCGATTGAGAAGCCGCCGATTTCATCTGGCTTGAACCACACGCCGTTCTCATCGCGCTTCGATGCGATGACGATTGAGGAGTAGCCGACGTGATCCCAGCCGACAGCTTCGGCGAGAACTGATTCACCTGTTACCCCATTGAAAGCGCCGAGGACGAGCGTAGCATCTCCTGTTAATGCGGGCAGCATACGTGCTGCATCAGCAATGCCGTTCGACTTAGTTGCTACGATTACCAGATCTTGTACTCCTGCTTCCTCTGGTGAATAGACGGCAGGCTTATATACTTCTCCGTTGATTGTTACGCCATTAGTACAAAGGCGCTCGAGGCGTTTGCCTTCAGCAATCAGGCAAAGCTCGATGCCGTTGATGTCTGTCAGTCCCCATACGAAATAGCTACCAACGGCTCCAGCTCCTATTATTGCAATTCTGTAGTCTCTATTCATAGTCCCTTACCTCCGTCTTGATTATAGCACGCAGGAATGCTTTGTGTTATTATTCAATCATACTAAGTGATAAGCAAACCAACAATAGGGGGTTAATCATATGGATAAGAGAACTAAGAAGAAGAGAAACTGTACAGGTGGCAAGCGTTGGGGATGGGTCCTGGTTATCTGTACATTTATAGTAATTGTTCCGACTGAGAACTATCCATCGGTAGTGGAGAACATCAAGCTATCTATGGTTTGTTTACTTCCAGGCGTTGCGCTCCTGGTCAGAGCTTATTTCAAGTCATCGGTATGGAATAAGCTTGAGACTGCCATCAACAACAGAGGCAACACTCCAATCGACGAGATTGCGAGTAAGCTCGGCAAGGATGAGAAGTGGGTTGAGGAGAATCTTCAGGATATGGTCAACAGAGGCTTCTTCCAGAAGGGCGACAGCAACGCATATGTTGATGGAATCAACAATCTCTTTGTAGTAACTGAGAACGGAATGCCTATGGAGTCAATCGACGAAGGCGTTAAGAGAAATGCTGAGCGCCAGGAGTTCAAGGCTCAGAGCGAGGCCATCCGCAAGTTGCGTAAGATTATCGCTCTACTCGAGGATGAGTCAATGGTAGAGCTGCTTAGAGCTCTCGAGAAGTCAATCAAGTCGGTTGAGAATACACTTCTGGCTAAGCCTGAGCTCAAGAATGACAAGACTGTAATCAAGATGCACAACGAGTATCTGCCTGCAGTCCTCAATCTCGCCGATAAGCTGAGCAAGGATCACTACACAGCTGAGACTAAGGCTCAGATCTGCGAGTCACTCAAGACCTGCACAGAGGCTTTCGAGAATATCAATGAGCAGCTCAACGAGTCAGACAATATCATGACACAGGTTGACATCGATGTACTCAAGGCGAAGATTGCAGAAGAGGGCTTCCTCGATCCGGACTTCGTAATCGAAGAGAACTAGCTATAGAGAATCCTCCCGCAAGGGAGGATTTTTGATTGGCGTAACAAAAAAGAGAAAAATCGGCGTACGCCGATCTTTCCCCCATACTTCATACTTTGTTTCATCTACGTGAACCATTACAAACCAACACTTTGCCTTACTGCGTAATGCGCAGTGCCAATTAGTCAGAAATTATTCTCCGAGATATGCGATAAGCTCGCACTCACAGATAAATCCAGCTGGCAGTTCCTTTGCAGCGATGCCAGCCTCCTCGAGGAGAGCTCCGATGTTCTTGCACATAACTAATCCCTCCCTAACGCTTATAAGCGCTACACTTAATATACCACTTATGGAGTGTATACACAAATGATATTTTATACAAGGCGCTGCGGTACGAGAAAACCGCCCTTCGAAAGGTCGGTTGAACCTTCGTTATTTGATGAAATTCTTAGGGAGTCTCTTATACACTACGACGCTGAGTACGGCGCCGACACCCATCTGCAGGCAGTTGAGTGGAATGCATGTTGCAGCTGCTACCCAGTTGCCGAAGAGCAGGTATTCTGCTACGAAGTAACCCATTACACCAAATATGCATGCGATTACATATCCGATGAATTCAGGAACTGGAACTGTGAGCAGGCGCTTTGAGTTCTCTGTGGACTTCTTGCGGAGAAGTCCGAGTACGAGGACGCAGAGAAGCTTAATCACGAAAGTCCATGGTGCCCAGAATGCGTAGCCGCCTATAAGATCAGCGAGCATTGCGCCAACTGGACCTGCGAAGCAGGCATATGGGAGTGGCAGGATTATTACTGCAAGGAACATTATTGTATCACCGAGGTGTATATAGCAGTCTGGTCCTACTGGAACTTTGAGAATCAGAGTGCACAGCATTGTGATAGCTGTGAGCAGCGCTGTTTCAACCAGAATCATCAGACTAGAATTCTTGTTTGACATGTCGTACTTCCTTTCGAGTTGATTTTATTAACACGTGGGTTTATAATACCACAGTACTGCACTTGATAAAATGTACAAACTTAAATAAATACACAATAACAGTTTGGAGGTATCCCCAATTTGAAGAGTTTAATTCTGAATTTAGATAACAGTTCAGAGCAGAATCTATACGTACAGATATATAACCTGCTGAAGAACGACATCCTGAGCGGCTCACTCGAGAAGGGCACTAAGCTGCCATCACTCCGTAAGCTCGCTAAGGAGAACGACATCAGCGTAACAACAGTAGAAACAGCTTACACCCAGCTTCTCGTCGAGGGCTACATCGAGTCAAGGCCGAAGTCTGGCTACTACGTAAGCGAGACAATACAGGCCGCAGATGCTAAGGAACCTGAAGAGCCAATCACTCTCGAGGACCTGCTCCCAACAGAGGGCGTGCAGTCCAAGAAGGGCATCGGCAAGGAGATGATATACGACGAGGAGAGCTTCGAGTTCTCCAAGTGGAAGAAGTGCATGAACCGCGTGTTCAACGAGTACTCACACCTCCTGCAGACAGAGGCGGACGTTAAGGGTGAGCCGGCACTTCGCTACGAGATCTGCAAGTATCTCTATCAGAGCAGAGGGGTAAAATGCACTCCTGAGCAGGTCGTTATAGGCGCGGGTTCCCAGCAGCTCGCACTGCAGCTCACAAGAATACTCAGAGAGATCGGAGTAGACAACGCTGCCACAGAGACACCAGGCTACGGCCCAATCAGAGATATCTTTAAAGAAGCAGGCTTCCCCATAACTGAGGTTGAAGTAGGGCCTAACGGCATCGAGCTTGAGAAGCTCCCAACAAACCTGCGCTCGATCGTATATGTCAATCCATCAAATCAGTTCCCAAGCGGAGCAGTTATGCCTATCGGAAGAAGATACGATCTCATCAAGTGGGCGAAGGATAATGACAGCTACATCCTCGAGGATGACTACGACAGTGAACTTAGATACTTCGGTAAGCCAATCCCAGCGATGCAGGGCCTCGATAACAGCGGCAAGGTAATCTACCTGGGTTCATTCTCAAGTACACTCTTCGCTTCAATCAAGATCAGCTATATGGTGCTCCCACAGGGTCTCGTAAACATCTTCGAGAAGATGGCACACAAGTACAGTCAGACTTGCTCGAAGGCTGAGCAGATCTGCCTCGCTCTCTACATGGAAGAGGGCTTCTACTACAGACACATCAAGAAGCTGAGACGTATGTATGCGTCAAAGCTCGAGACAACTATCAAGATGGTTCAGGACAACGGTGCCGGAAGACTCGAGGCAATCGACTCGCGTTCAGGTATCGCTGTTATGCTCAAGGTTCGATCCAAGCTTCAGCCGGATATCATCTGCAAGCTCGCTAAGGACCTTGGTCTGACTATGTACCCAGTAGATGACCTCTGCGACGAGGAGACCAAGGTGGTCAACTTCTATTTCTACAGAGTACCAGAGTCACTTCTCAAGCTTCTCATCAAGATGTTCGTTCAGAACCTCAAGAAGCTCGAGCGCTAATTCAAATTAATTCATAACAAAGGAAATATTCAATGTACAAAATTCTTGTCAGCAACGATGATGGAATCAATGCAGAGGGTCTTCGCTCCCTGGTCAAGGCACTCGGCAGCATGGCCGATGTCTACATTGCTGCGCCTGCAGAGCAGAACAGCGCAGTGAGCCAGGCCATCACCTTCCGCAGAAATGTCAAAGCAACTAAGGTGGAGAAGAAGCACACTCGTGCAGCCTGGGCAATCACAGGAACTCCAGCTGACTGCGTCAAGCTCGGAATCCAGCTCATGCGTGAGCGCAATGTCGAGCCTGACTTCGTAATCAGCGGAATCAATATGGGAATCAACACAGGCTCATCTGTTGTATATTCAGGCACACTCGCAGCTGCAAGAGAGGGAGCACTCTCGGGCATCCGCTCAATCGCACTCTCAGTTGCTAGCCACGATGCAGAGCACTTCGACTACATCTGCGAGATGATAAGAGGTCTGCTCGACCTGTCCATGACACTCGAGCCATCAACAATACTCAGCGTCAACACTCCAAACCTTCCACCATGGAAGATCAAGGGTGTGCGCTTCGCTCCTTGCGCTGAGCACGCATTCGGCGAGCTCTTCGTATTCGAGAAGAGACCTGAGGAGGACGAGTATGGCATGATAATCCAGAGCCTAGACAGCGATCCTACAGTAGACAACGACTGGAATGCCGTTAAACACGGCTACGCTGTTATCACACCAATCTTAGTGGAGACAACTGACAGACAGGCTCTCCGAAAGATCAAAGGGCTCAGCAACGATTCAACAGTCTGCGTCTTCGTAGATTTCCAGGAGAAACTCATGCCGGCCATGAGAAAGAATGAGGAACTCGCGGACAATGTGGTTCGCTTCGCTCGCTGTATGAAGCGCCTCGACGTGCCAATGATTGCAACTACTCAGTACAGCAAGGGTCTCGGCCCAACTTTCGCAGAGCTCGACAAGGCGATGGGCAAGCACAAGACTATCGAGAAGATCACTTTCGACTGCTTCGGCGAGAAGAATTTCGCTAAGGAGTTCGAGGGCATGATCTCAAACAAGGTGATCATCGCTGGAATCGAGGCACACATCTGCCTCCAGCAGACCGCACTCAGCTTCCTCGAGCGCGGCTACGACGTATACGTAGTCAGCGATTGCTGCCAGTCACGTAAGAAGAAGGACTACAAGGCTGCAATGCAGCTCCTCGAGGCAAAGGGCTGCAACATCAGAACCTGGGAGTCAGTCGTATACGATGTTATGAAGAGCGCTCAGCATCCAGCCTTCAAGACAGTATCGAAGATAGTAAAGGGCGAGTAGACGCATTTTGACTTGAGCGTCTCGCTTTAGTCGAAACTCCCCGGTATCACGGGATTCTACGCAAAAAAGTACATTTTTTGCGAGGAATCTCTCGATTTTATCTGCGAGAAAATGGTAAAATAAACAAGTTGCGAGATATTGCGATAAGTATTTTTTTAACGCAATATTGATATGCATCAGTAGCGCGAACTGCTGATGCTGGTAAATGTAATGGTTTTCTATAGAAGGAGAAGGTAATAATGAAAAGCGGAAAGAGATGGTTAATTCTCGTACTTGCTGCGGTTTCACTTCTGTTCCTCGGACTGATCTATGCATGGTCAATCTTCAGAGGTCCACTGAGTGAGGTTTATCCAACATGGACACTTTCGCAGCTTTCACTCACATTCACAATTTCAATGGCTATGTTCTGTATCGGAGGTTTCGTTGGTGGAATCACTGGTAAGATTCTCAGCCTCAGAGTAAAGTTCTTCATCAGTGCTGTTATGCTCTTCGTAGCATTCTTCGGCGTATCTCTGATGAACCCAGCTGATCCTGGAAAGAGCCTTATCATGCTCTACGTATTCTACGCATTCTTCGGAGGCGGTGGAGTAGGATTTGCTTACAACGCAATCATCGGTCAGGTTGCTAAGTGGTTCCCTGACAAGATCGGATTCGCTTCAGGCGTAATGCTCATGGGCTTCGGTCTCGGAGCTCTCGTACTCGGTGGAGTTGCTACATCACTCATGGCTTCACTCGGAATCCCAATGACATTCAAGATTTTCGCTGTATGCTTCGCTGTAGTAATGATTCTCTCAGCCTTCATTATCAAGGCACCTACAGCTGAGGAGATTGCAGCTCTTGCTCCAGCTTCTGCAGCTAAGGAGGTTAAGGTAGAGGATGTAGCAGTTAAGAGCTACACACCAGGAGAGATGATTAAGTCAGCAACTTTCTGGTTCTTCCTTCTCTGGGTAGTAGCGCTCTCATCAGCAGGTCTTCTCGTAATCAACAGTGCAGCTAGCATCTCAGTTGCTTACGGTGGAGCAGCTATCCTCGGAATGATCATCTCACTCTTCAACGGTTTCGGAAGAATCGTTAACGGAAGTGTATTTGATAAGAAGGGTGCAGCAACTGCAATCTTCGTATGTACACTCTTCATGATCGTTGCCGGCGCACTTATGGTTGTTGGACACATGTCAAACTCATACATCTTCATCCTCGCTGGTCTTATCTTCGTAGGACTCGGCTTCGGTGGATGCCCAGCTCTGACATCAGCTTTCGTTAACAAGGCATTCGGTCCAGAGCACTTCCCAACAAACTTCAGTGTTTGCAACTTCAACCTGCTTCTTGCAGCATCAATCGGACCAACACTCTCAGCTAAGCTCCTTGAGGCAGCTGGTGGTTCATACATCTCAAACTTCTACGCTGTACTCGCATTCGCAGTAGTAGGACTTGTTGGATGGGTCTTCCTTGCAAAGGCACTCAAGAAGGCAAACTAATTAGCAATAATCGCTTAATCGGTGGGAGCAGCCTGCGCTGCTCCCGCTTGACAACACACACTTAATCGAGTAATATTAGGAAGCTATGCTGATGTAGCTCAGTCGGTAGAGCGCATCCTTGGTAAGGATGAGGTTCGGCAGTTCAAGTCTGCTCATCAGCTCCATGACGGCCTATATGGCCGTCTTTTTTTTGTGGTCTTTGAAGCACATTAGGTGGTGTAGGAGGCGCCAGTTGAGCGCACTCTGATTGTGCCGAGAATGCAGTGAGAATGTGGCGAAAATGCACTAAACCTCTTGTTTAATCCTCGCTGAATTACTTGAAAAAACATCCGAATTATGGTACATTCAAAAAAGCGTTGACATTGGTTGACGAATGGAGCTATTGCGCTCCGCAGCATGCGCGCGCGGGGACGCCTGCGCCTGCACTTCCATAAAGTAACGTTATTTTATATTTAGGAGGAAACAAATGGCTAAGCAGAAGTATGAGAGAACCAAGCCACATATTAACATTGGTACAATCGGACACGTTGACCATGGTAAGACAACTCTGACAGCTGCAATCACAAGCGTACTTCACGCAAAGTACGGTCT
>JAQXQE010000022.1 GCA_029101005.1 Bacillota bacterium | reverse complement strand
CTAAAGCAACTGACAAAGAGAAGCTGGTCAGTGACAATGGATTATCGAATCATGAGACTGAACCAGGTCATTCGCGGATGGATAAACTATTTCAGAATAGGCAGTATGAAGAACACCTTAAAGCGAATAGACGAGCATCTGCGAACAAGAGTGAGAATTGTCATATGGAAGCAATGGAAGACAAGAGAGAAGCGCCTCAGGGGATTGAGGAAACTCGGAGCACCCATATGGATGGCGAAGCAGTCAGTGGGATTCGGAAACCACTATCAAGCGGTCGCAAAGACCACAGGCCTGCATCTCATAAGTAAAGAAATCCTCGCAAGGCGAGGACTTCTAAGTTGTTTGGATTATTATTTGAATTGAACCGCCGTATGCCGAACGGCACGTACGGTGGTGTGAGAGGGGCTACATGTTAGCCCCTACTCGATTCTAAATATGTCTTGCCACCACGCTTACCCATTCGTTGAGATGTTCGCAACCGATGACTTCCCAGTTCGGGTTCGCATTGAAGGCGTCGATAACTTCGTTCTCTCTTGTGTCAATGATGCCGGAAGTGATGATGATAGTACCTGGCTCGGCAAATCTGTCCGCCTGGCCTTCGCCTGCCAGCGCAATGATAACTGGTGCGAGAATGTTGCTGACGATTATCTTGTACTTGCCGTACTTCTCAGCTTCCTCGATTATTGCTACGTCGTCCAGAATATTGCCGATCTGAATCTTGAAATTCTCATCGCTTGCAAGCTCAGGATTGAGTGCAAGGTTGTCTCTGATGATGTGCTCGCAGTCAGGGTCGAGCTCAGTGGCCATAATCATACCGGCTCCCATGCTGAGTGCGCAGAGTCCGAGTATTCCACTTCCAGCTCCGATGTCCAGAACCTTCTGACCTGGCTTAAGGTAGCGCTCGAGACCGTTGACACATAGCCTTGTTGTCTCATGGCTGCCAGTTCCAAATGCAGTTCCTGGATCCATCTCGATGAGGCTGATTCTGCCAGCCTCGACTTCTGCCTGCATAATGTCATCGAGTTCTGACCATGATGGCTTGATCACGATACTACCCATAATCTGTGGCTGGAAGTAGTCCTTCCAGTTGTTGCGCCAGTCGTCCTCATCGCTCTCGCTACACTCAATACTGCCTGCACCGATATTCGAATATTGTGCAATCGACTCGAGCTCCCTGCTGATCTTAGCCAACAGTTCGTTCGCCTCGTCCTGAGTCCACAGCTTGTCGTGGATTGTGTAGGAGTCGTCTACTGTGTCGGAACTTCCGCTTGAGGAAGCCTCGACTGAAGACTCGTCCTCGAAACGCAGGTAGAAAGAAACGAGAGACTCGCCCTCCGGAAGGAGATTTTCGCCATCGGGCATGAGCTCGGGCTCTACATCGATGTACATTGCCTCGAATTCTTCGTCTGTTGGTGGAAGGTCGTTCTCGATCTCGATTCCTTCCACGCCAAGTTCCATCAGCATTGCGCTGATTATGTCCTCGGCTTCTGTAGTTGTTCTGATAGTGTATTTAGTCCATTTCATAGCTAGATTATAACAGAAAGATTGATTGAACGCGATTCCTAGTGTAAAATCATATGATTAGAGGGACGCATAAGACGGAAGGGAATTCTATGAATAAGATTATCAACGAGAGAATCAAATCATTCTATTATACAGATGTTAATGAGATTCCAGAGGTTAATATTAATCCTGCGAAGACTGCACTTCTTATTATGAATATGCAGAATTACCAGGTTGGAAGAATCGTAGATTATGCTAAAGAGGGAGTAGAGACTGGCGAGGGTTCGCAGTGGAAGGATTTCTATGACAGATTTGAGTACATCACTCTGCCAGCAATCCAGGAGATCCTCGATAAGTGCCGCAGACTTGGAATCAAGGTGACATATGGAACTGTGGCACTCAAGACAGACAATCCTGATCACAACGTAATCATCAGCGACATTATGCCAGATGATTGCGACTCAATATACGAAAGGCATAACAAAATTGGAAGCAGCATTACAGCCGGCACAAGTTTTGTAGAGGATATGAGAGCGCAGGGAATCGACACTATCATTGTTACAGGTGTTGCAACTGACCAGTGCATCTCAAGCTCGATCAGAGCGCTCTCTGATGAGGGATTCGACCTGATTTGTGTCGACGAGGCTTGCGCAACAGACTGTATGGAGCAGCAGGACTACACACTGAGATCCCTGAACTTCACATACTGCCTTGTTGTAAGCCAGCTGCAGATTATGGAGCTGCTCGACATATAAGCAGCGGATAGGAGATATTAATATGGCAAAATGCAGTACAGAGATAATTATCGGTAAGGACACTAAGTATGAGGTTGTCCTCCGCGTTGAGGCTACTGGCGGACGCGGATTCAGCGCATTCATCTACGGAGGTGATAAGCCACACGTAGGTGCGGCTGTTCTGGTTTCACCTAAGGGTGAGGCTCAGGTTCTTACACTCGATGGTTCTGAGGAGAATGCAGACAGCAAGACTGCTCTCATGGTTGCATCATACATCTCAGATGCATTCAGAGAGCCTTGTGCAGCAAGTGCTGGTGTGGAGATCAGAGGTGCAGATGAGAATGACCTCAAGCAGCTCGAGATCAACTGCAGAGCAGCAGTTACACACTTCGCAGCAACCTACGACAGAAAGAATTAATACGTATAACAGAAACACGGCCAAAGCGGCCGTGTTTTTGTCGGCAGCCGTTTACTTCCTAACTGGCAGATGCTGCTGGTCTTCCGCAATCAGTTTGCGCAGTGCACCGATAGCAATCTGAATAGGCTTATCAGTATCGTGGAAGATAGGATTGTCATAGCCCTCAGCCTCTCTCTCTTGATTGCCCATAGCAAGAAGAACAGTGCCCATTCTCACGTGCAGTGAAGCCGCAACAGTAAAGAGCGCAGCGGACTCCATCTCTGATGCCAGAGTGCCAAGTCTCTTCCAAGCTTCCCATTTGTAGCTGATCTCCGGACCAACAGGACTAAGTTCAGGATAGTGCTCTCCATAGAATGAATCCTTGCACTGAACTACACCAACATGGTGAGTGATGCCAAGCTCGAGAGCCGAAGCCTTCAGAGCACTAACAACATCGAAGTTCGCAACAGCCGGCCATTCAATAGGAGCATACTCCTTGCTCGTGCCCTCCATTCTGATTGCGCCTGTAGCAATAACAGCGTCGCCTCCCATAACATTCATATCAACTCCACCGCAAGTTCCCACTCTGATGAAGGTGTGAGCACCCGCACGCACCAGTTCCTCCATACAAATAGCCGCAGAAGGTCCACCAATACCCGTTGATGTAACACTTACACGAGTGCCATCCAACTCACCAGTGTAAGTTACGTATTCACGGCTCTCTGCCACCTTAACCGGATTGTCAAAGTAAGCCGCAATCTTCTCACAGCGATGAGGATCGCCTGGGAGTATCACATACTTGCCGATGTCAGTTTCGCCGACTTGGATGTGGTATTGTTTGCTTGGGTCTTGTGAATAATTCATACTACACCTCCTCTTGGCTTGATAAATTGCCAATAACTTTGTCATCTGCACAACTCGCGTGCTCTCGTGCGAAGAGTACGCTCCGCGCGCTCGTTGCTTGATTCCTTGTCTAATCTAATTATACTCCTGCTAGCTATCGATGGTGCGTGAAGTTTTGAGAGAATCGGATATTTGGAAATAAAGTAAAAGCTCGTGCAGGGCACGAGCTTCTTTGCGTTGATGTCAGCTTTTGAAGGGCTGATTGTTTACATGATGTTTGTGTAGAAGATGCCTGTCATGTGCTGTACGAGGATTGACACCAGAGAGATGAATACCCAGCAGCAGAATCCCATTGCGATTGGCTTAGCACCGTTCTTGATGAGCTTGATCAGGTTTGTGTTCAGTCCGATTGCGCACATTGCCATTGCGATGAAGAACTTAGCGAGCCACTTCATAGCTGGAACGAATGATGCGAAGTATGTTGCAGCGAAGCCGCTTGCAGGAAGCAGGCCAACAACAGTTGTGGTGATTGAAGCCGCGATGAAGTAGAGGATGAACCAAGGGAAGATCTTCTTGAATGAGAAGTTGCTGCACTCCTCGCCGCCAGCCTTCTTAGCCTTGCTTGTTCTGATGAGTGCGAGAACAAGAGTGATAGGAATGATAGCGAGTGTTCTTGTCAGCTTAACTGTTACAGCAGCTGAGAGGATGCCCTCAACTCCATAGATACCTTCAGCAGTAGCAGCAGTAGCAGTTACTGAAGATGTATCGTTAACAGCTGTACCTGCGAAGATGGCGAAGCCCTCACTTCCGAAACCGATTGCGTATCCGATGTATGGGAAAACCAGAGCAGCAATAACATTGAAAAGGAAGATTACTGAGATTGACTGCGCGATTGTCTCATCGTCAGCGTCGATAACCGGTGCAGTAGCCGCAATAGCTGAACCTCCGCAGATTGATGAACCTACACCAATCAGAATCGAAGCCTTGCTATCCATCTTGAGAACCTTCATCATCACGTATGCAACAATGAGTGAAGTTGCGATTGTTGATACGATTACAGGAAGGCTCTGGCTTCCAACCTTAACGATAGTTGAGAGGTTGAGTGAGAAACCGAGAATGATAACCGCCCATTGAAGAATCTTCTTTGAAGAGAACTTAACTCCGTGCTTCATATTGTCAGCTGATGCGAAGTCTGGCTTGATCATAGTGATGATCATTCCGAAGAGGATCGCAAAAACAGGTGCACCGATGATCTCAAGTGAGAATGATCCAAGTGACAGACCTGAGAGAGCAGTAGCAACTGCCGCAATGATTAAGCATACGAGAAGTCCTGGTCCTTTTTCCTTAATGAAAGCCATATTAATCCCTTTCTTGTGCTGTTTTGATTATTATTTCCACGTATAATGTACCACTTCTTAACTATAATTTAAAATTATGAGTTTTTATGTTACAATAAAGTATATTTATCGTTGGAGGATTAGGTAAAAATGCTGGATTTCAGAGTCGAGACTTTTCTCTGTGTATGCAGACATATGAATTATACGAAGGCTGCCGCCGAGCTCGGTCTGACCCAGCCTGCTGTATCTCAGCACATCAAGTATCTTGAGAGAACTTATGATGCAAGATTGTTTGAATACAGCGCTAAACATCTGACGCTTACACCACAGGGTGCTTTGCTCAAAGAGTCGTTCGAGTCTATGAACCACGACCTTGGAAGGCTCAAGGATGAGCTCGGTAATCTGCGCGAGCACAAAGCTCTCAGGATCGGAGCGACTATGTCGATCGGAAACTACTGCATCAACGAACAGCTTGCTGATTTTATCGCGGAGAACCCTGAGATGAATGTAACAGTAACGGTTGCGGATACCAAGGAACTGCTGAGGAGACTTGGCTCAGGAGAGATCGACTTCTTCCTCTGCGAGGGTAATTTCGACAAGTCGAAATACAATTATCAGCTAATAAGGAACGAGCGCATCGTGCCGTTCTGCAGTGCGGACTACGACACGAGCGGAGTGACGAATCTCGAATCGCTCTTCTCGCACAGAGTGTTTGTGAGGGAGGAGGGCTCTGGAACGAGGGATATCTTCGAGGCTTATCTTAAGGAGAGGGGCTTCTCTGTGGAATCCTTTGATAACAAGTGCGAGTGCAACAGTCCGCAGTTGATTAAGAGTATGCTTGATAAGGGGCTTGGCGTCAGTTTCATGTACTACACCGTTGGCGAGAGGGATGTGGAGAACGGCAGCCTGAAGGTGATTGAGCTGACGGATTTCGCGCTGAGCCACGAGTTCAATGCGGTGTGGCAGAAGAACAGCATATATGACGATTATTACAGAGAGTGTATTAATTCACTGCTCTAGCGTGGTATATTTAAGGGTAAAGTTTATATAGAAGAGAGGTTTGCAATGACTGAATTATTGGCTCCGGCTGGCAATATGGATGCGCTTAAAGCGGCGGTTGCGAATGGCTGCGATGCGGTCTATCTTGGCATGCAGAAATTCGGAGCTCGTGCGTACTCCTGCAATTTCGATGCGGAGACACTGAAGGAAGTAATAGATTACGCCCATCTCAGGGGCGTTAAGGTATATGTGACGATGAATACCATCGTCTTCGAAGATGAACTCGATGAGGCTAGGGAGCAGCTTAGACTCATCAACGAGGCGGGCGCGGATGGAGTAATCATCCAGGACCTTGCGGTCTTCGATTACACAGTAGACAATTTCGTGGACATGGAGGCTCACTGTTCAACTCAGATGGGACTCGACGATCTTGAGGGCGCACTCCTTATGAAAGAGCTCGGCGCTAAGCGCGTGGTTCTCGCGCGTGAGCTCGACATCGATACTATCAAGGATATTAAGCGTGAGGCGAAGATTCCGATTGAGATTTTCGTCCATGGTGCGCTCTGCGTTTCGTATTCTGGCAACTGTCTGATGTCAGGAATGATAGGATACAGAAGCGGTAACAGAGGTCGCTGTGTCGGATCCTGCCGTAAGCCATATGAGCTCGTCAACCTGACTGAGGGAAGTTCGCTTGGTGAGAGCTATATTCTCTCAACTAAAGATCTCAACACAATCGACCACATTGACGACCTCAGAGAGATTGATTCACTCAAGATCGAGGGCCGTATGAAGGAGCCTGTGTACGTTGCGAATGTAGTGTCGCAGTATCGCAAAGCCCTCGACGGCAAGCTCAGCCTCGGCGAAGCGGAGAATCTCAGTAGAACGTTCAACAGAACTTTTACCAAGGGATACATCTTCGGCGAGGATAGAAGAGACATCACGAATATACAGAAGCCTAACAACTTCGGATACGAGATCGGCCGAATCTCCGGAAGATACAAGGGCATGTACGAGATTGCCCTCGGCAAGGTGCTCAACCAGAAGGATATCATCCGTATCGACCACGACGGCGAGGATGTCAATCTGTCTGTTGAGAAGCTCTACGACCGCGATGGCCGTCTGATCAACAGCGCTGACGATAGGGCATATATCAGAATTCAGGAGAGACTGAGCGTCGGCGACATCGTCTACAAAACCCGCGATACTCAGTTCAACAAGGCTCTCGAGGTGAGTCTCGATGAGGAGTTCCGCCGCTATCCGCTCGACATTCACGTGTACGCTTATGCTGACGCACCGCTCGTTATCGAGGCGGAGGGTCTCGGCATGCACTACGTGTATGAGAGCGAGGACGTGCTCGCGGAGGCGCAGAACAAACCTACTGACCGCGCTTCCGTGGTCAAACAGTTCTCTAAGCTGAAGGATACCGTCTTCGAGTTAGGTTCTGTTGAGTTCGATTCTTACAATGCCTTCGTGCCTGTCGGAATGCTGAACAATGCTAGACGTGAAATCGTCCAGGGACTTTGCGACGCCAAACTCGCATCTCAGAACAGAAGAACAAGAGAGCCAGAGGCAAAGGAGCAGATTGCTTTCGAGCCAAAGACTCCATACCTGACAGCTCAAGTTCAGACTCAGGAGCAGTACGATACTTGCGTTCGACTCGGCATCGAGGAGATATATTTCGAGAATGTAATCCGTCGTAACAAGAACAACTACAGCGACAGAGAGGGCGAACTTCTCGTCGGCGGCTACGGCGGACTATACCGCTATGGCAGAACGAACCCGGTGGTGACTGACTACTCACTCAACGTAGTCAACTCAGTGAGCGTTCACAAGCTTCACAGCCTCGGCGCGAAGAGGGTTACGCTCTCATACGAGCTCAACAAGAAGCAGCTTCGCGACCTTGTTGACGCATACTGCAGAGACAACGGCGGCTACCCATCTCTCGAGATGATTGTCTACGGACATACTCCGCTGATGTTCACTAACTACTGTCCGCTCAAGGCTATGGGCCAGTGCGGCAAGTGCAAGGAGAACTGCTACGAGCTTCGCGACGAGTACGGCAGATTCCCAATCCTCTCGCACGAGGACTGCACAACAACAATTCTCAACGGCAAAATACTGAATCTCCTCGACGAGATGCCATCGATAGAGGGCGTTGAGGCTTTCAGACTCAATTTTACGATAGAGAGTGCCTCCGAGGTTGAGGCTGTAATCCGTATGGCACAAGCTAAGCTTGCGGGCAGCGAGGATCAGCTTTTCGAGCAGTCAACTGACACAAGAGGCCAGTTCAACAAAGAGATTATATAGAAAGAGGTTAATACATGATTCATGTAGAAGAACTTTCATACGGATTCCCATCGAAGGATCTCTTCGAGGAGGTTTCCTTTGATATCGAAGAGGGCAGACACTGCGCGCTTATCGGTTCCAACGGCACTGGTAAAACCACTCTTGTGGACATCCTCATGCACCCGGACGATTACCTCTATGATGGTAAGATCACGCTCGCCGAGAATTGCCGAATCGGCTATGCGAGCCAGTTCACGGTAAGGGACAAGGTGCAGGATTGCACAGTCTTTGAGTTCCTTGCTCAGCGTTTCCACGATGTACAGAAGCAGATTGTGGACATCTGCGAGGAGATGTCGACTTCGGAGGACCTCGACGAGGCTTTCGGAAGATACCAGGCTCTGCTCGACCTGAACGAGGCCATCGACGGAGACAATTACGAAAGCAAGATACATAAGCAACTCTTCATTGCTGGAATGACAGAGATTGCTGACGTTAAGCTCGCTGACATCAGCGGCGGCGAATACAAGATTCTGCAGATTCTCAAGGAGATGCTTCTCGCACCTAATGTTCTGGTACTTGATGAGCCAGATGCATTCCTTGACTTCTCAAATCTCAGCCATCTTTGCAGGCTGATCAATGCATACGAGGGAACTCTGCTTGCAGTTACACACAACAGATATCTGCTCAACCACTGCTTTGACACCATCCTCCATCTCGAGGACAAGGATGTTCAGCAGTTTGACGGCAACTATACAGAATACCGTTGTGCTCAGTACCGCGAGAAGCTCAAGCTCAAGGAACGGAGTATGATTGAGGAAGCTGAGATTGAGCACCAGCAGGCGCTCGTAGATTCACTGCGTAAGAGAGCAACAGAGATGGTCAACCCAGTAATCGGCCGAACTGTAAATGCCAAGCAGTCTTATCTCAACCGTCTTCGCGACAGACACATCAAGGCTCCATTTATCGAGTTCCGTGAGCCGCATATTACACTTCCGGTAATCGAGAAGCCTTCTGCTGTACAGATCGATGCAGTTGCTGAAGACGGAACACCGCTCTGCGGCATGCCAGATCCAGCTGCTTTCGAGCCGAAGCCGGTTCTCAGCATCCGCGACTACCGCATTGAGTATGATAAGAATGTCCTAGAGGTTGTAGACTTCGATCTTATGGACGGCGAGAAGGTTGCCATTGTCGGTGCCAACGGAACAGGCAAAACCAGCCTAATCCGCGACATCATCCAGAACAAGCATGAGGCAATCACCATCGCAGATGGTGTCAAGTACGCCTGCCTCTCACAGGTTCTCTCTGAGAACTTCGATGAGAACAGAAGTGTTCTGGACATCCTTTCTGATGTTGGCTACTACAACGAGACTCTCGTCAAGGACTACCTCAAGGAGTACTGTCTCACCGAGATTGATGTTCGCCAGCCAGTTAAGAATCTCTCAACTGGTGAGCAGAACCTCTTCCAGATTGCTTACATCGCAACTACAGACGCGGAGCTCCTGATTCTCGATGAGCCAACAAGCCACCTTGATGTCTTCGCACAGCTCGCACTCGAGAAGGCAATCGCTGCCTACCAGGGCACAATCCTGATGATCAGCCACGACTTCTACCTCGTTGCCAACTGCGCCGATTACGTTCTCCTCATAGAGGACAATTCGATCCGCCGTCAGCGTAACAGAAGTTTCCGCAAAATGGTATACGACAAGTACTTCGAGCAGAAGTACATCGAGATTGACCGCAAGCGCCAGGAGACCGAGAACAAAATCATCGAGGCCTACAAGAACGAGAACCTCACCGCAGTCGACAAGTTCTGCACCCAACTCGAAGAACTCAGCGCGCTGTAACCCGCGCTCCGCTGACGGTTAATTCAATCTTACAAATAACGAAGGGCTTGGCGAACATGCCAAACCCTTTCCTTATATGGTGTATGAATTGCTGTGGCGGCCCGCACGCATTTGGGGCAGCCGCTTGCGAAATGCGAATCTGGATCATCCGCGTTTGGCACAAATGCGATTGCCCCCCTTCGCGATTGCCCTATTCGTCAAATTCTAGTCCAAATCAGTGATTTTGGCATTTTGCCCATACACTCAAAAAACCATCCGCCAAATTCTAGTCCAAATCAGCGATTTTGCCACTTTACCCATACACTCAAAAAACGCTCCAAGTTGTATTGTCGGTATTTACCGACAATAGTGCGCCGAATTAGCATCAAAATGACAACAAATTCAGATATTTGACTTCAAACAAGAGAAATTTGATCACAAATCAGAGAAATTCAAGCAATTGTTGGCAAAATGAAATATTTTATTATGGGCAAACCCTCCCAAACTGTAATTTGGACTAGAATTTGCAATTTCAAAAAATCGCACTATGGGCAAATGCGGATTTTGGATCATTTGGACTAGAATCTGGCGCCACATCAGCGTAGCGCCGCCGCCAAGCGCGCCGCGCCGTGCCATCGACCAGCGGCGCGATCTAGAATCAAGAATGACAAAGACCCAGAGGGCGGCGCCTCTGGGTCTTCTCTACTTTACAATTCAATATTATTCTACTTGTCTTCTGGCCATGGGTTCTCGGCTGCGGCTTTGTTGTGCTCCTCGAGTGTCTTGGAGAAGATTACGCTGCCATCTGGACAGCCGTAGAAGAAGAGGTAGTCTGTCTTCTTGTATTTGAGGACGGCATCCATTCTTGAGCCGAGGACTGCTGAGATTGGGCTAGGTGGCAGACCTGCGTGGATTCTCGTGTTGTATGGAGAATCATTTGAGAGCTGGCTCTTTGTGAGGTTGACCTTGTCCTGCTGGTAGATGTAGTTGACTGTTACATCGCTGCCGAGGGACATGCCTTTGTTCAGTCTGTTGATGAAGACTCCAGCAACGATTGGAAGATCCTCGTCGAGGCTTCCGCCCTCCTTGGTAACGATTGAAGTCAGAGTCAGGAACTCGTGAACTGTGAAGCCGGACTTCTTGATAGCGTCCTTGCGGCTTGTGAGCTCGGAGTCCATTCTGTCGAGGAACATCTCAGTAGCTTCCTTGATTGATTCATCTTCATTAGTGATGAAGTAAGTGTCAGCGTAGAAGTAGCCCTCGAGTGGATAGATGATGTCACCTGCGAGAATCTCGTCAGTCAGGAACCAGTACTTGTCGATGAGCTCCTTGAGGTAAGCCTTGTCTCTCCATACCTTGAGGATTTCCTCCTGAGTGTATGGGAGCTCAGCTGACATCTTAGTAGCAATCTGTTCGAGTCTGTCACCAGCGATGATGTTGATGCTTGTCTTTGAGATGTAGTTGAAGTCACCAGTGTTGATAGCCTTCATCATCTCGCGGAATGACATAGTTCTGTTGAAAATATAAGTGTTTGCCTGTAGTGACTTGTATCCGCCGATGCGAGCATTGACCTTAGCACAGAATGTGTTCTTTACCAGGCCAGCGTCATCGAGAATGTACACGATTGAAGAAGCACCGCTTCCGTTAGGAATAGTAACAGTAACCTCCTCGTCATTCTTTGGGTCGACAGCACCGAGGCCGACTGTATATGCAAAAACGCCCATTGCCAGAACAAGCGCAATCGAAAGAACCAGCACCAGAGTCTTCTGTTTCTGCTTATTGCTTCTTCTCTTTCCGTCTCTTGCCATATGGTTTCTCCTTAAATCATAATTTGGTAAGATAATTATACTCTATTAGTCAACTGTGTTAGAATATAGACACTAGACGAAAGGAAATGCGAGATTGGCACCATCGAAGAAACTCACAATCGGATTACTGGCGCATGTCGACGCGGGTAAAACAACGCTTGCAGAAGCGTTGCTTTTTGCTGCGGGCGTAATCCGAAACAAGGGGCGTGTCGATCACCGCGACGCTTTCTTCGATACAGACGCGCAGGAGAGGGAGCGAGGCATAACGATTTTCTCGAAGCAGGCAGAGATGAAGCTTGGCGATGTCGAAGTAATGTTGCTTGACACGCCGGGTCATGTGGATTTCTCGGCTGAGATGGAGAGAACGCTGCGCATTCTCGATTATGCAGTGCTGATTATCAACGGCAAGGATGGCGTGCAACAGCACACAGAGACGCTGTGGAGGCTGCTTGAGGAATACAGAATTCCGACATTCGTGTGGGTCAACAAGATGGATCTGGCGGCAGTGGATAAGGCCGCGATTAAGAGCGAGCTGGAGACGAAGCTGAGCGCGGCCTGCATCGAGTACGGAAGCGAAGATTTCGATGAGAATGTGGCACTCTGCGATGAGGCGCTGCTGGAGAAGCAGTTGGAAGAGGGAAGCCTGAACGACGAAGACGTGGCAGAGGCGATAAGAGAGAGGAAGATTCACCCTGTTCTGTACGGATCGGCGCTTAAGTCGGATGGCATCGATGTGCTGATTGATCTGCTGCAGAGGCTGACACTTGAGACTGAGTACGCGAAGGAATTTGCGGCTAGAGTATATAAGATAACAAGAGATGAGAGGGGCGGCAGGCTTACACACCTCAAGATTACGGGTGGTAGCATGAAGGTCAAGGAACTCATCTGCACTGGAGAGAATGAGGAGAAGATCAATCAGCTGAGAGTCTACTCTGGTGAGAAGTACCGCATGGTCAATGAGGCAGCAGCAGGCGACTTGGTTGCAGTAGCAGGCTTCGACAATACTTACGCGGGGCAGAGCCTAGGTGCGGAGAAGCCTGGACGAATAAGCGCACTCAATGTGGGCAAGCTTCGCAAACTTTCGTATCCAGAGACTGTGAATAGCTTCAAGTTCATTCAGAGTATGTATCAGCTTGAGGAGGAGCATCCGGAACTTCAGCTGTATGTGACAGATGAGAAGGAAGTGCTTCTCAGAATTATGGGCGATGTGCAGATTGAGGTCATCGAGCAGATGGTTCTGAGCAGGCTCGGAATAGTGACACATATTGAAGAGTATGTGCCGCTGGTAATAGAAGAAGCGATTGAAGAGATTGAGGAAGAGGTGGATGACAGAGTCGATCTCAACTCGAGATGGCTGCCGGGACAGTCAGGTGGCGGAGAGCTGGATGATGAACTTAAGGCGATTTTCGAGAGGACCTATGGAGTTCAGAAGCAGCAACTGCACAAGTCAGCTGTGCAAAGAGAGACTATCAGCTCGAGCAAGAAGCGCGAGATTGAGAAGGAATACATTCTAGTAGACGGTTATAACGTAATCTATGACTGGCAGGATCTGAGAGAACTGAGCCGAATCAATATTGATGCGGCCAGGGAGTCTCTTGTGGATATGATGTGCAGCTATAAGAGCTGGACAGATGCGGAGGTGATAGTGGTTTTCGATGCGTATAGGGTCAAAGGTGGAACCCAGCGCACCGAGAAGTACAACAATATCTACATTGTATATACGGGAGAAGCTGAGTCGGCTGATACGTACATCGAGAGGACGACATACGAACTTAAGCGCAAGTGCAGGGCGAGAGTTGTAACCTCGGATACGGCGGAACAGATCATCATTCTGAGTAACAATGCGGTGCCCGTGGCTGCGGCGACCTTCCGCAAGGAACTTGATTCGGTGATTGAATCCATCAGAGACTGGATGGACGATTACAATATCAGCGAGCATCTCAACAACCTAAACAGACTCAAATTGCCTGATAATGATATATAATTTGTGAGATTTACACAAAATACTTGACAGCAATTGTGTAAATCGCTATACTCTTTCTATACTTTCGAAGGAGATAGTCAGATAATGTTCAATACATTCGCAATTATTATCAGCATTATTATTATCAGCGCTATTATTGAGGGCATTATTATTGCCCCAGAAGATAGCGTCAATAGTCGTGCTGCAAATTGTGAATGACCAATAGCGCTTGGATAGTGCGATGTATTATAGGTAATTCATACCGCGTGACTTTTGACGAAGTCGTGCGGTTTTTATTTTGTATAGATTGTCCAAGGAGGAAGATGATGAGTAGAACCACAGAGATCAGATGGCACGGAAGAGGTGGCCAGGGAGCTAAGACAGCGGCGCTTCTTCTCGCAGATGTTGCATTCAAGACTGGAATGTATGTACAGGGATTCCCTGAATACGGACCAGAGAGAATGGGAGCCCCAATTACGGCTTACAACAGATTATCCGATACTCAGATTAGAACTCACTCGAATATATACACACCACAGTATGTGGTAGTTGTAGATGACACATTGCTCGAGACAATAGATGTGACAGCAGGACTTGCTGAAGATGGATGCGTGCTTGTCAACAGCGGCAAGACTGCAGAGGAACTCAGACCGCTGCTCAACGGATACAAGGGCGATATTAAGGTGCTCGACGCATGCAGAGTATCGATGGAGACTCTCGGCAAGAACTTCCCTAACACACCGCTGCTGGCTGCAGTAGTCAAGCTTGCAGGAGTTATGGATGAGGAAGTATTCCTCAAAGAGATGAGAGTCTCATTCGAGCACAAATTCGCAAGGAAACCAGAAGTAATAGAAGGTAATATGAGAGCGCTTGAGATGGCGCTTAAGGAGGTGCGCTAATGGCTGGAAGAATGAACGGAATCGGTCCTGATGTAAGATGGCAGGGTATCACAGAAGGAACCGCTGTATTCGAAGGCGGTAATTCTAGAGAATTCAATACAGGAGAGTGGGCTACAGTTCAGCCGGTATTCCACGCTGACAAGTGCAAGCAGTGCCTGCTCTGCGTACCGGTTTGTCCAGACAGCAGCATTCCTGTTATGGACTATAAGAGAATGGATTTTGACTTTGATCACTGCAAGGGCTGCGGAATCTGTGTGAAGAGCTGTCCTTTCGGAGCAATAGAAATGGAGGGTGTGAAATAATGGCACTTAAAGATAGAATGTCGGGCAACGAGGCAGTTGCATACGCGCTTAAGCAGATCAATCCGGATGTATTCCCTGCTTTCCCAATTACACCATCAACTGAGATTCCTCAGAACTTCGCAACTTATGTTTCAAATGGCGAGGTAGATACAGAGTTCATAACTGTAGAGAGTGAGCACAGCTCCATGTCAGCGGCTGTTGCGGCTTCAGCTGCCGGTGCTAGAGCGCTCACTGCTACCTCATCATGCGGACTTGCATATATGTTCGAGCCACTTTATCTGGCTAGCTCGGACAGACTCCCGCTCGTACTTGCTGTAGTGAACAGAGCACTTACTGGCCCTATCAACATCAATTGCGACCACTCAGACAGTATGGGCGTTCGTGAGTCTGGCTGGATTCAGCTCTACGCTGAGAACAATCAGGAAGCTTACGATAATATGCTTCAGGCTTACAGAATCAGCGAGCATCCAGAAGTAAGACTCCCTCTTATGGTTTGCCAGGATGGATTCATCACAAGCCATGCGGTAGAGAACATCGAGCTCCTCGAGACAGAGGATGTTAGAAACTTCGTTGGCGAGTATGAGCCAGAGCACTTCCTCCTCAACAAGAATGAGAGCTATGCACTCGGTTCATACGGAACAAGTGATTACTATATGGAAGCAAAGAGAGCGCAGGCAGAGGCTATGCTCAAGGTTCCAGAAGTAGTTCAGGCAGTAGCCGATGAGTTCGCTAAGCTTAGTGGCAGACAGTACGGCTTCTTCGAGGAGTACAGAATGGAAGATGCTGACCGCGTAATGGTAGTTATGGGATCAGCGGCAGGAACAGCTAAGGACGCAGTAGACATGCTCAGAGATAAGGGTGAGAAGGTAGGACTGTTAAAACTTCGCCTCTTCAGACCTTTCCCGGCGAAGGAGCTTGCGTCGGCACTCAGCGGCTGCAAGGCAGTGGCAGTTCTCGATAGAGCAGAGAGTTATACAAACCACGGCGGACCTCTCGGAGCTGATGTGATGGCAGCACTCTTCCGTGCACGTTCACAGGCGTACGCGGTTAACTACATCTACGGACTCGGCGGAAGAGACTTCCGTACGGACGACGCGGAGCGCGTTTTCGCTGAGCTTCAGACAGTACTGGATAATGGAGATGCTGGTGAGACTTATCGTTATCTCGGCGTTAGAGGATAGGAGGGGTTAAGATGACTTATAATTTTAAGGAAACAATGAATAAGGAAGAGCGTCTTGCTCCTGGCCATAGAATGTGTGCAGGTTGTGGTGGAACAATCGCAGTAAGAAATGTGCTCAGAGGTCTTCACGAGGGAGATAAAGCTGTAATTGGTAATGCGACAAGCTGCCTCGAGGTATCAACACTGATGTACCCATATTCAGCATGGGAGGACAGCTACATCCATACAGCTTTCGCGAATGCTGGTGCTTCAATGAGCGGAGTTGAGGGCGCTTACAAGGCTCTCAAGCGCAAGGGCAAGCTCGACGATACGTATAAGTTCATCACATTCGGAGGAGACGGCGGTACTTACGATATCGGACTGCAGTCACTCTCAGGTGCGATGGAGAGAAACCACGATATGGTATACGTGTGCTACGACAACGGAGCATATATGAATACTGGAATCCAGAGATCTTCAGCTACACCAATGTATGCTGACACAACAACAACTCCTGCTGGAACAGTTGGACGCGGTAAGGAGCAGAATCGTAAGGATCTTGCTTCAATCATCGCGGCTCATAATATCCCATACGTAGCACAGACAACATTCGTGCAGAATTTCAAGGATATGCATGTTAAGGCTGAGAAGGCTATCTATACACCAGGTGCAGCTTTCCTCAATGTGATGGCACCTTGCCCAAGAGGCTGGAGATACAACACTCCAGATATCATGGAGATCTGCAGACTTGCAGTTGAGACATGCTACTGGCCACTCTTCGAGGTAGTAGAGGGTGAGTGGGTTCTGAACTACGAGCCTAAGAAGAAGCTTCCAATCGAGGACTTCCTCAGACCACAGGGTAGATTCAAGCACCTCTTCGAGCCGGGCAATGAGGAGCTCATCGCTCGCATCCAGGCAGAAACAGACAGACGCTGGGAAGATTTGCTTCGCAAGTGTAGATAAATATTACAAAGCAAAACGGATACCGAAAGGTATCCGTTTACGCTATCTCAGACAAAAGAAAAGACTCCGATTACTCGGAGCCTGTCTGGTGGAGAATAAGGGGCTCGAACCCTTGACCCCCTGCGTGCAAGGCAGGTGCTCTCCCAGCTGAGCTAATTCCCCAGAACGGTTTTATTGTATTCCTGTACAAACAAAAGTGCAAGAGATTTTTTTCAAAAAAAGTTCTTGACATATTATCTGCATAAATATACAATACTATGTATAAAAAAACAACAGTGAATTTACTGCGGCATGGCCGCTGTTTTAGTTCAGAAGAAAAAGGGACATAGAAGGAGAGATAGAAATGAATCTTAAGAACAGAAGTTTTCTCAAACTGCTGGACTACAGCTCGGAAGAGATTGAATATCTGATTGATCTGGCTGCAGACCTCAAGGCTAAGAAGAAGGCGGGAATTCCGCACAAAATGCATGAAGGTAAGAGCATCGCTCTGATTTTCGAGAAGACTAGTACAAGAACAAGATGCTCCTTCGAGATTGCCGCTTATGACCTCGGAATGAACACAGTTTACCTCGATCCGTCAACATCACAGATCGGCAAGAAGGAGAGCGTTCCTGATACAGCAAGAGTACTCGGAAGCATGTTCGATGCAATTGAGTACAGAGGTTTTGAGCAGGAGAGAGTTGAGACACTCGCTGAGTACGCTGGAGTTCCAGTAATCAACGGTCTTACAGATGAGGGTCACCCAACACAGATTCTCGCAGACTTCCTCACAATCAAGGAGGTTATGGGAGACCTCAAGGGTAAGAAGATCGTATTCATGGGCGATACAGAGTTCAATATGGGTAACTCAATGATGGTAGGTTGCGCTAAGATGGGAATGCATTACGTAGCGTGTGCACCGGATAAGTATGCACCTAACAAAGAACTTTTCGCTAAGTGTCAGGAGATTGCGAAGGAGACTGGAGCAATCATCGAGCACATCGTTGATCCATATGAGGCAGTTAAGGATGCTGATGTTGTATACACTGACGTATGGGTATCAATGGGAGAGCCTGACTACATCTGGGCTGAGAGACTTACAGACCTCATGCCTTACCAGGTTAACCAGAAGCTGATGGATGCTGCTAAGCCAGATGCGAAGTTCATGCACTGCCTGCCAGCATTCCACGATCTGAAGACAACAGTTGGACAGGACATCCACAAGAAGTTCAAGCATGAGTGCCTCGAGGTAACAGATGAAGTATTCGAGGGACCACAGTCAATCGTTTTCCAGGAGGCGGAGAACAGACTGCACACAATCAAGGCTGTTATGGCAGCGGTAATCTAATTCGATAACACAAGACAAATTGAGATAGAGAGGTATAGACAAATGGCAAAGGAAATTAAGAAGGTCGTTCTTGCATATTCAGGCGGACTTGACACATCAATCATCATTCCATGGCTCAAGGAGAACTACAACAACCCTGAGATCATCGCAGTATCAGGAAATGTAGGACAGGCTGACGAACTCGAGGGACTCGAGGAGAAGGCTCTCAAGACAGGCGCTTCAAAGCTCATCGTTGCTGATCTCGTTGACGAGATGTGCGATGACGTAATCGTTCCATCACTCAAGATGGGTGCAAAGTATGAGAAGTATCTGCTTGGAACAGCATTCGCTCGTCCAGTAATCGGTAAGAAGCTCGCAGAGATCGCTCTCGAGGAGGGCGCAGATGCAATCTGTCACGGATGCACAGGCAAGGGTAACGACCAGGTTCGTTTCGAGCTCGCTGTTAAGCGTTTCGCTCCACAGATGACAATCATAGCTCCATGGCGTGAGTGGGACATCAAGTCACGTGACGAGGAGATCGACTACGCTGAGGCACACAATGTACCTCTGAAGATCTCACGTGAGACAAACTACTCAAAGGATAAGAACCTCTGGCACCTCTCACACGAGGGTCTCGACCTTGAGGATCCAGCTAACGAGCCAGATCTCGACAAGCCAGGCTTCCTGGAGATGGGAGTTTCACCATACGCAGCTCCTGACACACCAGAGTATGTAACAATCGGCTTCGAGGCTGGTAAGCCAGTTACACTCAATGGCGAGGCTATGAAGGTTTCTGAGATCATCGCTGGACTCAACGAGGCAGGCGGACGTAACGGAATCGGTATCATCGACATCGTTGAGAACCGTCTCATCGGAATGAAGGATCGTGGCGTATACGAGACTCCTGGTGGAACAATCCTCTACGCAGCTCACGAGCAGCTCGAGATGATCACAGTAGATAAGGATACACTCCACCTCAAGCAGAAGCTCGCTGTAGATTACGCTGACATGATCTACAACGGAAAGTGGTACTCACCACTTCAGGAGGCACTCACAGCATTCGCTAACGAGGCTAACAAGAACGTAACAGGTGAAGTTAAGATGAAGCTGTACAAGGGTAACGTAATCCCAGCAGGAATGACATCACCTTGCTCGCTCTACTCAGAGGATCTCGTAACATTCGGTGAGAGTGATTACGATCAGCGTCAGGCTGAGGGCTTCATCAATCTCTGGGGTCTGCCAACAGTAGTTCAGGCTCTCCTCGAGAACGGACAGCTCAACAAGTAATATCAGATAAAATCAAGAAATCCCCGAAAGGGGATTTCTTAACATCATAGTGCGGGAGGCTTCGGCATCCCGAGAAGGAGACATAGACAAATGGCCAAGATGTGGACAGGAAGAACTGGTGGAGAGACCAGTCCTATCGCAGATGATTTCAACTCATCAATCGGCGTAGACTGCCGTATGTACCAGCAGGATATTGAGGGAAGTATGGCACACGCAACCATGCTCGCTAAGCAGGGAATCATTGCCTTCGACGAGGCAGAGCAGCTGATCAAGGGTCTCGATTCAATCCTGAACGATCTCAAGACAGGAGCACTCGATTTCGATATGACATGTGAGGACATCCATATGTTCGTAGAAGCTGAACTCACTTCAAGACTCGGAGCAGTAGGCAAGAAGCTTCATACAGCTCGTAGCAGAAATGACCAGGTTGCTCTCGACCTCAGAATGTACACCAAAGCTGAGATCGACACTATCATAGGAATGCTCGAGAAACTCGTGGAGGTTCTCCTCATGCTCGCAAAGAACAATCAGGATGCAATCATGCCGGGATATACTCATCTGCAGAGAGCACAACCAGTTCTCTTCGCTCATCACATGATGGCATACGCAATGATGTTCCTCCGCGACATCGACAGACTGATGGACTGCCGCAAGCGTACTAACGTATCGCCAATCGGCTCATGCGCGCTTGCTGGAACAACTTACGAGACAGATAGATTCTTCGAGGCGGAAGCCCTCGGTTTTGGCGACATCGCAAGAAACAGCATCGATGGAGTATCCGATCGTGACTACTGCATAGAGTTCGTAAGCGCTGCATCAACAATCATGATGCACCTGAGCCGCTTCTCAGAGGAACTCGTTCTGTGGTCAAGCAGCGAGTTCGGCTTCATCACACTCTCAGATGCATTCACAACAGGATCATCAATCATGCCACAGAAGAAGAACCCTGACATGGCGGAGCTCTGCCGTGGCAAGACAGGACGTGTGTACGGAGATTTGGTGGCACTTCTCACAATTCTCAAGGGAATTCCTCTTGCGTACAACAAGGATATGCAGGAAGAGAAGGAGATGGTTTTCGACGCCATCGACACAGTTAAGAAATGCATCGAGGTATACATCCCAATGCTTGCAGAGATGCAGGTCAATGCAGATGCTATGCTGAATGCAGTTAAGACAGGATATATCAACGCGACAGATCTGGCGGACTATCTCGCGGTAAAAGGCATCCCGTTCCGTGATGCTTATAAGATTGCTGGCCAGGCAGTTGCGACATGTATCGCAACAGGAGCTGTTCTTGAGACACTTCCGATTGAGACTTACAAAGCTCTCAATGAAGCGATCGAAGAGGACGTATATCAGGCTCTCGACATCAAGACATGCGTAGAGCGTCGAATCAGCACAGGCGGAACTTCACTCAAGTCAGTGCTCGAGCAGTTCGAGTACGTTGATGCGAAGCTCGCTGAATATAAAGCCGCAAACTAGAGAGATGGAAGACTGGGGTACTGGACCCGGTCTTTCGTCTTATATTTTGCAAGTAAAAGACTGGCCATAGCCAGTCTTTAGTTCTTATTCGTTAAGTGCATCCGCAACAGCCGCAGCTGATGAGTATGCAAACTGCAGATTATATCCGCCAGTGATTCCGTCAACATCCAGAGCCTCGCCAATCACGTATAGGCAAGGATGCTTCTTGAGTTCCATCGTCTTCGTGCTTATCTCGCTGAGCTTAACACCGCCGGCAGTAACCATACCGTTGCTTCCCCTCGTCTGAACCTCGAAACTATCTCTTCTCAGAATCTCGGCTACGCGCTTGAGGGATACTCCATCGCGTGCAGCGCTCTTGCTTGAAGAAGCGCGCTGACAGACTATCTGGCAGAAACGCTTAGGAAGTTTGAATACGTCTGCAACAACCGTTGAGACATCTGCTTTGCTTCTCCCAACTGCAGCCACAAGATCTTCGAATGGAGTCTCGACGTCTGGAATATAGTTGATGCTTATCGATTTGCCAGGAGCGGCATCTCTTGAGATGTTAAGTACAGCAGGTCCGCTGATCTCCTTGTGTGCGAAGAGCAGATCACCTTCCGATACACTGGCTTTCTTCCCTTTACCGCAAGTGATGCGAACATTCTGAATCGATACTCCCGCGAGCTCAGCATATGGATAGTCTTTGAGTCCGAGCGGTGCGAGCACCGAAGTAGGTTTCTCAATCTCGATTCCAAGTGACTCAAGAACAGCGAACATACTTCCGTCAGATCCCGTATTCGGATAGGTGATGCCACCAGTCGCAATGACAAGTTTGCGCGCAGCATACTTGCACGAATCAGCCTTGACGCTGTAATAGCCGCCCTCGTAATCAACATATGATATGCCACTGACACGAGAATCTGTGATGGTCTCCCAGCAATTATCTGTACTTAATCGCAGTAACAGATCGAGGACATCCTGAGATTTGCGTGACACTGGGAAAACCCTGCCGTTCTCCGCGCTGACAGGGAGTCCGTTCTCTCCGAACCACTGCATCATATCGAGATTGCTGTGCTTATAGAGGCAGGTTCTCACCTTGCTGCCATTAGCACCGTAGCAAGTGAGGAAGTCCTTAATTGAACCCTCATGAGTGATATTGCAGCGACCGCCACCAGCCATCAGAAGCTTGGTTCCAACTCTGCTGCTTCCCTCGAGGATGATGCCATTATTAACTTTAAGTCTTGCGGCAAGCATCAGACCTGATGCACCGCCTCCAATAATTATGTAATCGTGAATCATGATTCGATTATATTAGCCGAGTTGATTATATTCAAGTGTGGTATTGCAAGATACCCCATAGGGGTATATAATGCACTTGATAGAGATACCCCGTGGGGGTATGCCGAAAGGAGAAGAATATGTCTGAGAATACATGCTGCTGTTCAGCGAAGAAGAAGGACAGAAGCGAGAGTGAATATAAAGATCTTATGAACAGACTCTCAAGAATCGAGGGTCAGATTCGCGGCATCAAGAGAATGCTTGACGAGGACACATACTGTACAGATATCCTTGTTCAGGTAGCAGCAGCCAATGCCGCACTCAACAGCTTCAACAAGGTTCTGCTGGCTAACCACATCAGAACTTGTGTGGCAGATGACATCAGAGAGGGTAAGGACGAGGTTATAGACGAACTTGTTGCAACCCTCGGCAAACTGATGAGATAGGAGAATAACTATGGATCATTATATTATTGGGGGAATGGCCTGTGCGGCCTGCTCAGCCAAGGTCGAGAAAGTAGTAGGTGAACTGCCAGGCGTTGAATCCTGTGCAGTCAGTCTTCTGACAAACTCTATGGCGGTGGAGGGTAGCGCAAGCACAGACGATATAATCAAGGCTGTTACTGACGCGGGCTTCACAGCGAGCCTCGATATGATGCGCAATCAGGCGGAGGCACTAAAGGATACAGAGACACCGAAACTCAAGAAGAGACTAATATATTCGGTAGCACTTATGCTCGTGCTGATGTACTTCAGTATGGGCCATATGATGTGGGGTTGGCCAGTTCCAAGGGTAATGATGGAGCATCACATCTCCATCGGAATCGCAGAACTTGTACTTTCGACGCTAATCCTTTGGATCAACAGAGCGTTCTTTATCAAGGGTGCAAAGGGCGTGCTTAACAAAGCGCCTAATATGGACACACTGGTTGCAATGGGTGCAGGCGTTTCATACATCTGGAGCATAATCAATATGATCACAGACCCTAGCGATATGCACAGTCTCTACTTCGAGTCAGCGGCAATGATTGTGACACTCATCACGGTTGGAAAAATGCTGGAGTCGATGTCGAAGGGAAGAACAACTGATGCACTGAAGAGCCTTGTCAATCTTGCACCAGAGACAGCTGTGATACTCGTTGGAAGTAAGCAGAAAGAGAAAGAAGTAGCAGTCAGCAAGGTTCAGACTGGAATGACTGTAGTAGTGCAACCAGGAGAGCGCATTCCAGTAGATGGAGTAATCATCGAGGGAGTCACTTCGGTTGATGAATCAGCACTCACAGGAGAGAGCATACCAGTGGATAAGAATGTCGGTGACGCAGTATCCGCTGCGACTATCAATAAGCAGGGATACATCAAGCTACGTGCTACTAGAGTCGGACAGGATACCAGTCTCGCTCAGATTATTAGGTTGGTGAGCGATGCAGCGGCTACCAAGGCGCCTATCGCAAGAGCCGCAGACAAGATTGCAGGAATCTTCGTCCCTGCCGTTCTGCTAATCGCAACAGCTGTAGTTGTCATCTGGCTGGCACTCGGATATCCGCTGAGCCACGCTCTGACAAGAGGTATCGCTGTACTCGTAATAAGCTGTCCATGCGCACTTGGACTAGCAACACCAGTTGCAATTATGGTCGGCAATGGCGTCGGAGCACGCAATGGAATTCTGATTAAGTCTGCTGCAGCACTCGAGGAACTGGGCAGAATCGACATAATAGCACTCGATAAGACAGGAACTATCACTAATGGCGAGCCAGTCGTAACTGATATGCTTCCTGCAGAGGGGGTGAGCGAGGATGAACTTCTCGACATAGCGGGAGCCCTGGAGGGCCGAAGCGAGCATCCTCTAGCGAAGGCGATTACGAAGCTGTCTCGCAACACCAATATCCGCATCGCGGACTTCGAGAGTGTAGCGGGTAGAGGCATAAGAGCTTTTATCACTGAAGGTGGCGACGCAGTAGTCATAGCAGGAGGCAAGCTCGACTACGTGCGTGAGTGCATCGATAAGGCAGTAGCTGGAAGCAAGCTCAGCAACGAAGATCTGCGCAGCGTGAAGTATTCGCTCGATGCGGCAGCTGAGCGGGGCGATGCTTTAAGCTCTCAGGGCAAAAGCACTATGTTCTTCTGCTGTGGCGCGCGCTTCCTCGGCACGATCGCGGTAGCCGATACTGTCAAGGACGACAGTGCAGCTGCGATTGCTGAACTCAAGGCGCTAGGCAAGAAAGTAGTAATGATTACGGGTGACAATGAGCAGACAGCCAAGCACATCGGTGAGAGCGTCGGTGTGGACCGCATTGTGGCTGGAGTTCTGCCAGATGGCAAGGAAGCCGTTGTTAGAGAACTGAAGGAAGAGGGCAAGCTTGCAATGGTTGGCGATGGAATCAATGATGCGCCTGCGCTTACTTCAGCGGATATTGGAATAGCAATCGGTGCGGGTACGGATGTTGCGATTGATGCGGCTGATATCGTGCTGATGAACAGCAAGCTGTCAGATGTTGCGGCGGGAATCAGACTTGGCAATAAGACCCTTAAGAATATTCACGAGAATCTTTTCTGGGCTTTTGCATATAACGTTGCGCTGATCCCACTTGCAGCAGGACTCTATACGGGTCTGCTCGGTGGTTGGACGCTTAGTCCTATGATTGCGGCGGCTGCGATGAGCTTATCGAGCTTCACTGTGTGCGTGAATGCGCTCAGATTGAACATGGTCAGAATACACAATAAGTAGAAGGAGATATGAATTATGAAGAAGACAATTGAGATTGAAGGAATGATGTGCGAAGGATGCTCAGGAGCAGTAGTTGAGGCACTTGAGAAGCTAGATGCTGTAGTATCTGCAGAGGCTGACCACAAGACTGGACTTGCTGTAGTTGAGCTCGGTTCAGATGTGGCAAATGAGGTGCTCGAAGAAGTAATTGAAGAACTCGAATTCGTGGTGAACGATATCCGATAACTTGAAAGATAAGCCGATAAATGATAGAATTTATCGGCTTATTATTTTGGAGGTTATGTTTATGAAGCAGGAGAAAGCGAAGTACATAAGAATAGCGATTGGAGTCGTTCTTGCGGCTTTTCTGCTGCTTGTGGTGTTCAATCTCGTAAGGGGATATAGCAAGGCTGATGTGGACAGCGACGAGATTAACGCGAACCTCACAGCGATAGAGCAACTTCAGACTGCAGAGGTTGCAGAGATTGAGAAGGCTGTTGAGACACTCGACAGGGCTAATCAGGTCGACTCAAGTGCGAGCAAGAAGATCAGATACAGAAGAGCTTTCTCTAAGGCAATTGTTCTCGGAGATTCTCTGACCGAGGGCCTTACTGTATATGACTGGCTCACACATTCGCAGGTAAGCGCCAAGGTCGGCGGAAGCATCGTATATGCTGACCAGCAGTTCCAGACAGCTGCGAAGACATTCCCGGAGTACGCGTTCTTCGCCTTCGGAATGAATGATATGGGTAACTATGGCGGCGATGAAGTCGCTTTTGTCAAGAAATACAAGAGCCTCCTCAAGGCGTTCTCGGAGACAAGCACTGACACAACAATCTGTGTCTGCAGCATCTCCACACCGACAGCAGGAGCTATCAAGGGTAACAAGTCAATCTCTCACTATATCAAGTTCAACAAGGCGATTGAGAAGATGTGTGAGGATGAGGGATATATCTACGTAGATATTGCGGACATTCTTCCTAAGCATCCGGAACTCTACGCTGGTGACGGAATCCACGCGGCGCCATCATATTATCCGCTGTGGATGGATAGAATGATCGAAGTATCAGGAATGTAGGCAATGACAGAGAAGATTATTGAGCAGAATGTTAATGAGACAAGAAGACGGGACTCGGAGAGTCTCGCCTTTTTGGTGGTCAAAATAATCTTTGTGCTTGTGCTCACTGCGTTCCTGTATTTCGTGTATTACGGCGATGAGGCGAAGGATATCGACCTCGCTGAATTTGAGACAACACTTACAAGCGAGACTGAGATCAAAGCGCTTATGAAGAAGGCCGACGATCGAGATCTCATGCAGTTCATTGGACTTAATGCGGCTGACTACGATCAGCTTATATACTACAGAAATACAAAGGCTCTTGCGGTTGAGGAGCTTCTCATCGTCAAGGTTGGCAATCAGGCCCAGCTCAGCGGTGTGGAGGAAGCTGTTCAGAAGCGCATTGAGTCGCAGATTACCGCATACTCAGGCTATGGCCCTGAGCAGGTGGCTATGCTGGAGAATGCTGCTCTCAAGAAGATTGGCAATTACTATTTCTACTGCACAGCTGCCGATGCAGACAAGTACAAGGAGGTGTTCCTGAATGCTCTTCAGTAGCCTCATTTTCATCGTATACTTCCTGCCGATTACGGTAATCGTGTACTACAGCATTCCGACGAGACGACTCGACCTTAGAAACGTATGGCTGCTTCTTGCCAGCCTCGTATTCTACAGCTGGGGTGAGCCGGTATACATCTTCCTGATGATATACAGTGCTCTCTTCAACTACTTCATGGCTGGTCAGATTGAGAGGGAGAAGAAGCTCGGCGGTAGCGGCAAACTCAATATGATATTCACGCTGGTGATGAATCTTCTCATCCTCGGCTTCTTCAAGTACTGGGGCTTCCTTATGGATACCTTCAATAGTATCACTGGTATGGATATCAAGTACCATGCGCTGGCACTTCCTATCGGTATCAGCTTCTATACCTTCCAGGGACTCTCATACATCTTCGATGTATACAGAGGCAAGGTGGAGGTTCAGAGGAATCCACTCAAGGTAGCTCTGTATCTGGCACTCTTCCCACAGTTGATTGCGGGACCTATTGTCAACTACAAGGATATCGCATCTCAGCTCGACGAGAGAACCTGTAATATGGAGCGCTTCGGTGAAGGAGCTACACGCTTCTGCATCGGTATGGGTAAGAAAGTAATCCTTGCGAACAATCTTGGAGCACTTTTCCAGGAGGTATGCGCGCTTGGAGACGATAAGCTGACTGTCGTAACTGCCTGGATCGGTATTCTCGGATACACCTTCCAGATCTACTTTGACTTCAGCGGATATTCAGATATGGCAATCGGACTCGGTCGTATGTTCGGTTTCGAATTCAAGGAGAACTTCAACTATCCTTACATCTCGAGAAGCATCTCGGAGTTCTGGCGCAGGTGGCACATCTCGCTCAGTTCGTGGTTCAGAGATTATGTGTATATTCCGCTCGGCGGCAATCGCTGCTCAGTTAAGAGACACATTCTCAACCTGCTCATCGTATGGTCGCTGACAGGTCTCTGGCACGGAGCAAGCTGGAACTTCGTGGCCTGGGGTACATACTTCGGTATTCTCCTGATACTCGAGAAGTACTTAATCGGCAAGTACATAGATAAGATGCCTGAGCTTCTGCAGCACATCTATGTAATGCTCATCGTAATTATCAGCTGGGTATTCTTCAGCATTACAGATACTGCAGAGATGTTCCACTTCCTCGGTGCTATGTTTGGCATCGGAGCAGCTGGTTTTGCAGATATGACAAGCCTTTACTTCATAAGAACCAGTGCGATTCTTCTTATCGCAGCGGCTGTTGGAAGTACACCAAAGCCAGCGCACGAGATTAATGCACTCTGCGAGAAGTACGGCAGGACAGGAATCGTAGTGGTACTCGCGATATTCTTCGTGGCTGTATCATACCTCGTATTTGGATCATACAATCCATTCCTGTATTTCAGATTCTAGAGGAGCAATATGAACGGAAAGAACGGATTCAACAGAACAATGGGAATAGTATTCATGACGATACTTGTCGGCATGTTCTGTTTCAATGCGCTCATTCCGGATAAGGAGTACTCAGAGCAGGAGAACAGAATGCTTCAGCAGTTCCCTGATATGTCCGTCAGTGAATATATGGAGGGCAGACTGGAGACTAAGCTTGAGAACTATGCTAACGATCAGTTCCTGCTGCGCAATGCATTCATTCGCCTGAAGACCGCAGTTGATGTCAGCGCTGGTGTTATTCACACCAATGGCGTATGGAAGTCAGATGATGGGTATCTGATTCAGGATGTGGCTGTTCCTACAGAGGAGAGGCTGCAGAGGGACGAAGAAGCATTCAAGACATTCAAGTCTAAGCACAGAAGCACGAAGATGTACTTCATGCTCGCGCCTAATGCTGTAAGCGTATACGAGGAGAAGCTTCCGCTTGCGGCTCAGGTCGAGGATCAGAATCGGTATATGGACAGAATCTTCAACGCTACAGCGGCTGCGGGACTCATCAATATCGATTTGAGGGAGACCTTCGAGGAGAAGAAGGACGAAGTCCAGCTTTTCTATCGTACAGATCACCACTGGACGACTGACGGAGCGTATGAGGCCTTCAAGCATGCCTGCGGTCCGCTCGGCATCAAGAATCCTATGGAGTTCAAGCTGCTTCCTGTAGATAATTATTTCGTGGGAACACTTGCGTCTGAGAGTGGCTTTGTTGGAGGTAAGGCTGATGCTGTGAAGATTGCGGTGCCTGCTGACGAGAAGCTGTACAAGAATTCAGTAATCTACTATGAGGACAGCAAGGAGAAGACGAGCAAATACTACAGACTTGAGAATCTCGATGTGAAGGATGCGTACACTGTTTTCGGTGGAAGCAATCATCCGGTGTACACAATCAAGACTCCGATCAAGTCGAATCGCAGACTGCTGCTTGTGAAGGATTCGTATGCGAACAGTATGATTCCTTTCTTGATGCAGTACTATCGTGAGATTGTTGTAGTTGATCCGCGTTATTACTACGATAATGTGGATGATCTGATGGCTCTTGAGTGCGTCAATGAGGTTATGTTCCTCTATAATGCGAATACCTTCTTTGGGGATGATTCGCTGGCTATGATGCTCACTGACAAGTAGAACTTACCGAAATTTAGCAAAAGCTGGTCTTTGGCCAGCTTTTTTTGTATATAAGAAAATCCCGCGTTCGACGCGGGGTAGTAATTTTGTATTACGCTTCTTTGTCCTTCAGTCGGTCAAGAATCAGGCGGTAGCCGCCAGGACCAAAGCGAAGGCATTTGTTGACTCTGCTAATAGTTGCAGAGCTTGCACCTGTCTGCTTGCTGATCTCACTGAAAATAGTTCCTTCATCGAGCATCTTGGCAACCTGCAGGCGAGCAGAAAGATCCATAATCTCCTTGATTGTGCATACGTCCTCAAAGAATGCATCACATTCTTCGGGAGTTTGAAGAGCAAGGATGGCTTCATAGAACTGGTTCTTATTCTCTGCAATATGGTCACTATTCATCTTGATATTCTCCTTTCAGCGATAGTGTTAGTTTAACACACTAAAGTGCTAAAGTCGAGAATTATTGACCAATGTTTTGAAACTAAATATAATTAATTCGAATAGAGAACGATGGAGGTTTAATATGAAACCATTAATTGTAATTGATATGCAGAAGGATTTCGTAGATGGAGTACTCGGTACCAAGGAAGCTCAGGCTATTGCAGACGATGTTGCAAAGCTGATGGACGAGTGGGATGGGCCAGTTATCTGCACTTACGATACACATAAGGAGAACTATATGGAGACTCTCGAGGGTCACTATCTTCCAGTTAAGCACTGTGTTGAGTGGTCGCTCGGATGGATGCTCTGTGAGCCAGTAGAGGAGGCTGCAAAGCGTCTCAATGCTGCGAGAATCCGTAAGCCAAGCTTCGGTTCAACAGATCTTCCAGGCCTTGTTGCGGAGCTCTGCGAGGGAGATATCGACGAGATTCACCTCTGTGGTGTCTGCACTGATATCTGTGTAATCTCGAACGCTATGATGCTCAAGGCATTCTTCCCTGAGACACCAGTATTCGTACACGCGGACCTCTGTGCGGGAGTTACACCTGAGCAGCATGTGACAGCACTCAAGGCTATGAAGCCATGCCAGATTGAAGTAATCTAGCGAATCTACGCAAGCAAAGACGCGTGCCGAAATCGGCACGCGTCTTTGCTTGGTTATGATTAGCCCTTGTACTCGAATGTATCCATATAGCGAAGCTTGAAGAGATTGCGCTCGTGGAGTCTGTCAATCTTCTCCTTTACCTCTAGGTCTTCGATCTCACCTGTTCTGATGTAGTGGTCGAGAACCTCATATGTGAAGCCGAGCTTATCCTCGTCTGTCTGTCCGCTGAGTCCGTCAGTTGGAGTCTTGTGAACAAGTACATCTGGAAGTCCGAGCTCTGTTCCGATTGCTCTGATCTCTGCTGTTGTGAAATTGCACATTGGGCTCATATCGCCAGCTGAGTCGCCGTATCTTGTTGAGTATCCAACCCAGTCCTCGCTCATATTGCATGTGTTGATTACTCTGCCGTTGTGTGACTGACCAACTGCATAGAGTGTTGACATTCTGAGTCTAGGTGGAAGGTTGATGCGTGTATCCTTGCCAATCTCAATGCCAGCTTTCTCCATCTCAGCGATGATTCCATCGAAGGCGCTTGCGATGTTGATTACGTAGCTCTTGATGCCGAGGTGCTCAACGAGGAGATGCGACATATCAATGTCATTCTGCTCACCATTAGGCATCAGTACGCCGATTACTCTGTCCTTACCGAGAGCTTCAACACAGAGTGCGGCAGCAACTGAGCTGTCCTTACCTCCGCTGATTCCGATGACGGCATTGCAACCAGGACCATTCTTCTCAAACCACTGCTGTATCCACTCGACTGTAGCACGGGTCGCTTTCTTAGCGTCAAAATCCATATCATATCCTCCCGATAACGCGTTATTCTGCTGATGCAACTAGACGTTACAAGCATATTTCTAATGAAAAAGATTGTAACACAAAGATACAGCGTCAGCAATGTGGTATAATGAAGAACGTACTTTCGAAATCAATCAGATTATAAGGAGAATCTAATGAGATATAGTATTGCAGATTTCAAGGTTGGGGATAGCTTTGACGAGATTTTCGTAGTTAAGGGCTCCGACGTTAAGACTGGCAAGACGGGTAAGCATTATCTTGCAATTGACCTCTCGGATGCGAGCGGTGTTGCTGGAGGCAAGAAGTGGGACCTCTATCCGTCTGAGCGCGACTTTATCTACGGCCTCAAGCCTGGTGATATCGTACGTGTTGCCGGAAGAATAGGAGAGTTCAACTCGACAATTCAGCTCAATATCGAGAGAATTTCACCTCTTATGGCAGGTGAGGCTATCGACAGAAGCGAACTGTATAAGACAGCGCCAGAGGCTTCTGAGGATATGTACGATTATATCATGAGCAGAATCAATGCCTTCGAGGACGAGGATCTCAAGAAGCTCTGCCTCTCATTCTATGAGGACAACAGAGAGAGACTCATGTACTATCCAGCAGCCATGCGCAACCACCACGCTGAGTATGGTGGTCTCCTCTATCATGTGAAGAGAATGATGATGATGGGCGAGAGATTCTGCGAGGTGTATCCATTTCTTTCGAAGGATCTCGTTCTTGCTGGAGTTGCACTTCACGACATCGAGAAGCTCAATGAGATTCTGTCAGATGAGAATGGAATGTCACCTGGATATTCAAGAGATGGACAGATGCTCGGACATCTGGTTATGGGTGCTATCGTAATCGATGCACGCTGCAGAGAGCTCGGAATCTCAGAGGAGAAGGCTGTGATGATGGAGCATATGGTGCTCTCACACCACTACGAGCCGGAATACGGTAGCCCTAAGAAGCCACTTTTCCCAGAAGCTGAGCTTCTTCACTACCTCGATATGGTAGATGCGAAGATGTTCGACTTCGAGGATACACTTAATGCGGTACAGCCTGGCGAGTTCTCAGAGAAGGTCTTCCAGCTCGACAACCGCAAACTGTATAAGCGCACATTCTAAGACAGAGAAACATAGATGCAGATACAGGGAACAATTAGCAGAGTAATATTCCATAACGACGGCAACGGCTATACTGTTGCCGTCTTCGACACTGAAGATGGCGCAATCAGAATAGCAGGTGCTATGAATGAGCCTTCGGCTGGCAAGAAGTTCAGTCTCGAGGGCAATTTCGTCGTGCATCAGAAATACGGCGAGCAGTTCTCTTTCTCAAGCCACAAGGAGATGCTGCCGGAAGGCAGAGAGGCTATTCGCGAGTTCCTTGCATCTGGCTCTATCAGAGGTATCGGTCCTAAGACTGCAGATCTCATAGTTGAGACATTCGGTGATGACTCCCTCAGAATAATGGAGGAAGATCCAGATAGCCTTCTCCAGATTAAGGGCATTGGTCCTAACAGTCTGGCCAAGATCAAGGAGTCTTTCGGTGAGTCGCGCGAATTCGCGCGAGTGTCGCTTGAACTTCAGGAACTCGGCCTTGAGATGAACGACTGTGTTAAGGTCTTCAAACTCTACGGAGTGGACTCTGCGGCCATTGTAAAGGAGAATCCTTATATCCTCGTTGATGATATTCGTGGCATCAACTTCATCAAGGCGGACAAAATTGCTGCGAGAGCTGGAATTGAGGCGGACAGCGAATTCCGAATCCAGAGCGCAATCAAGCATATACTACGCCTGTGGGCTGTCAACGGCAGCACACTGATGCCGGAGAGCATTCTGGTTGAGCGCGTAGTTGAACTCATCGACACGAGTACAGAGAGCGTGCTTGAGAACATCACAGATATGGCGTTCTGCGGCGAGATTCAGACGGATACTATAGATGATATTCCAGTAATCTATCTATACGGATATTACCAGGCTGAGCAGCGCACAGCCTATAACTTCAAGCGCCTAATGAGCGACTATTACAATGCGCTTCCGATCAATATTGACAATCTGATTGCCGATGCAGAAGCATCTCTCAGCGCGGAGCGCGGAGGCTTCCAGCTCTCTGAGAAACAGCGTTCAGCAGTTCGCGCAGCTCTGACTAATAATGTCACAGTAATCACTGGTGGTCCTGGAACGGGCAAAACCACTATTATCGACACGATAGTTCGTTGCTTCGAGAGAATGGATATCAAAGTCGCGCTCTCTGCTCCTACTGGAAGAGCGGCGAAGCGTATGGAGGAGGCGACAGCTTGCCCTGCTATGACAGTTCATCGCTTACTCGAATACGTATTCAACGAGCAGACGGAAGAGATGTATTTCGGACGCAACGGGGACAATCCTCTTGAGCACAACGCGATTATTGTCGATGAGGCGTCGATGATTGATATTATGCTGATGGATGGCCTCCTCGATGCGATACCAAGCGGCTGCAGGCTCATACTGACTGGAGATGCGGATCAGCTTCCGTCGGTCGGTGCGGGTAATGTTCTGCGAGATATTATTCGAAGTGAATTCATTCCTGTAGTCAGACTTAAGGAGATATACAGACAGGCGGCGGATAGCCTGATTGTAACGAACGCCCATATGATCAACGAGGGCGAGTATCCATCGACGAACGACAGTCCTGACAGGGACTTTTTCATAATCCACGAGGACAGCGAGAATGCAATTCTCGAGAACATCAAGAGCCTCGTCGGAGGAAGACTTGAGGCGCATTACGACTTCATCGACAGCGCTCACGATATTCAGGTGCTGACTCCGACTAAGAAAGGCGTGCTTGGTGCACCTAATCTCAACACCGTCCTGCAGGAGGTCATCAATCCGCCTGCTGATGACAAGTTTGAGCTCAAACTCGGCGGACGCCTCTATCGTGAAGGTGACCGCGTGATGCAGCTCAAGAACAATTACGGAGCCGAGTGGAAGGATGTTAACACATTTATGACTGGCGAGGGCATCTTCAACGGTGATATCGGCATTGTCACAAGCATCGATTCCGAGGCGAAGACTATGCTTGTTGAGATGGATGACAAGCTGGTCACATACGAGGGCGAGATGTTCGACGAGGTTGACCTTGCCTACGCGATTACCGTTCATAAGAGCCAGGGAAGTGAGTTCCCTGCAGTAATTATTCCGATGTGGTCATTCCCACCTATGCTGATGACTCGTAATCTCCTGTATACGGGAGTGACTCGTGGCAAGCAGCTTGTTATCATAGACGGAAGCGAGCAGAAGCTGCAGTGGATGATTAACAATAACAGAATAGATGAGAGATACACTGGGCTCAGAAGCAGGCTTGTAGAGCTTGATATGAATAAGTGGTAAAAAAACAAGAGGATGCGTAAGCATCCTCTTTGTTGTTGCTATTTCTTCTTGTAAGGCTTCTCTTCGATGATGATAGGCAGGTTGGTGCCTTCCTGTGTGAACTGTTCTCTGAGCGTGCCATTCTTGAACTGAACGAGCTCACCGTATGGAGCAATCAGGTCTTCGAGATCGTACTCATCGAAAGGAATGAGCATATAGAAAGCATCGATTGTTCCGAGTCTCTCAGCACCTTCCTTCTTGGTCATTGTGACCTCTGCCTTGCCCTTGATATACATACAGTGAACCTCGTCATCGATAATCCACTCCTTGATATTCTTGTCCTTGATATAATATCCGTACTCGGCCATCTTCTGCTGGAAGTAGCAGTAGATTCCGTCATCACTCACCTCAAATCTCGCGTTATAGAGCTTCGCGAAAGGTGGCTGCAGAGTCGCGTTGAGCTTCCTTGCGAAGAGTATCATCAGAATGAAGACCACCAGCATTGTCGCTGTGAAAACCGAGAAGCCTTCCTTAGTAGCAGCAACTGGATCGTACTTATAAGCACCAATAATTGCGCCAAAACCGAGCAGTATCACAAACACCTTGAGAGGTTTCGCAATCTTGCCCTTTGGATGAGCGTTCTGCCACTCGTTGACTCTTCTCTTGAGGAGCAGTAAGTCGCCGTAATATAAATCATTCTCTTTTGCCATATCGTTCTCCGATTGTAATCTGGATTAATCTGCAGACGAGTCACTCGACCTGGTCTTTGACCCCACACTTGCCTTGACCCGCTTTGCGGAGGACTTACTTCTAAACTACGCCATGATCACTGCCGATCTCTGCGGCAGCTTACGTGGATCCCTTTGCCCGTAGCTGGCTTGGACTTTCAACCACGAACATGACTCGGTCACAGATTAAGGTCTATTTTACCACATCGGCACCCGCCGAGAAAGAGAGAATATCAACACGCGCCGCACCCGACGAATAAAGCAGCTCCGAAAGAGCATCCGCCGTCGCTCCTGTCGTATAGATATCGTCAACGAGCAGCACTCTCTTATTTCGCACAGCTTCCTCCTGACCTTTCTTCATAGCGAAAACACCCTGCAGCTGGCTCCGCCTCTGCTCTGGTGTCAGCGTTCGCATGGCTGCAGTGTGGCTGATTCTCTCGAGTATCTCGTCGCTTGCAGGGATGTGCGTAAGGCGTGAGAGCTCTTCCGCGATAAGTTCTGTCTGATTATACCCGCGGCTCAGCGCTCTGCTCTTGTGGGAAGGTGCCGGTATCAGAATATCGTAATCATCCTCGATTCCAAGTGAGATCATGCGGTCGTACATCACCTCGGCTACCATTGGCGCAACATAAGTACTGCCGTTGTACTTGAGTTTGTAGAGAAGAGACCTCTCATGCGTGCCGTATTCTGTGCAGGTGTATCCCCTGTGATAATTGTGCTTGTGCTCACTGCAGCTGTAGCAAATCACTCTGGGGTTAGAAGGTGAGAGTGGCTTGCCACATTTGAGGCAGCATCTGCCAGTGGCCCACTTGAAACCATCCATGCATTCATTGCACAGACCATAGCTTCTGTCAGGACTTATGATCTTGTCACAACAGTGGCAGTAAAGCCCTTCTGGATATATCAAATCGAGCAGTTTCTTAAGTATTTGCATGGATGAAGCATATCACAGCGCAAATTCCCCCGCAGTACACTCTTTTGAGGGAGAATTTCGTATGGAATGCCGCCAGCTGTCGCCAAAAACACATCTTTTTACCACATTCAAAAGTGGCTATGTGGTATAATAATGTTGAGCAACTGCAACATAAGGAGGTTGTGCTATGAAGATTAATATTTTAACAAAGAATTACAAGGTAAGTGACAGACTCGAAGAGAACATTGAGAAGAAGTTCGACAAGCTCGATAAGTTCTTCCATGAGGACGTTACAGCGAATGTCGTAGTTTCAAAGTTCAAGGATCTTGCCAAGATTGAGGCAACTATCAATGCAAAGCAGGCAGTATTCAGAGCTGAGGCTGCAGAGGAGAACGTATACGATGCAATGGATATTGTTCTCGACAAGCTGGCAAATCAGATGAGCAAGCTCAAGGGTAAGCTTCAGGAGAGATACCACGAGAACAAGGCCCTCAAGTTTGAGTTCATTCCAGATTTCGAGGAAGATGAGCCAGTTGAGGAGCAGATTGTTGTAAAGAGAAAGCAGTTTGAGCTCCAGCCAATGGGCGCTGAGGAGGCAATTCTTCAGATGGAGATGCTCGGACACGATTTCTTCGTATATCTCGATATGGATACAGATTCAGTTAATGTCGTATACAAGAGAAAGGGCAATGCATACGGCGTAATTGAGACAATTAGATAAGATTGAACGGCTGTTCATTTTTTGGTACAATTATACGAATGGCCATAATTATTAAACATTAGCTAAGGAGTTTGGTATGAATAATCGTAGAAATGAAGAGCTGGAGCAGCTGTTGCATGTGCCGGATTTCAACTATTCCGACCCATCTGGCGATTCAGGAGATTTTGAACCAAAGGAATCAAAGAAGTCTAAGAAGAATAAGAAGAACAGAAAGAACAGCAAGTTCTATAAGTTCACCAGAATTCTCGCATTAGTTTATCTGCTCTTTCTGGCAGTATTCGCTGGCGTTATGGTGAAGATGGATGTGCTTCCAGCTGTAACACTCATTGAGCTGGGCGTGGTGCTCCTTCTGCTGAGCTTTGTTCTGTTCATCCAGCTTTACTTCAAGAACATTAAGATGTGGGCGAAGGTGTTTGCAACTATCCTGAGTGTTATGCTCATCTTCATCTATGGAGTGGGATCTGCTTACGCTCTTGGAACACTGTCCTTCCTCGACAGCATTGGAACTGATGTTAAGAACGAGAACAGCGTTAGAGTTAATACAGAACCTTTCAACATCCTCATCACAGGTCTTGATGTAAATGGAGAGATTGACACACAGGGAAGATCAGACGTTAACATGCTCGTAACTGTTAACCCTAAGTCTAACGAGATTCTCCTGACATCAATTCCAAGAGACTATCAGATTCGAATGGTTAATCACGGCAATCAGGCCGACAAGATTACTCATACCGGATTCTACGGCACAGAGGATACAATCGGAGCCGTTGAGGATCTGCTTGATCTCAAGGTCAACTACTATGTAAAGGTTAATTTCACAACAGTAATCAAGTTCATCGATGCTATCGGCGGAATTGACGTATATTCTGAGTACACATTCAGACCTGTCAAGATGCCTTCATACATCGTATCAAAGGGAATGAACCACATGGGTGGCCAGAAGGCACTTGCATTCGCAAGAGAGCGTAAGGCCTTCGAGGAAGGAGATAATCAGCGTATCAAGAACCAGCAGGCTGTTTTCGAGGCTATGATTAAGAAGGCGACAAGCAGCAAGACAATCCTGCTGAAGTACAACAACATTATCACAGCACTTTCTGATTACATCGAGATGAACATCTCTTCACAGGAGATCAGATCACTCGTTAAGCTGCAGATTGCTAAGAGCCCTAACTGGAAGATTGAGAAGATCACACTTAAGGGTCACGACTCATCAACAGGTACTTACAGCACAGGTTCAACACCTTGCTACGTAATGGCTCAGGATGCAGACAGCATCGCAGAGGCAAAGCAGAAGATCAATCAGATAATGACTGATGGGGAATAATAATTCCAGACACTAATTGAAACAGACGTCACTAAGGAGGAACAATGTTAGAGAACCTGACCAGCATAATTATGAGTATTCGACCAACCGATATCATCGATATCGCTGTAGTTGCATACCTCACATATAAGGTTCTCGAGTTCATCAGAGAGACGAGAGCCCAGCTTCTGCTCCGTGCGATTGTACTCCTTGTGGCGCTTTTCTTTGTTTCGGATTTCTTCAATCTGAACGTGCTCAACTGGCTGCTGAAGAGCCTGATTACAATGGGATTATTTGCGATTATCGTAATCTTCCAGCCTGAGCTAAGACGAGGTCTCGAGAAACTCGGACGAAAGTCATTCTTACTTACGCAGTCAAAGGACTTCGCTAATGAGGAGGCGCTTGCAGTAGTACGCGAGATTGTGGATGCTGTAGAGGACTTCTCGGCAACTAGAACTGGAGCACTCATCGCAGTCGAGAGAGAGACAATGCTCTCTGAACACACTGAGAAGGGTGCGGAGATTGATGCGAAGATCAGTGCAAGACTGCTCGGCAATCTCTTCTACGAGGGATCTCCTCTTCACGACGGAGGTGTAATCATTCGAGGTATGAGAGTGCTCGCAGCGAGTTGCGTTTTTCCTCTTACAGAGAGAGTGGATATCGGAAGAAATCTTGGAACAAGACACAGAGCTGCAGTTGGAATGAGCGAAGTGTCCGATGCTCTTGTCATCGTAGTGTCGGAGGAGACTGGTGCTATCTCAATAGCTGAGAACGGCAGACTCAGAAGATTCGTTGACGGCAAGACAATCGAGAAGGCTCTCCTGGAGATATACATGCCTGACGATAGAGCAAAGCAGAGCAAGCTCTTATCTTTACTCGGGCTGAAGGGAGGTAGCAGAGATGAATAAGTTCTTTCGCAAGAAAGTCAACAGTGTGAATATTCTGATCTCGATTGCTATCGCATTTCTAGCCTGGTTCTATGTAGCATATAGTGTCAATCCAATGACAACGAAGACATACAGAGATGTTCCTATCACATTCGAGGGCGAGTACGAGCTCGGTGAGCGCGGTCTCGGAATAGAGAACGCATCTGCGGAATCGCTTTCTGTTAAGCTTTCTCTCGACCGCTCGGATATTATCGGTATGTCATCCAACAGAATTGTCGCAACTGTCAATGTTGCACAGTTATCTGAAGGTGTTAAGAAGATACCCGTTCAGGTTACGGCACCTGATGGAACAGTGCTCAAGTATCAGTCTCACAGCGTGATCAATGTTACTGTGAGCAAGAGCAATAATAGAGATGTAGATGTAGCAGTTGGCTACAAAGACAATAACGATGCGAATATTGAGCCTTATATCGACGAAATAAGTGCGGCTAGGGTGAGCGTTATGGGCGCAAAGAAGCTCGTAGACGAGGTGGCATACGTGCTACTCCCGCTCAACGCGGACTTCGTGGGCAATAACTCAGAAACTTTTACCGCAACTCCAATAGCGGTTGATAAGACTGGCAAAGAGATTAAGCATGTAGTAGTGCTTCCATCAAGCATAAGCGTCAAGGCGCATAGAGTGCCAATCAAGACTGTTGAGCTTGACCTCGAGGTTATAAATACAGGTGAAAGCGAGATGGGACGTACATTTGTTGCGCCTAACAGCGTTTCAATCAAGGGATCGGCTGAGATTCTCGATTCAATCGAGCGAATCGAAGCAGAGCCAATCGACATAAGCGATATGAAGAAGAGCGGCAGTATTACAATCAATTTCAAGCTGCCAGAGGGCGTGCAACTCGCGAACTCTTCGATTCTCGCAAAACTCAAAGTAAAGGTAAATAATTAGTATGGGAAGATTATTTGGTACAGATGGAGTAAGAGGTGTCGCTAATAAGGAGCTCACTCCTTCAATGGCATTTGACATCGGTAAGGCAGCAGCCTTCGTGCTCGGTGAGGATGGCCACCAGCCACTTTTCCTCATCGGCAAGGACACAAGAATATCAGGAGACATGCTCGAGGATGCGCTCACAGCGGGAATCCTCTCTGTAGGCGGTAATGTTCTCAAACTCGGGGTTCTCCCAACCCCAGCCGTAGCACATCTCGTTAAGGTGTACGGCGCTGATGCAGGAGTTGTAATCTCTGCGTCACACAATTCATATGAATACAACGGAATCAAGCTCTTCAACGGCAAGGGCTTCAAGCTGGACGACAGCACTGAGGCCAAGATTGAGGATATCATCCTCGCCGAGAGCTTCGATCATCCAGAATATATCGGAGACAAGCTCGGACGTGCTTCAAGATCAGAGGATGCACTCAAGACATACACGGACTTCCTCCTCAGCACTTTCGAGGGAGATCTTAAAGGTGTGCGAGTAGTTCTCGATACGGCGAACGGAGCGGCATACCAGACAGCTCCTATCGTATATGAGGCACTCGGAGCAGACGTTACAGTAATCGCTAATGAGCCAGACGGCATCAATATCAACAACGGATGCGGATCAACACATCCGGAGGATCTTCAGAAGAAAGTAGTTGAAGTTGGCGCTGACATCGGATTCGCATACGACGGCGATGCTGACAGACTCATCGTTGTCGATGAGAAGGGTAGACTCCTCGATGGTGATAGAGTAATCTGCATCTGCGGAGAGATGCTCAAGAACGATGGTCTGCTGTACGACAACAAGGTAACTGCTACAGTAATGAGCAACATCGGACTGCACAAGCACCTTGCAGAGCTCGGAATCAGTGTTGATGTAACAGGCGTTGGTGACCGCTACGTTCTTGAGTCAATGCTGCAGACAGGCTCAGTACTCGGTGGAGAGCAGTCAGGACATATGATTTTCCTGAACCACACAACAACAGGCGATGGAGTTCTCAGCTCACTTCAGTTCATGAAGGCATACCTTGCTTCAGGCAAGAAGGTGAGCGAGCTCAGAGATTCCATCAGAATCTACCCACAGGCGCTTGTTAATGCCAGAGTGACAACAGAGACAAAGGCTGTTGCTCTCAATGATCAGGAGATTAAGGACAGAATTGCAGAGGTTGAGAAGAAGATGGAGGGTTCAGGCAGAGTTCTGATCAGACCTTCAGGAACAGAACCTCTTATCAGGGTTATGCTCGAGGGCGAGGATGAGGATGTTATCCTCGGCTATGCTCAGGAGATTGCAGACCTTATAGTCGAGAAATTCGGCGCAAAGTAGGAAAGGAGACACATTATATGTGCGGAATAGTAGGATATGTAGGACTTCAGAGCCCGCAGAATTTCCTCATTGATGGACTTGAGAAACTTGAGTACAGAGGATATGACTCAGCCGGAGTTGCAGTAGTTAACGAGGGCGAGATCAAGATTAGAAAAGCCGTTGGACCTATCGTCAACCTCCGCAAGGTTATCGGTGACGAGGACCTCGGCGGAAGAGTCGGCATCGGCCACACAAGATGGGCTACTCACGGTGGCGTAACAGTTACTAATGCTCATCCACATTTCAATAGCGATAAGACTATTGCTGTAGTTCACAATGGAACAGTTGAGAACTACATCGAGCTCAAGGCTAAGCTTCAGGCTGAGGGTGTTGAGTTCATCTCAGATACAGACACAGAGGTAGCTTGCATGCTTATCGCAGAGCACTTCAAGAAGCTCGGAGACCTCAAGGCTGCAATGGATGCGGCAACAAAGGAGATGGAGGGAACCTTCGTACTCGTTGCTGTTGCTGCAGATCAGCCAGACAAGCTCGTTGCATACAGAAGAAATGCTCCGCTCATCGCAGCTAAGGGCAAGAATTTCAACTTCGTTGCATCTGACTTCAGTGCAATCCTCAAGCACACTAAGGATGTTTTCCTCATCGAGAATGGTGACACAGTTGTGCTCACAAAGGACGCAATCGAGATCTTCGATGAGGATGACAAGCCTGTTAAGAGAGAGCTTATGCACATCGGCTGGGACGTAGATGCAGCTGACAAGGGTGACTACGAGCACTTCATGCTCAAGGAGATTCACGAGCAGCCTAAGGGCATCCAGGAGACTCTCAGCAGAAGCCTTACAGAGGATGACAGAATCAAGCTCTACGGCATTGATATGACTGCAGAGCAGCTCAACAGCTACAACAAGATTATCATCGTTGCCTGCGGAACAGCTTACCACGCTGGCCTCGTTGGACAGTACTTCATCGAGAAGATTGCTGGCATTCCAGTTCAGATTGATGTAGCTTCAGAGTTCAGATACAGACGCCAGTTCATCGATGAGAAGACTCTCTTTATCGCTGTCAGCCAGTCAGGTGAGACTGCCGACACACTCGAGGCTCTTAGAGAGGCTAAGAAGCAGGGTGCTCACATCCTCTCAATCGTCAACGTAGTAGGAAGCTCAGTAGCAAGAGAATCTGACGAGGTGTTCTACACATGGGCTGGTCCTGAGATCTCAGTTGCTTCAACAAAGGCATACACAACTCAGCTCCTTTGCCTCTACATGCTCGCTCTATACTTCGCAGACCTTAAGGGCACAATCGAGCCAGATGACTATGCTGACTACGTTGCACAGCTCAAGAGAATTCCTTCTCAGATTGAGGAGATTCTCAAGAAGGAGCAGGATATCGAGAGACTTGCATATGATTACTACGACAGAGATCAGGTATTCTTCATCGGAAGAGGCCTCGATTCAAGTGTTGCCTTCGAGGGCTCGCTCAAGCTCAAGGAGGTATCATACATCCCATCATTCGCAATTGCTGCCGGCGAGATGAAGCACGGTACAATTGCCCTGATGGAGCCAAGAACAATCGTAATTGCTCTTGCAACTCAGGATGCGATCTTCGACAAGACTGTATCCAACATCCAGGAGATCAAGGCTCGTAATGCTCATATCATCTCAATTGCTAAGGAAGGCAATACTTCAATTGTCAACCACTCAAACGAGGTAATCTACATCCCAGAGTGTAGAGACGAGCTCACACCGCTTCTCACAGTAGTTCCACTCCAGCTCTACGCATACTTCGTAGCTAAGGACAGACACTGCGAGATCGACAAGCCAAGAAACCTCGCAAAGAGCGTTACAGTAGAATAAACACACAAGGAGAGTTTGCCAGCAAACTCTCCTTTTTGCTTGCACGAAATTGTTGCGAGCAGTTGTGTGGCTCGACCTTGAGCTGGAATCACCCAAACAAGGGAATCGAGCCGTAAACTCAGTTGAAGTCCAATCCATCAATAATTAGAAGAGATTCAAACTCTAAACAAAGAAGCCTGCAAGTACGATCTCGCAGGCTGTCCTAATTGATATTCATATTAGAAAAGGTCTATTGGGTAGAAGCCGCTTGCCTTGAGTTCTGCAAACTTGGCAACTACTGCCGGCTTGTCTTCCTTGTATGTTACTCCGAACCACTTGTCTCCTGATGTGAGAATCTCATAGCTTGCCTCACCAGTGCGAAGCTGCTCGCTGATTGGATGTGGGAGATAGTACTCGCCCTTGAGTGGGTTCTCCTCGATAATATTGCTGAGCTGTGTAGCGAAGCCAGCCTTGACCTTGTCCATGAATTCCTGGCTGAAGCCCCAGAGGTTCATTGAGACAGGTGTTCCGTCCTCGATGAGGTGCACTACTCCAGCTGAGTTGTGGCCAGTGATGATGCCAGCATGCTCACCGTCCTTGTTTCTCTTGACATCAAGGTGCTCCTCGATGTCTGTGAGAAGGCCAGTGTTGCCCTCAGTTCCGTGGCAGATGCCTCTTGATACTCCACCATTCTCGGAGAGAGTATTCTCAACCTGGAAGCCAACCATACAGTTGTGGCTTGCATCAGCCTTGTTGCAGAGGAAGTCGTAGCAGAGCTCGAATGCAATGCGTCCGTAGTAGTCATCAGCGTTGATTACTGCGAAAGGGGCATCTATGATGTCTCTTGCGGCGAGAACTGCGTGACCTGTTCCCCAAGGCTTAGTTCTGCCTTCTGGAACTTCGAAGCACTCGGGGATATCGTTGATATCCTGGAAAGCGTAGTATGTCTCCATTACTTTGCCGGCACCAGCTTTGATGTGAGCCTTGAAGACTTCTTCGAAGTCCTTCTTGATGATGAAGCAGACTCTCTTGAAGCCGGCCTTCCATGCATCGTAGAGGGAGAAGTCCATAATGATGTCGCCCTGCTCAGTGATAGGATCAAGCTGCTTGTTGCCGCCGTAACGACTGCCCATACCGGCAGCCATAATTACGAGAATAGGTTCCTTAGCTGCGCACATTAGAGGCACCTCTCGATTCTGTCTCTTACAGTAGCCTCGCCCATTATCTGCTGGATTGTCCATACGTCAGGTGACTGTGCACGGCCCATAAGTGCGATTCTGATTACGCAACTTACGTGACCAACGTGACCCTTGTAGTCGTCTGGGTTCTTCTTGAAATCCTTAGGCTTTGCAGCGTAGCCAAGCTCAACAGCGAGCTCTCTGATCTTGTTGAACCACTGCTCGTTGTCGTCGCTGTGGTCGTAGCTTGCGAGGTATCCCTCGAGGATAGGCTTAACATCTGCAGCCGCCTCAGCTGGGAACTCGTCAACAATCTTGAAGGACTCCTCGAAGAAGTAGCTGATGAACTCCATGATCTGTCTAGCGTATACGAGGTCAGCACGAGGTCTTGCGTCGTGTCTTCCGATATCGAGAATCTGCTCGAGGAGAGCCATATCCTTGAATACGTACTCGTACTCTGGAGCGAACTCCTCTGACCAGTTCTTGAGGAACTCAGCAATCTCAGAAGCAGGTGTTCTGAGGAGTGTGTTCTTGCTTACATCGTTGAGCTTATCGAGGTCGAAGAGGGCGCCTGATGATGACATCTTCTCCGTTGTGAACTCGAAGTCGTCGATAGGAGCATCTGGATTCTCCATTCTCCACTCCTCGTAGTTTGAGTTGAGGATTGTGAGCAGGTACTCTCTTACAGCAGCTGGGTGGTAACCCTGGCTTCTGTAGTAGTCGAGAGAGAGCTCTGGATCCTTTCTCTTTGAGAGCTTACGCTTGTTGCCGTCCTCTCCAATTTTCATAAGTACTGCAGTGTGGCAGTATGTTGGAAGTTCAAAGCCAAGTGCGTTGAAGAGCTCAACGTGGATTGGCAGTGATGGCAGCCACTCCTCACCTCTAACAACATGAGTTGTTCTCATGAGGTGATCGTCTACAGCGTGAGCGAAGTGGTATGTTGGGATACCAGTTGCCTTGATGATTACGATATCGAGGAAGTTCTCAGGAACTTCGAGTGAACCTCTTACAGCATCGAAAACTGTATTTCTCTTAATAGCATCGCCTGAAGCATTAGGTGTTCCCTGTGACTTGAGACGGATAACGAATGACTCGCCAGCCTTGATCTTTCCCTCTACCTCAGCTGCGATTGACTCGTCCTTGTCCCAGTCTCTGTACTTTGACCAGCCAGCATAGATACCAGGAGCAATCTTCTGCTCCTCCTGCTGAGCTCGGATCTCAGTGATCTCCTCCTCTGTGAGGAAGCATGGGTATGCCTTGCCCTCAGCGAGAAGCTTCTTTGCATAGCAGCGGTAGATCTCGCCTCTGTGGCTCTGTGTGTAGTCTCCGTAGATACCGATATCTCCGTTCTCAGTAACACCCTCGTCGAACTTGATGTCGAAGAAGGCGAGAGATGAGATGATAGTCTCTACTGCATTCTCAACGAAACGCTTGTCGTCTGTATCTTCAATTCTCAGGTAGAAAACTCCGCCGCTCTGGTGCGCAAGTCTCTCGTCTACGAAAGCTCCGTAGAGGTTACCGAGGTGGATAAAACCTGTAGGGCTTGGTCCGAGTCTTGTTACCTTAGCTCCTTCTGGAAGCTCGCGGGCAGGGTACTGCGCCTCGTAGTCCTCTGGAGTTGCGGTGATTTCCGAGTAAATAAGCTCGCTTAATTCCTTATTTGTCATAGTACTCTCCTTATCTGTTGGATAATCGATTAATTATATACCACTTGCGCATTTGATGCAAAGTTGCAAATTCTAAATTTGGTTTTTTTCAACTTGAAAGAGACGACGGACGGTATTATAATGTACTAGAATTGAATACAAAAGGGGAGCTGGAGCAAAATCCGGCTGAGAGGGGGCAGACGCTGTCCCGACCCATAACCTGATTTGGATAATGCCAACGTAGGGATACTAGCGACGAAGCAATGCGGACATACCCTACAGGGTGTGTCCGCTTTTTATCTTGATGCAATCAGGTTCGGCAGATTGGGGGCACCACCTTCTGTCGTAGTACCGCTTAGGCGGAGGCGCCACATCGTTATTTCTGTTTTGAAGCGTGAAACGGAGGTATTTGTTATGGCGCAGAACAAAACTAAGAAACTTGCTGTCGCGGCGCTTCTCGTTGCGGTAGCAGTAGCAGGCAGTCTTCTGAGCGTACCTGTTCTCGGAAGCCGCTGTGCTCCTGTGCAGCATATGGTCAATATCATATCTGCAGTAGCACTTGGACCATTCTGGGGTTTGGTAATCGCATTCTGTGCGAGCCTTCTCAGAAATCTCTTCGGACTTGGAAGCCTTATGGCTTTTCCTGGAAGCATGATCGGAGCCCTCTGCTGTGGACTTATGTACAAGTTCACTAAGAAGCTTCTTCCAACTTGTGTTGCTGAGGCGCTCGGAACTGGAATTCTCGGCGGCCTTGCTGCATACCCAGTTGCAAAGCTTCTGATGGGACTCAATCCGGAGACAATGACAGTGTATATAATTCCATTCCTCATCTCGACTGTTGCAGGATCAATCCTCGCGTACGTGATTCTGAAGATCATTCTCAGAAGCGGCGCACTTCCAACATTCAATGCAGATGAGAGAAAAAAGTAGACAATAGGAGGACAGACAAATGCTCGGAACAATGCTCGACAACGTGAGAAAGAACGTGCCACTGGTGCACAATATCACAAACTATGTAACTGTTAATGATGTAGCTAACGTAATTCTCGCTTGCGGCGCAAGCCCAATCATGTCAGCTGAGCCAGATGACGTAGAGGACATCACAACTATCTGCGGTGGTCTCAATATCAACATCGGAACTCTGACTAAGGATTCAATTGAGGGAATGTACCTCGCTGGCACTAAGGCTTCAGAGCTCGGACACAAGATTCTTCTAGATCCAGTTGGAGCTGGAGCAAGCAGACTGAGAACTGAGACATCAACAGGCCTGATGGAGAAGGTTAACTTCACTGTAATCAGAGGTAATATCTCAGAGATTAAGACACTCGCACTCGGAAGCGGAACAACTAAGGGAGTTGACGCTGACGTAGCAGATAAGGTTACAGATGAGACACTCGACAGCGCAGTAGCTTTTGCTAAGAGCTTCGCTAAGGAGAGTGGTGCTGTAGTAGCTATTACTGGAGCAATCGACCTCGTGGCAGACGCTGAGAAGTGCTATGTAATCAGAAATGGCAGATCTGAGATGGGAGCAATCACAGGAACAGGATGCCAGCTCTCAGGAATGACAACAGCATTTATCACTGCAAATCCTGACAACGTGCTCGAGGCAACAGCAGCTGCAGTATGCACAATGGGACTCGCTGGAGAGATCGGCTGGTCCTATATGAGAGAGGGCGAGGGTAACTCAAGCTACAGAAATCACATCATCGATGCAATCTACAATATGGATGCAGAGACACTGAACAAGGGAGCAAAGTATGAAATCCGTTAGTAAGAACTGTAAAGCAGAATCACTCAAGGTATATGCGGTAACTGACAGACACTGGACAGGTGAGCAGACACTTATGGAGCAGGTTGAACTCGCACTGCAGGGTGGCGCAACATTCGTGCAGCTCAGAGAGAAGCATCTCTCCGATGAGGAGTTCCTCGCTGAGGCAATCGAGATGAAGGTACTCTGTGCTAAGTACAATGTGCCATTCGTTATCAACGATAATGTGCAGGTTGCAATCGACTGCGATGCTGACGGCGTTCATGTTGGACAGTCAGATATGGAGGCAGGCAACGTAAGAACTGCGCTTGGTCCAGACAAAATCATCGGCGTATCCGCCCAGACTGTCGAGCAGGCACTCCTCGCGCAGGAGCGCGGCGCAGACTACCTCGGAGTCGGAGCTGTTTTCCCTACGGGATCGAAGGACGACGCTGATGAGGTAGGCCACGATGTACTCAAGGAGATTTGCGAGGCGGTTGAGATTCCTGTAGTAGCTATCGGCGGTATCACAAGAGACAACGTGATTGAGCTCGCTGGCACAGGAATTGACGGAATATCAGTAATCAGCGCTATCTTCGGTAAGCCTGATATCAAGGCGGCTACTGAGGATCTCGTTGCTCAGACTGAGACAATGCTCAAGGCATAATAACAAGTTAATCAAGCGGCAGCTCGGGGGCACCACTTGCTGTCGCTATACAAAAAATAATGTATATCGAAAGGAGTTCTATTATGAGAACAGCATTATCAATCGCTGGAAGTGATTCTAGCGGAGGCGCCGGAATTCAGGCTGATATCAAGACAATGATGGCAAATGGCGTATATGCCATGACAGCTATCACTGCACTTACAGCCCAGAATACTACCGGCGTAACAGCAATTCTTGACGCAACACCGGAGTTTCTGGGAGAGCAGCTTGACTGTGTTTTTACAGACATCTATCCGGACGCAATCAAGATTGGAATGGTATCATCCTCAGAGCTCATCGCAAAGATTGCGGAGAAGCTCACGGAGTATGACGCGAAGCACATTGTTGTTGATCCTGTAATGGTTGCAACAAGTGGAGCTAAGCTTCTCGAGGACAGTGCAGTTGATGCGCTGACTTCAAAGCTCATCCCTCTCGCCGAGGTGGTTACACCTAACATCCCTGAAGCTGAGATTCTCTCAGGTATGACTATTGGCAACGAGGAGGAGATGATCAAGGCTGCAGAGGAGATTGGCACAAGATACGGCTGTGCAGTCCTGGTTAAGGGCGGACACCAGATCAACGATGCTAATGACCTTCTCTGGAGAAATGGCGAGATTAAGTGGTTCTACGGTAAGAGAATCGACAACCCTAACACACACGGAACAGGTTGCACACTCTCAAGTGCCATCGCTTCTAACCTCGCTAAGGGATACTCTCTGGATGATTCAGTAGAAAGAGCTAAGCGCTACATCAGCGGATGTCTTGCAGCAATGCTTAATCTCGGCAAGGGCAAGGGCCCAATGAATCACGGCTTTAAAGTGGAAGGAGAGTATTAGAGATTATGAACACATCAGTTGAACGCAAGGGAACAGGCCTCTTTGCTAACGGCCTGATCTGGTTTGGTGCGGGAGTATCCATCGCGGAGATCCTCACTGGAACTTATTTCGCACCTCTTGGAATGGCAAAGGGATTTGCAGCAATCGTAGTTGGACACATCATCGGTTGCATCCTGCTCTTCCTCGCAGGTTATATCGGCGCTGCAAGAAAGAAGAGCGCTATGGAAACAGTTAAGATGAGCTTTGGTGAGCAGGGCGGTAAGTTCTTCTCACTCTGCAATGTAATTCAGCTTGTTGGTTGGACAGCTATTATGATATATGACGGAGCGCTCTCGGTTAACGGCATCGTTAACACAGGCGCATGGGTATGGTGCCTCGTAATCGGTGGCCTCATCATCCTCTGGATCATGATTGGAATCACAAACCTCGGCAAGATTAATACAGTTGCTATGGCTGCCCTCTTCATCCTCACACTGATTCTCTGCAAGCTTATCTTCTTCGGAGAGAATGCAGCAGTAGGAATCAGCGATGATAGCATGAGCTTCGGTGCAGCAGTAGAGCTTGCAGTTGCAATGCCACTCTCATGGCTGCCACTCATCAGTGACTACACAAGAGAGGCAGAGAAGCCATTCGCAGCAACACTCACAAGTGCAGTAACATACGGCATCATCTCAAGCTGGATGTACCTCATCGGTATGGGTGCAGCTATCTTCACAGGAGAGTACGATATCGCTGTTATCATGGTTAAGGCTGGACTTGGAATCGCTGGTCTTCTGATCATCGTTTTCTCAACAGTTACAACAACATTCCTTGATGCTTACTCAGCAGGAGTATCTGCGGAGTCGATCTCAAGCAAGATCAGCGGCAAGACTTTCGGTGTAGGAGTAGCAGTAGTAGGTACAATCGCTGCCATCCTCTTCCCAATGGATGACATCACTAACTTCCTCTACCTAATCGGATCAATCTTCGCTCCAATGATTGCGATTCAGATTGCTGATAACTTCATTCTCAAGCTCGACAACTCTGACAAGAGCGCAGATATCATCAACTTCGTTATCTGGCTTGCAGGCTTCGCTCTCTACAGAGTGCTTATGGGCGTTGATACTCCAGTCGGCAACACACTGCCAGATATGCTCGCAACAATCGTTCTGTGTGTAATCGTGGCAGCATTCAGAAAGAAGAACAAGTAGACTATGTATAGATTCTATATTTTTGACGTTGATGGAACACTGATAGACTCAATGCCAATGTGGCATGAGCTCGGAAGGCTCTACCTTGCGAGCAAGGGCAAGGATTCGCCTGCGGATCTTTACGATACGATTGAGCTCATGACTCTCAATGAGGTGGCTGAGTTCTTCATCGAGAACTATGGAATCACAGATTCTGTGGAGCAGATCAAGGCGGATATCGCAGCTGTAATCTATCATCAGTATTCCGAGGTGATTGAGCCTATTGAGGCACCTCTCGAGGAGCTTCGCAAACTGCAGAGGGAAGGTGCGAGAATGATTGCTCTTTCGACTTCTGATGCTGACTGCATAAGAGCTACATTCGAGAGACTTGGTGTGCTCGAGGGCTTCGAGGCTATATATTCTGCGGATGACTTCGGACTTAGCAAGGACAAGCCGGAGATTTGGCGCATGGCCTGTGAGAAGCACGGTGTGAGCGCAGAGGAGACTGCGGTATATGAAGATTCGGCATATGCGATGGAGGCAGCGGCAGCCGCTGGCTGTACGGTCATTGACGCAACAAAGCTATAGAACGCATAAGAGTTAAAACAATCCCAACCATAGTTGGGATTGTTTTTTTATCCGCTAGAACGCACATAGAAGCGTTAGTGTATGGTATAATACACTATGTATGCTGAAATCGAGTATTATGCTCGAAAGCAGCTCGCGGGAGGTAGCAATGATAATTTTCAAATATATGCTGGTGCTTCTGCTGAGCTTACCTGTGGCGCTTGTGTGCGTGTATTTGTGGAAGCAGTGCGCGGATATGGCGCTGAAGACAGATAAGAAGAGTAGAGGTGGCAGACGATGAAAGGAATTTTCATATCGCTTGAGGGCTCGGATGGAGCAGGCAAGTCAACTCAGATTGCGAATGTCAGACAGTTCTTCGAGGACAGAGGGATTACTCCTCTAATGACAAGGGAGCCTGGCGGCACAGCAATCAGTGAGAAGCTCAGAGAGATTCTTCTCGACAAGAACAACAGCGAGATGTCGCCTATTGCCGAGATGATGATATATGCATCAGCGAGAGCACAGCTCGTCGCTGAGTTCATTCGTCCTGCACTTGAGCGCGGTGAGGTTATCATCTGCGACAGATATGTGGACTCCAGCATCGCATATCAGGCTTATGGAAGAGGCCTTGGTGATATGGTGGAGAAAGTTAACAGCTATGCGATTGACGGTATTCTGCCTGATATCACTTTCTTCCTCGACCTTGACCCAGCGATTGGAAGAGAGCGCATCAGCACAAGAGCGGGAGCGTCGACACCTGACAGACTTGAGCAGGAGAAGATGGACTTCCACTACAGGGTATATAACGGATACAAAGCTGTAGCTGAAGCGAATTCGGAGAGGATTGCGGTAATCGATGCGAACCGCAGTATCGAGGAGATTAAAGAAGATATCTACGATAGACTTAAACGTCTGTGCGAAGAGAAAGGCATCTAATGACAGAAGTTTTCGGAAGGATAATTTCGAATATCAGGAGCGGAAGCAGCGCGGCTCACTCTTACATTGTGGAGGTGCAGCCGGGCGAGGGACGTGCAGCTGTAATCAAGGAGATGTGCACTGCTATTCTGTGTGAGCATCCCCTTGCAGATGGATCGGCCTGCGGAAGTTGTCCGAGCTGCAGGCAGATTGCAGCGGGAAGCTGTCTGGATGTGATTAGGATGGAGCGCAGCGGCAAGACTGCTTATGTGGTTGAAGATGCGTCATCCTTCATGTCGAGAATCGGCATGGGAGCGTACGGCAAGAGAATCATCGGTGTTATTGAGGATGCTGAGATGTTGTCTGATACCGTACAGAACAAATTGCTCAAGACTCTCGAGGAGCCAGAGGAGGGGGTAATCATTCTCCTTATGGTGAGCAGTGCGGACAAGCTTTTGTCAACTGTAAGATCGAGATGCTTCAAGCTTAGAGCAGAGGATTGTTTTGAAGACTATGGCGATACAGATGGCGGAACTGTAGATGTCGAAAGCTTCAATAGCAAGTATTTCTACAAGTGCAGAGAGGCTGTTGATAAGAAAGTCAAATCTGTGGAGGATGCAATAGCACTACTTAGCGCACTTGAGGATCTTCACCGCGACGAGATGGTGAACGGACGCAATACAGAGGGACACGCGAGAGCGATAGAGCTTATTGAGACAGCTCGCGTGGACATTTTCAGAGGAATGCAATATGGCAGGGCACTCAAGCGCTTAAGACTTGAGCTTGCTGAATAGGAGGATATACAGGACTATGGTAGAAATTGTCGGCGTAGGATTCATGAAATCCGGCAAAACATACTATTTCGACCCGATTGGACTCAAGTTCGGATTCGGAGATATGGTAATTGTTGAGACTGCAAGAGGTCTCGAGATGGGACGCATCCTCATCGAGAACAAGATGGTAGATGAGGAGGAACTAGTTGCGGCTCTTAAGCCAGTAACACGTAAGGCGACAGACAAGGATATCGCAACATACAATGAGAATCTCGCTAAGAGAGAGCCAGCGATGAAAGTCTGCGCAGAGAAGATTGTTAAGCACAAGCTCGAGATGAAGCTCATCGATGCTGAGTATATGATCGATGGCTCCAAGCTCGTTTTCTATTTCTCAGCTGACGGTAGAGTAGACTTCAGAGATCTTGCGAAGGATCTCGCATCATACTTCAAGATCAGAATCGAGCTCAGACAGATCGGAGTTAGAGATGAAGCGAAGATGCTCGGCGGACTCGGTGTCTGCGGAAGACCGCTCTGCTGTAGCAAGTGGCTCCACGACTTCCAGCCAGTATCAATCAAGATGGCTAAGATGCAGAACCTCTCGCTCAACCCGACTAAGATCTCAGGAACATGCGGAAGACTCATGTGCTGCCTGAACTTCGAGAATGAAACATACAAAGAGCTCCGTAAGGGCATGCCTAATGATAACGAGAGAGTTCAGACACCTGACGGTCTCGCAAAGGTAATCAAGGTTGACTACTTCAACGGCCAGATTGTAACAAGAGCAATTGAGAAGGACCCAAAGACTGGTGAGGAGATCTTCTCACAGGAACTCAAGTCATATCCAAAGGATAAGATTGTAAGAATCAACAAGAAGAAGAACGTAGCTGAAGAGGAGATCGACGAAGAGACTGCAAAGGAACTCGCTCGTCTCAGCAAGGAGTGGTAATGCTCAGAGATGGTGAGCGCCTGGACGATACAGGCTTCGGTGGCATCAGAGTTATACAGCGAAAAGGTCTTGGTTACGGGGTCGATGCTGTCGTGCTTGCAGCTTTCGCTGCAGGAGAGACTGGTGCTTCAGGCGTAGCTTCCAATGCGAAGATTGCCGACCTTGGAACTGGAAGCGGAATTATTCCGTTCATCTTGTCTCATAAGCTGGACGATGCGGATATTACAGGCTTTGAGATGAGAGAGAACGCATTTGACAGAGCTGTGAGAGCCTGTGAGCTCAACGGGCTGCAGGAATCTGTTCACTTCGTTCATTCAGATATTATGAATATCGATATGGACAGATATGCTGAATATTTCGATGCAGTAGTGAGCAATCCGCCATACTTTAGGAAGGATGGCGCGATTCCGAACAGCAACGGAGACAAGTATACAGCAAGGCACGAGACAACCGCCACTCTGGCGGATTTTTGCGGACAAGCGGCGAGACTTCTAAGACCTAGAGGCTGCTTCTATATGGTTCACAGACCTGACCGCCTTGTAGATATCTTCTGCGAGATGAGAGCAGCTGGAATTGAGCCTAAGGAGATTCAGCTGATAGTCCCAAGAATCGGCGAGGCTGCAAACATCGTGCTCGTATGCGGAGTCAAGGGTGGAGGCTCAGAGTTGAGATTTCTTCCGGACCTTCCAGTGCACAAAGAGGGGCAGGAATATAGCGACATCATAGAGAGAATCTATGAGCACAATTTTGACAAATAAAACACAAGGTACATTGCTTGCACGTATTGCAAGGATATATAATAATCTCAAAGTATCGCAAATCTAAGAAAGGTCGGGTTTATCCCGAAACAAGGTGGTCAGTATGATTACAATTAATGTAGAAAGCGCACTGACAAGTGTACTGCTTGTGGTAGGAATCGTAGCAGTAATCTTCCTGACAGTGCTTCTCTCAAGACTCATCGGAACAGTTGATAGAGTTAACAAGATTGTTGACGAGTCAGCTCTTACCGTATACGACGTGAAGAAGCAGGTGACAGGAGCTATCGATTCAGCGAAGACAAAGAAGGATAAGGTGTCAACAGCTGCAACTGCAGGAATTGCCGCAGCTAAGGCTGTAATTGACAAGCTTCCAATCAAGAGATAGTAGGCAAAGGAGTTAGTTATGACATTCAGTTACAATCAGATCCTTGGCCTTGGACTTATCCTTGCCGTGCTCATTATGGCAGTAGCACTGGCTGTGCTTGCTGTTCATGCACTTCGTCTCGTTAAGAATATCGACGGACTCGTAGTTCAATCAAAGGGCATTGCCGAGGAGGCAGGTGTCGCTGTGAAGGACACAGTGGAGAAGATCGGCGAGAACGCAGCTAGTTTCAATAAGGCTGTAACAGGCGTTGCAGCAGCAGTAGTGCTCAAGGGTGTACTGCGCAAGGTACATAAGGCGCGCAAGGCAAAGAAGGCGCTAAAGAAAGCAACAAGGAAGGGTAGAAAGAAATAATGTCTAAGATTTTCGTTAATAACAGCGGACCTCTCATGGGTGAGGTTGAGATCAGCGGAGCAAAGAATGCGGTTCTTCCGCTTATGGCGGCAACACTTCTCACAGCAGATGAGTGTGTTATCGAGAGCGTTCCAGATCTCGCCGATGTTAGCGTAATGAAGAAGATGCTCGCAAGCTACGGTGCGCAGGTAGATGATTCTGAGCCTGGCGTAGTGAAGGTTAAGGCAGAGAACATCACAACAGTTGAGGGTGACCCTGAACTCGTACAGGAGATGAGAGCTTCCACAATGGCAATGGGACCTCTACTCGCAAGATGCGGCAGGGTTGTTCAGCCTATGCCTGGCGGATGTACGATTGGTAAAAGACCAATTGACCTTCACCTCAAGGGCTTCCGTTCTCTCGGTGCTAAGGTCATCGAAGAGGAGGATAGAGTAATCATCGAGGCTGGTCCAGAGGGGCTCAAGGGCGACGCAATCTACCTTGACTTCCCAAGCGTAGGAGCTACTGAGAATATTCTCATGGCGGCTGTACTTGCTAAGGGAACAACTATCATCGAGAATGCGGCTAAGGAGCCTGAGATTGTCGACCTGGCAAACCTCCTCAACAAGATGGGAGCGAAGATTAAGAGTGCAGGTACTGACATGATCAGAATCGAGGGAGTTGAGAGACTCAGCGGTGCTATCCACGGCGTAATTCCTGACAGAATCGAGGCAGGAACATTCATGCTCGCAGCTGCTATCACTCGCGGTAAGGTTCACGTTAAGAACGCGATTCCTGGACATGTAAGACCGATCATCTCCAAGCTTAAGGAAAGCGGTGTTACAGTTGAACTCACAGATGACGGTATCTTTGTAGACGCAAGTGGCGACAGAGAGCTCGTTGCTACAGATATCAAGACTCTGCCATACCCAGGATTCCCAACTGATATTCAGTCACCATTCATGGCATTCCTCACAACTGTAAAGGGCAAGAGCGTGTGCCGCGAGACAGTATTCGAGAACAGATTCATGCATGTTGTTGAGCTGAACAGAATGGGCGCTGATATCACAACAGAGAATCGTGAGGCAATCATTCCGGGTGGTAAGAAACTCCATGGAGCTAAGGTAAGAGCAACTGATCTTCGTGCTGGTGCAGCAATGATTCTTGCAGGACTCGTTGCTACAGGCACAACAGAGATCAGCGAGATCTACCATATCGAGAGAGGATATGAGAACGTAGTTAAGAAGTTTAAAGCTCTCGGTGCAGATATTGTCAAAGTTGATGAGGACTAAAGGGGTGCATCATGACACATATGAAGTTTCTCAACCAGTTGGCTAAGAGCTTCCCAAATCACAGAGCTGTTAATACAGAGATGATTAATCTGAGGGCGATTCTGGCCCTCCCTAAGGGAACAGAATTCTTCCTCAGTGATATTCACGGAGAATACGAGGCCTTCAAGCACTTCGTGCGCGGAGGCTCTGGTCTCATAAGAATGAGAATTGAGATGATCTTCGGCGATACTCTCTCGGAGAAGGAGTGCGACGACCTCGCTGCACTCATCTACGACCCGCGTGCAGAGCTCGCAAGAAGAAAGAAGTCGGAAGAGAATTTCGACGAGTGGTGTGCAATCACCATCTTCAGACTCATTCTGGTATGTCGTAAGACATCTGACAAGTATACTCGTTCTAAAGTAAGAAGACTTCTTCCTGACAACTCAGGCTACATCATCGATGAGCTCATGTTCGCTGATGATGCGGAAGAGCGTGAGAACTATTACAGGGAGATTATCGATTCAATCATCCAGTATGAGGTTGCTGAGACTATCATCGTTGAGATCTGCGATGTAATCAGCGAGTTCTCAGTGGACAGACTGCACATCATCGGAGATATCTTCGATAGAGGTGCGCAGTCGCACAAGGTTATGGACTTCCTTATGAGAAGAAGAGACGTAGATATCCAGTGGGGTAATCACGATATTCTCTGGATGGGTGCGGCCTGCGGTAACAGGGCCTGCATCAGTAATATGATTAGAATCAACGTTCGCTATAATAACTTCGATATGTTGGAGTACGGTTACGGATTCAACCTGCGACCACTGGCTACTCTCGCAGAGAAGATATATGGCGACGACCCATGTGAATTTTTCCAGCCTAACACTCTGGACAAGAATCGATTCGACCCGATTCCAGAGGACCTCGCTGCGAAAATGCACAAGATGATTGCGATTATCCAGTTCAAACTTGAGGGCCAAGAGATTATGGCCCATCCTGAGTATGAGTTGGAAGACAGAGCTATTCTGCACCGCATCGACTACGATAAGGGAACTGTTGAGCTCTACGGCAAGACATATGAACTTAGAGACAAGAATCTGCCTACTATCGATCCGACAGACCCATACAAGCTGACTCCTGAAGAGGAGGAGGTAATGATTGCGCTTGAGGCTTCTGTTGTATCTTCAGTTAAGCTTCGCGAGCACATCGACTTCCTCTATGCGAAGGGTTCGCTTTACAAGATCTGTAATGGAATGGTATTCTACCACGGTTGCATTCCTATGACTGAGGGCGGTCAGTTCGAGGACGTTCACTTCAACGGCAAGTGGATTAAGGGTGCGACATATATGAAGGAGATCGATAAGGAAATCAGAGAGGCCTATTACAATTTCGAGGAAGGCCCAGAGAGAGCTGAGGCTGCCAGCATTATGTGGTATCTGTGGCTTGCTCCTAAGTCACCTCTCTTCGGTAAGGGCAAGATGACCACTTTCGAGAGACTCTTCATCGCAGATAAGGAGACTCATAGGGAGAAGAAGTCGCCATACTTCACTCTCATCGAGAGACAGGATGTTGCAGAGCTCATCCTCGAGGACTTCGGACTTGATCCTAAGACGGGTATGGTTCTCAACGGACACGTTCCTGTTAAGTATAAGGATGGAGAGAACCCTGTTAAGGGCGGTGGCAAGCTCATCGTAATTGATGGAGGTATCTCAAAGGCTTATCAGAAGACAACTGGTATCGCAGGATACACAGCTATCTCGACATCAAAGCATTTCTACCTTGCAGAGCATAAGCCATATGAGCCTCTCAAGGAAGATGGCACTCAGGTATTCCACAATCCTATTATGCATCTGGTGCAGGAGTATCCTGAGAGAATCCGCATTATGGATTCAGATCAGGGTAAGGTGCTCAAGGCGCAGGTAGAGGATCTCGAACACCTGAATGAGGAGTTCAGAAAAGGTACTATCCCTGAGATATATCCTGCTAAAGGTAAGTACTATAGCAAATAGGAAAGAGGTAAATAATATGGGTATCATCAGTAAGCTTCTGGGAGCTGTTCTCGTAGGTATGTGCGTATACTACATCGTGAAGCTCGTAAGTCAGAACAAGATTAAGTAATAACAGAAAGAAGCGAGGCGGGGGCGAACGCAGTGTGTTTGTCAATGAGCCTCGCTTTTGAATTGCCGACAGAGTTAATGGAGACAATGAGATTAAAGAATTCTTCTTTCCTAGAGACCTGAACCATTTCTGTCTTGGTTGTTACAAATGCATCTAAGACCAGGCTGCCTGTCCGTTCTATGAGGAGAAGAAACCGATAATCAAAGCAATCAATGTTCGCAAAGAAGGCCGTAATAGTATCTACATCGGCAGGAGAAGGGCTGGCTCGATGGAGAACGTCCTTGGAAATAGTCTTGGAAATAGTCATATGATCCTAGATTTCGCAAAACTCATCGTTGATACCAATTAAAAGAGGCAACGTGGACATTCCGCGCTGCCTATTGGCTTTCACATTAAATACTATTTGAGTTTCTTCGCCAGCATATCAGGGTTTGTCGCATAGCTGAGGGCTGTCTCATTGGTGATGCGACCTTCCTCAACGAGTGCGAGTAGGCTCTGATCCATCGAGCGCATGTCGTCGCGTGATGATGAGTAGAGCATTCCGTCAATCTGAGGAATCTTGTTCTCTCTGATCATATTGCTGATTGCAGGAGTAACCGTCATAATCTCGAAGACAGGAATTACTCCGCCTCCAATAGCAGGCACGAGCTGCTGTGAGATAACAGCTTTGAGAACCATTGAGAGCTGAACAGCAATCTGTCGCTGCTGGTTAGCAGGGAAGACGTCGATGATTCTGTCAATTGTATTGGCAGCCCCTACAGTGTGAAGAGTTGAGAAAATCATATGACCTGTCTCAGCAGCAGTCATAGCAACTGAGATTGTCTCATAATCACGCATCTCTCCGAGTAGAATTACATCGGGGCTCTGTCTGAGTGCTGCACGAAGGGCAGTAACATAGCTGTCAGTATCAACACCAATCTCTCTCTGGCTTACAATGCTTCGATTGTGGCGATGCAGGAATTCGATAGGATCCTCAAGAGTGATTATGTGCTTATCCTGAGTATGATTGATGTGGTCAATAACGCAGGCAAGAGAAGTGGACTTACCTGAACCTGCAGGACCAGTAACGAGAACCAGTCCAGAGTTATCATCCGCCAGCTTGATGAGCGTATCAGGAATGTGAAGCTCCTTCGAATCCGGCAAGGTGAAAGTAATCACACGAATAACTGCCGAAAGTGTGCCACGCTGCTTATATGCGCTCACACGGAATCTTGAGAGACCCGGGATTGAGAAGCTGAAGTCATCATCGCCATCCTCATCTAGTTTATTGATATCTCTGTCATGTGAAGATGCATATATCTCTGAGAGAAGCGAAGTCGTCACGTCCGGCATTACTCTCTCTTCGTTCATTCTCTCGATTGCTCCGTTGATTCTCATCGAAATAGGACGACCTGCAACGATGAAAACATCCGAAGCCTTGTGATCAACCGCATATTTGAGTATTTCGTTAAGATCCATCTTAGTTCTCCTTCAATCTGTTACTGTCCTATTGTGACAGTTTGCCATTTGTTAACATCACAGTTGACACCGTTGAGCACTACAGCAACATTGAGCTGCTGATTCTTGCCAATAGCCACAGACCATGTGTAGCTGTTGCCACTGGATGCGACATGAAGATCGTACTTCTTATCTGCAAGCCACTCTTCGAGTCCGGCGTCACCGTTCTCACTTAAGTATCCTATAATCTCTTCTGAAGTGTTGCACGCCTCGTAGTACTGCGTTCTGTGTGTCGCCGCCATCTTGCTATGGTCGAAGCTGCTCTTTGCCGTTGATAGAGTCAGCATAGCGAAAACTATCAAGCATAGTGCGAGAACGGTTACCGCAAGGATCGAGAGGCCGAAGTTGTTGATGCGTATACCCTTATTCTTCATACTAGACCTCCCCTGTGAAGTGCTTAGCTTCTAGTGTATAGAAGTCGTCAGCGCTGATGACCGCACTAAGCATGCCCTTGTCTGTGCTCAAGTTGAGCTTGATTGAGTAGCTTGCGTTAGCCTTGATGCACTGTGCAAAGTTCTCATCGAAGTAGATGATGAGATTGCCATCTGCATCAGTCTCCGTGTCCGCATACTCTGAGCGGATGAGGTTGAGAGCCGCATCATAGCTGTCAGAACTGCTTACAATCTCAGCGAGAGCTGAGCACTCGTTGACAGCGAAGTCGAGTTTCTGGCCGTCCTGAGACATTGTGTGTGCCTTGGCGAATATCTGCACGCAAACAGCGGCTGTTGCGATGAACAGCAGGATGGCGAATATGAGTTCCATCAGAAAGAGGCTTGAAGCTCTTGCCTGTGTGCGCTTGACCATTGATAACTCCTTCTATCTGCTCCTTAGAGCTACGAGTGTACTTACCTCGTGATTGTCCTCATCAACGCAGCTTATGCGAATTAGAGAACTGTTGACCTGTTCGAATTCGAAATCCCTGAGCTCTGTAACAACCGTACCCATGTCGCGTGTTGGTTCAAGACCAGGGCTGACATAGAGCTCCTTGAGAGCATTATTGTCGAAATAAATGTATCCAGTGAAGTCTTCAGACTTCTTGATTACAATTGCGTCGCAACCATCGAGAGTGCCTATGTGCACATCTGAACCGTCGTCGCTTCTGTGAATGGACTCGCTGACATAAGCGAGGGCAATGCCGGCTTCCTGATTCCTTGAGGAATTCTGAACCGCATTCTTATATGCTCCTGTTGCGAGCATTACCACACTCAGTGCCGCTACTGCAAAGACGAAATACAGCATGAGCGGGAAGAGTATATCAATTCTGTGCTGTCTTCCTTTCATCACTCTTGCTCCTTAAGACATATTACAGTAACCTCGGGCATAATGTTGCCACCCTGAAGGCGGTAGCCCACAAAGAATGTATCCTTATCATAAGTGAGACCGTAGTTCTCTTCGAGATATTCCACGCTATCAGGATATGCTCCTTCAATGGAATAGCAATAGACGGCGCTGCTTCTTACAGCGTCCTCAAGTGTTGCCTGCTGTTTCTCGACTGTGCCAGCTGCCATATTATCAGAAACGTAGCTGAAAGCAGCTATGCCGATAATGAAGGTCAGCACAGGTGTGAGCAGGCGGAGTAAGAGATTCGATTGTTTCTTAGCACCGAAACGAAGCATATATACTCCTTACATTGCAGACATAATAGCGGTAAGTGGAATGATTACAGACAGCAGGATTACGCCGACTATAATACTGAGAATTACTACGATTGCAGGTTCGAGGACTGCGAGCATAGACTCGAGTTTCTCATCGAGTTCCTTGCGGCTGTGGTCAGCAATCTTAGCCATTGACTGGTCGAGACTTCCTGTCTTGCGACCAACCTGGGCGAGTCTTGCGTCGAGACCAGTGAGAAGACCTTCTTCTCTGAGCGCATCGGTGAGATCCTCTCCGTTAAGAACTGCATCCTTGCAAGCTTCGAGCTTCTTGCTTACACACGCATCGCTTACGAGTTCAGTTGCTAGTTCAAGTGCTCTCTCAGGACTGCTTCCGCTTCCAAGAGCAAGAGCGAGTCCGCTTGAGAGTCTGCTGAGGGAAGTGAGTCTGTTGAACTCTCTTGCGAAGCGGAACTTCATAAAGAGGTCAACTGCTGTCTTGCGTCCCTTGGCGCTTCTTCCTGCCCATATTGCGAAAGCTGCAAGAATAGCGAGAAGGATTACGATAACAGCTGAGTATCGGCCGAGGGCAGAACCTGCGGCAACAAGTGCCTTACCCGCGCCTGACATCTCGCCACCGAGCTGAGGGAAAACACTCTCGAATATAGGCATTACTTTGACCAGCATAACGATGATGATTACAAGCATCATCGAAACCATTACGATAGGGTAAGTAAGGCTGCTTCTGATGCTTCTTGTGATTGAATCTTCTCTCTCATAGTGTGAGGCGAGGTGAGTCATAACCTCGTCAAGCTTACCGGTCTCTTCGCCGAGCTCAACCATTCTGATCATATAGTCTGGCATAATACCAGTGCTGCGAAGAGCCTCTGCGAGACTCATAGTCTCCTGAAGCTTGGCTGATACTGACTCGAGAATAGCTCTGTCCTCTGCTGTCTCACAGTCCTCGAGCATAATCTCGATACCCTCATACGAAGAGATTCCCGACTTGAGAATCATCGAGAGCTGGCCGCAGAAAGCTGCGGTTTCCATATTGCTGAATGCTTTGCCTATGCTGCTCATCTAATAATCCTCCGTTATCTAGTAGTAGAAGCGAGGCATATAATTGCTGCCGTCGCCTATATAATCTGATACTGTACTGTCATTGTTACCGGCTGCCAGAGTAGGGTCCATGAGGGACCAGCTGGTGCCGTCGAATTCGATAATATTGTCTACCCAACCCGTTTCCTTGAGGTATACGCTGATCCAAGCGTGGTAGATCGTTCCTGAGTATCCGACTACTAGCTTGGTAGGGATGCCCTGGGATCTGAGCATTGCTGACATAAGTGATGCGTAGTCGAAGCATATGCCCTTGTTGCTCTTAAGAGTCTCATCTACATCTGGGAAGTAGTCGACTGTGACCTCGGCTGCCTTCTTGGTGTCGTACACGATGTTCTCTGTAGCATATTTGTAGACCTGCTCGACGAAGACTAGGTCTGTAGTCGAGTGATCGGAGAGTTCACGTGCCTTGGCTACTGTGTTGGAGTCAGGTGTGAACCACACGAACTGGTTAGGGTAGAGAAAAGGACTGAATTCGTCCGCTATGCTTACCGAGAGTTTCTCCGACATACAGAGGGCGTACATATCGCCATCCTTGTGCTCGAGTACGTCGAGCCTGTAGGATCCGCTTCCTTCGGTGAGGGGGAAGGTGCAGAAATCGCCTGCGTATGATGTGTAGGTGTAGATGCTCGAGCTTGGTCCGGTAATCTGAACCTTGATCTTATCAGAGTTGCCGGTGTACTTGATCATAACGTAGCCATCTGATGTGTTCGAGGCATCAGCTACGGTATTCATGCCGCTCATTGTGACAGCACCGCTTGCTTCTGGCTGAAGACATGTATCGAGAGTCTCTCGGCCACCTTCACCTTCGATCGCTCCTCCGCTGCCACCGCCACATCCGGACAACGCAAAAGCCGCAAGGCAGATGAGCATAACAATTGTTGAGAATCGTCTATTAATGCTCATTTGCTTGCGGCCTCCTTTTAGCTAATTTGATTAATATTATATGGTAAGCAGCAGCTGCAGCTGGTTGCCTGCCATATCTGAGATGAAGATGTTGATGGACTCGCTAGGATACTTGAATACGATCATGCCCTTCTTCTCATCAATCTGAATTGGCATGATCTTCTTGCTGTCTGCACCCTGGGCGTAGACTGTCTCATAGTCAACGCCTGAGATATTGTCATCTACATACAGATAGAATTTATCCCCATCTCTCATGCTATCAACAACGAAAGGTGTTACGTTGTCAACGCTTGTTACGTGAATCTTCTTTGTGATGTACTGGCGGTTGAGGGTTGTAATCTTCACGTTCATGATTCCTTCTTCGCCAGGCTGGAGTGTGTATACTCCCTTCTGCTTCTCGACTACTGGAACATCCTTACCGTTAACTGTAGCTGTGACACTTACTACTGGGATGAATGACTCCACACTAATATTATATGTAGGGTCTGAATCCGGTGTCTGCTGTACAGATACGATTTCTGGTGACAGGAAGAGGAACGGAACAAAGATGAAAAGCACAAGGATGAATGCTGTAAGTACTTTTCTCAGTTTGAATCTGTCTCTTCTGTATGCTGTGTATGTTTCGAGCTCCTCGAGAGCTACTGTATTAGGACTCACATCGCATGCTTCAAAGATGTTCTGAAGCATCTGATCAGCGAGTTCCTGACTGATATTGATGTTGTTATTCTTGTTATCGCTCATCAAACTCGCCTCCTTATTTATTGAGAATTACTCTAAGTCTGTTGAGACCACTAGCTGTGTATCTCTTAACTGAACTCTTGCTGCATCCCATAATCTCGGCAGTCTCCTCGATTGTGAGATTATTATAGTATCTTAGCAGCAGAGCCTGTGATTCCGAGAAAGGAAGGTCGAGCACCTGTCTTGCGATGAATTGCTCCTCGTCAATCTGAACAACAATCGATTCTGGGTTGTCGCTCATATCAGCGTGAAGAGCAAAGTCTCCTGTATTGAATTCTGCCATCTCGAGATTATACTGCTTATGCTTCTCGTTAAGTCTGAAGCAGGTTCTGAAGTTAATCTGATTAAGCCATGAGATGAACAGTTTAGCGTCTCTTAGTGAATTAATGTTCTTCAGAGCGGTGATATAAGTTTCTTGAAGTGCATCCTGTGCTAGGAAGTCATCCCTCAGATATTTATATGCGGCAAAGTACTGCTTCTGGTATGTCGCTGCATATAGCTCCGCGAAAGCATTACTGTCGCCCTGCTGAACCTGTTCGACCAGCCCCCCAATGTACTGGTAATCAAGCTGTGCCATTGTATCTCCTTATCTGAGCCTAAGCTCTTCGGATTATGAATTTCTTATACGTCTGTCAGAAAGTGCAATCAGTTCCGTGATAGTTGTAATCTTATCGTTGTTCTCGTTGTAAGCGATTCCGTACTTGTACTCGATTGGGTGAGTACCCGGCTCAGAATTGTGAGCACCAACCTTCTGCTCAATTCTGGCAAGGAATCTCTCAATTCTCTCATCGGAACAATCCTCAAAGAGAACGAGGAACTTATTACCGCCGTTTCTTGCTGCAAAGCAGAGATTAACTGCTGCTATCTTAAGAATATTAGAGAAATCCCTAATCATCTTATTGCCTGCAAGATGTCCATAGAGCTTGTTTGTCTCCTGAATATTGGAGAGTTCAATCATAATGCAACCGATACCTGCTGGAAGAGGCTTATCAAGATACTTCTCGATGATTGAGTCACTGCTGTATCTGTTAGCAATACCTGCAACAGGGTCTGAGTGAACTGCATAGTCGAGTTCTCTGTAATCACTCTTCAGCTTGCTGAAATTGTTGAAATCAAGGACCAGGAAGATCAAAGACGTGCCAAGCGCTACCCAGAGCATCATGAACATAAGTCTAGCACCAGAATCAACTGCGATAGTGTGATACAGTCCCTTGTTCATTGCAATAATCACTGCTGTAATTACAATGAGTACTGCAAGAACGATTAGCTGAATACTTTTGAGTCTATCGATTTTCTTCATGGATATTTGTCTCCTTTTCCGCTTATTATGATTCTCATAGAGCGGAAATAATATTATATGTTGATAATACCATATTCCGCAAAAGGTCGAAATTAGTTTATTATAAGGAGTCGCAATGTAATATAATTGGCTCATATAAATATGTATAAAATTGCTGCGCAAATACACGAAGTATCGCGGGGCTGGCGGCTTACGAGAAAAAAATATTTTTTTCCAGAAAAAGTGGACCACTAGTTGAACTCGCGTGCTCTTATATTTGAACAGCTTATTTAGAACGTTATTAATTTACTCTTTCGAAATCGAGGAGACGGAATATGAAGCAGAACACAAGAAAGGGGTTGGCACTTCTGCTAGCAGGAGCTCTGGTTGTAACAAGCCTGGGATATACCACCAGCAATGTACTGAAGGCTGCAAATCCTGACAACGCTCAGCAGACACAGGAGATCAGCAACATCGATGCTGATACACCGGAGACTGCTGTATCAGAGAATCCTGAAGTAAGGCAGGAGGAGATTGATCTGGATTCAATCAAGAAGGACAATAATAAGTACAACAAGCCTGGACAGGATAAGCATAATGTTGCTGATCTCGACAAGGATGAGGACGGTCCTGTTGTTGATTCAGGCGTAGCACAGTGGACTGCAAAGGACGACACAGCTTACACAGTTAAGTACTTCGGCTACGATGGTAACGGCGGATGGACAGTTATCAAGACTGAGTCCCTTGAGGGAACAACTGATGAGACTGCAGAGGCTGAGATCAAGGAGTTCGAGGGATACACATACTACGAGGCATATGCTGACAACAAGCTCAGCGGCAAGATCGCTGGCAACGGAAGCCTTGTTCTCGAGGTATACTACAGTGTAAATGCAACAGTTAACATCACAGGTAACTGCGATACTCTCAAGTACGACGGAACAACTCAGAACGTAACAGGTTATGAGCTCGCTGCTACAACAGAGGTTAAGGACGTAACATACGATGTTAGCAAGGCAGCGGAGATCACTGGTGACCTCAACAATGCTTCACTCGTAGCTGAGACTGCAGCTATCTCAAAGATTGCTAGCGGTAAGGACGTAGGAACTTACGAGATGGGTCTTGCTGCAGACCAGTTCAGAAATACTGATCCTGGATTCAATGTATGCTTCAACCTCGTAAGCGATGGTCAGCTCGAGATCATCCCAAGACACGTTGTACTCACATCAGCAGATGCTACTAAGCAGTACGACGGTAAGCCTCTAATCAAGGATGAGATTACCATCTCAGGCGATGGCTTCGTAGAGGGAGAGGGCTTCGGATACTACTTCACTGGATACCAGACTAAGGTAGGTGAGAGCCTCAACGTATTCAAGTGCATGATTACTGAGGAGTACCAGAATACTAAGAAGGAGAACTACGACGTAGAGCTCATATACGGAACACTCACAGTAACAGCTGCTTCTGGACCAGCTCCAGAAGAGGATAACCTTGTTCCACCAAGAAGAGTTATCAATGTAATTGCTGATGGTGACGGATACATCCTCACAGAGATCGCAGGCGGAGAGGTTCCTCTCGGTAAGCTGTTTGATGCAAACTGCTGCATTCTCCACCTCCTGCTTATGCTCGGCGCATTCGGAGTTCTTTGTGGATACACAAGATCAATGAAGAAGCGTCAGGAGAGAATCTTCGAGCTCGAAGATGCACTCGCACGGGCAGGAATGCTCTAAACAGCAACTGACGAAATAAGTTAAGCAGGAAGCTGCGCTTGAAAGGGCGCAGCAACCTTGTATATAGCAGAGGAGGCATGAGTTATGTTTGAATTACATCAGGCTTTACATCAGAGCAATGGTATCTGCTTATGGACTGTGCTCGCACTCGTTGTATTTGCGATTTTCGCAGTATGGGGAGGAGTGCACATTGCAAAGCAGAATAATAGAAAGAAAGAGTTCGAGAGAGAGCTCGAAGAGAAATACGGCGTAAGCGCTGCAGAAAGGAGCTAACTGATATGACATACCATACATTATTTGGATTTTGCAATTGGGATATCGTAGCAAGTGTCATTCTGGTTGGCACCATCGCGGTTTTTGCAGTAAGAAATCACAAGCTCAAGAAGATAGAGAAGGAGCTCGAGGAGCAGGTTCTCAATCTTGCTAACGAGGAATCAACTATTACTGAGTAAGGGGTTAAAGGTGAAGAGATCAAATCACGGCAAGTGTGCTAAGGCCAAATATAACAGCCTGAGGTTTATGATCGAATTCGTCGTTGCTATTGCAGTCGTACTACTGGTATTCACAACGGTAATCGGCTTCTCAAGAGTAGACGGCGTATCTATGAATCCAACACTTCAGGATAGCCAGAGAATAGTCTACTTGAGAATCGGCAATGACTATGAGGTGGGCGACATCGTGGCGATCAGAATGCCTAATGGTGACAGATATGTAAAGAGAGTAATTGCTCTCGAGGGCGATTCTGTAGAGCTCAAGGATGGGGCTGTATATGTCAACGGCAAGAAACTGCAGGAGTCATATATTCAGGGAGAGACGCTTCCTGAGAATGACAGGGTTAAATATCCATACATCGTTGAGAAGGATGCGGTATTCGTACTCGGCGACAATCGTGAGGAGTCAATCGATTCAAGAGAATTTGGCGCAGTAATAAAGAAGAATGTCAAAGGAAGAATCCTCGTACATTAAGTGAGAATATGCATTAACAAACGAGCAGGCCTTGGGCCTGCTCGTTTTATCTTGTCGCTATTCTCTTATGCGTCTTTCTTAATTCCGAAGTTTGTGATGAACTGAACGATTCCAACTACTGCGAGAACGAGTGCACCAGCGTAGAGGCCTGCTCCGAGGAGTGTTGAGCCTGCGATCTCTGACATCTCTGTTCCAGCGTTATGGATTAAGAATGCACCGATAATTGCTGCTACTGAAGCGATTCCTGCTGTGATAGCGGCTGCTTTGTTCTTTCTTCTGAGACCGAAGATGCCGCTGAGAAGTGCGAGCAGTGCAGCTGCGATAACTGCGATATTGCCATAGAGCTTAGGCATGAGCTCGCCTGTAACCTTTGTGTTAGTGTCGTCGAGGAATTCTCTTCCTGCCTTAACTGCGTCCATTGCAGCTGCAAGATCAACGTTCTTGTCGTTGTCTTTCATGAAGTTGAAGTCATCGCCGAGTCTAGCTGCGATTGCATCAACCCCTGTGTAGCCTTCTGTACCAAGAAGTGTCTCAAGGCCTTCAATGAGCTGAGCTTCGCCATCCTCGTACTCTGCGAGTTTAGCCTTACCTGCGGCGAGTGTTTCTTCTCCGTCTGCAAGCTTAGCGGCTCCGGCTGCGAGTTCCTGCTCTGCTGCATCAAGCTTAGCCTTACCAGCCGCGAGATCTTTCTCTCCCTTGGCTACCTCAGCCTTACCTGCTGCGAGAGCTCTCTCTCCAGCTGCGAGTTCTGCCTTCTTCTGATCTACTGTTGCGTTGACATTGTCAAATACTGAGTTAAGTGTTACGAGAACCTCAGGTGCTCCTGATGCTTTGATCTTATCGCTTGTGTCATAAGCGCTGAGCTGCTGAGCTTCTGCTCCAGTTACAAGACCGTTGTCAATAAGAGCCTTTACAATGCCGCCACCGAGTGCGCTTAGCTGTGCATTGTTCTGAGGAGCGATAGGGCTGTAGTCGTTAGCAAGCCAGTCGTTCAGAGCGCCAACGAGGGCTTCAGCGTTAGTTTTGAGTGCTGTGAGCTGAGTCTTCATTGCTGTGAGCTTAGTCTGCTGAGCCTCGTATCCAGCCTTCTCCTGCTCGAGTTGAGCCTTCTTCTGCTGAAGACCGTTGCGCTGAGCAATCTGCTCATCTGTTAATGATGCGTCTGGAATACCTTCGAACTGTGAGAGTCCAGCGTTAACCTGTGCAAGACCGTTATCAATCTGCTGGATTCCACCTGCAAGCTGTGTGAGTCCCTTATCAATCTCTGCAGCTTTTGATGAGAGACCTGATATTACCTGACTGAGAATAGGATTGAATCCGATGTCCTGAGCACCATTGTTAGCATTGACTCTCTGTGCAAAGGCTGCAACCGGTGCACTCTTTGCCTGTTCGCTTGTTGCAAGTCCCTGGATATTCGCGAGGATACCCTGTCCAGCTGTTACGAGTGAAGCACCGTCATCACCGAGATTCTGTCCAGCCTGTACGAGTGTGTTTCCATATGTCTGAAGCTGTGACTTGATAGCATTCGCATCTGTAAGAGATGTGCTGTACTTTGCCTGGAAGTCAGCCTGCTGGTAGAGACCCTGATAGCGACCGATGTTCTGAAGCAGTGGCTCGAGCGCCTTGAGGGCTGCCTTGCCAGCTGTTACCTGCTTCTCTCCGTCTGCTACAGTCTTCTTACCATCGGCGAGCTTCTTCTCTCCGGCTGCAAGATCTTTCTTGCCCTGCTCGAACTGCGCCTGTCCTGAAGCGAAGTCGGCTCTGCCTTTCGCGAGATCCTTCTCGCCTTGTGCTACCTGGTCTACACCCGCAGTGTAAGCCTGCTCGTTCTCTGCGAGCTTGTTGATGCCATCCTCGAGTTTATCGATGTTCTCGTTGGCTTCAACTCCTTTGTCCTCCCAATAGTCTTTGCTCGAGAGGATGTCCTTGATTCCTACAGAACTTCCATATACGCCGAAGCATGCTGAAGCAATCAGAAGGACACTCATGATCTTAGATAGTCCTTTCATTAGAATATCTCCCTTCGATGGGCCTTGTGACCCCTCTAAATCGATGATGATAAACCCATTTCCTTGAGAAATACGATGTTTATCAACTAGTTAATATACTTGACAACATTTTAACGCTAATTAAACAACACTGCAAGAGGTACTGTAATATCTTATACATGTGTTGCGAAATATATAGTTCTCTTGACTATTTGCTTTATTTTTCTTATTCTCTTATAGGGAGGACTATCCAAAATGAGTAATAGAGCACAAGCAAGAAGGGCTGCAAGAGTCCAGAAATATGACCATAAGGCAGAGAAGAAGGGACCTAATAATCTCGCGATTGCTCTGCTGATTTTCATTCCACTCGCATTGATGTTCGTGGGTATCTGGGGCTACCAGTATTCAAAGCTTACTAAGAATATTGAGACTTATATGCAGAATATGGGTGGTGAGGCTGTTTTTGAGTCTATGAAGATAGACGATGATACAACAATGTCTGTAACAGCTAAGGGTAACAAGATGTCAATTGTAGTTGATGTTAAGACTGATGATCCTAAGGCTGCTAAGAAGGATTATGTTGGAGATGAGGCAGAGGAGAATATGAAGACTCTCGCTGCTTACTATCTGGTAAGTATGAAGAGTAACTGTCGCGGTCTGACAGCTAATGTGACATATACAGCTAATGTCAATGGCAAGAAGGTCAATGAGATTAAGCTCTCATATCACAAGGCAAAGAAGCTTATGAAGGACGGCATAAGCGGATAACGACGACATAAGGGCCGCAACCTTCTGGTTGCGGCTTTTGACTATATTATATGGAGGATGATATGGGAAAGTACGATTCTCTCAAATGGAAGACACTCAGTGAAGAAGTTCTGCTTCATACACCGGTTATGAATCTCATCAAGCAGCACAAGCAGGCAGCCAATGGCCTTGAGGGAGACTATATGGCTCTCGGTGGTTACGACTGGATTATTGTTGTGCCTGTGATTGATGGCAAATTCGCACTGGTGCGTCAGTGGAGACATGGTGAGGAGAGGCTTACTCTAGAGTTCCCAGGCGGTTGTATTGAGCCTGGCGAAGATCCGGCAGTTGCGGCTGCTCGTGAGCTCGAGGAAGAGACCGGTTACCGCGCTGGCAAGCTTACCTGCCTTGGACGCGTTAGCTCTAACCCTGCAATTATGCAGAATCACTTCTCAATATTCCTCGCTGAAGATATGGTTCAGACTGGTTCGCAGCACTTAGATAAAGACGAGTTCATAATGGTTGAGGAGTATCCGATTGCTGAAGTAATCGAACGCTTCGGTGATGAAGAGATGACTCATGCATTTATGGGTACCGCTATCGCAATGTATATGAGACACTGCAGGAAGAACGGTATCGAGATTGACTACTAAGACCTCGCAAAAAAACAGCATCTTATAACAGCGGGATATGACGACATACGAGGGCGCCTCACTGAGGCGCCTTTTAACGTGTCTGAAATTCCCCAGAATGTCACGCAAAGTAACGAAATGATTTTGTTACTCGCGGGATATTGCGAAAGATGTTGCACTGAACGAAATTAGATGTACAGGAGGCGAATTATGTCAATTAATACGAACTTAATCAGGCACAGGGATTCGAAGGGGTGGACGCAGGAGCAACTTGCCGAAGCGATAGGTGTCTCGAGGTCAACTGTTGCGAAATGGGAGGCTGGAAAGGGCACGCCTAAGGTGGAGAATCTGATTGTGCTCAGCCGCGTGCTGGATGTGTCGATCGACAGCCTGCTGATGGATTAGCTTAATGGAGGGATTATTATGAAGAGAAGAATAACTGTAATTCTGCTGACGCTTCTGCTTGCGATGCCGCTCGCTCTGACTGCTTGTGGTAGCTCTGATAATTCGGGCTCTGACGACTCTGCGCCTGCGGGTGTTAGCGCGGAACTCAAGGACTTCCTTGATGAATATGAGCTCTTTGTCGATGAGTATATCGAGTTCATGCAGAAATATGAGAATGCCAATGAGAGTGACCTTATGGCGATGATGAACGATTATATGGATATGATCGAGAGGCTTGAATCATTCGAGGATAAACTCGATGCATACGACGAGAACGAGATGAGCGATGCTGATCTTGAGTACTATCTCGAGGTGACAGCGCGTATCGAGAAGAAACTCCTCGATGCGATGTAGGCTTTGTTGGTAAAAGAAGAAGGGGCGGCGCAGGCTCAATGTCATTAAGTTAAGATGACGAATAAAATGCTCTCTCATCAGCAATGATGAGGGGGTATTTTTTTACGAAAAAGTATTGACAAGGAGATTAAATTGTGCGGCCGCTTTTACTGGCCATAGATCGGAGCCAGTAAAAG
>JAQXQE010000021.1 GCA_029101005.1 Bacillota bacterium | reverse complement strand
GGCAAACGGCGTTGCAGTAGATGGCAAGACAGTTACACTGAATGCTGACAATAAGTGGAAGGGCGAGTTCAAGAACCTCCCAGTTAACGAGGCAGGCCAGGCTGTTAAATACACAATTGCCGAGGTATCAGTACCAGAGGGTTACAAGTCTGTAATTACTGGCGACGCTACAAAGGGCTTCACTGTAACAAACACTCACAAGATTGCAACAGTTAATGTTCCAGTTACAAAGGTATGGAACGACAAGAATATGGTAGATGGATATGAGAATCCATATACTAGTGTTAAGGTATACCTCTACGCAAACGATGTTCTTGTAGAGGGCAAGACTCTTACACTCGATGCAAGCACACAGTGGAAGGGCGAGTTCAAGAACCTCCCAGCAAACGAGGCAGGTAAGGCAATTAAGTACACAGTTAAGGAGGAGACTCTTGCTGGATACACAGTTGCATACTCAACAAATGCTGCAGGCGGACTCGTAGTAACTAACACACCAGACGTTGAGCTTGTCAAGAAGGATGTAGATCTTGAAGTACTCAAGCTTGATAAGGCAACTCAGGCACCTCTCGCAGGAGCAGAGTTCACAATTGCTAAGGCTGGAGCAACAAAGGCAACAGATCTTGCAGCTACAGGTGAGGATGGCAAGACATCATACAAGATTACGGAGGCAGGAACTTACACTGTAACAGAGACAAAGGCACCTGTTGACTACGATCTCAACGATGAGAACACATACAACATCGTTGTTGAGGAGAAGACAAAGGTTGAGTTCAATCCAACAACAGGCAAGTTCGTTGAGACTCATACTCTCGTATTCGCAAAGAATCAGATTGAGAATTTCAGCAATGGTGTTCTTACTGTAAAGAATCCAAGAACTATCAAGCTTCTCGGAACTCTTATCGTTAATAAGAACTGGAACGACGATAATAATGCAGATGGTCTCAGAGCATATTATCAGATAACTCTCTATGCAAATGGTGAGGTTGCAGATATTGATGATGCAGTAGTAACACTTAAGGCAGACGAGCTTGGTTACAGATGGTCCGATCTTCCTAAGAATGATGAGTACGGAAACGACATCATCTACACAGTTAAGGAGACAGTAGTTCCAACTGGATACACATCATCAACAGATAATGGAGCTATCGGATTCGACGAGGAGACAAGAGAAGCAACAATCACAAATACTCATAAGCCTAAGACAATGGATATTCCAGTGACAAAGATTTGGAATGATGAGGATGCTTCTAAGATCGATGGATACGAGAGTCCAGAGAGCGTAACAGTTCAGCTTCTCATAGATGGACAGCCAGTAGAGGGCAAGACTCTCGTACTGAGTGCATCAAATGAGTGGAAGGCTACCTTCACAGGTCTTCATGTTAACAAGGACGGCAAGGCAATCAACTACTCTGTAGCTGAGAAGACAGTAGCTGGATATAAGGCAGCAGTAAGCGGCGCAACAGCACAGGGCTTCATTGTTCAGAATACTCCAGAGATTGAAGTTGAGAAGCATGACCTTGATTTCACAGTGCTCAAGATTGACAGAGCAACAAAGGCACCTCTCGCAGGAGCAGAGTTTACAATCGAGAAGGAAGGCTCGACAGAGGTAACAAAACTTGCTACTACAGGTGAAGATGGTAAGACATCATACACCTTCAAAGAAGCAGGAACTTACATTGTAACAGAGACAAAGGCTCCAGAGGGATACGATCTGAACGATGAGAATTCATATGAGATTGTAGTCGCTGAGAAGGTTGAGATGTTATTCGATGCTAAGCTTGGCAAGTTCAAGGAGATCCATACACTTTACTTCGATGAGTCACAGGCGCAGAGCATTGTAGATGGAGTGTTCACAGTAAGCGATCCAAGAATTATCATACTTGAGACACTTACAGTTCACAAAGTATGGGATGATGAGAACAACGCAGACAAACTGAGAGCGGATTACGAGGTAACACTCTACGCAAACGGTGAGGTATACGATGTTGTTACACTCAAGGCAAATGAGCTCGAGCACAGATGGAATGATCTTCCAGAGAATGACGAGTACGGCAACGAGATCGTATACACAGTAGTTGAGACATTCGTACCAGAAGGATACACGTCTTCAACAGACAAAGAGCCAGAAAGCTTCAATGACTTACATGAAGCAACAATCACAAATACTCATGTTCCAGATAAGAAGCCAAACACAGGCGACGACCAGAACATGCTGCTCTACTCAGGCATGCTGATGGCATCACTTATGGGACTCATCTTCGCAAGAAGAAAGAGAGAGAACTAATTAAGGCTCGAATAAGTTAATGCAACTATAAAACGGCTCCGCGTAAGCGGAGCCGTTTGTTATGTGTTGATAGTTCGCAGCGATGCGAGCTGATTTATTCGTATTCGTAGCCTGATGGCTCTGAGAATGGCTTCTCCATTACCTCTGGGTGCTCGAACATGTACTCAACTACCTTGAGGCTGCGAGCAAAGTAGAAGCCGTCAGCAATTCTCTCGTCGAGAGTTGCACCGATGTCAACTACATCGCGGATCTGCTTAGTTCCGTCTGGCATGATGCGCTCAGCCTTGTGGATAGTTCCAACAGTGACCATGAAGCTGTTAGTTCCGTAGTTGTTGAGGTGGTGGTAAACAGATGGGCACTTGATGCTTCCGAGGTTGCTCAGAAGGCAAGTTGAGTAGTTAGAATCACCATCTGTGAGAGCCTTTGGGTTGAGGCCCCAGAAGTCAAGTGTACGAACCGCACTTGCGATTGGCATAAGCAGCATACGTGGAATCTTAGCAAAGCCGTCAACTACAGCATCGATACCGCCTGTTGCGTGATCGTGCTTACGTGCCTCTCTTACATCTCCATAGATCTTGTGGGAGATAGTGTCGAGAGTATCATCATCTTTAGGAACGATCATCATAAATGCTTCCTCGGCACCGTCTGAGAAGCGGCGCTTAGCCATGAAGCTCATGCTGATCTCATTTCTCTGGTAAGTAGTGCGGCCCTGGATGAAGCGGTTCATCTTAGGTCGCTCGTTAACCATCTTAGCGATTGCAAATACGATACAGTGGAAGATTGTTGTCTTGTATTCTGGGTGCTCAGCGTTCTTCTTCTCGATGAACTGCATGAGCTCTGTAATATCGAACTCCTGCTGCATCCAGACCTCCGCATCAGTTCTGTATGGAAGCATATGACCGAAGATAACGTTCAGGCCAGGTACATCCTTTACGCGATAACCGTCGCGGCGATCGCCGAATTTTCTCTTTCTAGTTTCTGCCATAATAATAGCTCCTTCTAATTTGTGGTGTTCTTTCAATACGAATTATATCGCAGTGTGGTAGAATAGTAAACGAACAACGATTCAAAGGGGAGGACTGTATGAAAGTAAAGTGCGAATATTGCGGCGCTATGATAGATGATCAGCTTGATCACTGCCCGAATTGTGGCGCGGAGAATAAGAATATTAGACGAACCACTGATCATACACCTAAGACAATCGAAGAGCTTCAGCAGTGGTATGCCGATAGGAAACTGCCGCCTTATGAGACAACGAGATTCTTTATAGGACAGAACTACACGGGTAAGAAGGCCTTCGGAATCTACCGTGAGGGTGACGAGGTAATCGTATATAAGAATAAGGCTGATGGAACTCGTGCGATTAGATATCAGGGAACTGATGAGGCATATGGAGTTAACGAACTCTATCTCAAGCTCAAAAGCGAGATTCTGAACCAGAAAGCGAATCAAGGCAAGAAGAAAGGCAAGAAAGTTGATGGCAAGACCGTGGGATTCGGTTGTCTTGGAGTGTTTCTTTCTTTCGTAGGAATCTTCATATTCAGCTTTATTTCAATTGTTCTGATGGCAAAGCCGTTACTGACAATTGCAGCGATTGCTTTGCCGATTGCAGTGTGGGTTCTGTTGGCTAAGGCTTTTCCAAATATCAGATCAAAGACGACAAAGAAAGTGGCAACTGTTGCCTTCATGGTATATCTGTTGCTAGCGTTTATCGGTTTGACGATATATGCTATCAAGTGCACAACACCAGTATATTACCACTATAACGATCAGGTATATGTGTATTATGACAATGATTACTATGAGTACTATGATGGCGATTACTCACCTATAGATGTTGATACCGTTCCTGCGGAGGTTCTGGATAATGGTGCAGACTACGAGTTCAATGCGGACGATATCGAGTGGGATAGCAGTTACTCATTCAAGGATTCAGATTATTACATAGATAATCTTGAGCCGGATGACTACTCATCAGATGATGATTACGACTGGGATTCCGGATCTGACTGGGATTCTGGTGGCACAGACTGGGGCTCCGACTGGTAGAGACATAATATTGGATATTACGAAGCAGCCAACTTAAGTGGCTGCTTTGTTATTGAAGAAGAACAGGCATAAGTATTGCAGAAGACAATAGCAAGTATAGAATTAATTAATAATATGCTGACAAGCAGTGATGGTAAGATATTAACTGTATATTTATGCGAACAACAAAGCCAGGAGGTTTATAGATGAATATTAATGTAATACAGGATCTCTTTATGAGAGACGCAGGTTGTGGACAGATTGTTGCTGGAGAGTTCACTGCTGAGACGGGGCTAGACAAAGAGACCCTTTGGAAGATGGCAGCATGTTTCGATGGTGGCATGATGAGAGGCGAGACTTGCGGTGCTGTTCTTGCAGCATACAACGTAATAGGACTCATTGCAGGACACGATGGTCCAAATCAGCTCGAGCAGAAGGGCGAGATGCTCAGAATGATGCTGATGTTCAATGAGAAGTTCATGGCAAAGAGACAGAGCTTTAATTGCAAGGAGATTCTAGGTGCAGATATCACAACACCAGAGGGAATGGACCAGATTATCAATGGCGGACTTATGATGAACATCTGCCCAGTAGTAATTAATGAAGTAATCGAGGCACTCAAGGAGACAATCGCAGAGTGCAAAGAGGAAGAATAGATGTCAAATATTGATCAGTCAAGGGACTGTATTCACTGCGGACTTTGTACAGCTAAGTGCTCGCTGCTAAGTAAGTATGGCGTGGACATTGGTCAGACGGAGAGTCTTCGAACTCTTGCACACAAATGCTTCTTATGTGGAGAATGTTCTCGCGTATGTCCTGAAGGCATAGATGGCCGTGCAATTATGCTTGAACTTAGGGAAGCAATTTGCGACGAGGATCTCGGAGTCGTTAAGCAGAAGTACAGCGGAGCGTATGGGGAGAAGGCAGATTACAAATTCCGTAATTACAAGAGGGCAACTAATGGCACCGTGTATTTCCCAGGCTGCAATTTTCCATCTCTTTATCCAAGAACTTCTGAATACATAAGCAAGGTTCTGAAAGACAAGTTTGGAATTGGTACTGTGTACGACTGTTGCGGTAAGCCTATTGGCGATCTTGGTGACAAGGAAGGTGCGAAAGCGATTAACTCAAAGATGGAGTCGCTTATCGAAGAGTATGGAATCACAGAGTTTGTCACAGCCTGCCCGAACTGCAAGGATGCTAAGGCATACCGCGAGGGAACAGATGCTTATCTTTGCATGACATTAGGCTCAACAGATCTCATTTCAGATGCAGCTGTTTTTGATATCATGTACAACTACATTACAACAAAGGAGCTCAAGGCAGACGCTTCAAATTATGTAGTTGTTGATGTTAGAAAGCTCGCAGACTTCGAGGCTTCACATATTCGTGGATCTGTAAGCGCTGATGTTGATGCAGCAGTAGCAGCAAGCGATAACACTAACGCTACAGCAATTGCAAACATCAAGAAGCTTGTTGATGCAAATGAAGCTGACACAAAGTATGTTCTTGTTTGCTATTCAGGCAACAAGTATGCAAGAGCGGCAACAACAATCATGGCAGAGCTCGGCGTTGATCCAGCTAACATCCTCACACTCAAGGGTGGATTTGCTCAGTGGACAAAGGACTATCCAACTGACGTAGTATTTGAGTATCAGTATGTGAATGCAGATGATGTATTCGCAGCACTTACAGATAAGGATGTTGTAATCCTTGACTCAAGAAAAGCAGCTGACTACAAGACAGCTCACATCCCAGGCGCTGTAAATGCAGATTGCGATTCAATCGTATCAAACAACGAGGAGGAGCCTGCAACAACAAACATTGCTAACGTAGTTACAAAGTACGGTACAGATAAGACTTACTTTGTTGTATGTTACTCAGGCAACAGATATGCAAAGGCTGCAACTGACATCCTTGAATCAAAGGGTGTTAACAAGGACAAGATCTATACACTTGGCGGAGATGACAGAGCTGTTTCATCAAACGGTGGAATGAAGGCATGGAACGCTAAGTATCCTAACTATGTTGTAAAGACTTACACATCAACAGGCGGATTCAACTTCATGAACGGAATCACAGCAGCTAACCTTAAGGTTGATGTTGAGGGCAAGAAGGTCTTCACAGTAGTCGATCTTAGAACAGCAGATCTTTACAAGGCTGGACATATTCCAGGAGCTGTATCAGCAGTTCAGAGAGACGTAACTGCAGACGAGGCTAAGGCTAATCTGCAGACAATGCTTACAAAGAACCCAAACGGCAAGTACGTTCTCGTATGCTACACAGGCAACAAGTTCGCAGATCAGGCAAGAAATATTCTTGTTAATGAGCTCGGCGTAGACGAGAAAGATGTAATCATTCTCGAGGGTGGCCAGAACGCATGGACTGGACAGACAGTTGCAACGGAATAAGTTCTAACCCTACAGAACAATATCGACAAGACAAAAGGGACTGCTTCGGCAGTTCCTTTTACTCATAGAGCGAAAATCAACGGGACAGCATAAAGCTGTCCCGTTGTTGTGTTATTTATTAATCTGATCGATCTCGCAAAGTATGCGATGGATGTGATTATCATAATGTGTCAGCGTATCGTACCAGTTGTTGAGTGCTCTACGGCCAAGATCCGTAACGCTGAAGATCTGCTTTGCTTTTGGCGAAGAACCTGTCTTCTTTGATACGAGGAAATCTGCTTTCTCGAGCTTTTTGAGCATTCTGTAGAATCCGGCTGGGTCGAGATTCTGATCGACCAGACCTGAGTCCTTAAGTCTCTGCAGAAGCAGGAATCCGTGAGCAGGCTCTTTGCTGAGCTCTATGAGTATAGCTGGTTGAATCAGCTTGTCCAGGTAGACACCATTGCAGGAGAAACTGATCTCTGCTTTGCTGATATTAACAGCGAGCCATGCCTTGTAGAAATCTGCCTGAAGGCTGGCCTTGTCAATTGCTGAAGGGATGTTCAGGACTGCATTGGAGTCTGCCTCATCACATGGATTGAGGAATCCTGTCAGCAGATTGTCTGCTGTAATATTGCATGGAACGTGATTCTCGTGGAACAGTTCAGGATGCATAAGGTAAGCAGATGCTACAGCATCCCAGCAGTACGAACTATCTGCGCCATATACCAGTTCTTTGTCGCGGAATCGATAACCGCTCTTCTGAGCGATGAACATACCGACAGGACTTGTGTCAGTGTGAAGCTCTGTAAGGAATTCATCCTTAGGAAGCTCGGCTACTGGCAGGCAGTTGTTGCCAGTAATGACTGAGATGTTATGACCTTTGCTCAGAACACATTCGCTGGCGATGTTATTAATCGACATATTGAGTTCTGCGAGTGGCTGATCTCCGTGGATGAATAAAGGCTCAGTAATTCCTCCCATAAGAACAATCTCCTTGAGATTGTCGAAGACGGAATTATCTATGAGATATGCGCCGTATAGGTTGCCGAGTGAACCGATTCCAATATAGCTGATCTCACCAGGGTTAGCGGCTACAGTTGTAGCAATCCATCGGGATGCTTCGCTGCGGCAATCCTCGCCCTGCTCTGAGCCGCGAAGTACAGTCATCTCATTGAAGCCAATCTCGTCGAGAAGCTTGCGTGTGCATGCATAGACTTCGTTGACTGTGCCATTACCGTAGTTGCAGGTGATTCCAAGAACCTCAGCCTCGTCTGGCAAACCGAGAAGGTATAACAAAGCAAGGGCATCGTCCATTGGACGGCCCTCTAATCCAATTGTATTGTCTGTATCAAATATAATTCTCTTCATGTGTTCAAATATAAACTAGCTGTGGAGGAATGTCCACAGGATTAAGGCAGGCGCTTGAGATCTAAGTATAGAAATAATCAATTGTACGCATCGATTGATGAAGAGTAACATTAAGTATAAATTAGACTAAGTCTAATACGCTGTTATCAAAAAGGAGATAAACAATGGACACATATTACAACCCAGCAGATCTTGCAAAGTTCCCTACAATTACAGAAGAAGCTCCAGAGATGGGCGCAAAGTTCTTCGAGTGGTACGGTTCAGTTTTCGCTGACGGTGAGCTCACAGCTAGAGAGAAGGCTCTCATCGCACTCGCTGTTGCACACGTTGTTCAGTGCCCTTACTGCATCGATGCATACACAAACACATGCCTTGAGATGGGTGTAAGCAAGGAGCAGATGATGGAGGCTGTTCACGCAGGCGCTGCTATCAAGGGAGGAGCAACACTTGCGCATGCAGTTCAGATGAAGGGCATCGTAGAGTCAGTAGAGTTCTAGAATGAACAATGTAATTAAGGAGTTCCACAATATTAAGAATGTGCCAGACTTCCAGACGGTGATTGATCCACAGTACATCAGTTCTGTGGATTATTGTGATGTCTTGCAGATGAATATTACTAGAAAGTGTAATCTCGTCTGCAAGCACTGCCATGTCGATGCAGGACCACACAGATCTGAAGAGATGTTCAAAGAGACAATCGATGCATGCTTGGCTTTCGCGGAGGAGCAGAAGGTAGGAACCATAGATATCACTGGCGGAGCACCGGAGCTGTGTACGAACTTCGAGTATCTGGTGAGCAGAGCAACGGAAATCTGCAAGCACGTAATTGTGAGAACAAACCTTACCGTGCTGCTTGAGGAAGGATACACACATCTGCCGAAGTTCTATGCAGAGAAAGGTGTTGAGATTGTCTGCTCGCTTCCGCATTACCGTGCTAAGGATGTTGATAAAGTAAGAGGCGATGGTACATTCAATGGATGTATAGAGGTTCTTCACAAGCTTAACGAACTTGGTTATGGCAAAGATTCGAATCTCGTACTGAACATGGTGTACAATCCAGCAGGCGCTTTCTTCCCGCCTAATCAGGCATCGATGGAAGCTGAGTACAAGGTGAGACTCAAGGAGGACTTCGATATTGAGTTCAACTCGCTGTTCACACTTTACAATAATCCAATGGGAAGATTTGGACAGTTCCTTATCAGAAGCCGCAATATGGAGAAGTACCTGACAAAGTTATATGACGCGTTTAATGAGGAAACTGTGCCGGGTATGATGTGTCGATACCAGATATCGGTTGACCATGACGGCACGGTCTACGACTGTGACTTCAACCTGGCCGCAGAGCTTCCGCTTATCAAGCCAGCAACAATTCACGACTTTGTAGGCAAGCCATATAGTGCTAGAAAGATCAGAATGGATAAGCACTGCTATGCTTGTACAGCAGGCGCAGGCTCGAGCTGAGGCGGCGCTACGGGTTAAGCTGGAGGCTTAAAGAGAAAGAGAAAACTCCGACCTTTCGGGTCGGAGTTTTTGCTTGTCGTTAGATGAAGCGCTTGACCGCTTCTTTGAATTCTTCTACGGCTGTTGTGTCGCCGTCTTCGATTGCGTGAGCAATGCAGTGGGTCATATGCTCGTTGATGATCTCCTTGCCGAGATTGCGAAGGGCTGATGTTACAGCGCTGAGCTGGGTGAGAACCGCGGAGCAGTCCTGATCTTCAGCAATCATCGCTTTGACGCGCTGGCTGTGACCGATTGCGCGTGAGATTCGATTGAGCTGTTTCTTCTTATCTTCCTCGGAATGTACGTGGCTGTGGAAGTGAGTCTCTGGAATCTCCGTGTCGAAATCGTAGCGCTTAATTATGATATTGTTCTCCATCAAGTCGATGTGCTCAATCTCTCCGAAGACTTTGGTCTGAATTCCCATGATGTCACTCATAACAATCTGGCCATTGACCTCGCGAAGATCAGCAATATTCTTGGCGAGTAGAGTTCTCTCGCCGTCTCTGGTCTCGTATACAGTCGAAAGGCACATACTAATCCTCCTTCAGCAGCTCAAGTGCAGCTGCGAGTTTCTCATTGCCGGCCTGCAGATTAGCAACAGCCTCGTGAAGAAGATCGTGAGCCTCGCCATCGAAGTTATGAGCGAGATCGTGGAGTTCCTCAGCGTGATGTCTGTTATGGCCGAGCATATATGTAAGAAGCGCGAGTGCTTCCTCTTTAGAAGAAGTCACGTGCTCATGTGTATGTGTGTGACCCTCATGCGAATGCTCGTGTGAATGAGTGTAGCCATCGTGTGTGTGTTCGTGAATATGTGCCATGCTATAACCTCCTGAAGTCAAAATAATTATACTATATTTGACATTTTTTGAACAAGCAAGATTGACAGATTTTCAACATAATTATAGAATGTGTTTAAGAAATATCGTAATAATGGAGTAGTGTCTAAGCTGCTCCGAATCAGAAGAAGAGGTGAACATATGCGTGATCTGAAACACCTGATCTATTTCGAGGATCTTCTTCAGGAAGCTAATAATGAGCTGGTTAGAAAAGCCAAGGACGAGGGCAAGAAGGCTCTTGGCTATACATGTTACTTCATGCCAGAAGTACTCCTCGATCTTCCGGGCGCATTCTCAGTAAGACTGCGCGCACCTAAGTGCTCATCACCGGATATGGCGACATATTACATGTCGTCAAGAACCTGTCACTACGGACGAAGCCTTTTCGAGAGAGCTCTCGAGGGAGGATTCAACTTCCTTGATGCTCAGCTTGCAACTGAGACCTGCACAGTAACTTGCAGATTCCAGGAGCACCTTCAGAGAATGCCGGGCGTAATCAACAACGCAACATTCAAGATAGACTTCATAGACGTTCCGTTCAAGAAGACAGAGAACAGCATTCAGCACTATGAGGAGCAGCTTCAGGAGCACGTGCTCAACTTCCTGAACAGAGAGTTCGGAATCGACACATCAGACGAGGCTATTCTCAAGTCAATCGAGCTTCACAACGAGGTATGCGAGATCATCAACGAGATCGGTGACTACAGAAAGCTCGACAATCCAACTATCACAGGATATGAGTTCGCAGTAATCACACTCGTATCAATGGTATGTCCTAAGCATCTCATCATCGATAAGCTCAGAGAGACACGTGACGAGATGAAGACCAGAGAGCCAGACGCTAAGAAGAACTACAGAGTAAAAGTTCTCCTCGCAGGCTCAGAGAACGATGATCCAGAGTTCACAAAGCTCATCGAGAGCTGCGGTGGTCTCGTAGTGTGCGACAGATACTGCTACGGAGCAGTTGAGGCTAGACAGCCAATCGAGATTATGGAAGGCGAGAGCCCACTCAGAGCTGTTGCAAGACATTATCTCGAAACAAGTCAGTGCACAAGATTCATGGAGCAGAAGGACATGAGAGCTCGTAAGCAGAAAATTGCAGATCTGGCGAAAGAGTACAAGGCTGATGGAATCATCGTCGCTTCGAACAAGTTCTGCGAGTACTGGAGCTACGAGAGAGTAATCGATACTGTAGTGTTGCAGAGAGACTTCGGATATCCTGTATGCTCAATCGAGAAGGAGTACATCAACAATGCATCTGGACAGCTTAGAACGAGATTCCAGGCATTCGTTGAGAGCGTTGAGCTCAAGAAGATTCAGGAGGGCAAATAAATGAAGAAACCTGATTTAAGCAAACTTAAGAATCTCGACTACAAGAAGCTTGCCAGGGATTTCGTTTATGGTAAGCCTGCAGAAGAGAGAAGACTTGGAGACCTGTATCAGGACAAGACTGGTCTCTACAAGCATAGAGAATGGCGTGGTATCAAGGATACTATGGCATATTTCAACAAGATCTGGCTGTACAACTATGGAATGATGGTAGCCGATATCATGAAATACGGCGGACCTATTGTATTCGCAAAGGGTGTATGGAGATACAGATGGCTCGGACAGACATATCTTCCAGTAATGCACTGGTTCGATAGAGGTCTCGAGGGAACAAGAGGCGGGGTAATGCTCGCATCAGCATGGCATTACAGAGGCATGGTTAACACAACAATCAAGCAGTTCATGACTATGCTCGTTGCTGACCAGAACCTCGGCGGAGATAAGAAGAAGCACGACCACACAGTAGCGCATGACGAGACCGTCTGGGGAGGTATTTTCTATCCATACAGAGATCACCTCGATAACGTGCCTCTGCAGATGGTTCCTTACTTCGTAACTTGCCACGTTAACAACCACGTAGTACTCAATTATATCGACGCAGTGCAGTCTATCGGTCTTCCAGGAGACCCTTGCCCAATGTGTCAGGCTGAGGCTGGTCTCTTCGTAGCAGACGATATGCCAGATTACTACAAGGCAGTACTCACGTCAAATGAGGCATGTGACGGCTCTGTAGCTTCATCAGTTATTCAGGATTGGATGATCAACAAGCCACTTCACGCAATGCCACAGCCAATGCAGTTCGACGATCCGCTCGTTCAGAAGCACTGCCAGAAAGAGATTGAGGAAGCTTGGCAGTTTGTAGAGGATCAGTACGGCATCAAGTTCAACTGGGATACTCTTGTTAAGAATCTCGAGGAGCAGAATAAGCTTCAGGAGTTCGAGTGGGAGAAGTGGGACGTTGCAGCTAATACAAACCACTACCCAATTAACGGTGTAGCACAGGCTCTCTATAGAATCTACCAGTCACAGTACGGCAACAGCCCAATCTGGCACGAGGTAGACGGACACGTAAGAAAAATCATGGAGAAGTGCGTTGAGCAGAAGATCGACACCTTCCCACTGACAAGACACAGAGTAATCGCATGGTCATGCGCACCTCTCTACTACTCCAACTGGTGTACATGGGCTTACAACTGCTGGGGTCTGAATACAGTAATCAATATGGATTCACTTATGTTCGATATGACTATCAGAACAGACAGCTATGAGCACACTCTCGAGGATATGTCTACATATCACGAGTGGGCACCTATGAGAAGAATGGCTGTAGGTGGAATGCACCACATCTTCGAGCTCTGGGATTACATGGAGAAGTTCAACTGCGATATGGTTATGATGTATGATCAGCTCGCATGCAAGGGAATGCAGGGCGTTCACGGACTCTTCGAGGACGAGTTCAGAGCGCGTAATATCCACGCTATCTGGATGCCACACGCACTGCCAGATAAGAGAGTAGTTCCAAGAGCAGAGATCAGAAAGATCGTTAACGACTACATGTTCACAGTAATGCAGGAAGAGCCAATCGACCCATCACTGCTTGAGTTCGACGATTCAGATAGCTGGTAGAAACAAAGGAGGGCTTTATGAGAAAAGCAGGCAAAATTGCAAAGAAAGTGCTCGGCGGAGCGGTTGCAGCATATGCGGGACTTTTCGTTGTATTCTACTTCGATCTCGACGGAAAGCTTCTCTTCCATGTTGTAGAGCCATTCCTTAAGAATCACTACGACAAGATGGAGCGTAAGGACCCACTTTCGATGCCTTACGACATCATCGACGGAGACTACGTTAAATAGGAAGACTGGTGCGGCGCTTAAGCCGCACCGTTTTATTTGAAAGCTCAAAGGGGTATAATAGAGACAAATAGCAAGTTATCGAAAGGAGCATTATCTAATGCAGAAACAATTCCAGGCAGAATCCAGACGACTGCTGGATATGATGATTAACTCAATCTACACGCACAAGGAGATATTCCTGCGTGAGATTATCTCTAACGCATCCGACGCCATCGACAAGCTGCGCTACATCGCGCTGACTGAGGAGACGGAGATGGATATCAATGGCTTCGAGATCATCCTGACTCTTGATAAGGAGAACAGGAATCTCATCGTAAGCGACAATGGTATCGGAATGAGTGCAGAGGAGCTCGAGCGCAATCTCGGAACAATTGCTTTCTCGGGAAGCGGCGAGTTCGCGAAGAATCTTGAGAATGCAGAGGGAGCAAGTGATACTGCAGAGGCGGTAGATATTATCGGACAGTTCGGAGTAGGTTTCTACTCAGCATTTATGGTGGCCGATAAGGTGACTGTAATTACTAAGAAGTACGGCGAGGACAAGGCCTACAAGTGGGAGTCTGAGGGCGCTGACGGATTCACAATCGAGGAGACTGAGAAGGCAAGCGTTGGAACAGACATCATCATGCACATCAAGGCTGATGGCGAGGTAGAAGACGAGTACAGCCAGTACATGAGAGAGTATCCTGTATACAAGCTGGTTAAGAAGTACTCAGATTACATCCGCTTCCCAATTAAGATGCTTATGCCACATCCAGTTCTTAAGGAGGGCAGCACAGAGGAGAATCCGGAATTCGAGGAAGTATTCGAATACGAGGTTTTCAACTCAATGGTGCCACTCTGGCAGAGACGCAAGGGCGAGGTAAGCGACGATGAGTACAATGAGTTCTACAAGCAGAACTTCAATGATGATACAGATCCGATGAGCGTTATCACTGCGCGCGTAGAGGGAATGGTCAGCTACGATGCGATGATGTTCATCCCAACTAGAATTCCTAACAAGTTCTACTCGGATGATTTCGAGGGTGGACTTCAGCTCTACAGCTCTGGCGTTCTCATTATGGAGAACTGCAAGGACCTGCTGCCTGAGCATTTCAACTTCGTGCGTGGAGTAGTTGATTCACCTGATCTCACACTCAACATCTCAAGAGAGATGCTTCAGCACGACCGTCAGCTCAAGCTGATTGCCGCTAACCTCGAGAAGAAGATTAAGGCTAAGCTCGAGAGCATGCTCAAGGAAGAAAGAGAGAAGTATGAGGAGTTCTACAAGGGTTTTGGCCGTCACCTCAAGCTCTGCGCTCTTGACGATTATGGTGCTAAGAAGGAGCAGCTTCAGGACTTCCTGCTCTTCTACTCATCAACTGAGAAGAAGCTCGTAACTCTCGCGGAGTACGTTGAGAGAATGAAGCCGGATCAGGAGCACATCTACTATGCATCTGGCGACAGCATCGAGGCGATTGACCGCATGCCACAGACGGAGATTCTCAAGGATAAGAACATCGAGATTCTCTACTTCACAGACAACACCGACGAGTTCATCTCGGATATGTTCAGAAAGTACCAGGACAAGCCGTTCATGTCTGTAATCGACGGAGACTTCAACCTCAGCGATGAGAAGGACGAGAGAATCGATGTGATCTTCCAGGATACTTTCGAGTTCATCAAGGAAGCTCTCGGCGATAAGGTTGATGTGGTAAAAGCTTCTACGAAGCTCAAGACTCATCCGGTATGTCTCTCTAGTGGCGAGGGTATCACTTTCGAGATGGAGAAGTATTTCACTGCTGTTAATCCGGAACTCGGAATGAAGGCGAAGAGAGTGCTCGAACTCAATGTTGACCACAATGCTTTCCTCTCGCTTGAGAAGGCGAGAACTGAGGATGAGGATAGGGCGAAGGCTATCTGCGAGGTTCTCTACAATCAGGCCTTGCTGATTGCGGGATTGCCAATCGAGAACCCTTCGGACTACACAGACCTGATCTGCAGCTTCTTCTAATAACTGGAAGCGTAACGACTTAAGACTAGATACACAGCGCTTGCGCTGTGTATCGTTTTTTATACAAAGAAAACACACAAAGAATTCGAAAATTTCTTGTGCTAAAGACACAAAAGTGTTATCTTATTGATGGACGAAGTGTCCAACATCTATGATACTCTGGAGAGACCCTCAAGGGCGCCGAAGGTTTAAGCGAGTGGGCGTAAAGCAACCCGCACGTGATATCTCAGGCAAGAAGGACAGAGCATAGCTTTACAGCTTTGCAATATCTCTCTAGAAGTCGGGTGGCAAACTCGGCTTTTTCATTTTGGCAAAATATTTAAGTTAAGGGAGAGTAAGAATTATGACATTTATGGATTTTCTGACGGTACTGGACGATTTCGCTTGGGGCGTGCCTATGCTTGTGCTGATCGTTGGTGGTGGACTGCTGCTGACTATCCGACTGGGCGGACTTCAGTTCAGAAAGCTTGGACTTGCACTTAAGTATATGTGGAAGAACGAGGCTGACGGATCTGGTGAGGTAACAAGCTTCGCGGCTCTTTGTACAGCGCTTTCTGCTACTGTAGGTACAGGAAATATCGTAGGAGTTGCGACTGCTATGACTATCGGTGGACCAGGAGCTCTCTTCTGGATGCTGGTAGCTGCATGTGTAGGAATGGCAACTAAGTACTCAGAGGGTCTTCTGGCTATTAAGTACAGAACCGTTGATGAAGATGGACACGCACTTGGCGGACCTTTCTACTACATCGAGAAAGGTATGGGCATTAAGTGGAAGTGGCTGGCTAAGCTCTTCGCGATCTTCGGACTGCTGGTTGGTATCATGGGTATCGGAACAATTACTCAGGTTAACGGAATCGCAACTGCTATTCAGAATGTAGTTGATCCACAGAAGCAGCACATCGCTCTTACACTTGGTGGCAACAGCTACACATGGGCAACTGTAATCACAGCAGTAGTTGTAGCAACACTCGTAGCACTCGTAGTAATCGGTGGAATTAAGAGAATCTCAAGAGTAGCTGAGCTCATCGTTCCATTCATGATCGTAGTATACGTTGTATGTGCAGTTGGTATCATTCTCTTCAATCTCAAGGCAATTCCAGATGCAGTCGTTCAGATTGTAAGAGGCGCATTCGGACTTGACGCAGCCGCAGGAGGAGTTCTCGGAGCAATGTTCGTAGCTATGCAGAAGGGAGTTGCTCGTGGAGTATTCTCTAACGAGGCAGGTATAGGTTCAGCTCCAATCGCAGCAGCTGCAGCACAGACAAAGGAGCCTGTAAGACAAGGTCTTGTAACTATGACTGGTACATTCATCGACACAATCGTTATCTGCACAATGACAGGTCTTGCAATCCTCGTAACAGGATCACTCGACGTTGAGGGTCTTGAGGGAGCGGCAATCACTGCTAACGCATTCGGCGAGGGACTTCCTTGGTCAAACCAGGCAGGAGCAGTTGTTCTCGCAGTATGTCTTGCATTCTTCGCATTCACAACAATCCTTGGATGGGACTACTACTCAGAGAGATGTCTTGAGTACCTCGTAGGAAACAAGAAGGGTATCCTTGCTACTTACAGATGGGGCTACATCCTCGCTGTTCTGATTGGACCATTCCTGACTATCGCAGCAGTATGGACAATCGCTGATATCGTTAACGGTCTCATGGCTATTCCTAATATGATTGCTCTGATTACACTTAGCGGAGTAGTTGCGAAGGAGACAAAGGATTACTTCAGCAGACTCGACAGAGGACTGATTGAGAAATAATAATTGATTTTGAGTTTCATACATACGCTATTAGTAGAAAGCACGGTATTTGTCGGCCGTGCTTTCTGCTTTGTAAGAATAGAGAACTGAAATTTGAGAAAATAAACAAATCGAAGTAATTTGTTGAAAAACATCATGACTTTGTGATAAATTTGACTCAAGAAAGCGGACGAATGCCCGCGGTACAAGGGGCAAAATAGTTATGGGAGAACCTAAGATTTTAGCAGTCGCCGGTAAGGGCGGCGTAGGGAAGACATCGATCTCCTCAGCGTTTGTCAGATTACTTACAGAGACCTATCCGGATGCGAAGATACTCGCCATCGATGCAGATCCGGCAATTGGTCTGAGCACAGCTCTTGGCGTAGAGCCTACAGAGTCGCTCGATGACATTCGCAAGAAAATCGTGAATAGCGTTGAGTCGGGAGCACCTAAAGAGGCCATCGAGATCCTCGGGGAGGCAAGGTTCCGAATTTTTGATGCTATGATCGAGGAGAATGCCTTCTCCTTCCTTGCAATTGGAAGACCAGAGAGTGCTGGTTGTTACTGCAAGGTAAATGCATACCTCAAAGAGGTAATCAGTCTGCTCGCAAGCGACTTCGATTACGTAGTAATCGATGGAGAGGCCGGCATTGAGCAGATTAACAGAAGAGTAATGGAGAAAGTTACTCATCTGTTCCTTGTTTCTGACCCGAGTAAGAAGGGCACCAAGGTTATCGACACCATTAAGAACGTAGCCGATGAGCTGGTAATGGCGGAGAGATGTGGTGCTATCATCAACAGAGTCAGCAACGAAGAAGCAAAGAAGTATATTAATGTCGAGTCAGCAGAGATTCTCACTTACATCATGAATGATCCGGATCATGCAGACAACGATATTAAGGGCCTTAGCATTTTCGATCTTCCGGAGGATGCTCCGGTAATCAGAGGCGCGAGAGAGGCCTTGACCAAGATGGCGATTATCTAATCGTCCTTCAAGAAGGAGGTATCAGCGTTGAAAGATTTGAAACACCTGATCTATTTCGAAGACCTTCTTCAGAATGCGGACAATGAACTCGTAGAGAAGGCTAAGGCTGACGGCAAGCTGGCTATGGGTTATACATGTTTCCACATCCCTGAAGTGCTTCTCAATGTGGACAACTGCTTCTCTGTAAGACTTCGTGCACCTCGCACAGGTTCTATAGATATTGCGACATATTACATGTCCAACTATACCTGCGAGTTTACACGTGCGCTTGTAGAGAGAGGCATTGAGGGCGGATTCAACTTCCTCGACGGACTCGCTGGCGTAGATGCATGTTCGATGATGAACAGATTCTATGAGCACTTCGAGATCCTGAAGATGAACGAGAAGCCAAACTTCTTCGTAACACACACAGATATGCCTTATAAGGTAGTAGACTACTCAATCAAGCATTACATTAAGCAGATGCAGATCAGACTTCTGGATGTAATGAATGAGAAATACGGAGTAGACATATCAGATGCAGCTATCAGAAAGGCTGTAGCTGAGCACAATGAAGTATGCAGAATTATCAGCGAGATCGGCGAGATGAGAAAAGCAGATAATCCTGTTATCACAGGATACGAGTTCCACATCCTGAACCTCGTATCATACACTTGCCCAAAGTACTTAATTCTTCCTTATCTTAGAGAGACTCTTGAAGAACTCAAGACAAGAGAACCAGATCCTAAGCCTGCATTCAGAGCAAGAGTTGCTATCGTAGGAAGTGAGATTGACGATCCTGAGTTCACTAAGATGGTTGAAGATGCGGGAGCACTCGTTGTTGCAGATCGTTACTGCTTCGGATCAATTCCTGGCAGAGAGGTGATTGAGCTCACAGATGATGAGCCAGCACTTGATCAGGTCTGCAGACACTACATGGAGGTATCTGAGTGCGCAAGATACATTGCGGACGACAAGGTACAGCAGAGAAGAACGACAGCAGATACTATTGCCAAGGAGTACAAGGCTGACGGTATCATCTACGAGCAGATGAAGTTCTGTGACTTCTGGGGCTTCGAGAGAGCACTGGTTAGCCATATCATGGCAGAAGAGATGGGATGGCCAGTTCTTTCTATCGACAGACCTTACAACGCTAAGGGCTCCGGTCAGCTGAGAACTAGATTCCAGGCCTTTGTAGAATCTCTTGAGATCAAGAAGATTCAGAAGGGAGGCAATTAAGATGACAGGAAGATTTAAGAAGAACAAGACTAAGAAGTATCCAAATCCTGCTTTCTTCCGCGCTAAGGATAACATGAACTGGAGCGATCAGGCTAAGAATCTCAAGGAGATTGGCGGGATCGTTCTGGAGATGGCTAAGGAGGCAGATTACAAGGCCTTCTTTGACAAGCAGAAGAGAGATACACTTGCTGGAATCGAGCGCGTTAAGAGCGAATTCGAGGTGTTCAAGAACATGTCGAATGAGGAGAGACTCGATGTACTGCTTCACGGTGAGAAGGAGCTCGGTAAGCTCTACAGAACCGGATGCATGGCAACAGTAAGAAGAGAGTGGAGGGGACTCGGCGACACAGCATACGATTTCTATGAGTGGTGCCGCATGTGGGGAATGCTCCTCTGGACTTTCTCAAAGGACCTCGTTCCTGCTCTCAACTCAGCACTTTACTATCGCTGGATGATGAGCTACATGTGCTGTGTAGGCTTCATGGATAAGAATACTATGGGACAGAAGGGCGCAGCTCTTAAGATGTCTCACCTGATGATCTACGACATCTTCCGCTACGTAGCAGAGAACCTCGTATTCCTCGCTAAATGTGACGAGAAGAACGGTAACTCCCAGGAACTCAATAAGAAGGTAGTTCTCTTTGACGAGATGACAATGGGCCAGATTATGGCTGGATTCCCAGATCTTCTTGGAATTCCTTATCAGCTGATGCCGGTATTCCTGGTATCTGAGATCGACCAGTTGACATGTGTTCCATATATCGACGCAGTAGAGAGCTTCGGTCTTCCAGCTGATACATGTCCAGTACCTTCATCAGAGTGTGGAGCTCTCGTAATCGATGCTCTGCCACACATGGGATCATGCTTCATCTCAAGCTCAATGCCTTGCGATGGATCAGTAATGGCTTCCGAGTACATGACAAGAAGATTCCCTAACCTGCCAGTATTCCACCTTACATTCCCTGTAAGATACGAGTATGAGGAGACAACTCCTGATGCAGTTGAGGATATCAAGGCATGTATTAAGTTCGTTGAAGAGCATACAGGAGCTAAGTGGAGCTGGGATGCTTACTTCACACAGATGAAGAGATTCAACGAGGAGACAAAGTACGAGCTTGAGAAATGGGATGTTAACAAGACTGACTACCCTCAGATTATCGGACCTTGCTATGAGCTCTTCCGTAAGTGGAACTACGAGATGGACGGCGGAGCAGATCCAAGAACTATGAAGACCTTCGAGAAAGTTAATAAGCTGATGTACAAGGCTTATGAGAGAAGGGACGAAGCTTGGAGAGGCAAGATGAAGTACAGAGGTATCGTATGGTCATGCCCAGCTCATTACTATGCTAACTTCAGTAACTGGCTTGCTAACTGCTGGGGTATCGACATCCTGGTAGAGATGGAGTCACTGAACTTCACAAAGCCACTTGCAACAGAGAGCAAGGAAGAGGCGCTGCTCGACCTCGCAAGACTCTACGAGCGTATGGTAATGAGAAGACATACCAATGGCGGCTACCAGAATGTAGTTGACGAGCTCTGGAGACAGGTTGAGGAGTGGAGAGCCGAGATCATCATCATGTACCAGAACGTAGCATGTAAGAACATGGCAACACTTCAGGGTATTCTCGATGACCAGGCTAGAGAGAAGGATTATCACATGATCTGGATCGAGCACGACCTCATGGACCCAAGAACAGTTTCAAGAAAGACTATGAGAGGCAAGGTTAACGAGTACATGTTCACCGTAATGAAGGCTGAGCCTGTAGACGCTTCCCTCCTCGAGTTCGACGATGAGACTTGCATGTAGTAATATTTAACTGAGATAATAAAGGAGATATATTATGAAATACTATGGTGGATGTGATGTAGGTTCAACTTACACAAAGGCAGTTATTCTCGACGAGAATGGTAAGATGGTAGCTGACACAACTATCAGAAGTAAGATTCAGTCAGAGGCATCAGCTAAGGCTGCTATGGAAGAAGTTCTCGCAAAGGTAGGACTCAAGAGCTCAAAGGATCTCGAGTACCTTATCGGAACTGGATACGGACGTAACAAGGTTCCATTTGCAGATGAGAACATTTCTGAGATCTCATGCCACGCTATGGGCGTACACGTAACTGACCCATCAGTAAAGGCTATCATCGATATCGGTGGACAGGACGTTAAGGGTATCAGCGTTGATACAGACGGAACTGTTAAGAACTTCGCTATGAACGATAAGTGTGCTGCTGGAACAGGAAGATTCTACGAGGCAATGGCAAGAAGCTTCGAGATGAGCCTTTCTGACTTCTCAAAGCTCAGCCTCAAGGCTAAGAACGTAATTCCTATCACAGCTCAGTGCACAGTATTCGCTGAATCAGAGGTAATCACTCTCGTAGGAGAGGACAAGCCTATGGACGAGATTGCTGCTGGTATCCAGATGGCAGTAGCTAAGAGATGTTTCGTAATGGCTAAGAAGGCTGGCGCTACAGACTCAATCACACTGACAGGTGGCTGCGCTAAGAACGACGGACTTAAGCAGGCTATCGAGCACGTTCTTAAGCTCAAGGTTATCGAGCTCAAGACTGACCCACAGCTTATGGGAGCACTCGGAGCAGCTGAGTACGCTCGTCAGAAGGGACAGGCTAAGGCATAAGCCGAAAGGAGGAGTCCTATGAAGAAGGGATGCAAAATCTGCAAGGGCGTAGCTAAAGGTCTTGCAATCACTACAGGAGCGCTTTTTGCTGTATACATGTGGAACCTGGACCAGAAGGTGCTCGGATGGGCATATGTCCAGGTAAATGGAATCTTCGACAGAAAGAGCGCGGATATTAAGTTCTAAGGTACTATGGAATTATATGACAGCATAATCAAGGGTACGGAGGCTCTGCTTGGAGCCTCCGCTCCGAAACACTATGAATACGACCCAGCCAGAGCCTGGGAGGACATGGGAACAAACCAGCTTATTATGATGAAAGAAGCTGCGTTCGAGCTCGGCGGCAGCAACTTGCCTGCAGCTAACTATTCCTGTGTCACAACTGGCGACCTGGTTGAGAAAGACGAGATTGTCGTATACGGCAGGGAGCTCAGCGAGCTCAAGGCGGACTCATGCTTTGCCAGAATAGCTCTGGTTAAAGTTCGTACACTTGAGGGTGAAGGCGAGGACGACACTGAGCCTGTTTTCCGTGCAATCCAGGACATCGACTTCGTCAAGTATCACGTATACCCTAAGGGTTACATGGGTCGAACATCTTCTGACAGCTTCCGCGAGCAGGTGAGAGTCAGCAAAGACGCTATCTCTCGAGGCATCAGCTTCGAGAAGATAGGATGCGATTACATTCGCAAGTATAAGGAGAATCCTAACATTCTCGCGGTAAAACTTATCTTCGTTACTGCAGAGGATGCCGACTATGCGGAGCTTCGTTCCAATGCGAAGAAAGTTGCGGACATCACAAAGACTCTCTCGAAGATTCTCGAGGGAATGCCAACGGATTGCCATAGCTGCAATCTGAAGGAGATCTGCGACGAAGTTGAGGGCCTGAGGGACCTCCACTTCGGTAAGAAAGCTGCGGAATTCAAGTAGAGATGTATACTAATACAAAGGAACGGCCATCGGCCGTTCCTTTTAACGTGTGGCCAAATAATAGTCTATTGAATTACTAGGTGAATAACTATATGATAGAAATACACTACGTTATATGGGGTAGAGACTATGAATGCAAAAGAGCTTATTGATAAGTTATACGAGACATCGAACCTGACTGACGAGGAGCTCAGATTCCTTCTTCAGGCTGATGCGTCGATTGATGAGTATCTCTTCGAGAGGGCCGACTGCAGACGTAAGGAGATATACGGAAATGACGTGTATCTGAGAGGGCTGATTGAGATATCTAATTACTGCAAGAATAATTGCTACTACTGTGGTATTCGCTGCGGCAACAACAAGCTGGAGAGATATCGCATGGACAAAGAGACTATTCTCGAGTGCTGCAAGCAGGGCTACGCTCTTGGCTACAGAACTTTCGTGCTTCAGGGCGGCGAGGATCCGTATTTCACAGATGAGTACATCTGCGAGATTGTTGGCGAGATTCATGCGACTTATCCTGATTGTGCGATTACGCTGTCACTTGGAGAGAAGGAGAAGGAGAGCTACCAGGCTTACTTCGAGGCTGGTGCTCGTAGATATCTGCTTCGTCACGAGACTGCAGGCGAGGAGCACTATGGCAAGCTTCACCCTGAGAATTTGAGTCTGGCGCACCGAAAGCAGTGCCTCTTTGATCTGAAGGAGATTGGCTATCAGGTTGGAACGGGCATGATGGTTGGCTCGCCTTACCAGACTGTTGATGACTTAATTGAGGATTTCCGCTTTATGCAGGAACTGGATCCTGAGATGATTGGAATCGGACCTTATCTGACTCATTTGGATACTCCTTTCGCTTCGTTCGAGAATGGAAGTATGGAGCTGACGCTTCGCCTTATTGCGCTGCTTCGACTGATGTTCCCGTATGCGCTCATTCCGGCGACTACTGCGCTTGGAACAATTCATCCGACTGGCAGGGAGCAGGGGCTCAAGGCTGGAGCCAATGTTGTTATGCCTAATGTGTCACCTACGGATTTCCGTAAGCTGTACAGCCTATATGAGAACAAGATCTGCACTGGCGATGAAGCATCACACTGTCGTGGCTGCTTGGAGGCAAGGGTTCGCAGCGCTGGTTATGAGATTGTGTGTGCGGTTGGTGACAGTGCGAAAGAGAAGTTTCGTGCGTAGCAAACATGCTCTTTGGTGATTAATTACAGAGTCAAGAAGTGGGACAAGTACGAATCCTATATCAATCCATACGGCAATACTTCGCTAATATGAAAAGACCAGCGCGAGCTGGTCTTTTAGCTATCGGATTAGCTGGGTTATTCGGTTGGGCGCTTGTAGAAGTTGCCGCTGACGAAGTCGGTTTTCTGGATGTTGACGAAGGCGTGCTCGTCGATGTCGGTTACGGCTTTGAGGATGCGCTGCACATCGTTGGAGCCGACTACTGAGTAGACCATGTTGGTCTCTTCGCCGCGGAAGAAACCGGTGCCCTTGAAGAGGGTTGCGCCGTGGTTGGTCATTGTGTGGATGACACCGTATACTTCGTCGGGTTTACTTGTGACGATCCAGAGTGTGTGCTTCTGGTACTTCTTGTTGAGAGTGTTGAGAAGCTGGGTCTGGGTGAATTGGTATACGATTGAGTAGAGCGCCTTGTCGAATCCGAAGATTATGCCGGCAACTACGAGTATGATTACGTTGAATCCGAAGATATAGTTCCAGGCGTCGACGCCGCGCTTCTCGGATGAGTAGATTGAGATAAAATCTGTTCCTCCGGAACAGGCTCCTGCCTGAAGGCAGAGCGTCATCGCGATGCCATTGACGATTGCTCCGAAGAGTGCGATCAGGAGAACGTCGTATGTGACTGGGATGTTCGGAAGAAGGTCTGTCAGGAATGACGAAAGTACTATTACGTATAATGAATAGAAAGTGAACTTCTTGCCGATGTAGCGGAAACCGAGATAGAAGCTGAAGAGATTCAGCGGAAGGTAGATCACTGTGTATGGAATCTCGAGATTCAAATAGGTAAGGCAGATTCGCTGGATGAGAATAGTAACCCCCGAGAAACCGCCAGGGTAGAGTTCGCCGGCATTGAGGAATGCCTTGATATTGAATGCGATGAGAAAAGCTGCAAAAGACAGCAGTATGAATCGCAGAAGTTCTTTCTTTAGTGACTTCTCTTGTGAGTCAAACATTGTGTCCTCCCTTGGTAAATCCAAGATTGTGATACTATATGTGGTAAAGTGCATTCCTATGATAACATTGATTAAGAAATAAATCCGCAGAATTGCAAAATGTATGCAAGAATACTTGTAGAATACTTGACTGAGACCTTGTCAGTTGATATAATCTTTGCGCTGTGTTCTTGAAGAGCAAATGGGCTTTAGAGACATAGACTTTAAAGAAAGAGGACAAACGCATGAAGGAAGGAATCCATCCTAACTATCAGGAATGTAAAGTAACTTGCGCATGTGGAAACACATTCATGACAAAGTCAGACGCTCCAGAGATGAGAGTTGACATTTGCTCAGAGTGCCACCCATTCTTCACAGGTCAGCAGAAGTTTGCTAACCGTGGTGGTCGTGTTGAGAAGTTCAAGAACAAGTACAACCTGTAATAGTAATGAAGCGCTTTCATATGAAGGCGCTTTTTTGTACCATAGAAGTGTAAGTAACAGGTATCGAATTGATACTTGGAAACTTGCACTTATTTTTTTACGATAAGGAGAGTGATTGGTCTGGCGTGGCTCTTTTTGGATTTCGCATCCGTCAATAAAACCGTCAACCATC
>JAQXQE010000020.1 GCA_029101005.1 Bacillota bacterium | reverse complement strand
CTTGATCCATGAGATACCTCCAGAGTTTTTTAGACAGTTCGAAAAAGTCAAAAAAGTCTAAACCAAATTAGTCTGATTCTCTCTAGATTATCTCATTGGAGATCCCGGTGTTAAAGGCACCGTGTTATTAAGCGGTTACGAAACCATCATCACCGGTTTGAGACCCCTATGGAATTGCACTGCTCTCAAACTCTATCCTTAAATAGCTGATCAGAATTAGCGTTTGAGACCCCTATGGAATTGCACTGCTCTCAAACAGGATAGTTATACATTTTCAGAACGTAATTGTTTGAGACCCCTATGGAATTGCACTGCTCTCAAACGCACTTGTGGTTTTATTAAAGAGTTCGTGAGTTTGAGACCCCTATGGAATTGCACTGCTCTCAAACGGCTATTCGACCCCAAATGATTTTGGCGAGTTTGAGACCCCTATGGAATTGCACTGCTCTCAAACAACTTGCATATCATATGCAAATTGTTTCCGGTTTGAGACCCCTATGGAATTGCACTGCTCTCAAACGACATATCTCGCTCTAAGTTTAGTCGCGATGTTTGAGACCCCTATGGAATTGCACTGCTCTCAAACAGTAGCATAAATCTGCTTGTTCAGGATAGGTTTGAGACCCCTATGGAATTGCACTGCTCTCAAACTATGTCATTAATCGCAAGGCGTATCGTGTGTTTGAGACCCCTATGGAATTGCACTGCTCTCAAACTGGTCTTATGGAGGAAAAAATAATAGGGTTGTTTGAGACCCCTATGGAATTGCACTGCTCTCAAACATGGCCATAAGTAGATAGCTCAACAGGAACGTTTGAGACCCCTATGGAATTGCACTGCTCTCAAACCCTAATGACATTTACGCAATGGCGGACAGAGTTTGAGACCCCTATGGAATTGCACTGCTCTCAAACGTTGTCTGCCATCTATATGCCTCCTATCGTGTTTGAGACCCCTATGGAATTGCACTGCTCTCAAACATGATAGTTATACGTTCAGCGAACGAAATTGTTTGAGACCCCTATGGAATTGCACTGCTCTCAAACACCCGTCTTGTTGCCCTCTTTTACGATATGGTTTGAGACCCCTATGGAATTGCACTGCTCTCAAACACTTCAATTTCCTTTGCTACAACCTCTACCGTTTGAGACCCCTATGGAATTGCACTGCTCTCAAACGAAGAGTCAGCCTTATCTCCAAGCCACGCCGTTTGAGACCCCTATGGAATTGCACTGCTCTCAAACAACTACACAGGAAACGCACCATCAAAGCCTGTTTGAGACCCCTATGGAATTGCACTGCTCTCAAACCTCAAATTCAACTTCATCTTGAATTATACAGTTTGCTCTGTCAGGCTGAGAGCCTATCCATAGGGCTTGTGCAATTATATTTCGCACAAATCCTTATCAATTATTAATCTATCTAAACCAACTATTGTAGAACGTTCAAGACTTTCAATAATTATACATTGATAGCCTTTCCGAGTCACAGTGTCTATGAATTTCGTACATTGCGAATCAGAAAGGAAGCTTCTTAGATTGACCAAGAAAAACACTTTATTTCGATCATAACAATATACTAGTTCGAAATAGTCTATTAAAGTCTCCTCTATACTAGCATAGTCATTATTAAAGCATGGAGACGTTGCCTTTATTATACTTTCTATATTACACTTGCTGAATTCAATACTTCCCTCACAGGTATTTGAGAGATCATACAAGAACTTATTTACGCTATTCACTAGCAAAATCGCTTTCTCGTAATAATCTTCATCGATTGCTAAACTACAAAGTCGGTTTGATAATTTAGCTAGTAAGCTTTTCTGATTGATGTCGAATGGGACATATGTAGAGATTACCTCTGCATACTTTGACAACGGTAGCGGTTTATCCTTATTCGACAGTGTTGACTGTCCATCATTTCCTTCGATTTGATGAACAATATCATCAATGACATCAACGAACAACCTCTGGTTCTCGATGATTAGCTCAAAAGGACCAGCCTCAACATCTATCACTTTGTTTATTCCTGGATAACAGTATTTCATAACACAATCAACCTCTCGGCATTATCAATTACCTCGTTCTTTGATTCTCCAACGATATATTCCATTCTTGAGAATTGTTTCTCTGTAACTGTAAGCATTTGAACTAAGCCATTAGGAGGTTTGTTCTTCATTATCATATTCTTTACAGATTGTTCAACTGAAGGCGAAGTAATAAGCTTGCAATACACTGATTCTTGCAACATAATAAAGCCATTTTTGATTAATGCCTTCCTGAACAATCTGTAGTTTCTGCGATCCTCGTTCGTTTCAGTAGGCAAATCGAAGAATACGATAACGCGCATAAACCTCATACCATTGCCTTTGATTCTATACGTTTGGAAGTGTGTAGTGTCTTATATATGCAGCATCTCTTTCGTTTATTGCGTCAAAGATGCTCCTCGAATAAATTTTGATTGCATTTGACAGGGATTGTCTAGTTCCGTCTATCACAACCGTTTCATCAAGAAGGCTCCACATCTGATGCTTTGCGTCTTTGTCAAACGTTTTTGGCTGGTCATAATAGACAATTTGATCTACAAGCACCCTATAGGGTTCCATCATATCGCATGCTAGATTGAATGGATTATACATATTGCTATGGAATAAACCCAATTGTGTAAGGTATCCATTAGCTGTAATTTCTCTATTGAATGCAGACAGCAATATACTATATCCGTAATTCAAAGCAGCATTAATTGCATTATCTGCACTCCTCGAGAAATCCATACCGAATAAAGCATTGAAATACACTTTTGCAGCATGACCTTCTCTATTTGTTGTGTCATATAGTTCAACTTGTCCTATATAAGAGTTTAATAATTCGGCTTCTTTAAGCTTATTTGCTTTCTTAAGCATTCCTGCCTGCTTTCTAATCTTCTCGCTAATTATCTCCTGCCAGATTGAGGCCTTAATATCTTCATCCCAATCAATCTGCACTCGAATCTTCGCAGAACAATCGTGACACCCATGATGAGGCACCAATTCTGAGACCGGATTGCGCTTTGAGTCACAGAATATGACTTTGACCTTCTTCTCTGTCAAAGCTTCGATAAGACATCCTGTAAGAGAGATTGCTGGATTCTCAATAACAAGAACTTTGATCTCATCAATGAGAACTTTCTTTGTCTCAATCCCTCTCACAACAAGATACCCTAGTCGATAATCCAGTTTCGATTGTTCAGTTATTATAACAGTCCGCCAACTCATAATAATTCAAGCAAATTGTCAGATTTGCTTATCCACAGCCCTGACGTAGAAGAATCAATTATTCTAACGCACGAATAGTTTTTACCCCAGTTTGAAACAGTCGAGCTGAAGTTTACACAAGCTGCAGCTCTTCCTGCACCACCTATTAACGTAAGGTCGCAACCACTTGCCACTCTACCAAAGGTCTGCATAATGTTTGAAAGCGCACGAGTTTGATCTTTGATATCCAGCTGCGCAAATATGCATCTTCCTTTCTCTAATGTCGAGAGAGGGGCATTTACTCGTTTGCTCCAAATGGATGATTTGAACTTGTTTAAGCAGACATCATAGAGTTCCAAGTTTTTCTCCTTGGACACTTTATCGCACTCTTCATCATAGATGTAGTTCTTATTTATTGTGCATTTCTCTACAAATCTTTCAATACGCTTAATGTAATTATTCCAGTAGATACTCTCTGCAAACTGCATAACTGGTTGAGCAATTAAACACTTTCCACCGCTTCCAATGCCTGCAATGCACACTCTGAACCCATCAAGTTCAAGCATTGTGTTGACTTTCCATGGTCTCATTCCCATAGGGAAGCTGACTTCATCTACTGGCTTGCCCAGGATGTGTTTGAGTCTGCGGAATGAGTATTCCTCTGCAAACTGCGCATCTGCAAGGAACTTCTTTCCGAACTGCATCTCAACTGACATTATGAGAATGTCAGACTTCTTACCAGCCTTGTAACGAACAGGAATATAGAACATAGCACCCGACTTGTTGTAACCGCCATACTTCGAGGTATCGAGTCCTTTTTTGAGAGGTGCGAGACCATCGGAGGCAGCCACTGGCATCTGATCGAACAGTCCGCCCGTCTTGAAGTACGAATACTTAGTGAAGTGTGCATTGTTCTTAGCAACGGTCTTCTTGACGTGCGTAAGCATCTCCTCGCCGTTCCAGACTGTAACTCCGTTACATACTAGTGGATGCGAGAAGAGAGTAGTTGTCTTCATGCTGTATTTCGAGTCAACAGAGAACCAACGTTTTGTGAACTTCATATTATAGACATTGCCCACAACGATATTCAGATATGCATCCTTTGCATGATGCAGGTCGTTGAATGTTCTGGATTTGAGCAAACCATACTGATGTCTAAAGTCAGAAACCAGTTTTGCTTTGCTGTAGACAATTTCTGCATCTGGGAATCTGTCGTTCAGCACTGATGCAACGGCCTTAGTTGACTGTGATGTCTCTGTCAGCTGTCTGTTAATGAAGCCCCATTTCTCATCATCTGTGAACGGAGTAGCCCTCTTCAACCTCTTGTACTTCTCGTCTGTAATCAGTCCCGCGTCATTGAGCATCGACCAGAATCCATACATATCATGTCGAATGCTGTCCTTAATTGGGTAGGTGTCAGATTTCTCGCCGTTTGCCGTTGAGAGACAGAGAACCTTGTTATTCAGAATGCTGTCATCTTGAACTACTGCTTGTGGATAGATGTGATCTATGTCATACAGCTTAGTGCCAAGCTTCTCAAGTTCGATAGGCTCACCGGTATACATGCATCTTCCAAGCTGCATATAGTAGAGGAACAACTTGTCACCCTGCAGCTTGTTGTCAGCATATTCACCCATTGCGTCGAGTTGCTGCTTGAGCAGTTTGACTTCCTCATCTCTGCACAGCTTATAGAGATCAAGAATCTGATCTTTTCTGCTCTTTGTTCGCTTGCCCTTCTGACTGTCATCGGCACTTCGTGTTGTCTCTACGAATATCTTCGCTGGCTTACCGAATGCTTTCTCAACATCCTTAACAATTGCAAGAGTTCTGTATATAGGTCTTCTTACCGCATTCGATACATACATCTCGTCGAGCTTGCTCTCGAGATTCATTGGATGCGTTGAGTAATATTCATCTCGGAATGAAGCAATCTCCTCTGAGAAGGTGTATCTGTCAGAGAGAAGTTCCATAAGATTATCCTGCGTATTCCAAAGAGCGGAGAGAATTGTATATACTTCTCCCGTCGCTTTGCATACACCTTCCAACTCAGTAAGGAATCTTCTCGATAGACGTCCGAAATCCTTAATTTTTACTCTGCAGATGTACTTTCTGTCCTCGATGCTAACCTGTGGGTAATTTACCTCAAGCCACTTGGCAAGGCGGCTCTTGTCCTCCGCATATGAAGCTCTTTCTATTATTCTCTCGACATCATTCTCGGTTAAGACCCCACTATTAAGTAACTGCTTGAATGCAATCTGGGAGGACAGATTTGAATTAATCGCAATATCAATTCCAGTGATGAGATCTTCCTCATCCTTCTCGATTACTCCGTTGCAAATCAGATACTCGTTGAGTTTCCTGCGTGTCACCTTCTTGAGATTCATAAACAGATCATTATAGATAGCCTGCTTAAGCTCAACAGATATTCTCTCACCGTTGATGCGAATATTATTTATCTCGTTCAGTACAGTGAATCTGTGATATGCAAGTGAATCCTTAGGAACAACAGGTTCACCAGGCAGATATGTGCAAGTATTTGTCATTCTCTGGATGAACTTCTCCTCACTTGCGTCAAGGTCAACAACATCCTCAAAGTTCCATGGGTATATCTTGTCAGATTTTCTTACAAGCCAAGCATGCTCTGAATCTGCATTCAGTGGTCCAACGAAGTATGGAATCTTGAACTTGAAGATTGATTCTATCTTGCCACTAACAGAGAGACCATCTGATTCCTCTTTGAGGAATGGCAGGTACGTTTCAGCATTCTTAAGAATCTCTCTAAGTTCATAATGATAGAGCTGACAAGGAATAACTCTGTTGTCTGTATTCTTCTGCTTTGGCATGAAGTTTCTGCTCTCGAGTCTTGTCTTCATGTCCTCGAATGCGACTACATCTTCAGCCTCAACTTCAATCTTCTCAATTTTCTTAATTACGAACTTCGAGAAGTCCTCGATATTCTTCACCTTGAACTTACTGCCAGTTACTTCATCTGTGTGATGAGCATAGCCCGCATAGTTATCCTTATCTACATCCCTGAATATTGCATTATACTCAGCAGGAATATATTTCTTCACTACGTATTTGAGTGTAGCAAGATCCTTCTTGTGCTGCTCATACACCTTGACCTTAGCTTCAGAAATACACTTATTATCACCCAAGGCATCTGCAAGAACAGACCAGTCGTATAACGCTCTCATCTGTTCAATGATGTCAAAGTCTTCACCTATCTCTGTTGCAATCTGAGCGAGTGCATCATCATCCATTCCAAGCGAGATTGAACCCAGGTCTGTGTATTCCTCCTTGTTATATAGGTCTTTAAGTTTAACAGTTCCTCCTGCGAGGAGCTTAATAATCGCAGGTCTACCAAAAGGGAATTCCTCTCTATCATCTTTGTTGACCTTGCCATTAGGATTAATAACTGCAGTAAGATTCTTGTTCTTTACAGTAATTGAAGTACTTGCCTTGAGCACAGCTCCAAGAGCATCTGCATCAACTGCATTCCAAGGAGCTTCATATCCGTTATCTACGAAATACTGAAGGAATGCATCATATACCGTGTTGAAATCTGTAATTGCAGCTACATTGTCTACGCTGATGTTGCTGAGGAAGTGACCTCTGTGCGAAACAAGCCAAGCACAAGCAAGATAAACGAGCCTTACATCATGAGGTTCTTTGCTCTCCATCAGATCGCAAATCAGATGATGAATGGTTGGGTATTTCGCATAGTATTCTTTGTCAGTGAAGTCCGCATCATTAAATAGAATATGCTTATCATTGACTTCATCTCTATAGAGCTTACTCTCCTGAAGCCTGATGAAGAATCTATCATCAACTTTCTCAATCTCCTTGGCGAAGAGTTCCTGCACAAGAGCAACTCTCTGCTGTCTACGATCAAGTCTTCTTCGAGCAGAACGGAAGCTTCTTCTCTCCTCAGCCAACGCTCCCTGGTCGAAGATTGTAACGCCCCAGGCTGGCTCGCCATGGAATTTGAGAAGATTATACTTGTCATCTGTAACAGCATAACCTACTGAATCAGTACCGATGTCTAATCCTAAATAATATTTTCCATCATATTTCATATAGACTTTCCCCCATTCTGATGATAGAATTCACTTGTAATTGCATAGACCCCTATGGAATTGCACTGCGAGTTCAAATAAAAGTTTAACTCAACCCGCTGGTTTATCCAGCTGCACAGTGTGTGCTTTAAGATCCCTTAAGTGGGGTCTTTTCTTTTTTTGATTAAATTATATATTCTTCCAGCGCAGAATTACACCATTAGTTAAATTCCTGGGTACACTAACCCTTATAGTTGTCTCATATCTTCATAGTGTGAATCTTCGAGCTTCTCGTTGATCGCTGTGCGGTCGATTGTGAGTTTGACCAGGCGGTCGAGCTTGGAGCCCTCGCGGTAGTCGGCTGGCGCCGCGTGTCTGATGCGGTTCTCCCTCAGCATGCGGTCGACCTTGCTGCAGTCACAGCTGACCGGGTCGTAGACGCCGATCGATGTGCCGCCGTATGAGTTAACGAGCTTCATGCACGGGATGTCGGTGTCGCTGTCGCCGATGTATATCATATTGCGAAAAGGCACGCGCATCTCGTTAGGCGCGAAGTACTCGTTGACCCCGGGGTCGTTGACGTCGAGCACGCCCTTTGATATGCGGAAAAGAAACTGCGTTTTGTACGTGTAGTTGATGACTTGTGCCGGCCATACCGCAAGTCCGTCTTCGTCGTAGCAGAACGAGCTCGCGTAAATCTTGACGAATTCGTCTGCAATCGAAGTTCCCTCGATCATCTCCTTGAGACCAGTCGAGATAATGTAGTGCTCAAGCTGCACATCGGCAGCCTCGGCGTATTCGCGAATTCGCGCGAACCACTCACGCACGCCATCATAGAGCGCGACCCTGGAGCCGAAGTCGCGGAGGATGTCCCTTCTGAAGAAGGTTTTACCCTTCGACTCCTGAACCATCTTGAACATCCACGCCAGATCGCGGTCCATATCGTTCTGCACCGCAAACTCGTTCGACTCCGCCCAGAACTCGTTCTGGTTCGGGTAGTCGATGGCCGCGAGGTAGCCCTGCGCCTGCATGTTGTCAGGCGAGAGAGTCTTATCGAAATCGTAGCAGATAGCCACAACAGGCTTATCGCCCTTAGTTAAACGCTTAGTTGTCATAGTCGTACTTCCTTATAATCTGTATGGAATCAGTATATCACAAGTCACCGCTGTCGATTCTTGCTCTAAATATGTATAATGCTCGACTTTATAATATAATGCCTCTCAATATCTTTTGCGGAAATAATTCCCCAATTAGAAAAGACGGCCATCAGGCCGCCTTAACTCTTGTTCCTCACCATACGCCTCAAACTTCTCAAGGCCAAGCTTATACATCTTTGAGTTATCACTTACCATCTGTTCTTCTTATCATTACAATTTACAAAAGCTTTATAGAACTATGTCGCATTTGCTAATCACAAAAAGAGGAAAAGAGCCTGCCACTGCAGACTCTTCTCACTCTTGCGAAATATTTAACTAAGAAAGAACAATCAAAAGAAAAAGGTTTGTGTCGATGTCTCTTATCGACACCCTTATAGTAGCACTGGATTATGTTGATTGTGTAAAGGTTTCTTGCATCTGTTGTGTATGTATTATGGCTGAAATGACACAGTGAATTATGCTGATTATAGTTGACATTTGTTTGCAATGTGTATACAACAGTGATAACACTGATGCATAGCGAGGGAGATATATGGGAAATAGACAGGAAACACGAGTGCATAAGGAGGAGCTTTTCGTTGTGCTGACGCAGACTAATACTCTGCTGGCGAGCACTATCAGGAAGTTCACGAAGAGCAAGTATTCGCATGTGTCTCTCAGCTTCAACATGAGTTGCAGGGAGATGTATTCTTTCGGTCGCAAATATTATTACATTCCTATGTATGGTACCTTCAAGAGAGAAGATATCAACGATAGGATTTTTGCTCAGCGTGATGACAATATGATGGCCATCTACAGGTTGGTGGTTACGCGCAATGAGGCGAAGCAGATCAGGCGCAACATCAGGCACATCAAGGAAGTAAATCGGGGCTTCAATGTGCTCGGTCTGGCGGCTGCTGCATTCAATGTCAAGCTGGATCGTGACAAATACTACTGTGCGGAGTTCGTCCACGACGCTATCCACTCGGAGACGGAGCTACTGGAGCAGCATCCAGATGCGATTACTCCGGAGTCGATTATTGGTCTTAACACTGAGTTTGAGTTGGTGTACGAGGGATCGGTCCAGGATTTCATACGTGAAGGCAGGGATTTCCGCAAAGAGGCGCGCAGAGCGCGTAAGTCTGCACGCAAGACGCAACGTGACGCGCGTCGGAAGAGTAACTAATAACGAACAAAATTGCGATGCTATGGCATCGCAATTTTATTTTTTGCAGAATTTTTGAAATAGTTTTGTTTCGCCTATTGGCCTACTATGTTTATAGGAGTATAGTAGCGACATCAAGAAATACCAAAACTAATTCACATACAGAAAGGACTAGAGAGCGGAGCGTACTTAATGTACGAGAGCACGTGAGCGGGCACGCTGACAAAGCTCAGCGCGAATTCTCCAGCCGCCCCCCCTAGTTGATGTTCAGAATAGTAGGCAGCAACTGCTTCTTTCTACTCATAACCCCTGGCATGTCGAAAATCTGCTCCTCAATCTGCGCGTATGGCAGTTTGCGGTTGAGTTTACTCTTGCTTGTGAGCAGGATGCTGTGCTCGGCGAGTACATCGGTAATCATGAGCATTGCCCAGTCGAGCTTCTCGCGCTTGCGGATCTCTTCGATTGCATCGAGATAGGTCTGTGTGTATTTATCGAGGTCGCTGAGTGTGGTTACCTCGCACTGGCCGATGCCGAAGTTGATGCCGGCCTCGTCGTATTTCTTGAAATCGGATGCGGCTGTCTCGAGTGGATCCTGGCTGGCAAGGCTGTCTGCGCAACCGAAAAGCTGCTCTCCGAATGCCTGCACGTCATCGACGCGGGCGAGCCATGCGAGCTCGCGCACTGCGGCTTCGTCAACCGCGGTTGTAGTTGGACTGCGCAGAATCAGTGTGTCCGCAATGATGCCGGTGAGAAGTACGCGTGCGATTTTGCGATCTGGAATCACTCCGTGCTTGCGGTAGAGTCCGAGAATTACTGTGCATGTGCTTCCGAGTGGCTCGGCCGCAATGTGAATCGGCATCTTTGTCGACATAGCATCGAGTCTGTGGTGGTCGATGATCTCCAGCAGATTCGCCTCCTCAATTCCCTTGATGCTCTGTCTCGCTTCGTTGTGGTCTACCATAATCACGTTCTGGCGCGGAGTCTCCATGAAGTTACGACGAGTAACGAAACCCACGAAATCATCGCCATCCATTACCGCAAGACCGCGGACATTAGAATCTAAGAGCATTTTACGCGCGTCCTCGAAAAGATCCTTCGCCTGCACCTTCACGGTCGCACCGCGCACGATTCCCTCGATCGACTCGACCATTCTCATGCGGCGAATCGCCTCCGAAGTGTTGATCGGAGTCACGTAGACCATGCCCTTGTACTTCGAGTAGTCGAGCTCAGGCGCCTCGTCGCATGCGCAGATAATAATTGCCGAGATGTCCTGCGCCATCGCAATCTCGATGTTCGCAGAGCGCGCTCCGATGAAAAGCACGGTGTTCTCGCCGCTCACCATATACTCGGTAAAAGTCTCTCTGTCCGCCGCACCTGCGATGTACTCGCCCACTATAGTGTTCTGGTCGCCACGCTGTACGAATTTACCTGGCAGAACCTTAGGCACATTGTCCACATCAAAACTGTAGACTGGGCGCTCTCCCATATTGTCCCTCAGGAACCACGCAGTAATATCGTCAATACTGAGCAGCGCCTGGAACTCCGTCTCATTGTAGATCGGAATTACAGACGGCTTGTCAGTACTGTATGTCTGTATCAGCTTGAAAATCGGATCGCTCGCCTGTATATAGCTACTTGGAGCGCTCACGATGTCGCGCACGCGAGGGATTACGTCCTTCTTGTACTGTGGCACCTCGATTTCGAAAGTCGCCAGCTGCTTGCGCACTCCGTTCGAGATCGGTGAGCAGTGAATCGGAATATACTGATTGTCCGGATCAACCTTGTTCTTCAACGCCGCATAACTGATAGCTCCACAGATGCTATCCAGATCCGGATTGCGGTGTCCTGTAATGTAAACTTTGCTCATATATAATCTCCTTCGAGTTGGATTGCAACAATTTGCTTGGGAAGATAATTATAGCACAAACACAAGGAGCGCGAGCACCTACGCCAAGCCCGTGACAAAGTCAGAGACAATTTATCAAGCCGTGCTAATGTTATTTGGACCACTTAGCATGCACATAAGTGATACTTTCATTCGACGCTGCTTCAGCATACTTGTGTATCTCGTTAGGCTGCTTCATGCTATGCTTGATGCAGCCGGCGCCGCCGATGCATCCGTCTGTGCAGGCCATTCCCTCGACAAAATTCTCCTTGAGCAGGTCCTTGCTGAGCTTCATGAGGGCCGGCTTGATTTTGTCGAGACCAGATACGCAGAGCGGATTGACCTCGAATGCGCTGCCTGCCTCGTCGAGTGCACGAACAGCTGCAGCGGCAACTCCGCCTGACATTGCGAATTCGCGTCCAAATGCAGTTGCCTGGTCGAACTCGGCTGGCTCAGCGAAGTCCATATCGATATCTCGACTGTCTAAGAGTGCGAGAAGTTCCTCGAAAGTCAGCACACAATCAATAAATGGTGACACACGCTCTCGCTTCATCTCAGCCTTCTTCGCTGTGCATGGTCCGATGAAGATAACCTTCGTGTTAGGATCCTGCTCCTTGAGCAGTTTTCCCATCTCAGCCATTGGCGATAGATTGTGTGAGATCAGCGGTGCGAGCGCTGGATATTTCTTCTCAACGTATGATACGAAGCCTGGGCAGCACGAAGTCAGCAGCTTGCCTTTCTCCGCAAGCTCGCGAGCCTCGCTGTATGCGACGAGGTCAGCACCGAGCGCAGCCTCGTATACCTCGGTAAAACCAAGTTCTTTGATTGCGCCAATTACATTCTCGAGCGACACTGGGATGAACTGCGCGGCGACTGCCGGAGCGACAACTGCCGCCAGCTTGAACTTGCCAGCCTTTGCGCCCTTCAGCATCTCGATTGCATCCGCGATGTATGACTTGTCGACGAGGGCGCCGAACGGACAGCTCAGCATACACTGACCACAATCCGTACATTTCTTGTAGTCGATAACTGTCTCGTATGAACCCTTTGTATTCATTGAGATTGCCTTAGCCTTGCAGGCTCTCTCGCATGGTCTGATGAAATTTGTAATCGCTGTGTATGGGCAGGCCTTAGCACACTGACCGCACTCAACGCATTTAGTCTTGTCGATCTTGGCATGGCCATTCTCGTCGTAGATTGCGCCAAGCTTGCAGGCATTCTTGCAGGCATGAGCAAGACATCCACGGCAGAGGTCAGTAACAGTGTGACCTGCCTCCGGACACTCATCGCAAATCAGGCCCAGTACCTGAATAACGCCCTCCTCATCATTGCGGAGACCCATCGCAACCTTAACACGCTCTGCGATTTTTGCCCTGTCCTTGTATACGCAGCAACTGGTCATCGGCTCACCCGGCTTTCTGACCTGATCCGCAATCTCGTCAAACATTGCAAAAACCTGCTTGTCCTCCCACAGCGCTCTCGCAACGAGCGACAGTACTCTATTCTTAACGACCTGAACATTCGAGTCGAATTTCTGTGCTTCAAATTCTCTTACTACCATTATTCCTGTCCCCCTTTGTTTATTTTTTGTCAACCAGAGCATTATACCACATGTTGACGACTTTGTAGCATTTGCGAAAAAAATATTCTTTTTCGTTCGTACGCACCAATAATGCGCTTTGTTCTTGTGTTTCAGCAGGTATAACTGAGCAGAAAGGAAGCCGCACGCTAGAACTTGTCTGCGCACGGCTTCCTCTTCTAATCTATATTAGAATTCGGAATATGCGAAATCGGATGATCCGAACATAGTACCGAAGAGCGAGAATATGTACAGTGTCAGCATTAGACCAAAGTAGATGAGCACCTGCTTACCGCTGATACTGCTGCGTATACGTAATGCAAGATTCTTAAGTCTGTTCATTTTGCTACCTCCTGCAGAATTTGTCGATTTCTTCATCTATGTAGACCCAGCCCTTATGCCATGGGTGAGTTACATCTTTAGTTATATATGGCTCGTAATCGTGAATCGAGAGATCCGCGATTTCAGCTCCGTGTTCGGCGGCCATATCTCTCATTCTTGAGATGGCGGCAGAACGCTTAGTCTTGTCAGCGCCGATATGGTCAAACCAGCGTCCGTTGACTGGAAGCACTATTAATTTGACTTCAAGATTACAATCATCGCAGACCTTAAGGAAGGCTTCGAGATCATCGAACTCTTTGGATTTGTCGCTGATTGTATTGCAGTGTTTGTTCTTCTCATTGTCGTATATCTTGCTGAACTTTCTCTCCCAGGAGTGATTCGAGATATTGATCGGGTTGCTTGATGCCTTGAGGCTATCAGTTTCAGCCTGTACGGCAAACTCCTTCGCGTTGAATAATCTGCTCGGAAGAGCTGATTGTCCGCTTATTGCGCGAATAGCGAACTGGGCAGTGATGCGGTCTCGATTGAAAGCAAGGTACTCTTCAACATTATAGAGAATCGTGTTCGGCAGACTTATAGTCTTACCAGAAAGAAGTGCACGATTGATTATGCTGAGCTTGCGACTGAATTTCTTGTTATCTTTGAGAAGGTCACTGCTGCGTGATGCGACATACTCGCGAAGCTCCTCAGATACTTTGCTGTTCTTGAGAAACATAATATATTCCGACTCCGAGAAACGTATGCCATAACTGCTTGAACTCACACCTTTAGGACGGAACCAGGTTGGTGAGACGAGCAGAATTACTTTACGTGAATCAAGCTTGTCCTCGAATGCGCCTGTGGCAATCGTATGATACAGAATCTGATTGCAGGGCCCACCTAAAGTCATGAGATTGTAATCATCATTGCTGAGCGCATTCATCGGGTGATAATCGGTCTTGCGGCCATGGCGAAACTCCGATGAGCCGAGTACGAGCACAGTTCTGTCATCAATATTCTCCGAGATTGCAGAATATGACAGATCTTTATATGTGTTGAACCATGTTCCAAATCTGCCGTTATCCACCTTGAGAGGAAGTCTGTTCGCCGCAATGTGAAGACCTCCAATGCAGACTGCAAAGAGCAAGGCTGCCGCTGCGAATGATTTGATTCTTGTCATGACGGACACTCTTTCTATGCAATTCTTGAATCTACCACTTTTATTATTCGGTTAGGAGTCGCCATCTCTTCACGCGTGAGGTCAGACGGTGACATATGCAGACCGAAGGCTGACTCAAACTCAATCAGCATTGATATGTAATCAAGGGAATCGATTAACCCCTCGTCCACCAGATTAATGTCTGGATTCTCTCGGACGATCTCATCACCACATATTTCTTCAATAATATCCAGAATTCTATCTTTCATTTGTATCTCACCTTTCCCTGCCAACTAATGCAGAATCATATATTGAATTTCCCCAAGTAAGTGCCCGGAGAAAATGCCGAAACCTATCATCACAATTTGCATTGTTATGAACCATGATATTATTTCGAACCAGCGCTCTTTGTGATGTTTCTTATAGAATTTAGATTTCTTACGAATTATTTCGAAAGCTACCAGCAGCACTCCGTGATACAGGCCGTATACGATGTAACTCGTACTCAGACCATGCCAGCAACCCATCAACAGCATATTCGCCATAAGAGCGATGCCCGAAATTAGGAGCTTGTTCCTTGTCAGACCACTTCTCATCAGCTTCATTGTCAGCCTGGAGTATACATAGTCTCTTAGCCAGTGCGAAAGACTTATGTGCCAACGATCCCAGAACTCCCTGATGTCCTTGCTTGCGAATGGTTTGTTGAAATTATCCGGCACTTTGACACCAAGCAGGTAGCCAGTTCCTATAGCCATCAGGCTGTATCCTGCAAAGTCGAAGAAGAGATACAGTCCGTAACAATAAGTATATATAATCAGCGATCCAAGCGTGTGCTCCATTCCGAACTGACGCAGAATCATGTTGAAGATAGCAGCGATAACAAACTTGTATACCATTCCAAGCAAAATGCGCTGTATGCCTGTAGCTGCAAGCTCGAGATACTCATCTCGCGGAATGTGGCGTCTGATATCCTCGTTGAAACGCCTGCTTCTGTCAATTGGGCCGCAGACAAGCGTCGGGAAGAAAACCATCAGATACAGATACTCCCCCAACCGCACTTCATCGATCAGCCCATCATAGACTTCGATGATAATTCCCACCGCTTTGAAAGTCATATACGATATGCCGACTATCGCCAGCAAGCCCGCACTTCCCTCCGTCGCCAGCAGAATTTTGTTAGCTACCAGCGGTGCAATACTGAGAAGCATCATCACATAATACAGCGGTTTACTCAATCTCACGTTATTCTCATCTGCGCGAATCTTGCCATATAGCCAAATGTAAGACTTTGCCAACACGAACTCCGTCAGCACGAAAACCGCCAGACATCCAATTGCCTTCACTGATCCTCTGAGTGCCAGTCCCACAAAAGCAAATGTGAGCAACATACCGTATCTGGTCAACGGCTTCTCGTTGTAGCCAAGCACGAAAGCCGGTATCAGCACCACTGCTAGCAGGATGAAGAAAGTATTCTCACCATACAGTTCCATCATGCCATCTCCTTCAATCTCTTCCTGTCGAGTTTGCCGTTATTCGTCATCGGCAGTTCCTCGACCATCACAATTCTCTTCGGAACCATATAGCTCGGCATCGACGTTCTCAGGGCCAGTCTTATGCACTTTCGTCCTTCATAATCATCACTGATCAGTTCCCTATCTCTAATCACGAAAGCCGTCAGGCTTTCCGCCTTCCCATCTTTGAACCTTGGCACGACGGCCGCCCTCTGCACTCCATCAATCTTCATCAGATTCGCCTCGATATCCTCGAGTTCAATTCTGTACCCGTGCAGTTTGATCTGATTGTCAATTCGACCATCACAGTACAGCAGTCCGTTCTCATCGAAATGTCCTTTATCTCCAGTCCTATACGCTCTTATCCCCTCTCTCTGGTAAAAAGCCTTCGCTGTCTGCTCAGGCAGTTTGTAGTATCCAGGGCTTACCGTATCGCCGATAATTATAATCTCCGACGTGTCGGGGTCTAACGCCACAGATGAACCTGGTTTTACCTTACCGACTGGAAGCGGACTACCTGACTCAGCCATCGACTTGCTGATTCGGACCTCCGTCACGCACACCGTGCTCTCCGTCGGTCCATAAGTGTTGATGAGATTCGCCTTCGGGAATCTCTCCAGGAGTTCTTGCGCTGTCTGATTAGTCAGCACCTCCCCGCAGAACAGCCACGCCTTAAGTTCCGCCAGCTTCTCTCCATTGAAGTTTGCATCTGCCAGACACAAATCCGCAAAAGACGGCGTCGACACCCAATAGTTGATTCTCTGTCCTGATGTATATTCAAGCAGTTTAGAATTGTTCTGCTGCAGTTCTTTGTCAGCTGCTACGACTCTGCCACCTGTCGCCAGACTCAGATACAGATCCATCACTGACAAATCGAATGAGTACGGCGCCTGATTAAGGAAATTCGCACCTTCTTCAATTCCGCCATCGAGTGTCACCGCCCACTCCAGATAATTATTCAGATTCTCTGTTGTAATCTGCACGCCCTTCGGTCTGCCCGTTGTTCCCGAGGTGAATATGATGTAGTGTACATCCTCCCCAGTGCACTTACCGAGCTCTACTTTGCCCGCATCGCTGCTCACAGAACATTCTCTTGCGCTCGATGTAATCTCTTTCAACTCTTCATAACTCAACATCTGCTCACACAAATTCGCATCCAGTGAGCACCTCTCCGTCGCAATAAGCACTAGCGGATCTCCAATTGTTCCAACAATCTGCTCCACTCTCTCATTCGGCACACTCACATCAACTGGGCAGTACGCCCTTCCGCTTCTGACACAAGCCAGGAAGCAGACAATCATCATCGGATCCTTATGCCCATATACCACAACAGGTTCCCTGTTGTCCTGCATCCTACACTCGATTGTCTCAGCCATTCTGGCAGACTTCTCCCAAAGTTCAAGATAAGTAATCTCTCCATCTCTTGAGCTGAACGCTACTTTGTCACCCTGTGTCTTCGCATAATCCTCAATCCTTGCCAGAATATCCATAATCTGCCTCCAACACTTGTCATATTCCTTTACAATTCAATTGTATGAGCCAAATCTTACGAAATACTTAACCCAATTCTTAAGAAAAATTAGCAATAAAGCTCTCTCCTTCTAAAAACCGAACTCGCCCCCGCGAGTTCGCACCTCCTCCTGCAACAAAAACGAACTCGCCCCCGCGAGTTCGCACCGATTCGCGCCGATTCGCACCGATTCGCGCCAGTTCCCCATTCGCGCACGCGCCAACCTGTGCCGATTCGCACCAATTGTGTACAAAATCCCGCAACCCATTGACGTTTGACTCGCCTAACCACAACAAAAAATTGCTGTTTTGCGATTTTGTGGTTAGATTCCCACAACCCATTGTAAATTTAGAATCTAACCACACAACTTCATCCAAGCTACCAAAGATTCGCTATAAATCCTCATCAGTTTGAGCCTTAAAAGCACATTGCAATTGCCTCTTGTCGACTTTCACCGACACCCACATTCAAATATCGACATATTTCGAGCTTCCAGTCTCTCGTTACTATCAGAAGCTGACCAAATCCGCTGATACACTTTTTTTGACGTGTGGTTAGAGTGCTCAAACATCAACTGGCTCAAGCATTCTAACCACAATTTCGTGATACATATATAAGTACGAACTCGCAACACGCGAGTTCGATCATCATTATACAACTAAAACGAACTCGCAATACGCGAGTTCGCTCCATCCAAGCAACACAATCAGCCCCAAACGCCCCCCCATTCCCAGCGGCGCAGAAATATTTCCAAGAACGCGAAAGCGTGCCTGCGAGCGCGCGGAGCATACTTAGAGTATGTGAGCACGCGAACAGGCACGCTGACAAAGTTATTGGGAATTTCAAGCCGCCACTCCGAGCCACGCCTAGCGCATAGCATACATAGTGATCAGAACATACCCCAGAATATACCACGGTTTGCAGATGATGATGATCCATGTGAACTTCTTGCTATCGGTCTGGGTGAGACCAGAGAAATAGCAGAAGAAGTCGTCGGGTACAGCGGGGAGCAGGATAGCAAAGAAAAGTATAATGGTATAGTACTTCTTCTCGTTGACCCACTTGATGAGGTGGTCATATTTGTCGAGGTTGATCAGCTGGCGAACGAGCTTGACGCCGTAGATGCGGGCGAGCCAGTAGGCAGCAATCGAACCAGCGCAAATGCCGGTGTAGTTGATCAGAAAACCTCCGATTGGTCCGAACATCATGGTGCCAGCCACGCAGCCGAGGAAGCCAGGCAGAATTGGCAGGATTACCTGCAACGCCTGAATAATGGTGAGGACCAATGGGCCGAGCACACCAAAGCCAGCAATGTACTCCTGCATTGTTTCGACGGACTCGAAGTGTCCCTCACTCCAGCCGATGAGCAACGCAATAGATGCTACCGCGAGCATAGTGATGAGGAGGTATTTAATTGCCGCCTTAATCTGCGCTTCCCTGTCTATCGTCATAGCCACGTCCTTTCGCAATGAATACCTATGATAATAGTATACACGGCACTTCTTAAGATTTATTAAACACTATATTAAGCCAAAAGAAAAGCCGCACGTTAAATTCCGGCTCAAATGTGCGGAACGCGTGCGGCAGTGCTTATTTTGTTGAGCCGCACGCACGTGGCATGTGCTATGTGTATGAGCCGCGCGCATCGTGCGGCTTTATTATTGCGCAAGGGCGCAGTTAGTTCGATGCTTTGTGGATGGCCTCGAGTGTTTCGCGGAGCTCAATGGTTGGCATCTGCCCTGGTGCAGATGCCTTCGATGCAGAACCGAAGGTCACCGCGGAGCCGGTGAGCTCACCTGCAACTCTGCTGATTACTCCAAGCTGCGACATCGACATTGTAATGATTGGACGGTCTGCATGCTGGAAGTACATCTCCTCGGTAGCAGCCAGCAGAGTCATTACGTCCTCCTTGGTCTGTGGCATTACGGCAATCTTTGGAATGTCGGCGCCAAGTAATTGCATATAGCAGAGCCTCTCTACAATCTCCGCCTTGGACGGAGTGCCTGAGAAATCGTGGTAAGACGCGATGACTTTTACCCCTGCAGCGTGAGCAGCCTCGATGATGCTCGGTACGATGTCTCCGCGGTACGCCTCGACATCAATCATATCGACCAGACCTGACTGCGCAGCCTTGATGTTGAGCTCGGCATATGCAGCTGGCTCAATTGCGCGCTCTCCGCCCTCATCCGAAGTGCGCAAAGTCAGGAGCAGCGGCAGATTACCAAGCACCGTGCGCAGCTCGCTTAGGACAGATTCGACGCTCCCCCAGTCAGCCGCGTCGAAACAGTCCACGCGCCACTCAACCAGATCAGTCGGCAGCTGCGTCACCGCAGCCGCCTCCCCCAATATCGCATCGCGCGACTTGCCAACAATCGGCACACAGATTTTCGGCATACCCTCGCCGATAACAAGATCCCTAACCTTAACAGTGTTCATCTCCAATACCCCTTAATCTCTAATTCTTAAACGAATGAATTGGCGCCGGAATTCTGCCAGTTCTCTCAATAAAAGCCGAACAATCAAATCTGTTCACCGGCATTACTGGCGCACATCCGAGCTTACCACCAAATACACAATCACCATCAGCACCGACACCGCCACCCCAAAGTAGAACTCCGGATACGCCAGTGCCATACTGTTCTCCAAGCTGACCTCCCCCGTAATGGTCATCACATGCCACGTCAGATAGGTATATACCTCCGCCGCAACAATTCCAATCACTCCAATCGCGCCCATCGCTCTCGCCACCTTAACACTGAACTTCCCCCACACGCCCAGCACAAACAGTCCAATCGCCACAATGCCAATCGGATTACTCAGGTTCAACAGGCCGCTAATCTCCTGCACACCTCTTCCCCCGCCATACTGACTCAGCAGCATTGGTATCAAACTAATAACGAACGCAATTGTCAATACCATTCGCTTCTTACTATTCATATCCGATCTCCCCAAATATCGGCATCCAATAGCATGAGTTGATTATATCACAAGTGGCGGCCCGCTTGCCTTTGCTCTTTGGCGTGGATTTGTCTTTGTTTGGCTTTGACACTTTAGCTTTGGCACTCGTATAATTCTAGTCCAAACCGCCCAAATCCGTACTTTGCCCACAACGCAAAAAATCCATCCGCCAAATTCTAGTCCAAACCACGTAAATCCGTACTTTGCCCATACTCAAATTTTTTGTTCGAGCCGCAAAACGCCCTTCCGCAGCATCCACGCCAATTCGAACATACATATTTTGACAAATTTCGAGCTTTATCGACAAATTTTGACATCCCGCTCAAACCATCAACCGCCAAATTCTCCAAAATCCGCAAAATGCCCCTCCAATTCCTCTGGATCAAAAAATCCAACTATGGCCAAACTCACCAAAACCCTAATTTGGACTAGAATCCGCCGACTCAAAAAATCCGACTATGGGCAAATCCTCAAAATCAGACATTTGGACTAGAATCATGCACCATACAACACCATTTAGAAAACTCTAGAAGGTAGCCTTGCCCGTCGCCCCGCTCCGGGCAAGCCTCCAATCCTCATCTCACACCAAATCCTCCAAACAAAAAAGCAGAGTGTGCCAACGCACACCCTGCCATCTGGCGGAGAGAGAGGGATTTGAACCCTCGCGCCGCTATTAACGACCTACTGGTATTCGAAGCCAGACCCTTCAGCCACTTGGGTACCTCTCCATATGTACGCCGCTCTGCCGAGCGGCGAATGTGATTATATCATATTTGCTATCGCTTATTCAACTTCAGACTCTTCATCCTGCGTTGTGCAGTCAAGTCGATTCGCAGCCTCCGCACCCGTAGCCTCTCTGCGTCTGCGCTTCACCACCAGCACCGCTACCGCCAGCGCCGCCAGAACTGCACCGGCCAGGATGCCAAGTGCGGCGCGATTCGAGATGTACAGATTTGAAGTGAACCAGCCCTTCTTGACTGCCTTGTGGACCACGATGTCGTGAGTTGCACGAACTGAGCCATCAACACAGACATCAACATGTCCAACCTTCTGGCCCTTCTTGAGTGGAGCCTTGAGTCCATCCTTCAGAACATAGTTCAAGGAAATTGATTCCTCAGAGCCATCAGTTGGATAAGCGTAAGCACGCTCAGTAACGTAGACTGGAATGTGAGTATATTCACCACCCTTGATCCACAGCTTCTGATTGGATACGCTAGGCTTAGCAACCACGTATCCCGGAATCAGATTGTGGGCCGCCTTAGTCAGGAGAGCCACATCCTTATCGCGTCCCTTCTCGGTATCACCGAGAATCACGACAGTAAGGCGCATGTCTTTCTTATAATACTGGAGAACAACACTGCAGTCCTCCTCATTCCAGTAGCCGGTCTTGCCGCCGAGTACACCACTGTCCTTGACATTGACCAAAGTCGTGTGATTCTTGTAGATTCGCTTCTTGCTCTTAGTAGTCGCAGGAATCTCCACCTTCTTGGAAATGCAAATCTCGCGCAGAACATCATTCTCCATGACCTTGCGGCCGATAATCAGATAGTCAGCAGCAGTAGTGTAGTGATTCTTATCCTGCATACCGCTGGCATTCGCAAAATGCGTATTCTTACAACCCCATTCAGCCGCCTGCTCATTCATCAGTGCAGCGAACTTCGCCTCAGAGCCCGCAACCGCCTTCGCAAGAGCACGAGCCGCATCATTGCCAGACTCGACGATCAGACCCTGGAGCAGCTGCTCGACAGTCAGAGTCTCACCATCCTTGAGTTTCATCTGCGACTCCTCAGGATCCGCATAAGTGCCCTTGATAGTAATCCTCTCACCCAGCTCCAGATTCTGAATCACAATGTAGGCAGTCATCAGCTTGGTGATGCTGTACGGATTGAGGCGCATATCCTCATTCTTAGAGTAGACAACCTTGCCCAGGTCCTCGCTGTAGACAATCGCCGCCTTCGCAACAGGCTTCGGCTTCTCATCACTCAGCACAATCGCATCGTACGCCCACGCCGTCTGCATCGAAGACAAGCCGAGCACAATAATCAGCAGCACCGCAAGCAGTGCCGCCGACAGTCTATTCATAATCGTTAACTTATCGTTCTTTCTCACAATCTCTCATCCTTATAGTATAAAACGCGCGTCTCAGTCCCGCACGCCAGCATCGCAAATACTAGAGAGGCGCTGCGCCTTCGCTTCGTCGCAAGTCGCCCAGTCGGCGAAACTCGCGCTTAAGCTTCGCCTGGAAGGTTGACCCAGATTGCCTGCTTAGCAGTCTCAACCTTGAGAGCACCGCACTCGAAGAGCTCCCCGTCGCCAACGAATTTCATAGTTGTAGCAGCAACAGGCTCGAAGATGATTTCCTTAGCCTGAGTGTACTTGATGAGTCGCTCCACGCCTGGCACCTCCAAAATTTTACCCGCCTTGTACTTAGGAACGAGGCCGAGGAACTCGCGTCTCTTGATGTCGCGGACAATCAGAAGCTCGAGCAGTCCGTCGTAGAGGTCTGCGTGTGGACAGCTGTTGAAACCGCCTCCGCAGAAGCCGCCGTTAGCTGCAGTAGTCAGGAGAAGTGGACCGTTGTGAATCTCATCGCCGTCAGCAGTGACGCGGAGGGACTCGCCCTTCTTGGTGATGAGGTTCGCAACCAGGGCACCGATGTATGACATCTGACCAGGCAGAATAGATCTGCTCTTGAGATAGTTGGCGAGGATAGCAGTGTGGCCATCGAAACCGATGTTGATGCCATTTACGACATAAGTGCATACCTCGTTGTTGTCCTTCATATATGAGAGCTTGATGAGATCCATCTTCATGATCTCACCGTTGAGCTGGCGGTCGAGGTCGAGGAACTTCTCACCTTCATTCATACCACCACCTAGCTCGCGAACCAGGTCGTTGCCACTGCCGACAGGAACAACACCGAGAACAGCATTCTCGTGGCCGACCAGACCATTAGCAACCTCGTTGACAGTGCCGTCGCCACCACAAGCGAAGATAACCACCTGCTCGTCGCCGGCCTCAGAAGCAATCATGTCAGCGAGCACAGTCGCATCCTTAGGGCCATGTGTATAGTAGAGCTTCACATCCTTTGATGAAGACTCGATGATTTCATTGATCTTGTTGACGATATTGTCCTTACCGCCCTTACCTGAGACAGGGTTCACGATAAAAGCATATTTCATCTATTCTCCTCCTTCAACTTCCCATTCGCTGTCGTAGATGCACTTCGGAATTGCACCGAGGTAGTCAGCAGATACCAGCTTGTAGTCAACACCACGGTGTATGCCCTTCGGGCCGCGCATGTAGGCGCGCTGACCATGAAGGTGACCGTATACACAGAGCTCAACACCGAACTCCTCAAGAATGCCGGTGTACTCCGTCTCCTCACATTTCGCGCCCGAAGGCGGATAGTGCAGAGCCACGAAGAGGCGCGCATCCTTCGACTGCTTGCGAGCAGACTCGAGGCCCATACGGAGACGCATCGCCTCACGTCTATAGATTTTCTCATCGTGCTGAGAGAACTCCTCGGAGCCAGGGTAAGGCCAGCCGCGAGTAGCGGCGATGCAGATGTTCTCACTCTCGATGTAGACCGCATCATTCTGAACGAAAATTATATCGTCATAGAGCGAATTCAGATAGTGGATTCGGCTCCACCAGAGGTCGTGATTGCCCTTCGAGATCAGCTTCAAGCCAGGCAGCTCGTGGAGCCACTCGATGTCCGGCATCGCCTCCTCGATGCGAAGACCCCAGGAGATGTCGCCCGGAATCAAGACCACGTCCTCAGGAGCAATGCGCTCAATCCAGGCAGCCTTCAGGTGCTCGGCGTGGTTCTCCCAGCCGGGACCGAAGATGTCCATAGGCTTATTCACCCCTTCGTGGAAGGAGAGATGTGTATCACCGATAGCCCAGATTCTCACGAGCCGTCCTCCTTTTGTAACAAATTAATCGTCAAGCAACTTGCGAGTGTCAGACTCGCCAAGAGCTGCAACATTTCTAAGTTTGCTCTGAATCTTGCGAGTGCGGACACCGACCAGCTTATCGAGCTCAGCATTCGCCTGATTGATTCGGTTCTGCGCCTGGGCAAGCACATCGGCAAAAGTATCGAACTCAGTTCGCACTGCGCCGAGGAGCTCCCATACCTCGCTCGATTTCTTCTCTACCGCTAGAGTATTGAATCCCATCTGCAGACTGTTCAGCAGAGCCGCCATAGTGGTCGGGCCAGCGATAGTAACCTTGTACTTGCGCTGAAGCATCTCGACCATACCACCGTTGACTGCCTCCGCGTAGAGACCCTCGAACGGCAGGAACATAATTGCAAAATCCGTCGTATTAGGCGGATCAATATATTTATCCCTAATATCCTTCGCCTCTCCAGCCATGGTCTGGAAAAGTCTCTTCTTGCACACATCAACAGTGACTTTGTCGCCAGTCTCGTATGCATCCATCAGTGCCCCGTATGCGTCCCCCGGGAATTTGGAATCCACAGGCAGATACACATACGAATCCCCATCTCCAGGCAGCCTGATTGCAAACTCCACACGCTCACTGCTGCCCTTCCTTGTCGCCACATTCGTCTCGTACTGCTCAGAATTGAGAATCTGCTCGAGAATAGCAGCGAGCTGGACCTCGCCGAGAATGCCGCGAGTCTTGACATTCGATAGAATTTTCTTGAGGTCGCCCACATTAGCAGCAACCGACTTCATCTCACCGAGACCTTTATATACTTCGTCGAGCCTGCTGTCAACCGTCTGACGCATTCCCTCAATCTGATCGTCCATGGAACGCATCATGCCCTCGAACTGCAGACTGTTGTCATTGCGAAGGCGGCCCATACTTTCCTCAAGCGCGCGCAGTCTGATGTCCTGCTGCTCGCCGAGAATGCGCTGATTGTTAGCCATGATCTCCGTGTATGATTTGAGGTAGGACTCCATGCGAGCCGCATTGTTCTGTGACTTGCTGAATGATAGAATCATCAGAATCAGGGTGCACAGAAGCAGCACCGCAAGTACCACTATTATTATCAGCATCGCATTTGCACTCATACTATAACCCCACTATTCGAGTCCCGCAAGCTGTCTGATGACATAGCCTCCGAGAACCAGTCCCGCAGAACCAGGCACATAGCTCATAGTACCGAGCTCACCACGTCTTGGCTGCGGCTTCTCCTTAGAATATACAACAGGGAGATGTTCGATGCCGAACTCCCTTAATCTTCGCCTCATTACCTTCGCGAGAGGACAGGTCATTGTCTCAGCAAGGTCGGCAACCACGAAGTCAGTGCCGAATTTGCCAGCAGCACCCATACTTGCAACAATTGGCACCCCTTTGTCGATGCAGGTTCTGATCAGTTCGACCTTGGCATCCACATCGTCGATTGCGTCCACAACCCAGTCGTACTGAGTAACATCGACATCATCAGCAGACTTGTAGAAGCTGCAGATTGCATCAATCTCGGCATACGGATTGATGTCTCTGAGTCTCTCAGCACAGACCTCAGCCTTCGGTCTTCCGATAGTCGAAGTGAGGGCGACGAGCTGTCTGTTGAGATTGCTAGGGGCAACCTCGTCGCCGTCCATCAGTGTGATTCTGCCAACACCGCTTCTGGCAATTGACTCAGCAGCATACGAACCAACACCGCCGACACCAAGAATCAGCACCTTTGAATCGATGATTCTCTGCTGGCATTCCTCACCTATCAGATTGATTGTTCTTCTGAATCTCTCCATCTTCTCATCTCCGCCATAATCTTATATATGTCGTCAGTTCTGTAGCCTCTACTCTCAAGCTTGCGGGCAACTCTGGCAATCAACTTGTCAAGTTCGATAGAAGCCGATGCTCTGTCGAACTCAGTTCGGGCGAGCTCAAGTGCAGCCTCGTACTCGTCCACCTTATTCTCATAGCAGAAGTCCTCATAAGCCAGCTCAATATCCGAAGCACTCACACCCTTCTCAGTGAGTTCCCTAACAAGCCGCCTATACCCACGCTTCTTCTCGAAGCCGTACTCGAAATATCTGAGAGCATAGGCATAATCATCAATATATCTCAGGCTCTTCATCTGCTCAACTGCAGATTCGATCTCGTCCGACTCGTAGCCTTTCTCCTTAAGCTTCGCAGCAAGCTCCGCGGCCGTTCTCATTCTGTACGAGAGAATGTCAGCTGCTGCATCAAGAGCCGAGCGTTTAAGCTTTTTGCCTTCTTCTGTCATACGACACCTCACATACGGAAGTAATGTATCTCGCCAGCCTCAACAGGCAGGCACATTGCGCCGTAGCAGTTCTCAGGCACGCCGAGCGGCTCCACATCGTAGAGGAAGAACTCCTGTCCGTTCAGCTCGACAGTCTCGCCTCCAACGGCTGGGATGCGATTAAGCACAGTTGCTCCGACTGCCTTGATTGCCGCCTCGCGACGAGCCCAGATTCGCCAGAAAGCAGACTCTCCCTCTTCAACGATAAGCATATTGTCCTCGTCTGCGAAATACTTCAGTGCGATGCGGTCGAGCTTGCATGGACGTGTGAGTTGAATGTCGAAGCCGCATGGAACATCTGCAATCAGAATTGCCCAGTAGCCCTCGGAATCCGAGATTGAGAACTCCATCCAACCTGGAATCGAAGGCTTGCCGTTCTCGCTGGTGACTATTGTCTCAACGAGCTCAGCTCCGCTCTTGTCCATGGCAATGCCGACATCCATATTGTAGATATCAATCGCTCTTGCAAGAAGTGCCTTGCTTGTCTCCTTCTTGCCGTCGTAATTATCACAAGTAAGAATATACATTGAATCTCCTTATATACTGCGTCATTATTTGTCCATCAGGGTCTTGACCGCGATTCTGAGAATCTCCTCAAGATCCTTGCACTCAATATCAGGCTTAACGCCCTTACCCTGGATTTTGCTTCCATCAGCAGCGTAATACTCACCGATAGTGAATTTGACAGCACTGCCGTCATTGAAGCTGTGCATCACCTGAATCAGGCCCTTGCCGTAAGTAGTCGTACCGATAATCTTGCCGCCCTTGTTAGCCTTGACAGCTGAAGTGACAATCTCAGAGCTGCTCGCACTGAACTCGTTGACGAGCAGAACATATTCCATAGGAATGCAGTCATCATCCGACTTGCGGACAGTCTCCCCCTTATCTCTGCGCTTCTCTGTGATTATCGTGCACTCAGGAAGCAGCTGGTCAGCAACATCAAGGCTCGCTTTCTCAGATCCGCCGAGGTTGTTGCGAAGGTCGATGATGACCTTGTCAATGCCCTTCTCCTCAAGATACTTGATTGCAGCCTCGAACTCCTTGGATGTTCCAGTGCTGAAGGATCTGATTCTGATGTATCCGATGCTATTGTCTCTATCATATTCGCCGTAAGTCACTGTCTCATCTGTGATCTTGCGAAGCTCGAGCTCATACTCAAGCTCCTCACCATCACGATCTACAACGAGCTTGAACTTGTCGCCTTCCTTGCCGGTGAACATCTCGTTCAGATTCTTGAACTTTGAACTATTCTTGCCGTCAACGCTTACGATAATGTCTCCCTCACAGACACCAGCCTCTCCAGCTGAGCTGTCGGAAATTACCCTGACAATGACATATTTGCCGTTCTCCTCGGTAGCAGATATTCCCACTCCCACGAATGAGAAATACTTCTTTCGGAACTCATCGTACTTCTCAGGTGGATAGTACTCCGCATAGTCATCATCCTCGAGTCCGCCGAGAATCTCATCCGCTAATTCCTGGTCATCGACTCCCTCATATGAATATGAGAAAAGGGCCTGTTCCTCAAGTAGCTCCTGCATCTCGTAGTACTTGCCGTAGCTCTCATCCAGACCCTCGTAATATTCCAATGTTCTGCCGCTTCCCGGCAACATGCCGTTGAAAACGTATACGTAAAGAGCGATGACAGCAATTGTTACGATTGAACCCAGAGCAGTGAATCTGACATCAGGCTTTCTAAGCCACTCCCTCAATCTGCTCTCTTTGCTGTTATCCTTATCTGCCATTCGCACCGCCCTCTGGAAGCACCCATCTGACAATCATCTGAGCCTTCCTGTTATCTCTCCAGTTATTAATCTCAATAGTTCCGATTACATCCACCAGCTCATCGCCAGCCACCAGCGCCTCGTACTTGTCAGCATCCCTGAAGAGCAGACAGTCGATATTCCTTCCATCCTCAGATCTAACGCTGAACTTCGCATAGCGCTTATCATTCTTCAGATATCTCCAGCCGACAGGTCTTACCGCCTTCATACAGAAGAGTGGAACCTCATTGTCCTTGCCGCAAGGCTCGAGCATTCTGACATCGTCCGCGAGTTCCAGATTGAAATCGCACGGCTCAATCAGCGCGTCGTATTTGTAATCGATATCGAAAAGTGTATCATCCTCGGCGTACTTCTCCGCAAGATCGCGATTGAGTTTCTCCCTCATGCCCGCAATCTTCTCGCCTTCGATGGTAAAACCACAGGCTGCGCTGTGGCCACCAAAGCTTATGAATTCATCTCGATACTTGTCCAGCATCTCGAAGAGATCCACTGTGTCGATGGATCGTCCCGTGCCCTTGTAGTATTCGCCACTCTGTGTAACGATGATGCAAGGACGATTGACGGTCTCGCGGATCTTGCCCGCAACAATACCGAGCACACCCTCGTGTGCATCATTTACCTCGAGAACAAGGAAGTCATCTTCCGCGTGCTGTTTCTCTGCAATCTCAAGGCTTCTTGAAAGAGCATCGTCCTGAAGCGAACGTCTCTCCTGATTAGTCTCGATGAGCTGTGTGCAGTACTGCTCAATAAGCGCATCGTCATCAGCAAGGAAGAGCTTAACTCCAAGAGTAGCATCTCCGAGTCTTCCCGCCGCATTGATTCTTGGAGCAATTCCGAATGATACATCTGAAGTCTTAAGCTTCTTATAGTCGAGTCCCGAGAGCTCAATGAGTCTTCTGAGACCCTTGTTCTGACATCCAAGATGCATGAATCTGAGGCCGAACTTGACGATCGTTCTGTTCTCATCGAGCATCGGCATGATATCTGCGATAGTACCGATAGTTGCGAGTTCGAGAATCTCAGACATTACTTTCTTAGGGACCTCCCTGCATCTTGCGATTGCAAGTGCGAACTTATATGCTACGCCTACGCCAGCAAGTCCCTTGAATGGATAATTGTCCTCCGGGAGCATCGGGTTAACAATGATGCCCTCAGCTCTGACAGCGGACATATTATGGTGGTCCGTAACGATAGTCTCGATTCCAAGAGAGTGGGCGTACTCAGTCTCCTCCTTCGAAACCGATCCACAGTCTACTGTGATGAGAAGCTCACAGCCCTGCTCATGAATAGTATCTATTGAATCCTTGTGAAGACCATAGCCCTCCTCAAGTCTTGAAGGGATATAGTAACTCACGTTATCGGTCAGAGTGCTGATTACTTTCATCATAAGAGAGGTAGCTGTAATGCCGTCGACATCGTAATCTCCATAGATTACAATGCGCTTGCCTTCATCTACCGCCTTGAGCAGAAGATCCACTGCAGCCTGCATATTCGCAAGCAGGAATGGATCATATGCCAGCTTAGGCTTAGCCGAGAAGAACTCCTCGCGAGCCTCCTCAGCTATGCCTCTTGATTCAAGAATCTCTAATATTGCGCTGTGCACTCAGCCGTCTCCAATCGTGCTATCTTATTTACTTGTTCTTAATATAATGACCAAGGATTAATTTCAGAACCATTTCTGTATACAGTGAAGTGCAGGTGTGGTCCTGTTGAATTACCTGTGCTTCCAATGTATCCGATAACCTGGCCCTTGCTTACCTTCCGTCCGTATGAGCAGTTGTATCCGCTCAAGTGTCCATACAGAGCTCTGATGCCGTTACCTGTATTGAGAATAATACAGTGACCATATCCGCTGTACCATGATGCTCTCTCAATATATCCGTCTGCTACCGCATATACAGGTGAACCATGTGTTCCACTTGTCAGTACGATATCCAGTCCATTGTGGAACTCTGGTCCATGGAATGGACAAATTCGGTATCCATAATTCGATGTGATAATATAATTGCTTCTTGTTGGCCAGCAATACGCACCCATAGGAGTTGGATTTGGAAGTGAAGGATGCTTTGACTCCTCTGCAATTGCCTGAGCAATCAGCTTGTCAGCCTGAGCCTCAAGGGCCTTCTCTCTTGCAGCATAATCATCTGCTGTCTTCTTGTACTTCTCAGCGAGCATATCACACTCGGCCTTCTTGTCCTTGAGCTCAGCCATCTGAGTCTCCTGTTGCTGCTTCAGCTTGTCGATCTCCTTATACTCATCTTCAAGCTTAGCAAGCATGTCCTCATCGCTCTCAAGAATCTTCTGTACCATTCCGATATTCTGAATCAGGTCAGTGATTCCCTCTGAACTGAGGATTACATCTACGTATCCAACAGTTCCAGTCTTATACATCGCTGTAAGTCTGTCACCGAGATCCTGCTCCTGCTGATCAACTTCCTTCTGCTTAGCCTCAAGCTTCGCTTTTGTCTCATTAATTTGAGCCTGCTTCTCCTCGATCTGTGCTACGAGAAGATGTCCTGCATCAACCATCGCCTCCGCATCCTTGAGTGCTTCGATTCTCTGTGCTCTTGCAGCTGCAGCCTCTTTCTCTGCCTTCGCAGCTTCATCTCTCTTGCCCGCGAATACTCCAGCTACAGAACTCATTACCATAGCAACAGCAAGAACGAGCACGAGTATGCTGTTGAATCTGCGTGAATTACGCATAATACTAATCCTCCTTATTTCATCAGGAATCGTCTGATTGAGATGATACTTCCTACAGTTCCAATTCCTACGCCAAGTGCCACGAAGATAATCAGCAGATTAACTGTAAGATACTCTGCCGGTACCAGTGTCACGGACAGCATTCTAGCAACATCAGCGCCGATAACCTTCATCAGCTTGCTGTATATTACGTAGATAAGACCTGTTGCAACAGCAGATGAGAGAATTCCCATAAAGATTCCTCCATAGATGAATGGTCCTCTTACGAACCAGTCTGTTGCTCCGAGATATTTCATAATTGAGATCTCCTTCTCACGATTGAATACTGTCAGCTTGATAGTATTCGCTACGATGAGAATTGAGATTATGATGAGGAATACCATTACTACTACTGAACCAACCTCGATGAAGTGTGTTACAGCAGCGAGCTTCTCGATAGTATCCTGATAGTATACGACATCACTTACACCATCAGTTCCCTCTGCAGCCTTTGATACACTTGCTGCAGCATCTGAGTCCTCAACATATACCATATATGAGTTAGGAAGAGGATTGCTCTGCAGATTGTCGAGCAGATATGCATTGTCTCCCCATCTCTTCTTGAGAGTCTTGAGAGCCTCATCCTTGCTTACGAAGTCCACCTTGTCTACTCCGTTCATAGCCTCGATAGTCTTACCGAGCTCCTTGTTATCGTCCTTGGAGTTCTCATCGTCCATATATACCTGAACGACATTGTAATTCTCCTTCAGTGTCTCAGTGAATGTATCCACGTTGACGAACGCTACGAAGAAGAGTCCGAGAATCAGCATCATCGCTGTGATAGCGCAGATGGATGTGAAGTACATTCCCTTGTTTCTTCCCATCTGTGAGAAGGACTGTTTAATAGAATATGCTAATCTAGAAAACATATGGATCTACCTCCTCCCCGCTGATGTAGTATGGATTAACAGTCTCGAAACCATAGCTTCCATGCTCGTCTCTTGCAATCTTACCGTTCTCGATAGCAACTACCCTCTTATGCATCTTGTCTACGATGTCCTTTGCGTGAGTTACCATGAGAACAGTAGTTCCACGAACATTAATCTTCTCGAGAAGTGACATAATCTCCATTGCTGTTACAGGGTCGAGGTTACCTGTAGGCTCGTCCGCGATAAGAACTCTAGGTCTGTTGACGATAGCTCTTGCGATACCTACTCTCTGCTGCTCACCAGCTGACAGCTCATGTGGATATCTGTCTGCCTTATCTGCAATTCCAACGAGATCGAGTACGTATGGTACTCTCTCTTTAATCTCCTTCTTACTTCTGTGAAGAACTTCCATAGCGAATGCAACATTCTCATAGACAGTCTTCTTCTCAAGAAGTCTGAAGTCCTGGAATACCATTCCGATCTTCTGTCGTACTTCCGGAATCTCCCTTCTTGAAAGATTAGTTATATCCTTACCAGCGAGAGTAATTGTTCCTCTGTCTGGCTCAATCTCCTTAAGAATAAGTCTGATGAATGTTGTCTTACCAGCACCACTTGGTCCAACAAGGAAGACGAAGTCGCCCTTCTTGATATGAACGGAAGCTCTGCTAAGACCTATATTCTCTCCGTAGTTCTTGCATACATCCTTGAAAATGATCATACGGCCCTCCTACCGATAAAAATTCACAGTAATTATAACACAATATCCACTCTATCTAAACACGATTGTCCGCATTCTCACCGAAACAACATATTGTTACTTCGGAACGCAACACCGCCACATCTTCTTGGAGATTACAGACTTGTTCCAGGCGATATCGCATATGATATGATGGGACTCAAATAACAACTTTTCAGACCATGCAAAAAGAAGGGTTGCAAACTGCAACCCTTCTTCTTTTGTCGATATTATACCAGCACCTTCGACAGAAAGTCTTTTGTTCTTGGCTCCTGTGGGTTGCCAAGTACTTCTGCTGGTGTACCTTCTTCTACGATGTATCCGCCGTCCATGAAGATAACCTTGTCTGCTACCTCCTTGGCGAAACCCATCTCATGAGTAACTACTACCATCGCCATTCCTTCCTTGGCGAGTGACTTCATTACGTCGAGTACCTCTCCTACCATCTCTGGGTCGAGAGCTGAAGTTGGCTCGTCGAAGAGCATTACTTCAGGATCCATTGCGAGAGCTCTTGCGATAGCAACTCTCTGCTGCTGTCCGCCTGAGAGTGAACGAGGGAACTCGTTGACCTTATCTGAGAGTCCAACTCTCTCGAGCAGTTGCTTTGCCTTTGCTTCTGCCTCTTCCTTTGATACTCCCTTAACGTTGATAGGAGCAACAGTGAGGTTGTCGAGTACAGACATATGCGGGAAGAGGTTGAACTGCTGGAAAACCATTCCCATCTTTGTTCTGATTCTATCGAGGTTAGCCTCTGTTACGAGCTCTCCGTCGATATATATCTCACCTGAGCTTGGCACCTCGAGCTGGTTGATGCAGCGGAGCATTGTTGACTTACCTGAACCTGATGGTCCGATGATGCAGAGCACCTCGTTCTGCTCTACGCTCTGGTCGATGCCTTTGAGAACGTGATTATCTCCGAAGCTCTTCTTAAGATTCTTGATTTCTATCATTGCCATGATTCTACGCCCCCTTTACTGCCTGCTTCTTCTCATATCTTCCGATGAGCTTAGTCAGTGGAATTGTGAGAATCATATACGCAAGTGCTACTCCGATATAAGCCGGGAATGTCTCGAATGACTGAGAATTCCAGAGAGCTCCACGACGTGTGATCTCAATTACTCCTACGAAGCTGAGTACTGATGTCTCCTTGATGAGTGTTACAAACTCGTTACAGAATGCAGGGAGAATGATACGGATAGCCTGTGGGATGATGATGAGTCTCATAGCCATCTTCTTAGGCATTCCTAGTGATCTTGCTGCCTCCATCTGTCCCCTGTCTACTGCCTGAAGTCCGCTTCGAACTACCTCTGCCATGTAGGCTGCTGAGTTGAGCGCACATACGATCATAGCTGGGATGATGAGCTCAGGCCACTTGAATGGAACACCACTTGACTGCATGAGCTGTGGTATACCGTAAGCCATTATGAGAGCCTGTACGATCATCGGTGTTCCTCTGATGATGTCAACATATACGGCACTTACTCCTCTGAGGAGCTTCACCTTGCTCTGTCTTGCGAGCGCAAGAAGCAGACCAAGTGATGCGCCGATTAAGATGGCGAACAGTGATACGCCTACGGTTGCCGGAATACCCTTGCACGCAATCAGAAAACCTTTTACATATAATTCCATTGTTTCTCCCTTAAACCCACGAATCGGAACTGCCGATATACGGCAGTTCCGTCAGTGTTTACATTATATAAGCTTTAGCTTGTTACAATCTTAGAACCACTTAGCTACGAGCTCATCGTATGTTCCGTTGTCGATTATGTTCTGAAGACCTGTGTTGATCTTCTCAAGGAGCTCCTCGTTGCCCTTCTGTACTGCGAATGCATAAGCCTCGAGCTCACCGATTGGGCTTCCAACAATCTTAGCGATTCCTGGCTGCTTAGCGATGTATGACTCTGTAACTGGCTTGTCAAGGATGATAGCGTCGATGTCTCCGTTCTGGAGCTGAAGCATTGCATCACTTACCTTGTCGAGGATAACTGCCTTAGCAATCTTGCCGTCCTCTGCGAGAGCGTTAGCCTCGTCAGCACCTGTTGTTCCGATCTGACCAGCAACCTTCATGTCGCTTGTGAGGTCGTCGATGCTGTTGATTGTTGTGTTGCTCTCAGCAACTACGAGTACGAGCTGGCTGTCGAAGTAAGGTGTTGAGAAGTCTACCTTAGCCTGACGCTCTGGGTCGAGTGAGTTCATTCCAGCTGCGATGATGTCAGCCTCGTCTGCCTCAAGTGCAGGGATGAGTGAGTCGAATCCGATATCCTTGTACTCAACCTCGAAGCCCTGGTCCTCAGCGATAGCATTCATAAGATCCATATCGAATCCAGCGATGTTGCCGTCATCATCGATTGTATCGAATGGTGGGAATGTAGCCTCTGTAACAACGAGCAGCTTGTCGCTTCCGCCACATGATGTCATAGCGAACATCATTACGAGAACTGAAGCGATTGCAGCAAATTTCATTAAATTCTTCTTCATCTCTGTCTCTCCTTTGAATATTATATATGGGTTGTAATTAATAACATAATTTGGTGTTTCCTTAACACAAGTGATACTTTAACACTTGCGAGATACAAAAGCAAGACTTTTATGCAAAAAAATGTATTTTTATTCAAGAATATTCATAATATGCATTCTATATGCATTTGCGCTCGTTCTTTGTATTGCAAGGCGTACAATAAAACTGCCCCATATTAGGGGCAGTCGTTTAGGTTCTATATTTATGCGTATATTCGCTACTAGAGTACGCTTCTTACAGCCGCCTCAATATCTGCTGCTGTCATACCGTACTTCTCAAGGAGCTGAGCAGGCTTGCCTGACTCACCGAAGCAGTCCTTCTGGCCTACCATAGCAACCTTAACCGGGCAGTTCTGAACTACTGTCTCAGCAACAGCTCCACCAAGTCCACCGATTACAGAATGCTCCTCTGCAGTTACGATAGCACCAGTCTCCTTTGCAGCCTTGATTACAGCCTCCTCATCGAGTGGCTTGATTGTGTGCATATCGAGTACTCTTACGCTTACTCCCTCTGCAGCCAGCTTGTCTGCTACTGCCATAGCATCAGCTACCATGATACCTGTAGCGATGATAGTAACATCCTTACCCTCTCTTACAGTCTTAGCCTTGCCGATCTCAAATGTCTCGTTCTCATCGTAGATTACTGGAACTCCTGATCTTCCGAGTCTTACATATGCTGGGCCGTAAGTTGCAACTGACTCAGCAAGAAGCGCCTTAGCACTTACTGCATCTGCAGGGTTAACAACGAGCATGCCAGGGATAGTTCTCATAAGAGCGATATCCTCGAAAGTCTGATGGCTCGCACCGTCCTCACCTACTGTGATTCCGCCGTGAGTTGCACAGATCTTAACGTTAGCCTCTGTATATCCGATTGAGTTTCTGATAATCTCGAAAGCTCTGCCTGCAGCGAACATTGCGAATGAGCTTGCGCATACTACCTTGCCTGAGTGAGCAAGTCCTGCAGCCTGTGCATACATATCCTGCTCTGAAATACCGCACTCAACGAATCTCTCTGGATAAGCTTTCTCGAAAGCATCTGTCTTGTTAGAACCGGAGAGGTCAGCACTCATTACAACCAGCTCAGGTCTCTTAGCTCCCTCCTCAACGAGGAACTCACTGTACGCCTGTCTTGTAGCGATCTTCTTAACGTCTGCCATTACATTTCACCTCCGAGTTCCTTCATTGCCTCAGCCATCTGCTCTGCGTTAGGAGCTTTGCCGTGCCATCCTGCCTGATCGCACATGAATGATACGCCCTGACCCTTATGTGTATTAGCGATGATTGCTGTTGGCTTGCCTGAACCAGCATTAGCCTTAGCTTGATCGATTGCTCCGAGCAGGCTCTCGAAATCGTGACCGTCACATACGATAGTATTGAAGCCAAAGGCCTCGAACTTAGCGTCGATAGGCTGAACCTTCTTAACTACATCAACCTGTCCGTCAATCTGCAGACCATTGCAGTCAACGATAGTGATGAATCTGTCGAGCTGATACTTGGCAGCACTGAGAGCAGCCTCCCAGATGATGCCCTCCTGAAGCTCTCCGTCTCCAGTTACTGCATATACGTATGAATCCTTGCCTTCCATCTTGTCAGCAATTGCCATACCTACTGCTACTGAATAACCCTGACCGAGTGATCCTGTTGACATCTCAACGCCAGGACACTTATGCATATTAGGGTGACCCTGGAAATGACTACCTACCTGTCTGAGACTCATCATCTCTTCAACATCGTAGTAACCTCTCTCGCCGAGTACAGCATAGAGGGCAGGCACAGCATGTCCCTTGGACAGAACGAGTCTGTCACGGTTCTCCATCTTTGGATTTGCAGGGTCGATATTCATCTCATCGAAATACAGAGCAACAAGAATGTCTGTTACTGAGAATGATCCACCCGGATGTCCGGAATTAGCTGCATAGATTGCCTTGAGCGCATCGATTCTGCATCTGCGAGCAATCTCTCTGAGCTCCTGGTAGTTTCTTTCTTTCACTTTGTCCTCCTAGATTGTTTACATTATTATAAATAGAATTTCTCGTGCTTATTTATTATAACCTCTAAATGTGCAGGAATAAACCCGCCATTGCAAAGTATGTGCAAAGAGAGATCATATCTGTGATTGATGCCATCATTGGGCCTGACATGAGAGCAGGGTCCCAGCCGATCTTCTTGGCAAGCATAGGCAGAAGCGATCCGATGAGCTTCGCAATGATCACGATAACCACCATCGCACAGCATACAGTCAGCGCAATCATCGGTGCCTCGTGGTCGAGGTATACGATTCTTGTGTAGTTGATGATACTCAGGCAGATACCAATGAAGATACCGATACGAATCTCCTTCCATGCTACCTTGAGGAAATCGCCGAGCTCGAGCTCGCCAGTTGCCATTCCACAAATGACCAGCGTAGATGCCTGAGTTCCTGAGTTACCGCCAGTTCCCATCAGCATAGGCATGTATGTAACAAGCACGATTACAGCCGAAAGGGCCTCCTCAAAGCTTGCAATGATTCCTCCTGTAATGAAGTATGAGCACATCAGAAGCAGAAGCCATGGAAGTCTCGCCTTGACGTGAGCAAAGACAGACATATCTAGGTAGTCCTTGTCATTGCTATCGATGACTCCTCCCATACGCTCCATATCCTCGGTTGTCTCTTCTTCGATTACATCCAGGATATCGTCAACTGTTACGATTCCGACCAGTCTTCCCTCAGTATCTACTACTGGAATTGCCAGATAGCCGTACTTCTTGAAGAGCTCGGATATCTCCTCCTGGTCGTCGTCTACGTGAGCTGCCACATAGTCCTCATGCATCAGGTCAGATACTCTGATCTGGTCATCTGCGAGAACCAGTGCTCTCAGCGATACGATTCCTGTCAGCTTACGACCGCTGTCGAGCACGTAACAGGTATAGATTGTCTCGGAGTCCATTCCGACTTCCTTGATATGCTCAAGAGCCTCCTTAGCACTCCAGTTCTTGTGAAGATTGATGTAGTCTGGAGTCATCAGTGATCCAGCTGAATCCTCCTTATACTTTAGGAAGGTATTGATCAGTCGTCTCTCTGCCTTAGGTGTCTTCTCGAGAATCTTATCTACTAGATTAGCAGGCAGCTCCTCAAGGACGTCGATCATATCATCGAAGTCGAGCTCATCGATGATGTATCTTATCTCGGGATCAGTGATGCAGTTGATAATCTCAACCTGATCGTCTACTGCAAGGTAAGCGAAGACATCTACTGATACATCCTTAGGGAGTGTTCTGAAGAGCATTACAGCCTTCGCCATATCGTACTCTTCCATTACCTCCTCAAGAAGTTCAGCGATATCTACTGCATTATATTCAAGGAGCTCGTCTCTGCATTGGAAATACTTCTTCTCTTCGAGCAGTTCAAATATCTTATCTCTTGATTCTTCAATCGCTCTCTCATACTCATACATTGTATTGTTATCCATGTGAGTGCTCCTCCTTTCTTAAGATTTGGGTCGAACCTACTTCAGCTCTTCGAGCATGCGGATGATCTCTTCCTCTGTGATGATAGGAATGCCGAGTTCCTTAGCCGCCTTGTTCTTCGAAGATCCCGATGCCGGGTTGTTGTTGATGAGGTAGTCCGTACTTGCACTTACGCTTCCGGCAACCTTGCCGCCCTGTGCCTCAATCTCCGCCTTGAGTTCCTTGCGGTTGCTGTAATTCTCAAGGCTTCCAGTAATGACGAAGGTCAGTCCATCAAGTCCCGTTCCGTTCTCTTCAAAGCTCTCGTCGAGCTTAAGCTTAGTAAGAAGCGATGCGATCATCGCCTTATTGTCTTCATCTATAAGATAAGCACATATGTTGTCAGCCATTACATCTCCGACCTTGTCGATTGCGAGCAGGCTCTCTTTGTCGAGTGCCATTATCTCCTCCCACTTGTTGTGGCAGTATCTCGCTATCACATTCGCCATAGTGACTCCAACGCCGGTGATGCCAAGGCTGTAGAGCAGTCTAGCAGGAGTGGTCTCTCTCGCCTTGTCAATGCTCTCGACAAGCTTATCGAAGCTCCTCGCCCCGAAGCCCTCCATAGTGACTATCTCTTCTCTGTGCTCTTCGACATCGAAGAGATCGGGCAGTTCTCTGATGATTCCCTTGCCGATGAATTTGAGAAGGCCTGCCTCTGAGAGTCCTTCGATATTCATGGCATCTCTTGATACGAAGAGCGAGAAGCTCTTAACGTGCTTAGCTATGCAATCCGGATTAGTGCAGATGAGAGTCTTCGTTCCGCTCTCGTCCTTAATCTCGGTCGCTCCTCCGCAGACAGGACACGAGGGCGGTATCTCGATATGCGCGCTTCGTGTCAGATTATCGCTAATCTGCGGGATAATCATATTCGCTTTGTATACGGTGATTCTGTCACCGATTCCAAGTTGCAGTTCTTCCATTATATTAATGTTGTGAACTGAAGCTCTGCTTACTGTTGTTCCTTCGAGCTCTACTGGGTCGAAAATCGCTACAGGATTAAGCAGCCCTGTTCTCGATGGGCTCCACTCGATCTCGCGAAGCACCGTCTCCGCCTGCTGATCCTGCCACTTGAATGCAAGCGAATCTTTAGGGAACTTCGCTGTTGTTCCAAGTTTCGCAGCGTATTCGAGATCCTCAAGTGTTAGAACGAGTCCGTCCGATGGAATGTCGAAGCTTGGAATTCTCTCCTCATAGCTGTCTATCGCCTCAAGCAGATTCGCTTCTTCGACCTTGATATAGTCGACTGTGTCGAAGCCCTGTGTCTTCATCCACTCCATCTGCTCTGATCGTCTTGCGAAGCTGAGTTCCTCGTCCGAACCTGTCAGTGTAAAAGCATAGAAATATACATTCCTCTCTGCTGTGATTCTGCTGTCCAGCTGTCTCACGCTTCCGCTGCAGAGGTTTCTCGGATTCTTATACTTCGCATCCGCATCGCAGATCGCCTCGTTGATCTTCTCGAAGTCTGAATACTTGATTACGGCCTCTCCTCTGACAACTGTTCTTCCCTTATATGGAATCGCATAAGGCACATTTCTAAAGGCCTTCGCATTGTCAGTGATCAGCTCGCCTATTGTTCCATTACCTCTTGTCACCGCCTGCTGAAGCTGTCCGTCCTCGTATGTGAGAACGACAGTCAGTCCGTCGAGCTTCCACGACAGAAGACCCTCGTGACCCGCAAGCCACGCGCGTAACTCCTCACGGTCTTTGGTTTTATCTAAGGACAGCATCTTCTTCTCGTGCTGAACCTTAGGGAGCTCCGATTTGACGGTATATCCTACATTGACAGTCGGGCTGTTGGCCATGACAATACCAGTCTCCTTCTCAAGGGCCTCGAGCTCGTCGTACATCCTGTCATATTCATAATTGGTCATGATCTCGCTTGCATCGTCGTAATACGCCTTCGACGCCTTGTTCAGAATCTCGATCAGCTCCTGTATTCTCTCTGCAGCCTTCTTGTCTGTCATACTTCTTACCTTCTAATTAATCTTCTCTATCTTGACATAGCCCTTGGCTATCTTGCGCATTCCAACCGAGTCGAACATGATCGACAGGGTCTTCGCATCCTGCTCAATCAGCAGCCCTTCGCCGAACTTCGGATGCTTGAGTGTGTCTCCAATCTCGAAATCCTGCGACTCCGCAATCTTCTCCTTCGTCTCAAGTGTAGACTGCTTCAGGCTGTCGAAAGGCTTGCCCTTAGGCGCACCGCTGTAGCCGTCTGCTGTTCCAAGCGTTCTCTTGCCGAAGAAATACTCTCCGTACAGTCCGCCCTCGCCGTCGAAGCCACCACCTTTAATCTTGCGTTCGCTCATCAGCTTGTCGCCGTCAAGCAGTTCCTTGTCCATCTCCTCGAGGAACGGCGATTCCACGGTGTAGTCTGTCCTACCGTAGAGCATTCTCGTTCTTGCGCTGGTCAGGTAGAGCTTCTTCATCGCTCTTGTGATTCCAACGTAGCAGAGTCTTCGCTCTTCTTCCATCACAGCGTCCTCTGCAGCCGCTGGTCCCGGGAAAACGCCCTGCTCCATACCCGGCATGAACACGATCGGGAACTCCAGTCCCTTCGCGCTGTGCAGTGTCATCAGCGTTACCGCATCCTCCTCCGCGTCGTGGTTATCGATCTCCGCCATCAGCGTTATTCTTTCGAGAAAACAAGCCAGCAGGCTTGGCTCTTCCGCCGCAAGTCCTTCGCCGAGCAGTGCAGCTTTCTCTGCTGCCAGCTCTTCCTGCATCTCCTGAATACTGCCATCTTCGAGTCCTTTCTCGAACTCCTTGATAGCAGACTTGAATTCCATAATGTTCTCGATTCGACCATCTGCCTCAATCGTATTCGCATCCTCAAGCGCCTTGAGGTAACCTGAGCGATTGAGTATGTTGTCGTAGATATCCTCGATCGTGAGGTTATCCCTCTCTCCTCGGATATCCTGTATCATCTGCAGGAAATCCTCGACAAGCGCCGCACTTTTTCTCGAAAGCGTCGCTCTAACCTGCGGCTCACAAAGCGCCGCATACACGCTTATGTCATACGCCTTCGCGTAATTGGTGATACCGCTGATTGCCTTCGGTCCCATACCTCTCTTCGGCTCGTTGATTACTCTCAGCATTGCCACATCGTCGTCCGGATTCTCTACGAGTCTCAGATATGATGTGACATCCTTGATCTCCTTGCGGTCGTAGAACTTGGTGCCGCCGAGCACTCTATACGGGATTCTTCTGAATGAGAACTTCTCTTCGAATGGTCTCGACTGCGCATTTTTACGATACAGCACCGCACAATCTCTGTAGTTATATCCCTGCTCGCGCCAGCGCTCAATCTCTCCGCCCACATACCATGCTTCGAGTTTCTCATCATCGAGCTGCTTATATGTGATCTTCTCTCCGTCTTCCTTCTCGGTCCACAGAGCCTTGCTTTTACGTCCCCTGTTATTCTTGATTACCGAATTCGCCAGACCCAGAATGTTCGCATCCGAGCGGTAATTCTGCTCCAGCTTAATCGTCTCTGTATTCTTGAAATCACTCTCGAAGTCGAGAATATTCCTGATATCTGCTCCTCTCCACTGGTAGATGCACTGGTCATCATCTCCGACTACGCAGAGATTGCCATGTCTGCTCGCTAGCATCTTGATGAGCTTGTACTGCAGATAGTTGGTATCCTGATACTCGTCTACCATGATGTATCTGAACTTCTCGCTATAATAGTCGAGAATATCCTGATTCTCCTCGAGCAGTCTCACTCCATTCCACAGCAGGTCATCGAAATCCATAGCATTGTTGCTCATCATCTCAGTCCTATAAGCCTTATAGACCTCATAGTGCACCTTGTCTTCTGGCATAAGATATGCATGCTCGCACTTGAAATCCTCCGGGTCCATCGCCTGCTCCTTACACTTGCTTATCATTGCGATGCTACCCGATACGGAATGCTGCTTCTCATCTATCTCGAGCGCCTTGTAGATTCTCTTGATCAGCGCCTTCTTATCCGACTCATCGTATACTGTGAATCCTTCTTTGTATCCCAGTCTGTCGCTCTGGAATCTGAGCATTCTAAGGCACATTGCGTGGAATGTCATAATCCACATTCCTCTCGTGCTGCCCGTCAGATTCTCTACTCTTGAGCGCATCTCTCCTGCCGCCTTATTCGTAAAAGTCACGGCCAGTATGCTCCTTGGATCCACTCCCTGCTCAAGCATGTATGCGATACGATGTGTCATCGTAGTTGTCTTGCCGGATCCCGCGCCAGCAAGTATAAGGAGCGGTCCTTCTATATGTTTAACAGCTCTGATCTGTTCGCTATTGAGATTGCTGAAATCCATTCCTGCTCCTTTCAAAGTTTGATGACATATTATTGTAGCATAATTTTGACCTCTTTTGTTTGCTTCCGCGAAACTCGCACCCCTCAAAATCTCGATAATTAATTAACATTGTCGACATTCGAATAAACCCCTCTATCGAGGTTGACAAATTTCTGTCTAGTGGTATGATTTATTTGGTGCACGTTTGCGTGCACACATCACTATAGTGTTATAACGAAGGAGAATAAACCAATGGCAAATTATGTTGAGAGAGTCATTGAACTCTGTAAGCAGAAGAACCCAGGTGAGGTTGAGTTCCATCAGACAGTAGAAGAGGTTCTCACATCACTCGCACCAGTTATGGATGCACACCCAGAGTACGAGGAGTGCGCTCTTCTCGAGAGACTCACAGAGCCTGAGAGAGGTGTTACATTCAGAGTAGTATGGGTTGACGACAACGGCAAGGTACAGGTTAACAAGGGTTACAGATACCAGTTCAACTCAGCACTCGGACCTTACAAGGGTGGTCTGAGATTCGCTCCAAACGTATACCCAGGAATCATCAAGTTCCTCGGATTCGAGCAGATCTTCAAGAACTCACTGACAGGTCTTCCTATCGGTGGTGGTAAGGGTGGTTCTGACTTCGATCCTAACGGAAAGTCAGACGCTGAGGTTATGAGATTCTGCCAGGCATTCATGACAGAGCTCTACAGACATATCGGACCTTACACAGACGTACCTGCTGGTGACCTCGGTGTAGGCGGAAGAGAGATTGGATACCTCTTCGGACAGTATAAGAGAATCGTTGACAGATTCGACGGCGGAGTTCTCACAGGTAAGGGACTCGAGTACGGCGGATGCCTTGGTAGAACAGAGGCTACAGGATTCGGTATCGTATGGTACGCTGAGGAGATGCTCAAGGCTAACGGCGAGGAGATGGCTGGTAAGAACGTTGCTATCTCAGGTTTTGGAAACGTTGCTTGGGGAACAGCTTGGAAGCTCCAGCAGCTCGGCGCTAAGTGCGTAACAATCTCAGGACCAGACGGATACATCTACGATCCAGACGGAATCAGCACAGACGAGAAGATCGCATACCTCCTCGAGCTCAGATCATCAGGAAAGAACATCTGCGCACCTTACGCAGAGAAGTTCCCTAACGCTCAGTTCTTCGCAGGCAAGAAGCCTTGGGGCGTAGCTCAGGATACAGGATGCAAGATTGACCTCTTCATCCCATGCGCAATGCAGAACGACGTTCACATGGAGCATGCTAAGCAGATCGTAGAGTCAGGCGCTAAGTTCTACTGCGAGGGAGCTAACATGCCTACAACAAACGATGCTCTGACATACCTCATGGAGAACATGACAGCAGTTGGTCCAGCTAAGGCTGCTAACGCTGGTGGTGTTGCTACATCATGCATCGAGATGGGTCAGAACTCAGGTCACACAGTATTCCAGCACCAGGCTGTATATGATCAGCTCCACCAGATCATGAAGAACATCTACGCAGCTTGCGCTAACGCTGGTGAGAAGTACTTCGGCGACAAGAACGCTCTCGTACAGGGTGCTAACATCGCTGGATTCGAGAAGGTTGCAAAGGCTATGATGGCTCAGGGTCTTGTATAAGATCAATCGACTCTCGAAGAAATTCACAACACAGAAGAAACAGAAGCCCTCGGGCTTCTGTTTTTTTCTGCGTTGATTATTTGATTAGAGGGCAACGCTACGCGTTGCCCTCCGATTTGCCACTCCCCGCGCGCCGATTGACCTCCCCGCGCACCCTCGCTTCGCGCCGATTGTGTCCAAAATCCCGCAACCCCTTGATATTTCGCCCTCCTATACACAATCAAAAAAAGTCCGTATCACGAAATTGTGTATAGATTCCCGCAACCCCTTGAAACTAAAGCAATCTGTACACACAACCTCTTCTTCTGATTCCCAGATTTGCCACCAATCCGCCTCCAGTCAGCTAGTTTCGAATCCTCTCGTCGGGATCCTCCGACAATCATCACCAAATATCGACATATTTCGAGCCCCCAACAGCCCTCCTCCCTCACAAATAGCGCAAACTCGCTGATGCAGCTTTTTTGCATTGTGTACAAATCGCTCAAACATCAACGGGTTCAGCGATTTCGTACACAATTTCGTGATACAGTCCCAATCCACTCACAAAACAGTCGGCAACGCCACCCGCGTTGCCTTCATAATTTTAGCCTCACGCACCACACCCGCACCGCGCTCGCACCCGGCTAGCATCAAAAACCACATCAGATACCACAAACCCACAATCCCACAAATTCTCTATTCAAACTACAGAGCAATAGGAGTATAATTGTCTCAGGATTCAAAAAGACTAGAGATTATAGATTCAAATAAGGAGGAGAATGTAATGAGAGTTGCTATTAACGGATTCGGAAGAATCGGAAGATTGTCGTTCAGGCAGCTTTTCCAGGCGGAGGGCATTGAGATTGTTGCGATTAACGATCTGACAAATACTGAGATGCTGTCCTACCTGCTGCGCAACGACAGCGTTCAGAAGAGATACGGTAAGTCAGTCAGCTGCGATGAGTCGAATATCATCGTTGACGGAGTGGCTATTCCAGTATATGCAGAGCCAGATCCATCGAAGCTTCCTTGGAAGGAACTCGAGATTGACGTAGTGCTCGAGTGCACTGGATTCTTCTGCTCGAAAGAGAAGTCACAGGCGCACATCGACGCCGGAGCTAAGAAAGTTCTGATATCAGCACCTGCCGGCAACGACCTTCCTACTATCGTATACGGAGTTAACCACGAGACACTTAAGCCAGAGGACACAATCGTTTCCGGCGCATCATGCACAACCAACTGCCTTGCGCCAATGGCAAAAGTCCTCGCTGACTATAGAGAAGTAAGAACCGGATTCATGACAACAATCCACGCTTACACAGGCGACCAGATGATCCTCGACGGTCCACACCGCAAGGGCGATCTCAGAAGAGCAAGAGCCGGCGCAATCAACATCGTGCCTAACAGCACCGGCGCCGCAAAAGCCATCGGTCTGGTAATTCCAGAGCTCGACGGCAAGCTCATCGGTTCAGCACAGCGCGTGCCAGTTCCATCAGGTTCAATCACCATCCTCGATGCTACCCTCAAAGACGAGACAGACAGCGTAAGCCTCGAGACCCTGAACGCCGCAATGGCCAACGCAGTATCCGAGTCATTCGGCTACACCGAGGAAGAGATCGTATCCAGCGACATAATCGGCATGAGCTACGGCTCCCTTTTCGATGCGACCCAGACACTCGTTCAGAAGACAGGCACACACATCTACCTCGTCCGCGTAGTTGCGTGGTACGACAACGAGATGAGCTACGTTCACCAGCTCTGCCGTACCCTCAAGTACATGGGCACCCTCTAGAATATTCAGCAAAAGCAAAGAAGTGGCTCCACGCCACTTCTTTTGTCGTTATGCGTTACGCTTCCTGCTCCGAGCAGAGCTATTACTTGACACAGTCTCCCTTATATCTCTCCACCTTCGTCTTGAATCTCTTCTTCCTAGCGACGGATGCGAGCCACAAGCCGCCGATCTTGTATTCCATAAGCGATGGCGAGAACCAGCCCTTCAGCGCCTTGCGGCGGAAGGCCGGGTCAAGCTTGCTGATGTGAACATCGAGCAGACCGTGGATGCTCAGCGGATTCTCTGCGCCGTCGAGCCAGAGGTCGTTGCCGCGTGCGTAGTTGAAGCTTGAGCCATTGATGATGTCATTCTCAGAACCGAGCGGATTGAGAATGTAGAGGAAATTGCCATCGTTGTCCAGGATGAACTCCGAATGGAAATTCTCGCAGACCAGCTTGATATTCGGTTCGTGCCTCAGCAGATTGCGAGATGAAGCACCAGTGCGCTTGTTGTGAAGTCTGTCCGACTCCTCCGAAGACCACTCATCGCCGAGGCCAGCGAAATACATCGCAAGGCTGTCCTCGTCGCAGTCAGCCGGGTACATCGCACGGACGTACTCAGCCTGCTGAGCACTGATGACATATCTGAGCTGATGGATCTGGCGAGCCAGATCCTTCGCCTTAGTTCTGTATAGGCCGTAAGGAAAAGCCTGCACAACCAGATCCGAGATTGTGCGCCACACATCATCATCAGGCGCAGGGCCAAGCGAAGTATCAGCAGACACCCCAAATTCCGACGCCAACGCCGAATTCAAACCCTCAATCAGGCGGCGCGACTCCGAATCAACTCCCGACACATCGCCGCCCTCAAGCTCCCCCATTCCAACTAATCTACAGAAGCGGCCGAGCCTGGCACAAGCAGACGCTGTCGCGTCCGCCTCAATTCTGACAGCCTCATCCGATAAGAAGAGGTATAGATACGCCTCCTTAACGCTAAGATCGGTACCCTGTTCGATAGCCTCACTATAGAGTTCGAGCTGCACCGCGTACTCCTTGCGAATTCGCTTGAGCTCGAGTTCGTGGGCTATGCCCTTGCGAACGAAGCTGCTCTTGTAGTCAATGACCACCATCTCTCCATCCTCTTCGAAACAGCAGTCGATGACACCCTGAACCAGCACTGACTGGCCATCCTTCTCCCTCACGAGGGTAAAAGGCTTCTCCTTACGCAGGCTGCCCCTTCTCGCCGCAGCTACAGCCCTTAAGCCGAGAGGCGACTCGAAGAATGCGTCAATGTGCCCGAGTTCGAGCATCTCGTATGCATCCGCATCGATGGCACCGCAGTCAAGAAGATGCGAAACCGATGCGCGAATATATTCAGTATTAACCGTGCCAGACTCCGAAACTGCCCTCTCGAAATCCACGAATTCCATAATTCTGTGGTAGGCAATTCCAATATCTGTGCTCTTAGCGCGAGTTTTCTGGTGGTTAGTGTTGCGAAGAATTGAAACCACCTCGTCATCAGAACTTGAAGCCTCAGCTTCCGCGAAGAGCACCTCGCGGCGAAGCTCACTTACAGAATACTTTGCCTTGAGTTCAAGCTTAGCAGTCGGATAGCTGTAGTCGAGTCTTCTGGCAACCTCTGCAGCAACAGTCTCATCCGCAAGCACAGACTCAGAAGGCATGCAGTTCTCAATCACATTAGACGCCTTGCTTCTGCTTCTGTATGCGCCCTCTCTGTTGAGATCAGCAATCTCCAGATGATTGAACTTGGTGCTTAGCCTGCTGCCCATAAGCTCGTAGAAGCACTTGCAACCAGTCTCATCTGCAAGCAAAGTCTGAAGCTCACCCTTGATAGTACCAACGAGGATCAGCTTGTTGCGGGCTCTAGTCATAGCAACATAGAGCACTCTAAGCTCCTCTTCCATGCTCTCGCGGATGCCCTTCTCGAACATCATTCGCTGGCGTATAGTTGCACGCCAGAACTTCTTGTCAGGGCTCACATATGAGAGACCAACGCCGAGCTTGGTGTCGAGCATGAAGCCCTTGCTGATATTGTCTGTGCGGAACTTAGTCCCGAGTCCCGCAATTATTACAAATGGATACTCGAGACCTTTACTCTTGTGGATTGTCTGGATGCGCACAACATCGTCATCCTTGCCGACCATTCCAGCCTGACCGCTGTCAACCTTGCGGCCCTTGAGAATCTCAAGGTATCTGATGAAATCACTGAGTGACACAATGCTGTCCTTGGCGAAGGCCGCAGCCCTGTCAGCGAGAGCTCTGAGGTTAGCCTGTCGTCTGCTGCCGTCGGACATCGCACCCACATAGAGATAGAAGTCCGACTCGGTGATAACCTTCCAGATGAAATCCGAAAGTGGCATCATCGCAGAGAGTTCCTTCCAGTACTCCAGAGTCTGGATAGCACTGATAAGCTTCTCCTGAATCGAAGCATCCTTACCATAAGAAGCGTACCACTTGACTGCACGCCAGTATGGGATATTGCGAGTGCTCTGCTTAGACTCGCGAAGCATTGCCTTGTGCTCAGCACGGATAGTTGCAAGTTCATCAGCACCGAATTTGAAGATCTGCGAGTGTAGTGTCGCAATCAGTGGCACGTCTCGCTTGAAATTGTCTATAGTCATGAGAAGAGACTGCGCCTGTCTTATCTCAATCGTGTCGTAGTAATTCTCGTCGTCCTCTACATAAGTCTGCACATCGAGAGCACGGAGAGCCGCCGCATAGCGGTCACCCTTGTTTTTCATTTTGCGGAGAAGAATAACGATATCCCTCGCCTGAACCTTGCGTCGCTCGCCCGTAGCAGTGTCGAAGAACTCAGTTCCGAGCAGCTTGCCGACCTCTGCAGCCACGTACTCGGCCTCAGCCTCGACAACAGAGAGCTGTCTGATCTCCTCATCAGCCTCTTCCTCGATGAACTCGCCGTCCATAGCCTCGAGATTGTCTTCATCTTCCTCTTCGCTAGCATACTCAGTCTGATCACCATTCAGCAGGACGTGGACCTCAGGCACGAAGTCGAACTCGGCTGGGCAGGAATCTACTCCCGCATAGAGCCTTGCCGCATCATCGTAGCCTGGCATGATCTCCTCGAAGACAGCGTTGATGTAGTCGACACTGCGAGGATTGCAGCGGAAGTTCTTGTTGAGGTCAATTGCGATGGCGTCAGCGTTGGCCTCGTCCGAATATTCTCTGTATGTCTCCTGGAAAATCGCCGGCTCGGCGAGTCTGAATCTGTAGATGCTCTGCTTCACGTCGCCAACCTTGAAGACGTTATCAGCGCGCGCGATTCTTCCGATCAGCGCCTCCTGAATATTGTTTGTATCCTGGTACTCGTCGATGAAGATGTACTTGAATCTGTTGCGGAGAGTTGCCGCAACATCATCGTCCTTGAGGATTCTCGCAGCTGTGTGCTCCGCATCTCCGAAGTCGATTAAGCCGCCATCCTTCTTAATTGCCTGATATCTGCACTCGAAAGCCTCGAGCAGGTTGAGATAGTAGGCTGTGTATTTGCCACTGCACCTCATCTCCTCGAGTCTGGTCTCAAGATCAGGATAGAAGAACTCATCCCTAATAGACAAGAAGCTTTTCTTATATGCGTCCCTTACTTCCTTGACCTCATCCTTGATCATAGCATAGCCATCTTTGTAGGCCGCCTTGACACTTGAAGGTGCACGAACGAATTCGACCGTGTTGAGAATATCCGGATCAAAGCAGTCCCTTGTCAGGCTGTCGCGCACCGCTATCATGCTGTCGTACTCAGACTGGAACTTCTCCTCGTAGAGCTTCTCTACGCCCTCATCAGAGAAAAGGCACTGTATGTACTCCATGCCAACTATTGCCTTGTCGACAGCAGCCTTGCACTCAGCCTCGAGATATTGTCCCGTCTCGCTCTTGAGGAAAGTCTCCTTATCCATATCAAGAGCCGAGAGGCTATTTCTCGCCCACTCGAAGTAATCCGGCATAGTTCTCAGCTTGTCATATGCCGCTATGATCTCACCCTTGATTGTATCCTCATTTCGATCTCCGCTGTACAGTCTGAGGAAGTCACGGAAAGAGCCGCCTTCGATCAGATTGTCATTCTCGAAAGCCTCCTCGAAGAGCTGGTCAATCGCCTCATTCTTCATCATAATAGCTTCAGTTTCGTCGCATATTCTGAAGTTAGGTTCCATATCAATCAGATAGAAGAACTCCTTGATGATTCTGTTGGCGAAGCTGTTGAATGTGGAGATATACGCCTTGAAGAGCTTGTCCAACTGCTCGTTGAGCATAGCCCTGCTATCAGGGTCTTCTTTCATGCGCTTTCTTATCTCGCGAGAGAGCTTAGTTCTCATCTCGGCAGCAGCCGCGTTGGTAAAAGTCACGATAAGCATCTCGTCAACGTCCGCCTTGCCCTGAAGGATGATGTTCACGATACGCTGTATCAGGACCGCCGTCTTGCCGGAACCTGCCGCCGCAGCAACGAGTATACTTCTGTCTAAAGTATCTATTGCCTGTTTCTGTTCGTCTGTATAACTTATCTTACCCATACCAGAATTGTACAATATACAGCCTGTCAATGCTAGTTCGAAGGAGCTGTGGTATAATAACTGGGAGAATATATCCACAGATGGAGGTTATATATGATTAAACACAAACCGACTATGCTCATGATTCTCGACGGCTACGGAATCCGCAATGAGGAGCACGGCAATGCAATCGCCGCAGCAAACAAGCCACGCCTCGATGCAATCATGTCTGAATATCCTATGATCACCCTTGAGGCAAGCGGCGTTGACGTTGGTCTGCCAGCTGGCCAGATGGGTAATTCCGAGGTAGGCCATCTCAACATCGGAGCTGGAAGCATCATCTACCAGAACCTTCTTAAGATCACACGCTCAATCGAGTCAGGCAAGTTCTTCGAGAACGAGGCTATGCTCAAGGCTATGGAGAACGCGGCTTCAGGCCACGCGCTTCATATCATGGGTCTGCTCTCAGATGGCGGAGTTCACAGCCACATCGACCACCTCAAGGCTGTTATCAAGATGGCTAAGATGAAGGATGTTGAGGAAGTATATGTTCACTGCTGGCTTGATGGAAGAGATGTTCCGCCTAAGAGTGCTATGACATATCTTGAAGAGCTTGAGGCGTATATGGCTGAGATCGGACTCGGCAAGATCGGCGTAATCTCCGGCCGTTTCTATGCAATGGATAGAGATAAGCGCTGGGAGAGACTCGTTCGCGCATACGATGCACTCACTCTCGGCAAGGGCCTCACAGCTGCTAGTGCCAAGGAAGCAGTTGATCAGTCATATGCTAAGGACGAGACCGATGAGTTCCTGCAGCCAACTATCGTGGATGCCAAGCCTGTAGAGGACGGTGATTCATTCGTCTTCATCAACTTCAGACCAGACAGAGCCCGTGAGATCACAAGAGCTCTTGTGGATACAGAATTCGACGGCTTCGACAGAAAGAAGAAGTACGAGAATCTCACTTTCGTGTGCATGGCTGAGTACGATGCTACCATGCCTAACGTGCTCGTTGCCTTCCCACCAGAAGATGTAGAGACAACTCTCGGCGGCACTATCGCAAAGGCAGGTCTCAAGCAGCTTCGAATTGCTGAGACTGAGAAATACGCTCACGTTACTTTCTTCTTCAACGGTGGTGTTGAGGAGCCTAATCCGGGCGAGGACAGAATTCTCATTCCTTCACCTAAGGTTGAGACATATGACCTCAAGCCTGAGATGAGTGCACCCGAAGTAACAGAGAAGGTTCTCGAGCAGATTGCCGAGGATAATTACGATCTGTATATCCTGAATTTTGCAAATCCTGATATGGTAGGACATACAGGTGTATTCGATGCAGCGGTTCAGGCAATCGAGACACTCGACGGACTCGTTGGTCAGATCGCTGATGCTATTCTCGCTAAGGACGGTCAGATTCTGCTCACAGCTGATCACGGCAATGCGGACTACATGCTCGATGACAAGGACAATGTCGTAACTAAGCATTCAGTATCAAGAGTTCCGCTCTGCCACATCTGCAATGAGCCAGCGAAGTTCAATAAGGACTGCGGTAAGCTCGCAGATATCGCACCAACACTCCTGACTCTGATGGGTCTCGAGGTTCCTGCGGGTATGGAGGGCGATGTGCTGATATAGCCCCGCATCTTACGAATATAATTACGCAAGCAAAAAACCACGAGACGTCCCGTGGTTTTATCTTGCGATACTATTTCGAGCGCTTCTTACGATGCTTATCTGCCTGCTCGTACTTATACGAATGCATTGCGATCATATCGTCGAGCTTAGCATAAGATGCGCGAATTACCTTGTAAGCAAAGCGCTTGAGGTCATAAGTGTACGAATTCTTGCCACCGTTCTTGTCGACTGTCTCGCCGAAGGTATAGGAATTCGTTACGACTACGTCCGCCGCCTTGTAGTATAGGCCTACTCTCTCCTTATAGAGATTCTCAACGCCCTTCTTCTGGCTGAGCGGCCTGTTCTTGAGAGAGAGCTGATCGAGCGGTCTTCTGATATATACGACGCAGCCGTTCTCTCGGATGATATCTCTATTGACTGGTCTTAGAACTGCACCGCCTCCAGTGGCTATGATGCAGCGGCTGTGACTGCAGGCTTCTCTAATAGCCTGTGTCTCGTACTCTCTGACGTAGGCTTCGCCTCGTTCTTCATCGACCAGAGCGTTAGCTATCTTGTCGCCCATCAGGCGCTCTGTGATGCGGTCTACATCTATGAACTCTCTTCGTGTCTCTTTCGCCATCATCTTGGCGATTGATGACTTGCCACTTCCAGGCATTCCGATGAGTACTACATTGATCTGGTCTTCGAGAAGCTCTCGCTTGAGCTGAACAACCTCATCTGTGCTGATATTCAGCGGATTGTTGCCTCTCCAGAGTTCTCTAGAGTACATTATCTGTCTTACGACCATGTCCATTCCCGAGTGGGTGTAGACGCGGCTAGTGGAATGCAGATTTTCGCTCGCCGACTTGTGGAAGCCAGTATGTCTTACTCCGCGGATACGGTCTGTGAGATTGCCGACAAGCTTCTGAATTACGAGCTTGTTCTCCTTGCCTGCACAGCGCTCGGCATCCTGAAGGAACTTGGTTCGGCTAGGATTGTGGTTCATGTCGATTGCTAGCTCGAGCTGTCTGAATGCGCTCATCTTGATCATCTTGCCATCGAGAGGCGATACTCCGTTGCGCGGATATCTTCCTATCTCTGTAGCATTGACCATTATCTTGGCATCCTTATGATAACGAAGTTCGTTATATGTGATTACCTGTTCCTCATCGAAATAGGTCACTGCTTCATCAGGATTATCTGCAACGTGGATAATAGGCTTTGCTCCGAGTACCAACAGGCCTGCGGCTGCCGTTCTCGCAGCAACTCCAGTTCCGAGGATGACAGCCTTCCACCCATCTACATCTTCAGGAATCAGAGACACGAAGCTTTGCATATCAAAGTTACAGCCGAGAAGGCTTCCGTCCTCTCTTCTTAGAATGGTGGTAACTCCGCCGATTGTTGTTGCCGCATCGCTCAACTCATCGCAAAGCTCCACTACTGCATCCTTGAATGGATTCGCAACAAGATAGCCGCCATAGGATTCATCCTTAAGTGCAGCTTCAATATCCGCCTTGTTCTCTATCCTGATGCAGTCGTAATCGATTCCGCCTAGCTTATCGAAGGCCTTGACCGATATACTTCCCTCCGGATTCCTGCTGAGAAGAGCGTATTTAGTTGTAGCAACAGCCTTGTCGCCCATTCTTCTTCCTACCTCAAAAGAAAAAGGAAACCGTTACAGTTTCCATTTCGCATAATGCATAATAAATTACTCTTCAGTTCTCTTGTAAGAGATGAGATCCTGAACTAACTCCTTAGCGGCCTGGCTAACAGGTCTCTCCATAGCCTCCTCTGTGAGGATTGGCTTGCCATCGATGATGTCTCTTGCTCTCTTAGCAGTAAGAGTAACAAGTGTATACTTTGAATCAGTTCTCTTCTGAAGTTCTTTAACTGCTGGCTGTAGAAGCATTATTATTCCCCTTTCTCTCTCTCGTACTTGCCGATAATCGGCTTAACCTTATCTGGAACTCGTCTCGCCTCTGCAGCGACGATTCCTTTAACATCATTAACTGCATCTTCAAGCACGTCGTTGACTACATAGTAGTCGTACTCTCCGAGTAGTTTGATCTCGTTGATTGCTTCAGCAAGTCTCTTCTCGATAACCTCCGGCGTATCAGTCTGTCTTCCAACCAGTCTTTCTCTGAGAACGGCCAGACTTGGTGGCAGAATGAAAATCAGCACTGCCTCCGGCATCGACTGCTTAACCTGAAGTCCTCCCTGAACATCAATCTCAAGAATCACATTCCTTCCTCTCTCGAGCCTCTGAATCACAGCCTCCTTAGGAGTACCGTAGATATTATCAAAGACGTTCGCATACTCGAGCATCTTGCCCTCAGCGATTGCCTTCTCGAACTCCTCGTGAGTTACGAAGAAATAGTCCTTGCCGTCCACCTCGCCCGGTCTTGGGTTTCTAGTAGTCATAGATATCGAGATATCCATAGCGCCTCTAGCTGTAAGTTCCTTACAGATAGTGCCCTTGCCGGTTCCCGATGGACCCGATATTACATAGAGCTTGCCTCTCTGATGATTACTCATCTTTCCTCCTTATATTCAACCGAATAATTATATCACATTACTCGATATTCTGCACCTGTTCTCTGATTTTCTCTATCTCAGCCTTGAGGTCGAGCACCATGCTGGTAATCTCCTTGTCGTTCGACTTAGAACCGATAGTGTTAGCCTCTCTGTTCATCTCCTGAATCAGGAAGTCTATCTTCTTACCGATAGCCTCATTCTCTGTCTTGAGAAAAGCTCTCAGCTGAGAGATGTGGCTCTCGAGACGTATCAGTTCCTCTGTGATGTTAGCCTTATCTGCGAAGATAGCCGCCTCAAGTGCGATTCTATCCTGTGGCATCTCAACAGTTCCGTCGAGAAGCTCCTCGATTCTTGTCTTGAGCTTAGCAGCGTACTCTGCCTCAATCTCAGGTGCTCTCTCGCTGATTCTCGCTCTTATATCATCGATGATATCAGCTCTCATCTCAAGGTCAGCAGCAAGCTTAGCACCCTCTACCTCTCTCATTGAGCAGATGTCATCCGCTGCCTTTGAAGTAGCGTCGAGCAGTGCTCTGAGCATAGCCTCCTCGTCCTCCTCTGCAGGTGCTGTCTTGATTACATCAGGCATCTTAGCGAGAAGTGAAAGGCTGAGTCCGTTAACAGCAGCGAATCCGAACTCTCTGTCGAGTTCCTTCAGCGCGTTGTAGTACTTCTTAGCGAGCTCCTTATCGAGTCTAACATCAGTATCGCTAGCACCGAAAACGTCTACGTTGACACCAACTTCGATTTTGCCCCTAGAAAGATTCTTCTTAATCTCCGCCTTGATTGCCTCTTCTGCGAATGCATACTTACGAGGCATCTTAACATAGATATCACAGTAACGGTGGTTAACAGCCTTGATCTCAACTGTGACAGTCTTGATCTCGTCTGTATACTGGCCTCTACCGAAGCCTGTCATACTCTTAATCATATTATTTCCTCTTTCTCGGAAGCGACTACTCGGGCCCCCTGCCCCTTTCCTTCCGTGGTTGTATAAGTATATCACTTTGGACGCCTCTTGTCGAACAGACTTGAAGCGAGTGGCTTCGAATGTTATATTAATTGCATGGCATTTGACGGAATTATTACATATGGAATAACATGCGAGCTTCGCGAGAGATTGAAGCTCGGTAAGATTGAGAAGGTATATCAGCCCGGCAACGAAGAACTGCTGCTTCAGATTCACACCAAGAGCGGCAATGTTAAGCTCTTCGCTTCATGCAACAGCCAGTCAGCGAGACTCTGCCTGACGGACAACAAGTATCAGAATCCGCAGCAGCCTCCGACTTTCTGTATGCTCATGCGTAAGCACCTGCAGGGCGGCCGAATTACCGACGTAAGACAGTACGAGTCCGAGCGTATCATCGAGATAGACATCGAGGCGCAGAACGAACTCGGTTTTGACGTGTGCAAAAGGCTCATCATCGAGATCATGGGCAAGCACTCGAACATCATACTCATAGACATCGAATCTGGCAAGATCATCGACACCATCAAGCGCATCTCAATTGATGTTAATCGATACAGACAGCTCCTGCCTGGCATAATCTACAAGTATCCTCCAGCACAGGACAAGCTCCCATTCAAGAATATAGAAGCGGAGAGTGAGCTTCCAGATGAGGCTAAGCTTCTCACTATGGCTGTGGGCGGCATCTCACCTGCTATCGCAAGAGAGCTCCTGAACGGTACTTCTGTGCACGCAAGGCTTTCTGAGATACTCAATGAGATTGAGACCGGTGCTGCGCGTGGCAGAGTCTATATTGATGAGCAGGGAACTCCGCGCGAGTTCCACCTCACAACACTCAGCGAGTATGAGGGTCTTGAGGAGCGCTTCTTCGATTCAATCAGCGAGGCGGTTGAGTTCTACTTCTTCAACAGAGAAAGTTCGAATATGTTCAAGCAGAAGTCCATGCCTCTCAAGAGGACTGTACAGGCTGCTCTCGACAAGGCTCTCCTTAAGAAGAAGAAACTCGGCGAGGATCTTCTCGCTGCAGAGGGTTCTGACAAGTACAGACTCTACGGAGAACTTCTAACTGCCAATATCCACCTCATCAAGCCTGGTTCACGCTCAGTTGAGGTCATCAATTACTACGACGGCAATCCGATCACTATTCCTCTGGATGAGAAGCTCTCAGCTTCTAAGAATGCCCAGAAGTATTTCAAGAAGTATTCCAAGGCGAGAACTGCCATCCACGAGAAGCAGGCTCAGCTCGAAGATAACGAGCAGGACATTCTGTACCTTGAATCCGTACTTCATGCTGTAGATTCGGCAGGTACAGAAGAGGAACTCGACATCATCAAGGACGAGCTTCAGGATACAGGCTATGTTCGCTTCCGCAAGAAGAACGGCTTCCCTCGCAAGAAGAGCAAGCCTTCACCTATCCGCTATACACTATCTGATGGAACTGAGGTATACGTAGGAAGAAATAACAACGAGAACGACTGGCTCACTATGAAGTTCGCATCAAAGACTGACGTCTGGATGCACACCAAGGACATCCCTGGTTCACACGTGCTTCTCAGACTCGAAGACGGAAGAACAGTGGACGACCTACCAGCAGAGATAATCTATGAAGCGGCTGCCCTCGCTGCCTACCACAGCAAGGCGAAGAATTCGGCACAGGTTCCAGTCGACTACGTACCTGTCAGATATATCAAGAAGCCGAACGGTTCGAAGCCAGGCTATGTAATCTTCACTCACAACAGAACCGTATACATCGAGCCTAAGCTTCCACAGGACAAATAACGCATAAGCAAAGAGCGGTCAATCGACCGCTCTTTTTGTACCATAGAAGTGTAAGTAACAGGTATCGAATTGATACTTGGAAACTTGCACTTATTTTTTTACGATAAGGAGAGTGATTGGTCTGGCGTGGCTCTTTTTGGATTTCGCATCCGTCAATAAAACCGTCAACCATC
>JAQXQE010000019.1 GCA_029101005.1 Bacillota bacterium | reverse complement strand
TAAATAAAAGAAGCCACTTTTAGTGGCCTCTTGTGATAGTGATGCGATGTTAAACCTTCAGTGCCCTCTTTGAGAGGGCGAGCAAGTAATAGGCCCTTCCAGGGCCAGAGCAAACCACTAGTTTACTAGTGGTTATGATTGAGAAGAAACACAAGATACAGAAATAGATTCGACATTATGCATAAAATATACGAATGTTTCACCAAAAAAACATAAAATAGCAAAAGGGTTTAGATGATGCTAGGAATTGTGTGTTGATTTGGTGTATAATATCTTGTCGCTATATGCGAATTAGTTAAAAAATAGGTAAGAAAATTAGGAAAGGATGGTTTCTAAAGGGATGAGCCAAGGAAAGCATTTGCCAAGCATTCTGGTTCCGCATCACAAGAATACCGCCGGTCGTGAGACTGTAGTGATGCCAATTCCAGATGTGGTTAAGATCTGCATGTCGCAGAGCATTGGCGCACCTTGCAAGCCTCTCGTTGCAAAGGGAGACTATGTAAAGGTTGGACAGAGAATCGGTGATACCGATGCATTTGTCAGCGCTCCAGTTCACTCAAGCGTATCCGGAACTGTTATCGACATCGAGCAGTCAAGAGGATCAATGGGTGGATTTGAGACTCTTATCGTTATCGAGACAGATAAGAAGCAGGAAGTTAGCGAAGAAGTTAAGGTTCCTGAAGTAAGCAACTTTGAGGAGTTCGTAAAGGCCGTAAGAGATTGCGGAGTTGTAGGACTCGGAGGAGCTTCATTCCCAACACACATTAAGCTGAATCCTAAGAACCTTGATGAGTGCGATACTCTCGTAGTTAACGCTGCTGAGTGTGAGCCATTCATCACAGGTGACAACAGAGAGATGGTAGAGGATGCGCAGGACGTACTCGACGGAATGCAGCTGATCATGAAGTACCTCGATCTGAAGGTTGGATACATCGGTGTTGAGGAGAACAAGCCTGACGCTATCGAGAACCTGAATAGAATGATCGAGCAGAACGGCATCGAGAACATCGAGGTTGTTAAGCTCCAGTCAAGATACCCTAAGGGTGCTGAGCGTGTTCTTGTATACGAGGTAACTGGTAAGACAATGAACGCTGGAGTACTCCCTGCACAGCTCGGAGTAATTCTCGCAAACGTAACAACAATCGGAACAATCGGTAACTACTTCAGAACAGGTATGCCTCTCGTAAGAAGAAGAGTAACTGTTGACGGAGATGCAGTTGCTGAACCAAAGAACGTATTCGTTCCAATCGGAACACAGATTGCGGACGTAGTTGAGTTCTGCGGTGGATATAAGGTAGAGCCTAGAAAGATCGTCATGGGTGGACCTATGATGGGTCGTGCTACTAAGTCAGACGAGTCTGTAACAATGAAGAATACAGGTTCTCTCCTCTGCTTCAGCAAGGAAATGGCTGAGGTTAAGGAAGAGACAGCCTGCATCAACTGCGGACGTTGCCTGAATGCATGCCCATTCAAGCTCGTTCCACAGATCTATGCAGAGGCTTATCAGAGAAGAGACGTTGAGAAGCTGAACAAGTTCAAGGTAATGCAGTGTATGGAGTGCGGAAGCTGCTCATTCATCTGCCCTGCAAGAAGACCTCTGAGCTTCTACAACAAGCTCGCTAAGGGACTGGTAAAGGAGGCGTCAGCGAAGTAATATGGATAAGAAATTTCATAAGAACCTGGTTGTATCCTCCGCACCACATATCGTAACGGAGTACGATACAACAAGACTGATGGGAACAGTAATGCTCGCACTGCTGCCTTCACTCATCGCATCAACATACATCTTCGGAGCAAGAGTTCTTCTTCTCACAGCTGTATGCGTGATCGCAAGTGTTGGCTTTGAGTGGGTATACAACCTCATCACTAAGAAGAAACAGACAATCGGAGACCTCTCAGCTGCTCTTACAGGACTGCTGATTGCATTCAACGTACCATCAAACTTCCCGCTCTGGCAGGCAGTTATCGGATGCTTCTTTGCAATCATCATCGTTAAGCAGCTCTACGGAGGACTTGGTAAGAACTTTGTAAACCCTGCAATCACAGCAAGAATCTTCCTGTTCATCTCATTTGCTTCAACAATGTCAACTTGGCCACTGCCAAGAATGGCTGCTACAGCAGATGCAACAACAGGAGCTACACCTCTCGGCGTACTCGCTGAGGGAAGCTCAACAGAAGCTCTTGCACAGTTCGGACTCAAGGACATGCTCCTTGGATTCTCAGGTGGTTCAACAGGTGAGGTATGCGCACTTGCACTCATCATCGGTGGTGTATTCCTGATCTGGAAGAAGGTAATCTCACCTATCATTCCATGCGCATTCATCGGAACTGTATTCGTAATCGCTCTCATCACAACACAGAGCATTACAATGGCTATCTGGCATGTACTTGCCGGTGGTGTACTGCTTGGAGCTTTCTTCATGGCTACAGACTATGTAACAACTCCTAAGCTTCCAATGGGACAGCTGATCTTCGGTATCGGATGCGGACTGATCACTATGGTAATCAGACTCTGGGGTTCATATCCAGAGGGAGTATCATTCTCAATCCTGCTCATGAACATCTGCGTTCCACTGATTAACAACTTTACTTATAAGTACTATTGTGGAGGTGGCAAGAATGAAAAATAATGACAACGCTTACCACAATTTTGTGAAGCCAGTGCTCACTCTCGTTGTTATCTGCTTCGTTGTAACATTTGCTCTCGCATTCGTATATGGCGTAACATCACCTATCATCGAGAAGAACACTATCGCAGCAGCTAACGAGGCTAGAACTGAGCTTCTCCCAGAGGCTGAGGGACAGTTCGAGGTATATGCTGATGCTAATACTAACTCAGGCGAGCTCTTCGCACTCGAGTCAAAGGTATATGCAACAGACGTTTACGTTGCTTCAAACGGAAGCGGAATGGTTGTAACAGTTAAGTCAAATTCATACGGTGGACTTCTCACAGCTATGATCGGACTTGACAAGGACGGCGCTGTAACAAGCGTTAAGATTACTGAGCACGCAGACACACCAGGTGTAGGTACAAAGGCTCAGACACCTGACTTCCTCGGACAGTATGTTGGTTACAACGCTGTTGGAGATGTTGAGGTTAAGAATGATGCAACAATCAATCACGTATCAGGTGCATCAATTTCATCAGGCGCTGTGCACAAGGCAGTTTGCTGCGCAGTTAAGCAGTTTGAGGCAATGGGAGGTGTCAAGTAATGGATCAGAAAAAAGGCAAGCTCTCCATCCTGCTTAATGGAATCATCAAGGAGAACCCAGTACTCGTTCTCCTGCTCGGAACATGTCCTGCTCTTGCTACATCATCATCACTTGCTAACGGTGCAGGTATGGGACTTTCTGCAACAGCAGTACTTATCTGTTCAAACATCGTAATTTCACTGCTTCGTAATGTAATTCCTGATAAGGTAAGAATCCCTTGCTATATCGTAATCATTGCGGGCTTCGTAACTGTAGTACAGTTCGTACTTCAGGCTTACGTACCATCACTGTACAAGTCACTCGGACTCTTCATTCCACTGATCGTAGTTAACTGCGTAATCCTTGGAAGAGCTGAGGCATTTGCTAACAAGAACAACGTAGTGGATTCAGCACTTGACGGAATTGGTATCGGACTTGGATTCACACTTGCACTTGCTGCAATGGGTGCTATCAGAGAGCTCTTCGGAACTGGATGCCTCCTCGGATTCCAGATCATTCCAGAGCAGTTCTCAATCGGATTCTTCACACTTGCTCCTGGTGGATTCTTCGTATATGGAATCCTGATCGCACTCCTCAATGCGGCAACTAAGGGCAAGGCTCTTAAGGCTAAGAGCTTCAGCTGCGGAGTATGTCCTATGTACAACTCATGTAACGTTGCTGAGGCGAATGAGGAAATTCTTGCAGAGAAAGGAGCTGAAGCATAATGGTAAATCTTATCGTAATCTTTATGGCGGTAGTGCTGGTTAATAACTTCCTGCTGTCACAGTTCCTTGGAGTTTGCTCATTCCTCGGAGTATCAAACAAGATGAGCTCATCTGTAGGTATGGGTGGTGCTGTAATCTTCGTAATGTTTATTGCGGAGCTCGTTACATGGCCAATCCAGCTCGTACTCGACAAGTTCGAGATCGGCTACCTTCAGACAGTAGTATTCATTCTGGTAATTGCATCACTCGTACAGTTCGTTGAGATGTTCATGAAGAAGTTCCTCCCAGCCCTCCAGAAGGCTCTCGGAATCTTCCTCCCACTCATCACAACAAACTGCGCTATCCTTGGTGCAACTATCAACGCTATTAACTATGATTACACATACCTTCAGTCCATCGTATACGCAGTAGGTGCCGGAGTTGGTTACATGGTAGCTATGGTACTCTTCGCTGGTATCCGTGAGGAGAAGATGTGGGACGAGAGCGGAGTTCCTACACCATTCAAGGGTGTACCAATGGTACTCATCTCAGCTACAATCCTCTCACTCTCATTCATGGGCTTCACAGGTCTGTTCCAGTAAGAAAGGAGGATAGAAATGGCTAATATCATTACACCTGTAATTATCGTTGCAGTTGCCGGCCTTATCGCTTCAACTCTGCTGGTAATCGCATCAAAGGTATTCTTCGTACCTGTTGATGAGAGAGTAACTGCTATCACAGCAGCTCTTCCAGGAGCTAACTGTGGTGGATGCGGATTCGCTGGTTGCGGAGACTACGCATCACAGCTCGTAGAGAACCCAGATCTTCCTTGCACAAAGTGCGCACCTGGTGGTGAGGCAGCTGCAAATGCGATCGCTGAGATTCTCGGTAAGAGCGCTGGCGCTATGGAGAAGCAGGTTGCACAGGTTATGTGTAACGGTACATGTGGCGCTGCAAAGTCACTGCTCGAGTGGCAGGGACTCCAGTCATGTAAGGGAGCAAAGGGCTTCTTTACAACACCTAATGTTTGTATGTTCGGTTGTATCGGACTTGGTGACTGCGTTAAGGCATGTGAGTTCGACGCTATCGGAGTTATTGACGGCGTAGCAAGAGTTAACAGAAATAACTGCGTTGCTTGCGGTAAGTGCGCTACTGAGTGTCCTCAGAGCGTTATCAAGCTTGTGCCTCTCAAGAATCAGGTACACGTTCTGTGCTCATCCACAGATAAGGGTGCTGTAGCAAGAAAGGCATGTGACAATGCTTGTATCGGTTGCGGTAAGTGTGCAAAGGTTTGTGCATTCAATGCAATCACAGTTGAGGACAACAAGGCTTCAATCGACCCAGAGAAGTGTAAGTCATGCGGTATGTGCGTAGTTGAGTGCCCAACAGGTGCTATCAACACATACAAGGAGCTTACAGCAGCTCAGGCTGAGAAGTTCAAGGCTGCTAACAAGGCTAAGCTCGAGAAGGCTGCTGCAGCTGCTAAGGCAGCTAAGGAGGCAGAGGCTGCAAAGGCTAACGCTGAGGCTTAATCGAAACATTACGACAATGTTAAAAGAGAGGTTCGTAAGAACCTCTCTTTTGTTATGCGTTATTATTCTTATTTGTCGAGAAGATTGAAACCCTTCGTCATAATCTGTTCGCCATCTGACTTGCAGAATACGGCTTGAAGTCCAAGTCCCTGAATGAATCGAGGACCGACTTCAGATCCCTTGATGAGGCAGATTGTGCTGAGTGCATCGATGTCCATCGAGTGGCCGATGTCAGCGACAAGGCTTACCGCATCGAGATCAGTCTCAACAGGATAGCCAGTCTTAGGGCTGAGAATGTGGTGGTATATCTTGCCATCTTTCTCAAACTGCCTCTCATATACTCCAGATGTAACAATTGTCTGGTCAGCCGAGATTACATATCCGAGTTCTTCTGTTCTTCCTGAATAAGGCTTCTCAATTCCAATCTTGAAGCCGTCCGCTTCAGGTTTGCATCCGATTGTTACGATATTGCCGCCGAGATTGACTATGCCGGAAGTAACGCCTTCCTTCTGCATGAGTTCCGCAAGCTTATCTGCGACGTAGCCCTTGGCGATGCCGCCGAGATCGAGCTTTGCCTTTGGATCGGACAGCTTAATTTGGTTGCCTTGAATCTGGATCTGCTTATATCCGACGTGGCTAAGGGCCTCGTCTATGGTAGCCTGTGATGGAACTTCAGGATTATCTGAGTGATAATCCCAGAGATCAGTTACAGTTCCGATAGTGATATCGAAGTCTCCGCCAGACATCTCTGAGTACTTGATTCCAGCTTTGACAACGTCAAGGGTGTACTCGCTCACCTCGACCCATTGTCCATTAGCAGAATTAATTCGGCTTACATCACTGACATCTACAGTCTTGCTGAGAGTCTTATCGAGCTCGCGACAGAGCTCCCAGGCATCATCGAAAACCTTCTGGGCATTGTCCTCGTCAAGTTCACCGTCCATATCGTAGATGAAGAGTGAGCAGGTCGTGTCGAGATAATAGTTCTCGTTCGATAGCGGTTCAATGCTCTTAGAACAGCCTGTCTGTGTTATAATTAGTAATACTAATATTGCGCAAGCAATTATGTATCGAATTCTTGATATATGGATTCTAGTCATATGATTCCTCCGTATCGGGAATTATACCATAAGAACGAGCGATAACGAACGAAAGAGGACAAGGAACTGAAGAAGTACATTACAAAGGCAGATATAATACTGTGCGTAATGCTGGTGATCATCGGAATTGGATCATCGGTATATCTTGCTATGTCCAAGACTTCGGGAGACAAAGTCCTAATCGAGGTCAACGGAGAACTCTACGGCAAGTACAATCTGTACGAGGACAGAGAGATTGAAGTAGAGAACGGCAAGAATATCAACCATGTAGTAATCAAGGATGGCAGGGTCAATGTTGAATCATCGAGCTGTCGCAATCAGGTCTGCGTTGATACAGGCTGGATTGACAAGGCTGGAGAGAGTATCATCTGCCTTCCTAACAGAGTGGTTGTCAGCATAGAAGGCAAGGGAGGTGGCGATTATGACGCAGTCTCCAACTAAGTCAAGACGCGACGAGAAGAAAAGCAAGGCGACAAGGGTGTCATATATCGCACTTATGGTAACTCTGGCTCTGATATTCTCTTATGTCGAGGCGATTATTCCGTATAACCCAGGTATTCCAGGCATCAAGCTCGGAGTGGCTAATATTGTTACAGTAATTGCTCTGTACAAATTCGGCTGGAAGGATGCAGCAGCGGTAAGTGTTATTCGTATCTTAATCGCAGGCCTTCTATTCAATGGACTATTCGGTGCACTGTATTCACTTACAGGAGCTTTGGCGAGCTTCGTGGGAATGCTGCTTCTCAAGAAGAGCAAACTCTTCAGCATAGTAGGAGTCAGCATGGCAGGAGGAGTGCTGCACAATGTGGGTCAGCTTCTTATGGCAGCAGCTCTCATCGAGGATATCAGAATATTCTTCTACTTCCCGGTACTACTCTTCTCGGGACTGATCTCGGGAATTGCAATCGGAGTAGCAGCAACACTGGTTCTCAGAGTAATCAAGAGCGAATAGAGGAAGCGTAACGACAGAAGATCAATAGAGCACAAATGTGTGAAATACCGACAAAAAAAGAGTGGAGAAATTTGAACCCAAGTAGATATTTCTCCACTCTTTATTCATGGGGGATAAGATATTAAGGAGGGGTTGCTTTTGAAACGCAATAATGCAGGAATAATCAAGAATGAAACAAATACGAGAATCGGCAGGCTTGTGTTTTTGCTTGCCCTTGTTCTGATTGTGTTATGTATCATTCGAGTTGCCCTAATTATGCATCAGGATGATAACAAATATGCAACAGATAGCAGTGTTGCTGGAGTTGATACCTCCACAGATATAAGCAGGGGATGGACATTAGTCAATCCAGATGGAAGTAGTGAGGCAATCGTACTTCCTGCTCGTGTGGAAGCTGGCTCCGACAATAGAGTAGTTATCAAAACAAAGCTCGAGGGTATCGAGGAGTATAACGCAGGTGTTAAAGTCGAGCTCAATAGATATGGTATTGAGGCTTATATTGATAATAAGCAGATATATCAGGTGAATACTACAAAGGTTGCTAAGCAGCTGATGTATAACACAATATCTCTCATTGAGCTTCCTGATAACTCTGAAGGACATGAACTGACTCTTGTCTTCTCGGGCTCAAAAGATGGGGTGTATAATCTTCCATCGGTGAGCAAAGACTCGATAGGTGCTTACCGCTATTCAGTGGCAAGAGGAGAGATATACACACTGACGCTGATTACTTTTATGATTGCGCTTGGCGTTGTGCTTCTTGTGACACATTTCATATACAGGCACAGAGGCTACAACGAGCCTAGACTTATACATCTGGCAGCTTTCCTGATTCTCGCAACAAGCTGGGGCTTTGGCGACTCATACATCCCGCTACTTATTGGTATAAGCCCGGAGATGTCTGGAATTGTGTGCTACAGCACACTTGCAGTATTGGTTGTGCCGATGGTCTTCTTCATTTGGATTACTTGCGAGAAGAGAGGCATACTACTTCCAGCAGTTGCATCACTTGGTATTCTGAATCTGATAGTTCAGATCGCACTGAGTTTATTTGGCATAGTTAGACTCGATTCGATGATTATCGTGTCGCATACACTGACTTTCCCTGCGATAGTTGTATCTTTCGCTGCTATTATAAATGAATACAGAAGACGAAGAGAAAGCAAGGATATTGCAATGACTTTCTATGGAGCTTTCTTCCTTGCGATAGCCGCTGTTATGACACTGTTTCTCTACTGGGTAGACGGAGGAACAGCATACAGAGATTGCCTGATGACAGGAATGATGATCTTCGTATGTTTCTTCTTCGGTGGAGTAACACTCAAACACAACGAAGAGAGAGCGGCAGAACTCGAGAAGCTGCAGCTTGCAGAGTTTAGTATGAGAATGTCATATATTGATCCTCTCACCAATCTGAACAACAGAAGAGCATTCGACGAGAAGCTCACAGAACTTGATAAGAACAGTTGTAGCACAGGAACATCGCTGATTATTATGGACCTCAACGGCCTCAAAGTAACAAACGATACTTATGGTCATGCTGCAGGAGACGATATGATCGCAACGGCTGCCCGAGTAATCGAGAACGCGTATATAGACGAGGGAAGCTGTTACAGAATTGGCGGTGATGAGTTCGCAGTAATACTTGAGAACCCATCAGTAAGCCTCGCTACACTCGACAAGCGCCTCGAAGCTGGTATGGAAAAAGTGAATAAGACCAGCAAATGGAAGCTTTCGATTGCCCGCGGATCAAGCTACCTCTATGACACAGATGGCAAGAGAAGAACAATCTCTGACTGGAAGCTTGAGGCCGATGTACAGATGTACCGTGACAAGATATCCAACTCGCCAAGTAACAGCAGAGATATGGTAAGCGGTCTGCAAGATGTCATCAATTGCGTAATCACCACTGTAGAAGCAAAGGACATGTACACGGCCGCTCACTCAGAGCGAGTACGTGAACTGTCATCCCTTCTTGGAACGAAACTCGGACTTAGCGAATCTACAGTTAAGGATCTCGAGGTAGCGTCATATCTTCATGATATTGGTAAAATCGGAGTTCCAGACTCCGTCCTCAAGAAGCCGGGTCGCCTCTCTGAAGAAGAGTTTGCTCTTATGGCGAAGCATTGTGAGATCGGATCCGACATCATCGGCAAGGCGAAGGGATTCAAAGAGACGGCAGAGATTATCCTCCATCACCACGAGCGATTCGATGGTAAGGGATATCCAGATGGGATCTCAGGATATTCGATTCCGCTTCAGTCTCGTATCATTGCTGTAGCTGACAGTATTGACGCTATGACATCTAGGAGAGTATACAGAGACAGGCTCTCACTCGATGATTGCCGTGAGCAGCTCATCAAATTCTCAGGCAAGATGTATGATCCAGCTATCATACAGATCGCTCTCGAGAACTGGAATGAGGTAACAGACATAGTGCTGCTGCATCCAAAGTATCTCGCTGAGGGCAGCGCAAAATAATATACTTCATACTAACTGCAAATTGAAATTGTGAACACAAGTCGGGCATGCCCCTTGTGTTCGCAATTTTTTTGCTTGCGATAACGTGAACAAATGTTCTATTTACTTTGAAAAATCATTACAGTATAATTAGTTGCGGCTACATATGCTGCAAGGAAAGGAGGCTAAGATGCCTGAATTCAAAGTGCATTCGGCGTTCGAGCCTATGGGTGATCAGCCTCAGGCAATTGAGACGCTGGCAGATGGAATACGTCAGGGCAAGAGAGCTCAGACACTGATGGGAGTAACTGGATCCGGTAAGACATTTACTATGGCCAAGCTCATCGAGAAGGTACAGAAGCCAACCCTCGTAATATCACACAACAAGACGCTGGCAGCCCAGCTTCACGGCGAATTCAAGGAATTTTTCCCTGAGAACGCGGTAGAGTACTTCGTGTCTTACTACGACTACTACCAACCTGAGGCGTACGTTGCGAGCACAGACACATATATCGAGAAGGATTCGGATATCAATGACGAGATAGATAAGCTCAGACACTCAGCGACAGCATCGCTGCTCGAGCGAAGAGACGTTATTATTGTGGCGTCGGTATCCTGCATATACGGACTCGGTTCGCCTAACAGTTACCGCAATCAGCTGATAAGCTTAAGACCGGGACTTGAGATGGAGCGAACTGAGCTCCTTAGACAGCTCACAGCAATTCAGTACGAGAGAAACGATGTGGACTTCCACAGAGGTACCTTCCGTGCGAGGGGAGATATCGTCGATATCTATCCTGCAGGCAGTGAATCGGCTGTCCGCGTTGAGATGTTCGGAGATGAGATTGAGTCAATTAAGGAGATTAATCCACTGACAGGAGAAGTTACTGGAGTGAGACAGCACATCTCGATTTTCCCTGCGTCTCACTACATCACAGATAGAGAGACTATGGAGCAGGTAGCGCGCAATATTCGTGCAGAGCTCAACGAGAGACTCGACTGGTTCAAGGCCAACGGCAAGTTGCTTGAAGCACAGAGACTGGAGCAGAGAACCAACTACGATATCGAGATGATGCTCGAGGTCGGAACATGCAAGGGTATCGAGAACTACTCGAGACACATCAACCTGCTTGAGCCAGGCGAGCGTCCATATACGCTGATTGACTACTTCCAGGATGACGATTTCCTGGTTATCATCGACGAGTCGCACGCCATGCTGCCACAGCTTCGAGCGATGTATCACGGTGACCACGCGCGTAAGGAGTCGCTCGTTGAGTACGGCTTCAGACTGCCAAGTGCATTCGACAACAGACCACTTCGCTTCGAGGAGTTCAACGAACTGACTGGACAGACAGTTTACGTCAGTGCAACACCAGCACCATACGAGCTCGAACAGTCTGGTGGTGTAACAGCAGAGCAGCTGATTAGACCTACTGGGCTTCTCGATCCGACAATAGAGGTTAGACCGATTGATGGACAGATTGATGACCTTATCGGAGAGATTAACAAGACTGTAGACAAGGGTGAACGAGTGCTCGTGACAACCCTTACCAAGAGAATGGCGGAGGATCTCTCGAAGTTCCTCACGGAGTCGGGTATCAGAGTAAGATATCTGCATTCAGAGATTGACAACTTCGAGAGACTCGAGATTATCCGAGACCTGAGACTCGGCAAGTTCGACGTGCTCGTCGGAATCAACCTGCTGAGAGAGGGACTTGACTTACCTGAGGTGTCGCTGATTGCGATTCTCGATGCAGATAAGGAAGGCTTCCTGAGAACAGAGACATCACTGATTCAGACTGTAGGAAGAGCTGCTCGTAATGCGGGCGGTCGCGTAATCATGTACGCGGACAACATCAGTCGCGCAATGCGTAAGACCATCGACGAGACAGCGAGAAGAAGAGCTGTTCAGGATGCATATAACAAGGAGCACGGTATAGTTCCTAAGACTATCGTCAAGCCTATCAGGGATATTGTGGAGGCGACTTCTGCTTACCACGCTGGCACGGATATGAAGAATCCGAAGGAGATGACGAGTGCGGAGCTTCAGCGCACAATTAAGGAGCTCGAGAAGAACATGAAGGATGCAGCTAAGAATCTCGACTTTGAGAGGGCTGCGGAACTCAGAGACCTGCTCTTCGAACTTCGTTCAAGTACACGTGCCAAGGCGCGTTAGAGATAAAAAGAGGATACTTTTGGAGAAGAATATTGTAATAAAGGGTGCTAGAGAGCACAATCTCAAGGGAATAGATGTAACGATTCCAAGAGACAAGATGGTAGTACTTACAGGTCTGTCTGGCTCTGGTAAGTCTTCTCTTGCCTTCGATACCATCTATGCTGAGGGACAGAAGAAGTATGTTGAGTCGCTGTCTTCGTATGCGAGACAGTTCCTCGGCCTTATGAAGAAGCCGGATGTTGAGAGCATTGATGGACTGTCACCTGCTATCAGTATCGATCAGAAGACTACTAACAAGAACCCTAGATCGACAGTTGGAACCGTAACTGAGATATACGACTATCTGAGACTGTTGTATGCGCGAATTGGTGTGCCTCACTGCCCAATCTGCGGTCGAGAGATTACTAGCCAGTCAGTTGACTACATCGTAGATAAGCTGAGAGAACACGGCGAGGGAGCGAGACTTACGGTGCTCGCACCTGTAATAAGAGGGCGAAAAGGCGAGCATAAGGGTGTACTTGCGAGAATACAGAGAGATGGTTTTAGCAGAGTAAGAATCGACGGAGAGATGCTTCGTCTCGATGAAGGGGAGATTAATCTCGTTAAGAACAACAAGCACACAATCGAGATCGTGGTTGACCGTGTTGTCGTGCGCGAGGATAACAGAAGCAGACTTGCAGAGGCGATTGAGCTTGCAGTTCGTGAGGGCGAGGGCATCTGCAATATCGTTGTTGCACCGCCAAGGGATAGCAATCCGGATGATGGAATTAAGGAGTTCGAGGAGACATACAGCACAATGCTGGCATGTCCTGAGCATGGAGTGAGCATTGAGGAGATGGAGCCTAGAATGTTCTCTTTCAACAGCCCATATGGTGCGTGCGAGCACTGCAGTGGACTTGGTTTTACACTTGGTATCACTGATGATGCTGTTGTTAGCAATGCGGAGAAGAGTATTCTTGACGGCGCTCTCGGTAATGTTTTCTCTACTATGGATGCGATGGGCTTCTATCGTCAGATGCTGAAGCAGCTTGCGATTGATCACCACACTGACCTCAGTGTTCCGTATAAGGATCTGCCTGCTGATTTCATCAATGAGCTGCTGCACGGAACTGGCAAGAGAAAGCTACAGTACACATACGAGAGCAAGAGCGGAAGAATCTCACATATGAATCACACCTTCGAGGGTGTTATTCCAAGCCTCGAGAGACGCTGGGGTGAGACTAATTCCGATTACATCAAGGAGAAGATTACAGATCTTATGACAGAGACTGAGTGTCCTGTCTGCAAGGGTAAGAAACTCAAGGATATCATTCTGGCTGTAACTGTTGGTGGTAAGAACATCATCGAGTTCACAGATATGTCAGTTGAGAATGCACTGGACTTCGTGATGGAACTCCAGAATAGTCTCAGTGAGCGCGATCTTAAGATTGCGAATATGATTCTCAAGGAGATTCGTCAGAGACTCAGTTTCCTTAAGAATGTAGGTCTCGGATATCTTGATCTCTCTCGTGCGGCAGGTACGCTGTCGGGTGGAGAGTCACAGAGAATCAGACTTGCTACACAGATTGGAAGTGGCCTTGTTGGCGTGCTCTATATTCTCGATGAGCCATCAATCGGACTGCATCAGAGGGATAATGATAAGCTGCTCGCATCTCTCAGAGGGCTTACCGATATGGGTAATACTCTTATCGTGGTTGAGCATGATGAGGATACTATGTATGCGGCAGACCACATCATCGACATCGGTCCAGGTGCGGGTATCAATGGCGGTAAGCTGATTGCACAGGGTACTGTTGACGACATCAAGGCGTGCAAGGAGTCGGTAACTGGACAGTTTCTCTCCGGTGCAAGACGCATTGAAGTGCCTGCAGAGAGACGTAAGGGTAATGGGTTCTTCCTCGAGATTGAGGGAGCAGCAGAGAACAATCTCAAGAATGTGGATGTGACAATTCCAGCTGGAGAGCTCGTTCTCGTCACTGGAGTATCTGGTTCTGGTAAGTCATCTCTTGTCAACGAGATTCTCTATAAGGGAGTATCAAGAGTTACCAATAAGACCCAGATGCAGCCTGGTAAGCACAAGGCTATCAGGGGAATAGAGAACTTCGATAAGGTAATCGACATAGATCAATCACCTATCGGCAAGACTCCACGAAGCAATCCTGCGACATATACTGGCGTATTCACGCATATCAGGAATCTTTTCGCTGAGATGCCTGAGGCGAAGATCAGAGGATATAAGTCAGGTCGATTCAGTTTCAATGTTAAGGGCGGCCGTTGTGAGCATTGCTCTGGAGACGGAATCATCAAGGTTGAGATGAACTTCCTGCCTGATGTATATGTGCCATGTGAGGAGTGTGGTGGTGCGAGATACAACCGCGAGACTCTCGAGGTTAAGTACAAGGGCAAGAATATCAGCGAAGTTCTCGCTATGAGTGTTGAGGAAGCTATGAGCTTCTTCGAGAATCAGCAGAGCATCTATCGCTACCTCAAGACGCTGAATGATGTTGGTCTTGGATATATCAGCCTGGGACAGCCATCGACACAGCTTTCTGGTGGAGAGGCGCAGAGAATTAAGCTGGCGACAGAGCTCGCGAAGAGATCGACTGGCAGAACTCTGTACATTCTCGATGAGCCGACAACAGGACTGCATTTCGCTGATGTCGAGAAGCTGATCTATGTTCTGGATCGCCTCGTAGATGAGGGCAATACTGTTGTCGTAATCGAGCACAATCTCGATGTTATCAAGAGAGCGGACTACATCATCGACCTCGGTCCAGAGGGCGGAGATGGTGGCGGAACCGTAGTTGCTATGGGAACTCCAGAGGAGATTGCAGCCTGCGAGAAGTCATATACCGGACAATATCTGAAGAAAATGCTTGACAAGAATGATTAATGGTTATATTATGCTGATATCAAAATGATATCAGCATAATATTTATACGGCGTTTGATAAGCCGAGGAGGAAAATCATGGATAATACAATGCATAATGTTGATGAGAAGGTTCTGCACCCAATTAGTGGTATTCCAGTACTGATTCTGAATATTCTGATGCTCGTGCTCTGCATTCCTGTTTTCTTATTCGCAATGGCATGCTTCGCAAGCTGGAGACCAGGACTCGGAGTGCTGCTCCTGATGGTTTCATTCTTATTTCTGTTCTTTGGAATTCTGAACTTCTGTGGACTGTACTCAGTTAACCCTAACGAGGCTCTCGTATTGGTACTCTTCGGTAAGTACTATGGAACTGTTAAGCAGCCTGGTTACTACTTCGTTAACCCATTCGCTAGACCAATCGTTCCAGCATCAGCAATGAGTTCACTAGACGTTGCGCTTGAGACAGAGGCGGCAAAGGGCAAGGGGAAGAAGGACAAGATCTCAGCTCCTTCTTCGAGAAAGAGAATCTCACTCAAGGTTAATACTCTTAACAATGATAAGCAGAAGGTTAACGATGTACTCGGTAACCCTGTAATCATCGGAACAGTAGTTATCTGGAAAGTAGCTGACCCAACTAAGGCAGTATTCAATGTTGAGGACTACAGCGACTTCCTCTCAACACAGTGTGACCTCGTAGTAAGAAATGCTGCAAGAATGTTCCCATATGACGACTTCGACGATACACCTGAGGCAGCTAACAACGGAGAGAAGACACTTCGCGGAAGCAGCCAGGAGATCGCTGATATGATGCAGGCAGACCTTCAGAAGAGAGTTGAAGAGGCTGGACTTGAGATTAAGGATGTGAGAATCACTAACCTCGCATACTCAGAGGAGATCGCAGCAGCAATGCTCCAGAGACAGCAGGCATCAGCTATCATCGCAGCTAGACAGAAGATCGTTGAGGGCGCTGTAGGAATGGTTAAGATGGCTCTCGACCAGCTCGATGAGGAAAGCATCGTAGCTCTCGATGATGAGCGCAAGGCTGCAATGGTAAGCAACCTCCTCGTTGTACTCTGCGGCAACAAGGATGCACAGCCTGTAATCAATAACGGATCAATCTACTAAACACCCCGTTAAGTGACAGATTAATTTAGGTAGGGTAGGATTAATATGACAATGGACGAGCGTGAGATTAAGCTTCTTGAGAAGAAACAGCAGCTCGATGAATTAGAAGCAGAGATCAAGAAACGAGAGAAAGCGCTTAAACTCAAGGAGAAGGAGAAGAAGCAGGTTCTTCTCAGGCTTGCCCCGGGGCTCTGGAATGACATAGCCGAGTGGGCTGAGGCAGATATCAGATCGATTAATGGACAGATAGAGTATCTGCTTACAGAAGCCGTACGCAGACGCAAGAATAAGTAACAATATGCAGGAGTGTGCCGACGGGAGTTGGCACACTTTTGGCGATGATGTGATATAATTACAGAATGAGACAGATAGAGATAACAGCTAATGATGCCGGAAGAAGACTGGACAGATTCATGAGAAAGTATCTGCCTAAGGCTTCGCTCGGTTCAATTTACAAGATAATACGTAAGGACGTTAAGGTCGATGGTAAGCGCCGTGATGAGAAGTTCATGCTTGAGGAGGGACAGACTCTGACACTGTACCTCTCGGAGGAGATGATTACTGAACTTCGCGGGGGAACAGATAAGGCGATTGAGTCTAGACGCGGGAAGAAGGCGAGAAAGAACTTTACTATCATCTATGAGGATGAGAATATTCTCGCAGTGAATAAGCCTTTCGGTCTGCTGACACATGGTGACAGCACGGAGAAGAAGAACCATCTTGCGAACCAGGTGAAGGACTACCTCATCGAGACGGGAGAGTACAACCCAAGGAACGAGAAGGTTTTCGCTCCTGCGCCTGCGAACAGAATAGACCGCAACACTACGGGAATTGTGCTCTTTGGCAAGACTGCTGCGGCGCTTAAGGGGCTCAATGCGATGATTCGCGAGGATGGTGTGCACAAGTACTATATGACTATCTGTTACGGAGTCATCGAGAAGGAGATCACTCTCACAGCCAAGATTGTCAAGGACAACAGAACTAATACGGTACGCATTGTCAATGATGACTCTGGCAAGGATATCATAACTATTGTGCGTCCAATTGAGGTTCTCAAGGGTGGCAAGTTCAAGGCGACTCTTGTGGAGGTTGAGCTCGTGACTGGTAGAACTCACCAGATTAGAGCGCATCTTGCGAGCGTTGGTCATCCTCTTCTTGGAGATTATAAGTACCAGACCCCGGATTGCGCGAAGCACAATCTTGCATTGAAGAACAGATTTGAGCTAAGCACACAGCTTCTTCACAGTGCTAGGGTAGAATTTGGAGTGCCGGCTGAGGGACTTGAGTACCTTGAAGGCAAGATTATCAAGGCGGATCTTCCAGAGAATTTCGAGAAGATTCTCGCAGCATTAAGATAGAAACGGGGGAACAAAGTGGAGAACAGTTTTCTTAAGAGTTTAATTATAGATATACTGGTGGCGCTTGCGCTTGCAGGAGCGATTCTATTCTTCATCAGACCTACTATTGTTAAGCAGACATCGATGCAGGATACACTCCAGCCTAATGACTACATCATTATGTATAAGCGCGCATATGTGAGTGACACACCAGAACGCGGAGATATCGTAATATTCAAGTCCAATCTGACAGATGAGAAGGGCAAGAACAAGCTCCTCATCAAGAGAATCATCGGGCTTCCAGGTGACGAAGTAACAATCAAGGGCAACCAGCTGTACCTCAACGGAAGCAAGTACGAGGAGGATTACATCAGAGATGGTGTGACACCTGGTGATGTTGAGGGATATATTGTGCCTGAGGGCAAGTATTTCACAATGGGGGATAACAGAATCGTCAGCATCGACAGCCGTTATGACGAAGTCGGCTGCGTATCAGTCGATGAGATTCAGGGCAAGGCCGTATTAAGGCTCTTCCCATTCTCCAGAATTGGCAGATTATAGAAGGAGATATTCACATGGCAAAGAAGCCACGTAGGTTAATTGCGAATAACAAGAAGGCGAGACATGACTACTTCATAGAGCAGGTCTACGAGGTTGGCATCGTGCTTACAGGTACCGAGATCAAGTCGATACGCGCAGGCCGTGTGAGTGTCAAGGAGAGTTTCTGCAAAATCGACCGTGCCGGTGAGCTCTGGATCCACGGTATGCACATCTCTCCATACGAGCAGGGTAATCGCTTCAATGTAGATCCGCTTCGCGACCGTAAGCTGTTGATGCACCGCAAGGAGATTAATAAGCTGATTGGTACGCTGAAGACAAGCGGACTGACACTCGTACCTCTGACTGTCTACCTCAACGAGGAGGGCAGATGCAAGATGGAGATCGGACTTGCTCGCGGTAAGAAGAACTACGACAAGCGAGACAGCATCGCTAAGAGGGATGCCGATCGAAAGATCGACCGCGCCATCAAGGAGAAGAATTCATAAGGCGCGTTTTACCTGAGAATGCTTAGCTCGGATTTGCAAAGCGAATGCGAGGAGCGTATAATTAAACGCACATCTTTCGATATGTGAAGAAGGAGAAGAGATGAAGAAGATTAAGGATTTTTTCCACGATAACAATGACATCATGCTCGCAATCATAATTATTGGAATTGCAGTAGGTGTGATTTTCTGGAGAATGACAGAGATTCTCGACTATCCAGAGAAGATGGCGGGACAGAGCACACAGACGCAGACAGAGGCAAATGAGTAATGATAGATAAGTACAATCTGACCATGCTGACTGATTTCTATGAGATCACGATGGCAAATGGATATTTCAATACAAAGGCGAAGGACTACGAAGCGACTTTCGATATGTTCTTCAGAAGAGTTCCGGATAACGGCGGTTTCGCTATTATGGCGGGCGTTGAGCAGCTTATCGACTACCTCAATAATCTGGTCTTCTCAGAGGAGGACATCAAGTACCTACGCACCAAGAATTGCTTCAGCGAGGAATTCCTCGACTATCTGAGAAATTTCAAGTTTGAGTGCGACGTATGGGCAGTACCAGAGGGTACACCGATCTTCCCATATGAGCCAATCCTGATTGTAAGAGGACCAGCTATCCAGGCTCAGTTCATCGAGTCGATGGTTCTGCTGTCAATCAACCACCAGAGCCTGATTGCAACTAAGGCGAACCGTATCGTAAGAGCTGCGAAGGGCAGACCTGTTATGGAGTTCGGAACAAGAAGAGCTCACGGTGTGACAGCTGCAATCAACGGAGCGAGAGCTTCATATATCGGAGGCTGCGTAGGAACAGCCTGCACAATCGCTGATAGAGACTATGGCACTCCTGCTCTCGGAACTATGGCTCACAGCTGGATTCAGACATTCGATACAGAGTACGAGGCGTTCTACGAGTACACTAAGCAGTACCCTAACAACGCAACTCTGCTGATTGATACATATAACGTTCTCAACTCAGGTCTTCCTAATGCCATCAAGGTATTCAAGGAGCTCAAGCCTGCTAAGATGGGCGTTAGAATTGACTCGGGAGATATCACATATCTCACTAAGAAGACTAGAGAGATTCTCGACGAGAATGGTCTTCAGGACTGCTCAATCGTAGTATCAAACTCACTCGATGAGAACCTCATCAAGGAAGTCCTCCTCGAGGGTGCGCAGATTGACTCCTTCGGAGTTGGCGAAAGAATGATCACTGCAAAGAGTGAGCCGGTCTTCGGTGGCGTGTACAAGCTTGCACAGGTCGACAAAGACGGAGAGTCACTTCCAAAGATGAAGATTTCCGAGAATGTTGAGAAGATTACTAACCCTGGCTTCAAGAATGTATACCGTTTCTACGGCAAGAACACAGGCAAGGCTATTGCTGACGTAATCACTCTCAGAACAGAGGATGCACCTGCAGCGGATGGCTACGAGATTTTCGATCCAATCAACACATGGAAGCGCAAGACTCTCTATGATTATGAGGTTAAGGAACTTCTCGTTCCGATCTTCGAGAAAGGCAAGTGCGTATACCAGTCACCAAGCATCGATGAGATTCGCGACTATTGCAATGAGCAGGTTGATACCCTCTGGGAGGAGACTCTCAGGTTCGATAACCCACAGACCTACAAGGTTGACCTCTCGCAGGAACTCTGGGATCTCAAGAACAGCCTTCTGACCAAGTACGGTTCAAACCCTCGTAAGTAAGATTAGATAAAATGCGAGCCGGCCGCTTGCCGATATGCAATCGGCCTCTCGCTCTTATGGGGCTGTAATGGTTTCGACAGGGGTGTGGAACAAGGAGAAGCGAGCCGTGGAGTCTGGCCACGTAAAAACGGACCGTTAAAAAGAAACGCTAAAACAAACAACAACTTCGCACTGGCTGCATAGTTCAGCCCCGCGTGTCAGCCCGGGTTTCCCTGTAGGCTCGGAATCTGGCATCATGCATACAGGACAACCTTGCGCGAGCTCCTGGTAGCGTAAGGGAACAACAGGATAGCTCGCCGGCAGTCTGCTGACGTGACGGCTTGGCGGGCGAAATACCAAAGCATCAGCTGCGCTCGGAGAAACTCCTTCGGAAATGCTCTTGGACCCGGGTTCGACCCTCGGCAGCTCCACCACGATTTAGGCTCTGGCTAGAAATAGCCGGAGCTCTTTTATTGCAAGGGATTCAGGCGTTTTCCCTTGATCTCAGGGAATGAGGTTGCGGGATGTTTTAATCGGGATTATGATGGAAGTGTACATTTGAATTTAGCTTTTTCTTTAAAAATGAACAGGAGACAAAATGAACTACAAGTTTAAGTTAGGTACAATTATTGCTGATGACATTGATAAGTCAATTGATTTTTATCAGAATGTCTTGGGCTTTAAACTAATCAGAAAATTCTATCAAGAAGAAGGAGGCCTTTGCCTGCTCAAAAGCCCTGACGGAGCATCGATCGAACTAATTGACAGCAAAGCATTCCCTACAGGCTTTTGGTCTTTGGGTATGGAAGTCGACGATTTTGAAGCTGCCATTAACGATTTAAGAGAAAAGGGGATGTCTTTCATTTATGGTCCGGAAGAGTTGCCTTTGGGAAAACTGGCTGGAATAGAGGACCCTAATGGTGTAAAAATAATGGTTCTTTCGTTGAATGATGATTAACGATTAATCCCGGTTTATCATTCAATTAAATACTGTTATAGTAGACAGCTTCGGCTGAATTTGTTGATAAGGTTCTTGTGCACAGGGCAGAAAAGATTGACGGCAGAAGAACGCAGAATGTTGAGGTCTATCTGAATTTCATCGGAATGATAGACTTCCTTTCTAACTCAATACAGACTGCTAAGACAACTGTATAACCGGTATGAAACAACAGGCCACCTCAAAAAAAGTGGCTCTTTACATAGTTTTATCTTGAAAAAATGCGAAAATCGGTTATGATGGTAGTACTACCATAGAATAACAAGGAGGCTATTAGTGGCACGAAAAAATGACGTTGCAAATACAAAGAAGCGTATTCTGCAGGTGTGCGTAAGGCTTTTTCTCGAGAAAGGATATCACAAGGCTGTAACAGGGCAGATCTTAAAGGCTGCAAAGGTTTCCTGCAGCAGCTTTCAGAATCTGTTTACAAGCAAGGAAGGAGTGCTTCTGGAGCTTGTGAAATTCATGTATGAAAACCAGTTTGGCGTAGCAGGAAGTATTACAGGATCTGAGCTTCCACCTGTATATGTATATGCGACAGAAACTGCAATTCAGCTTACA
>JAQXQE010000018.1 GCA_029101005.1 Bacillota bacterium | reverse complement strand
AACCTCTGTTCTGAAATATTGCATAGTCACGAGGCTCTACTATTCCAGCCATCTGTGCAGCTTCAGCCAGGGATTTATTGTGCTCTTTCATCTCATTTCTGATTGCAAGTCTCTTCTGATCTTCACTGAGCTGATCATAATCCTCAATCAATTCCTGCTGCCTTGTCTTAACTGCGAAATAAGTTTGTCCCAGTGCAATTACTTCCTTACGAGGATCTCCATTCATTACAATGAGATAGCAGGCATAACGGGTAAGCATGAAGTCATTTATCTCTCTTTCGGCACCACTTCCCAAAGGAACCATTTTGCGCACCTCCGCAAAATGGTCTTCAACAAGTATTCCACTAATCTCACAAGCTTCAATTGCTTTTGAGATTACTCCTTCAAAGTAACGCCACTGTGAATACTCAAGTACTTCCTGCAGCTCTCTCGCATACCAGAACTCCTGACCATACTCGTTTATATGTTTTATATTTTCAAATAATATTTCACTATATTTTTCGATATCAGTCATAAGCGCCCCTTTCTATAATAATTACATTGTGATTACATTATACAGAACATTTGTTCTTTATTCAAGTCAGTTTAGTACCTCCAGGAATTTCACCATCACCTCACTTATATCATCAAATGCAATACCAAAACAGATTCACTCACACATTCTCATGAAATGTATGAAAAAAGACAGGTTCTCGAAATGCCATAAACCGTTGAATTTACTGGCTTTTCGTGACCTGTCTGTATTATAATCCGTGCTCCTGTCGATACTACTAATCAACACTGTATGAAGCAAGCATCTTTCGCGCCTTCTCCTCGAAGCTGTTCGCCACCATAATCTCAAGTCTTGAAGCGAGATAACCAGGATCATCCTCCATCTCATCATCTATGAAATTAAGTATTACGCCCATAGCAAGCTTCACATAGTAATTAACGACGAATTCCTTATCCCTGTCGCTCAGTGGAATCTCGAGTTCCTTGCACAGGATGTCAATATCGTCAGTCAACACCTTGATTGCATATTGCGACTGTGAACGTATGAAGTCCATATGATACGAACTCCTATATACATTGATAATCTCAGTCTTATATTCAACACAGAATCTCAGTGCATCTTCGAATCCAGCCACCCAATTTCTCTCTCTGCGATTAGTGAATCTGCTCCATATGGACTCGTTAAACCACGACGTGAAGACATCGAGCAGAGAATCATAATGGTAGTATACTGTCTGTCTGCTCACATGAGCCTTCTCCGCCACTTCCTTGACGGATGTCTTATCTAGAGGCTTCTCCTTGAGCATCTCTAGAAGCGCATCCTCAATGTAGTGCATTAGATCTCCTCCTTAAGTCTTGCGTACACATCCTTTCTAATCAGCATATAGATAACTGAGAAGAGAGGAATGAATAGCATAATTCCTCCAATTCCGCCAACTGCACCGCCGACAACAACAGCCAGCATAGTCCAGATTGCAGGAAGTCCAACTTGTCCACCAACAACATTAGGATAGATAACATGTCCCTCGAACTGCTGAATTACGAAGAAGACAATCAGGAAGATGATAGCCTGCTTCGTACTTACTGTTACTATGAGAACGAGTCCGAACACACATCCGATGAAAGCTCCGATGATCGGAACGAGCGATGTAGCACCAATAACAATTGCGATAGTCGACGCATATGGCAGTCTTCCGATAGTCAGCGCTACGAAGAAGAGCACGCCGATGATAACCGCCTCAAGGCACTGTCCTGAGATGAACTTCGAGAAAACTCTATGTGACAGCTTCGCTACTTCACAGCACTTGTCCGCCCAGTCCTTCTTGAGGTATGCGTATGTGAGCATCTTCGCCTGGCGTCCGAGTCTCTCCTTCGCCAGCAGTATGTATATCGAGAAGATAAAACCAATGGCCGTTGTGCCTACGGTTCCTACCAGTGCGCCAAGTGATCCCGATACGAGAGCAAACATCTCGTTGCGATTCTCCGCAATCTTCTGTGCGATCTGCGCAAAGTCGATCTCTCCGAGGTACTTCTCAAGATGATTAACATCAATGCCCCTGGACTTGAACCACTCTAGCCATACTGGATAGTTATCTCTTACTACCTCAACAATGCTCTTCACTGACTCAGCTGTATTAGGAATAACAACTGAACCGATGAAATAGATGACTGCGAAGAGTGCCAGATATGTCAGCACGAGGCTGTACACTCTAACTGGTTTCAGTATCTTAGATGGATGCTTCTCTCTAAGTTTGATGAAACGCTTCTCGATTCCCTTCATCGGAACGTTGAGCACGAAGGCAATCACGCCACCAACGAAGAGCGATGAGAAGAGTCCGAGAACTGACATCACACTAGTGAAAACCACCTTCGCATTCATAAAGACAGCGAACATAGCCACCCCTGCCGCAAGCAGCAGGAGTTTCTCCTTGAAATCTTCAATATTCTTCATCTAGATCTCCCCACATTTGAACTTCCACATGAGTTCATTAGTCAGACTGTAATCGTCATACTTGATATCGAGCTCATCAGCTGTAACCCAGCCTGCCTCCTGCAGCTCGTTCTCATCGATTACAATCTCGTCATCTCCTTCAGCCTCGCATACATATCCGACGAGAATGTCATTAGCAATGCCCCAAGGCTGACTCTTGTAATATCTTATGTTCTTAACTCTGATTCCCGTCTCCTCGAATACCTCGCGATATACAGTCTCCTCGAGTGTCTCTCCTATCTCTGTGAATCCGGCAATCAGCGCGTAATGCTTATATCCCTTGCTGTACTTAGATACCAGCAGCTTGTCACCCTTCTTACAAGCAACGATTACAGCCGGCATGATTCGCGGATAAGATGTGTATCCACACTCAGGGCATACCATCGCACGCTCTGTCTCCGAGTGCTCCATCTTCGATCCGCATCTTCCACAGCATCTGTTATCCCTGTACCAGTCAATCAGATGCTTGCCAGTAAGAGCTGCGAAGTTCTGAACCTTGCTGAGCTTATCTCTTATAGTTCTGATTCCGCAGTACTGCGCCCCTTCTGGCACATCCTCTGCAGACTGCCCCTGTCTCGCAAGCTCCGGCATATAATACTCATCTCCATCAATATTGAGAAGATAAGTGAATTCCATATCCTCGGCGAAGTCGCTCACTCTTGGAAGTCTCCATCCCTCACCTTCTGGTACGAGCAGCAGCTCTCCTCCGAGTGTGCATATTACATTGTCCTTATCCTCAGCTACAGCCGTAGTGCTGTACTGGTTATCCAGCACGCTTGGTGCAATATCCTGTATCATTTGCTATCTAACCTCTATTTAATTGATTCTTATATGTTATTATAACACCCTATTGTGATACAATAATGAATCGACAAAATCATTATAAGGATTAAGAGAAAAACATGAGTGTATTAGTAGTTGAGAACGTCTCTCACGATTTCGGCGGACGCCAGATTTTAGAGGACGCATCATTCAGACTTAACAAAGGAGAACACGTAGGACTCGTCGGAGCTAACGGCGAGGGTAAGACTACTTTTCTCAATATCATAACGGGCAAGCTTATGCCTGACGCAGGTAACATCAGCTGGTGCAACCACATCACCACTGGATATCTCGACCAGCGTAGCACCCTAACCCCAGGCAAGACCATCCGCGAGGTACTTCGCGAGGCCTTTGCTCACTTCTTCGATCTTGAGAAGGAGATGCTCGAGGCTTATGACAAGATGACCACTGCTTCAGATGATGAGATTGCAAAGCTGATGGAGGACGCGGCTGAGATCCAGGACATCCTCGAGCATTCAGGTTTCTACACTATCGATGCCAGAATCGAGGAGTTCGCCAACGGTCTCGGTCTCGGTGACATCGGCCTCGACAGCCTCGTCAACGAGCTCTCAGGTGGTCAGCGTTCAAAGGTGCTTCTGACTAAGCTCCTGCTTGAGAATCCGATGATTCTGATTCTCGATGAGCCGACTAACTACCTCGACGAGAACCACATCGTATGGCTGACAAGATTCCTGCAGAATTATGAGAATGCTTTTATCCTCGTATCTCATGACATCCCATTCCTCAACAACGTTGCCAACGTAATCTACCACATCGAGGACGCGGTTCTCACAAGATACACTGGCAACTACGATGACTTCATGAGAATGTACGAGATCAAGAAGAATCAGCTGGAGGCGGCATACCGCAAGCAGCAGAAGGAGATTGCAGATCTCGAGGATTTCATCGCACGTAACAAGGCGAGAGTTGCCACAACTAATATGGCCAAGTCGCGTCAGAAGAAGCTCGACAAGATGGAGAAGATTGAGCTCACTAAGGAGAAGCCAAAGCCAGAGTTCGCTTTCGAGTACTCAAGGGCTCCTGGCAAATACGTCATCGAGGCTGAGAATCTTGTAATCGGATACGATGAGGCTCTCACAAGCCCCCTCAGCTTCCACGTTGACCGCGGCCAGAAGATCGCAATCAAGGGAGTAAATGGTCTTGGTAAGTCGACTCTTCTCAAGACTATGCTCGGCATCATCCCTCCATTCGATGGCGAGGTCAAGCTCGACTACTACGCTGAGCCTGCCTACTTCGAGCAGGAGCACGACGGTAGCAGCCAGACTGCTCTCAAGGAGTTCTGGGACGAGTTCCCTGCCCTCACCAACAACGAGGTGCGCCGTGCGCTCGCCAAGTGCGGACTCACAACTGAGCACATCGAAAGTCAGGTTCGAGTTCTCTCCGGCGGTGAGAATGCCAAGTTCAGACTCGCCAAGCTGATGCAGAACCCTATGAATCTCCTGGTTCTTGACGAGCCTACCAACCACCTCGACCCTGTTGCGAAGGACGTCCTCAAAGAGGCGGTCCGCGACTTCAAGGGCACAGTCATCCTCGTAAGCCACGAGCCGGAATTCTATGAAGGTGTAGTAACCGACATCTGGAACCTCGAGGACTGGACAACAAAGCAGATCTAATCAAGAAGCCGGCAGCGCTCGCTGCTGGCTTCTTATTGTTATACGCGTATCTTTCTCCACTTGCCGCTCAGGAAGTACACTCCTCCTATCAGCATTGGCACGAATCCCGCAATGGCATCTCCGTACCAGAATCCCTGTGGCCCATTTACTATAATGAATCCGATGATATACGCAAGGCTCAGTCTTGCTACCATTCCATCAAGTATTGCTATCAGCAGATTAAGTCTGGAATTACCAGATCCATTAATCATCGCAAATCCGAATGTTCTCGTCGATGCTCCCACGCAGTTGAGTATGAATGGTCCGATAATTATTGACGCATTCGCCAGCACGAGCTTATCGCTTGTGAACATCGCGAACGTCTGATTTGGGAATATATATACGACTGCGCAGATTATCATCGAGATGATAATCGATACTCCGAACGCATTCTTCAGAATTACTGGAACTCTGTCGAACTTCTGCGCTCCGATATTCTGTCCAATCATTGCTCCTGCAGCTGTGCTGATTGATGCTGACAGGATTCCCGCAAGTGTATTCAGCTTGGAGATCATTCCAGCCATCGCCGACGCGATGTATCCGAAGGAATTGACCCACGCCGATACTACAGTCATCGACACGTTGATAGCTGCCGACTGAATAGCCATCGGGATACCAAGTTTTAGCAGGCCTGCGGCTGCCGACTTATCAATCGCAAAGCTCCTGAGTTTGAAGTCGAACACGAAGTTCTCTCTGTTCTTGTATAGATACCAGAGTGCCCAGAGGAAGCTGACTGCCTGACCGATGATGGTCGCCAGTGCTGCACCTCTTACTTCCCATCCGAAGATAACCACAAACAGCACATCCAGCACTATATTGAGCACTGACGCAATTGCTACGAAGATGAACGGTCTCTTGCTATCGCCGAGACCTCTCATGATTGCGCTCACTACATTATATCCATATGCGAATATCAGACCTGAGATTCCGATTATCGTGTAATCCATCGCATAGCCAAAAGCCTCTTCTGGCGTATTAACCAACTTCAATATCTCAATTCTAAAGACTAGACAAATTACTGTCATCATCACCGCAGCAATCAGAAGCATAGTGAAGAGTGTTCCTATTGTCTTCCTCACTCCTTCCATATCCTTCGCACCCAGCTTCTGTGCAATGATAATCTGACCCGCTCCCGCGAATCCCATCGCCACAAAACACAGCAAATGCTGAATATTGCCGCTTATCGCAACCGCTGCCATTCCCTTACCGCCCATTACCTGGCCAACAATGATCATATCCACTATATTGTATATCGCCTGCAGCGCATTCGACAGAAAAAGCGGCGCCGCAAAAACAAAGAGCTGTCTCGCAACATTGCCCTTCGTCAAATCCCTTACCATCGATTTGGAATTACTCTTAGCGTCCTGCGCCATTCGTCCTTAACCCTCCTTAGCAGTTGTACTCAACTTGATTGGAATCTCTAGCGAGCAACCACGCTCTCACCCGCATGCTATTATACACCCATTAGCTGAGGTGTGTAAGTGGAATAGCAGCCGCAAAGTCGTAAAGGCTGGCGTATACGCCAGTTCAACACCCAAGGATCTCCCCATAACGAAAGAACTCCCGCGTGCGGGAGTTCTTTCTTATACCATATAATCAATATCTATCCTAGTCAGCAAGGGATTTTGCGATTGCTGCGTCTCTTGCTGCGCTGCCGAACTGACGGAGTGCTTCAATCTCAGCATCTGGGATGTTGGATGGAGCGCCAATGCGGCCTGCTATTGTGATTGTCTGCGCAACCTTCTCGACACCCTCAGCATATGAGAATGCGATGTCAAGTGTTGGACCGAATGCCAGCAGTCCGTGGTTGGCAAGAAGTACTGCATAGAGGTTGCCGATTACATTCTTGAGGTCTGCATAGATCAGCTCAGTGCCTGGAGTGCCGTACTTGCATACTGGGATTACTCCGAGGGTTAGGTTGACCTCTGTCAGTGCCTTAGTGTCGATTGGCATATTGTTCATTGCGAAAGCAGTAGCGTAAGTGCTGTGGTTGTGAACTACAGCCTTGACATCTGGTCTGAGGCGGTATACCTCGAGGTGCATCTTGCTCTCTGAAGAAGGCTTGAGGCCTTCTGGGCAGTCAACGATGTTGCCCTCGAGATCCATCTCAATAATCATGTCTTTGGTCATGTCGTCCTTGGCAACCTGGGACGGAGTGATGAACACTCGGTCGCCAACTTTTGCGGAGACATTGCCCTCGAACATGTTGACCATGCCTAGGCGGTACTCTTTCTGAACAATATCAACAATCTTCTGCTTAATTGCTTCAACGTTTGCCATAACAATTACTCCATATTTAACTCTCTGGACAGGTCTTTGATTGAATCATAGAGCTTCATCCAGTTGTTGTATTTCTTCTCGTAGAGATCAGCAAGCGAAGAGTCTGGCTCGAACTCTCTCTCCTTCTTGACGAACTCGTTGACATTCTCGATTGTGCACCAGTCGAGGCCGATAGCAGCAGCTACAGCAGCACCGATAGCACCTGAATGTCTTGTGTTCTCTGGAATGTAGACTGGCATCTGGAGAACGTTAGCCATCATCTGCATCCAATAGTCAGAAAGGGATCCGCCGCCGTTAACGCCTACAGAAGTGATGGTCTTGCCTGTGTCCTTCTTGTAACACTCAATCTGTCCCTTCATACTGAAGCAGATACTCTCAAGAACAGCACTCATGAAGTGTGCTCTTGTGTGTCCCTCCTGCATATTGAAGAAGATTCCTCTTACGAATGAATCGCAGATTGGGAACTGCTCTCCGAAGAGCCATGGTGTTGCAAAGAGGCCGTCGCATCCTGGTGGGACATCCTTCATCTCCTCAGCGAGGAAGTCGAAGATTCCGCCGCCGAGCTCGTCGTGCTCCTTCTTGTAGAAGTGGTCGATTGCCCAGTTCTGCATCAGGCAGCAAGCGTTAGTGCATCCACCGTAGATCATGAGACCAGGTGTGATGCTGTTAAGAAGGTATGAACCCTCAGCTGCCTCATATGGCTGATCTACCATTGCTGAGAGCCAACCGGAGCTTCCGAGGTAGAGATGAGCATCTCCGTCCTTGATGCATCCGCAGCCAGCAGCTGCAGCAGGAACGTCAATCATGCCGCCGAAGACAGGTGTTCCAGGAACGAGTCCCAGGTCTGATGCACCCTTCTCGTCGAGCTTGCCGAACTCCTTGCAGGCCTGAACCTGTGGAGCGAGTTTTGTGCGGTCAACGAGCATGAGTGATGCGTCCATGTATTCCTCGATAGCTGGGTGGTTAACTACGATTCCATCGTGGTCATCATCGACAGCCATGATTCCAGTTGCCTTGAACTGCAGGAAGCTGTCGCAGTCGAGGAAGTACTTTGTCTTTGCGTATACCTCAGGCTCGTTCTCCTTGAGCCAGAGGATTCTAGGCTGGAAGTCCTGACTTCTTACGATGTCCACTCCAACCGCTTCATTGATGATCTCGGCTTCCTTCTCAGCACGGCCGTCGAGCCAGCTGATAGCGTTGTAGAGAACATTACCTTCCTCGTCCACAGGGATGAGGTTGATAGCCTGCACGCTAAAAGAAAGGCCTTTTACATCCTCAGGCGCGATACCCGACTCAGCGAGTACGCCGTGAGTTACTTCGCATACAGCGTCCCAGTAGTCTGTCGGACTCTGCTCTACGAAGAGCGGCTTAGGGTTAAGGAGAGGATAAGCCTTCTCCTTAACCGCCATAATCTTTGCATCTCTGGTAACGAGTGCGGCTTTAACTCCGCTGGTACCAAAGTCATAAGCTGCGATTACGTCCATTATTCGAACTCCTTGAATACTCTCTCATAGCAAGCAAGAGCATCGTCGAGGATTCCGATTCCGTTGTATGGCAGGTATGTCTTACCGCCGTTAGCGATGATCAGACCCTCTGCTGCAAGTGCCATTGAGAACTCAATGTAATTTGTGTATGCATCGACAAGCTGTGTCTGGTACTCAGGATCATCTCCCTTGAAGAAGTATGGGATGTGAGCCAGTCCGTGTGTGTCGATGTGGAGAATTGACTGGTGATGGAAAACAAGTGCAGGTACGTCGTACTTGTCTGTCAGCTCTGCGATGCCGTTCATGAAGTACTTTGACGCCTTCTCGAGCTTCTCGTGAACGTTCTCCTTCTCGAGCTCCTTGATTACTGTGATACCAGCAAGAGCTGTGAGTGGGTTACCGCTCAGTGTACCACCGACCTTAACCTTGTTCTCTGACTCAGCGCTTACTCCGGCAGCGAGCAGGCTCATGATGTCCTTGCGTCCGCCGATACCGCCGGAAGAACCGAAGCCACCACCGATGATTTTACCGAATACTGTGATGTCAGGCTTTGTTCCGAATACTGCCTGAGCACCGCCCATTCCGAGACGGAAACCAGTAACAACCTCATCGTATACGAGCAGCATATCGTGCTCTCTGCAGATTCTCTCAGCTTCCTTGTGGAATTCCTTAGTGAGAGGAACGATTCCGCTGTCCTGTCCAACTGCCTCTACAAAGAGGGCTGCTACACCGCCCTTGTCTTCCCATTTGGCGATCTCTGCTTCGAGAGCATCGAGATCATTTGCTGGGATGGCATGTGTATTGTGGAAGCACTCTGCTGGGATTCCGTTCTTCATATCTGCTGTTGTTGCACCGTCGTTGTATACGAGCTGATCTGACCAGCCGTGATATCCACCAGAGATTCTGACGAGGTGCTTCTTGCCTGTGTATGCACGAGCAAGACGAGCAGCGATGATGTCAGCCTCAGTACCTGAACCAAGGCAACGGAACATCTCGATTGATGGCATGTACTTTCTTACAAGCTCTGAGAGTTCTCTCTCATATGGGCTGTAAAGTCCGTGGAGATGTGTCTTCTCAGTGATCTGCTTAACTACTGCCTCTGTAACAGCTGGGTAGTTGTTACCAAGGATTGTTGGACCTCCACTGCAAAGGAAGTCGATGTATCTGTTGCCATCGATATCCACGAGGTATGGTCCCTCAGTTCTGTCGATTGCAAGTGGGAATGGATGATTGTTAGCGAGGTTGTGCTGAATTCCGCCAGGGATTGTCTCTGCAGCGAGTGCAGTCTCAACCTTTGACTTAGCACAATTCTCATCGAACCACTTGTTGTAACGCTCTACTGCACTTCTCTTGAGATGCTTACGATGCTTCATAAGCTCGCCAGCCTGTGCATGTATAGCGGCGTAATCGTACTCATTGATAAGCTTTGACATGTCTACTTAATCTCCTTAATCTATTACAGACTTATTTCTTGTTTCAATATTATACAGCAATTATTAGAGAATTGCGTCGATTTCTGGATCGCAGTAGTCCTCTTCTCCGTTTCTTCTTCTCTCGTTAGCAGCCTGCAGCTTCTGGTATACCTTCTTGTTGATTGGGTATCTCCAGAGGCAGTACAGTGAGATTCCGATGCAGATTGCGAGGAAGATTGTTGAGATGTTCTGGATACCTGAGATAGCGCTTGCTGACTGTACCTCAGCTGCTGCATCGAATCCTACCATTGCGAGGATGATACCTACAGCCTGAAGACCAATAGCGTTACCGAACTTCTGAACGAGCTGTGGGAATGATGTGATAGCTCCAGCTCTGCTCTTTCTGTTCTTGTACTCATCGAGCTCGATCATATCGTATGCGAAGTCGTAGAAGAAGCACCAGAAACCTACGCAAGCGATACCGTTGAGCAGTGTGAGAACGAACATCATTGGAAGTGTTGTTACTCCGATAATTCTGCAGATGATTACACCGATAGCTGTGATACCGAATGCAGTCATTACAGCAGGCTTTCTGTCAACCTTGTGTCCGATAACTGTAAGGATTGGTGATCCAATCAGGAAGCAGAGCAGTGTCATCATTGCTGTGTATGTGATTGAATCTGGATCAGCTCCGATAGCATAGATGATCAGGTAGTTAGTGTTAGCTGATACCATAGCTGAACCGAAGAGGTAGAAGAATACCCAAGGAATGAAGAATCTCATAGGCTTGAGCTTGATAACATCTTTGTATGTCTTAAACAGTCCCTCCTGCTCCTCAACTACAGCCTTCTCGATGAACTCTACGTCCTTGATTGAGAAGTAGTTGATGAGACCGAATACGATAGAAATTACACCGATGCAGAATGCAGCCAGTGTCCATGCCTTTGTAATCTCTACACCAGCAGTTGCGAACAGTGTGATGAAGAGAACTGGGAATACACAACCAACGTAGATAACGAATGCGTTGATTGTTGATGAGATTCCTCTGATCTTTGTCTGCTCATCATAGTCGTCTGTGAGTGATGCGCAGCATGAGTAGTAAGGAATGCAGAATGTTGTGTATGCACACCACATGAGTGATGAAACGATGATGTAGTATGCAGCCTTGAATGCAACGCTTCCTGGCACTACTATGTAGCAGCATCCGTAGAGGATACCTGTGAGAAGTCCTCCCCAGAGCATGAGCTTCTTAACATCTACATTTGGCTTGTCGCAGATGTATCCGAGCAGTGGGTCAGTGATAGCGTCAACGCATACTGACAGCATTGAGATAGTTCCACAGAGAACAGGGTTAAGTCCTACAACTGTGTTCAGGAAAATCAGGAAATAGATATAGAACGCGTTGTATACTACTGATTCAACTGTGATGCCGGCCTCGTAACCGAGCTGGCGCATTTTGGTAAATTGCTTAGTTTTCATTTTGATCTCTCCCTTTTGAATAAACCAAGTTATTTGATTCCATATTTCGATTATATGTGGTGTTCTTCAAGTGGTCAAGTGGATTTGAGGTTTTGCTTGTTTGTTTTTTGTGCTGAATATACAATTTGTTTGAGGTTTTGTTGTTATGTCATCGTTAAAGCCACATTGTATCGATTTGTATGTGGTTTTTGCGATGTGAGTGCATATAAAAACAGCAGATTGCATACGCAATCTGCTGTCTGTATTCCTAGAACAGTTCCGTCTCATCCGGGAGTCTGTAGCAGTTGATATACGTGATGCCTCTCTCCTCGAGAAACTCCTGCCACTCTTCGCCGAGTTCCGCATCAGTGATAATACCTTTTAGCTTAGAGAAGTCTGCCGTACGAACGAAGGCCTCCTTGTCGAACTTGGAGTAGTCTACCATAAGATACACCTCGTTCGATGCCTCGATAACCTTACGTCTGAGTGCCGCCTCGATCTCCGTTCTGTCAGAGAGGCCTTTCTCCATGCTCAGTGCTCTGCAGCTGATGAATGCCTTGTCCAGGTGGAAATCGTCCAGGCACTTAAGTGTGGCCTGCCCAACGAAGGCTCTGTTCTTCTCATCCCAGCTGCCGCCTGTGCAGTATGTGTGCACCTTAGGCTTGGAAGTCAGACCCTTGAGGACTTCGAAGGAGCTGGTCATAACTGTCACTGGCACTTCGCCGAGATAGTCAACCATCATAAGACAAGTTGTGGCATAGTCCAGATACAGACAATCGCCAGGCTCAACGTAGCGCATTGCCGCCTCGGAGATCTTCTTCTTCGCGTCAACCATGATATGCGAGAGTTCCTCGAAACCGAGCTCATGGCTAACCTTCTCCTTGATGCGCGCCTCGCCATATGACTTCTCAATCAGTCCGATCTTCTCCATAGCCTTCAGGTCTCTTCGAACTGTCTCGAAACTCACCCCGAAGATGTTCGAAAGTTCAGCTACCGATATGTGCTTGCGCTCAAGCAGTATCTCCTCTATTCTCTTCTGTCTCTCTAAAGCTGTCATTGTATATGCCTTCTATCTGATTTGTGTCTGTCCTACTTAGCGCCGTACTGCTCATAGTACAAGTCAATTGCTGCCTTGAGTTCATCGTCGATTACGACTCTGCCGTTGCACTCTCTGTTGTAGAGATGCTCTGTTACCTCAGCCATTGTTACGATGGCATTAGTGTCGAAGCCGTAGAGGTCGTGCACCTCATCGAGTGCACACTTAACTCCGCCCTTGCCTACTTCCATTCTGTCGAGTGATACCATGAGGCCAACGATTGTAACATCAGCAGCGCCTCTTACCTTTGGTACTGTCTCCTCCATTGACTTACCAGAAGTTGTAACGTCCTCGATCATAACAACCCTGTCGCCATCCTGAAGCGGGCTTCCGATGAAACCGCCTTTATCAGCGCCGTGATCCTTTGCTTCCTTACGATCTGAGCAGTATCTGATTTCCTTGCCGTAGAGCTCGCTGAATGCGATTGCTGTTACTACGCTCAGAGGAATTCCCTTGTAAGCTGGTCCGAAGAGCACATCGAAGTCTGTGCCATACTTGCTGTAGATTGCCTTCGCATAGTACTCACCGAGTCTCTTAAGCTGTGAGCCAGTAACATATGCGCCCGCATTCATGAAGAAAGGTGACTTACGTCCGCTCTTCAGTGTGAAATCTCCGAACTTGAGCACGTCCGACTCTACCATGAATTCAATAAACTCCTGCTTGTACTGTTCCATATCTATCTCCTTGAATTATATGTTATCTTTATTCCTGCTCCGCCATCAGTTCAGACAGCTTGCAGCTTTCGACATTGACGAGGTCCGCCAATTCGTCGCTCTCTATATCATACCCCATTCCGAGGCTTCCCTCAATGATAACAACACCAGCTGAGTACTCAGTTGCATCAATCAGGGCCTTATCTACTGCATCTCCTACAGTCTTACCTGCTTTGATTGAAGTAAGATAGCTTGTCAGGAATGCCGCTATGAATGAATCACCTGCACCGAGAGTATCAGTAGGCTCAACGCGAAGAGTCTCGCGAACATGGAACTCAGAGCCGTCATATACCACAACAGGCTCGCAGCCACGAGTACCCACGGCCAGTTTGCAGCCAGCTTCAACTGCCTTCTCAAGCAGCTCATATATCTCCTCATCATTGAGATGACTGCATGAGAAGAATCCGTAATCAATATGCGGTGATACGGCATTAATCTCCTCATCATCGAAGGATGCGTGGAAGTCATAGCAGATGCTGATACCAGAAGAAGCGAGAAGTTCCAGCTTCTCGAGGCTGACATCTGCAAGTTTGCCCGCACTTAGAACATCGTAACTTCTGATGTACTCAATCTCTTCTTCAGTGAACTCGAAAGGATATAGGTCTGTTACGCCTTTGCGGTTCCAGTCGAGGAAGACACGGTCGCCATCGTCCTTAATTGTAACAAGGCTGTAGCCACTTGATCCAATCTCGTGGCGCGACATTGAGATATCTACACCGAGATCTACTAGCGTCTCCTCGAGAATCTCGCCAGCCCTGTCATTGCCAAATACGCCGAGGAACCCAGCCTCGGCGCCATTTCTGATTGCGTGGCATACAACATTGTATTCATTGCCGCCCGGGTACATTCTCCCCCTGTTAAGATACAGGTCCAGAGTCGCAACTCCAGTTCCGGCAATTCTTATCTTAGTATTACTCATCCTCACTCTTATCCTTTCGGAAATCTACAGGCTCATACTCCTTGAGCTCTGCGAGATAGCCAGCTTCCCAGAGCTGATCCTCGATGCTGTCGAGAATGCTCACATCAGGAGCTGTAACAGTGTGATAGTGATATCCGCCAGTGATGTTCATGAGAAGTGTTGACTTGCCGCTCTTGATGGACGCAAGGAACTCCTTAACTCCTCTGCGGCTTGAGATGTGCATATCCGCACGGACAACACCATAGCTCTTGTGATATACGAATACATCAACAAGCTCAGCTCCGTTGTCTACGAAGATATTCATCTCATCCTCAGTCTGCTCATCAGTATGCTTCACCTTGAATACTCGAGTAGGCTTATTCTTCTCCTCGAGATAGTATCCACTATTAGTCGATACGATATTGTGCTGCTCGGCTCTGAGAATTGCGATATCCTGAACAACAACCTGTCTGCTGATTTTGAGAACGGAAGCAAGCTTGCTTCCGGATACCGGGTTACCAGGGCCAGCCTTAGAGAGAATATCCAGAATTGCATGACGTCTTTCGATTGTCTTCATAGTCCCTTCTCCCCTTTCTTAAGCCTTGAGCAGATCATAGAGCTGCATCCTGTGCGGTTTCTGAAGCTTAGCTTCCTCAAGAAGCTCAGCCTGAGAGTAAACCTCTGCAGCACTGCCCTCGCACAGAAGTTCTCCGTGCGCCATAACAATAACTCTATCGAAATATTCCTCAACGAAATCCATATCGTGAAGAACTGCAATTACTAATCTGCCCTCATCTGTGAGCTTGCGAATCATATCGCCGATGATCTTTCGACCAGAATAATCCTGTGCAATAGTCGGCTCATCTAGAATGAGCACATCTGTATCCATCGCAAGGACTGAAGCGATTGCAACCATCTTGCGCTCATGAAGATCGAGGTCGTAAGGATTCATATTCTCCTTGCCTTCGAGCCCCATAAGCTTGAGAGCCTTGAGTGCCTCAGCCTTTGCATCAGCCTCGCTCATTCCTATATTCATAGGACCGAACATGAGCTCCTCGAGCACATTGTGCTTGAATATCTGATCATCTGGATTCTGGAATACATATCCAACCTTGTCAGCCAGCATAGCGACAGTCTTGCCTGAGATGTCCTCACTGCCGTAGTATATTGAACCGCTAGCAGGCTTAAGAAGACCCTTGAGAAGTCTTACAAGAGTAGTCTTGCCGGCTCCATTCTGTCCGATGATTGCTGTCGAGCGACGGTCAAGCTTCAGGCAGAAATCCTTCAGAATATCCACGCCCTCGACATATGCGAAGTCAAGATCCTCGATATTGAAGACCTTTTCAGCCTCAGCCACAGGAGCCTCAGCCACTGGCTTCTCAAATTCAATCTTCTTCTCAGCGAAGAGTCGAACTGTATCCTCGAGTTTCGCTGGATAATTGCCATTCTCGTCCTTGACTCCGTACTGCTTAGCGAGTCTTGTGTACACTGGTGGCTCGATGCCGAGCTCTTCGAGGTCATCTCGTGAGTAGATCTTCTCGGCTGTGTCGAATGCTACCATCTTGCCGCCGTCCATCAGTATGATGCGGTCGCAGTATGCCGCTAGCTTCTCGACTTTCTGCTCGATCATAATAACAGTGATTCCACTGTCTGCGAGCTGCTCAACCACGCGGAAAACCTCCTCGCTTCCCTGCGGATCAAGCTGCGATGTTGGCTCATCGAGAATAATAATCTCAGGCTGCATTACAAGCACACTCGCAATTGCAACCCTCTGCATCTGACCTCCCGAGAGGTCGAACGGATTTCTATCTTTGTACTCCCAGATATCGAGCTGCTTCATAACAGTCTCGATTCTTCTGTGCATCTCACCTCTTTCGATTGCGAGATTCTGCAGTCCGAACGCGATCTCTCCGTACACAGTATCCCTCGCACCAGTCAGCTGGGTAAAAGGATTCTGGAATATCAGTCCCACTTTCTCGCACATCTCGTACACAGGCTTCTTCTCCGCGAGGATTCCGCCTACTTCAACGCGGCCACCGTACGCACCCTTGTAGAACTGCGGAACCAGGCCGATTATCGCCTGAGACAACGTGCTTTTACCTGCGCCGTTACGGCCACAGATTCCGATGAACTCACCCCTCTCGATAGTAAGAGAGATGTCATCGAGGGCGAGCTGCTCGTAACCAGGGTATCTGTATTTGAGATTCTCAATATTTATCAAAGCCATCCTAATACCCTCCCTGCAATTGTAAGCACGATAAGAAGGACTAGGACTGCGCCGATTGCTTTGTCACCCTTATGCTTAGGGCGGTCAGCGAGCCATGTCTTCTTGTTCTTGCGGCCGAAACCTCTGACTTCAAGCGCGATGGCACGCTCTCTTGTGTTGACGAGAGAGCTCATTACTACAGGCGAGATCAGAGGGATAAAAGCTTTCATTCTCACGCCCAGGCTGCCCTCGGTCTCGAGGCCACGGCTTCTCTGCGCGTCAGTAATCGTATCCTTGGTCATCATCATCTGCGGAAGGATCTGGAATACGGAATTGATTACGTAGCCGAACTTGGCCGAGAATCCGTTCTTCTCCATCTCATCAACCAACTCCTCTGGAGAGGTTGTCAGCACGAAGATGCCGAAGGAGAGCAGCATATTCAGGATGTTCAGGCCTAGCTTAGTTGCGAATAGCACACCTTCTTTGTAGAAGGTCATCGGTCCGATTGCGAATAGCACCTGCTCGTTGGCGTGGTTGAAGAGTCCCTGCACGAGGAAGATCACCACGATAAGTGTAGCCGAGAACGCGAGCAGTGGAACCGCGTGTCTTAAGACTTTGCCACTCGCAAGAATTACAAGACTGGCTGCGATGAACACACCGAACAGCCAGAGCTTGCTACCTATGAGTGGAATTGATATTGCTGCCACAATGTAGAGCAGCTTTGTATAAGGGTGCATGAGATTGAGCCATGTACCCATGTCTTTGTAAAGACTTATGCTTTTCATTAATCGAGTCTCTCCACTTCTGTGTTAACGTCGTAGAGTGATGTGAGCTTCTTAGGAAGACCCTTGATGATGAGGTATACGATGATGAGTGTGAGTAGCTTGTCAGGTACGTCTACTACTAGCTCGTCGAGGAATGATCCCATTCCAACTGACATTCCCTTAGCCTGTGTGAATGCGAAGAGCGCATCTCCCCATACGTTACCAGTTGTGCCTCCCCAGAAGAGGATGTTGAGTGGTGTTGAAATTACTACTGCTGCTGTTCCGCCAACTACTGCTGTGAGCATAGCCTTAGGGAAGCTTGTCATGAAGCCGAGTCTAGCCATTACTCCTACAGCGATACCGATACCAAGGCTTGTCAGCGCATAGATCAGAGTGATATTGTCTCCTGTTGTCAGACCAAACACGATGTTGTTAACTGCACCGCAGAGTCCGCCGATGATAGGTCCACCGAGGCAAGCGCCGATGCATGTTCCGATTGAATCAAGCCACAGAGGGAGCTTAAGCAGTGAAGCAAAAAGCTTACCGAGATAGTTGATTCCGATGCATGCCGGAATCAGTACGATTGTAGCTGCTGTGAGTTTGGTCTTGAAAATCTTAGCCATTTCATTCTCCTTACTTACTTAATGTAATAATTCTTATCTTAAGTTAGCTGTTTAAATACTCTTCCACGGTCATTCGTTCTACATGAAGCGGGTCTAATCCCGCAAGCACGGTCTCAACTGCCTTAGCAGTAGCGACGCTCTCGCCCGCAACAGCATCAGTCAGGTACACTACCTTGACGCCCTTATCTATCAGCGCCATCACTGTTGCCAGTACGCAGCATTCTGCCACAACTCCAGATACCAGCACTCTGTCAGCCGACGATACAGCATCCATAAGTTCTGGAATATCAGCAGCTGAATACACAGACTTCGAGTAGAGCGGATACTTCTCACTGAGTTCCGCAAAGCACTCGATAATCTCACAGGCTTCCACGTCCACATTCACAGAAGCATTGACTTCATTGTAGTCTCGCCACATTCCTGTGGCATCCTCTGCTGCATCGAAACGTGTCAAAGCCACATTTAGTGTGCCTCCATCTTCACTTCCACGCTTGCCAATGAGTTCGCAAATTCTCTCAGCCGCAGCCTCGATTCCCTCGCAAGCCCAGTGTCCGCCCGGAAGGTAGACATTCTGCATATCGATGACCAGAAGCAGATCATTCTGCACATTATTGCACATATTATTATCTGCCTTTCATAAGTATTTACACCTGTCTTGTCAGGTGTTAAGACCACGATACAGTAATCCCTCTTGTAAGTCAATTGTGAGATTTTCCAAAAAAAAGAAGATTGTCGACGAATCGGCAATCTTCTCCCATATATAATATCCGTCCTAGGATAATTTCAAGTAATCTCGCGTGTGCGACATGAGACTACTCGAAATCAGTAATAGATGCGTGAAGTTCCTGAAGCGACTTCACCTCATCGTGTGACTGCGCAAGGTCTGCCAGAATGCTGATTCCTGTAGCTCTTGCCGCTGCCATAGTTGTGATGTAAGGAATTCTCTTCTTGATAGCCATCTTTCTCAGATAGTTATCATCAATCTCCGACTCTCCTCCATCAGGTGTATTAACAACGATATCGATTGTTCCATTTGCAATCATGTCAGCGATATTAGGTCTTCCCTCTGTCAACTTGAAAACCTTCTCGCACTCAATACCGTTCTCCTGCAGAAGTGCTGCAGTTCCCTTAGTAGCGAGAATTCTGAAGTCAGCCTTCTCGAAATTCTTCGCAACCTCAACTGCATACTTCTTATCCTTATTATTAACTGCAATCAGAACTGTTCCAGAAGTTGGAAGTGCTGTCTGTGTAGCTTCCTGCGCCTTGAAGAATGCCTCGCCCCACTTATATGAAAGTCCAAGAACCTCTCCAGTTGATCTCATCTCAGGGCCGAGAATTGGGTCAACCTCCGGAAACATATTGAATGGGAATACAGCTTCCTTAACTCCGTAGTAAGGAATGTTCTGCTCCTTCAGTGCTGGTACAGGTGATGGTCTTCCTGTCAGCTCTCTTGTCATAACATCGATTGCGATTGGTACCATTCTAATATTGCAAACCTTTGATACCAGAGGAACTGTTCTCGATGCTCTTGGGTTAGCCTCAAGCACGTACACCTTGTCATTCTCAATCGCATACTGCATGTTCATAAGGCCCTCAACGTGCATCTCCTCTGCAATCTTCTTAGTGTACTCCTTGATAGTAGCAACATGCTCATCACTCAGATGCTTTGAAGGAATGATGCAAGCTGAATCTCCTGAATGTACACCAGCAAACTCGATGTGCTCCATAACAGCTGGCACGAAAGCATGCTCGCCATCACTGATAGCATCTGCCTCACACTCTACAGCTGAGCTCAGGAAGCGGTCGATCAGGATTGGTCTGTCAGGTGTTACACCAACAGCCGCCTTCATATAGTCTTCCATCTTATCAGGAGTGAAAACAATCTCCATTCCTCTTCCACCGAGTACGTATGAAGGTCTAACCATTACTGGATAACCAATCTCATCCGCAATCTTCAGAGCATCTTCAACTGTTACTGCCATTCCAGCCTCAGGCATTGGAATTCCGAGCTTGTCCATCATCGCTCTGAACTGATCTCTATCCTCAGCCAGATCAATTACTGCAGGTGGGGTTCCGAGAATCTTAACTCCATTTCTCTCTAAATCAGCTGCCAGATTCAGCGGTGTCTGTCCACCGAACTGAGTGATTACTCCGACCGGCTGCTCCTTCTTGTAGATGCTGAGTACATCCTCAAGTGTCAGAGGCTCGAAGTAAAGCTTGTCTGATGTATCGTAGTCAGTCGAAACTGTCTCCGGATTGCAGTTAACAATGATTGTCTCAAAACCAAGCTTCTTCAGAGCCAGTGATGCATGAACGCAGCAGTAGTCGAACTCGATTCCCTGTCCGATTCTGTTAGGTCCACCACCGAGGATCATTACCTTAGGCTTGTCGCTTGAAATTGGGTTCTTATCCTCACCGCAGTATGTTGAGTAGTAGTACGCGCTGTCCTCAGTTCCGCTTACGTGAACGCCTTCCCAGTTCTCCTCAATTCCGAGTTCGATTCTCTTGTTTCTCACCTCGTCCTCAGTAATTCCGAGAACCTGGCTGAGATACTTATCTGAGAATCCATCCTTCTTCGCCTGAATCAGAGCCTCATCAGCTGGCAGTCCGCCCGCATATGCATTCAGCGCTTCCTCTTCCTCAACGAGCTCCTTCATCTGCTCGAGGAAGTAGTGCTTAACCTTTGTCAGCTCGTAGATCTCGTCTACAGTCGCACCCTTTCTCAGAGCTTCATAGATGATAAAATATCTGTTCGATGACGCCGTCACGAGCTTCTTCATCAGTTCGTCCTTTGTCATTTCGCCGAAGCTACCCACTCCGCCTAAACCATACGCCCCTTTCTCGAGGGAGCGTATCGCCTTCTGGAAAGCTTCCTTGAAGTTTTTACCTATGCTCATTACCTCGCCGACTGCCTTCATCTGAGTGCCGAGCTTATCCTCAACGCCTCTGAACTTCTCGAAGGCCCAGCGTGCGAACTTGAGTACGATATAGTCACCGTCTGGCACATACTTGTCGAGTGTGCCGTACTTACCGCATGGCAGATCCTTGAGTGTCAGCCCAGTCGCCAACTTTGCTGATACGAGAGCAATCGGAAAACCTGTCGCCTTCGACGCGAGTGCTGATGATCTTGATGTTCTTGGGTTGATCTCGATGATGATGTCTCTGTCACTAACCGGGTCGTGTGCCCACTGAACGTTGGTGCCTCCGATTACCTCGATGGCATCTACAATCTTATATGACTTCTCCTGGAGGCGCTTCTGCACTTCCTCTGAGATTGTAAGCATTGGGGCTGCACAGAATGAGTCTCCTGTATGGATACCGAGCGGATCGATATTCTCGATGAAGCATACTGTGATCATGTTACCATCCTTGTCTCGAACTACCTCGAGTTCGAGCTCTTCCCAACCGAGGATTGACTCCTCTACGAGCACCTGTCCAACAAGGCTGGCCTGCAGTCCTCTTGCGCAAACCTTCTCGAGTTCCTCTACGTTATATACAAGTCCTCCGCCTGTTCCGCCCATTGTATAAGCCGGTCTCAGAACTACTGGATACCCGAGTTCGTTAGCAATCTCCTTAGCCTCCTCAACTGTGTAAGCTACTTCTGATCTTGCCATCTCGATTCCTAGAGAATCCATTGTATGCTTGAACTCGATTCTGTCCTCACCTCTCTGGATTGCGTCGATCTGTACTCCGATTACCTGCACTCCATACTTGTCGAGCACACCTGTCTCAGCGAGCTCAGAACAGAGGTTAAGTCCTGACTGTCCACCGAGGTTAGGCAGAACTGCATCCGGTCTCTCCTTTGCGATGATCTGCTCGAGTCGTTTTGCATTCAGCGGCTCTATGTATGTGATGTCTGCGATCTCCGGATCAGTCATAATTGTCGCTGGATTTGAATTAACCAGAACAATCTCATATCCAAGGCTCTTCAGCGCCTTGCATGCCTGAGTGCCGGAATAGTCAAACTCACAGGCCTGTCCGATGATGATAGGGCCAGATCCTATGATAAGTATCTTGTGAATGTCATCTCTTTTGCCCATTGCTATGCCTCCAATCCCTTTATTGTATTTCTTCTATGTCTTTCTTCTTTCAATCTTTTTCCGTATAATTATACCACAATTTGTATATTATGCTACCGATATCCGCATATTTTTGCAATTATTTTCATATTTATACAAATCTGTCTATTTGTGCATTCTCGTGTTATAGTATATGAAGCAAAGCATTATCATTCTGATTCGGAGTATGAGACTATGAACAAACTCGTTGTAATTACAGGCACTAACGCTTCAGGCAAAAGTGGCCTTGGAATAGAACTCGCCAAGCACTACGGAGCTGAGATCGTCTCAGCCGATTCGAGACAGGTCTACAAGGGCCTCGACCTCGGTTCCGGCAAGGTCACCCCTGAGGAAACTCAGGGCATTCCGCACTACCTCATCGACGTGGCGGAACCTAACGATTTCTTCTCATTGCTGGACTTCCAGACGCAGGCATACGAAGCTATTGACGATATCTGCGCGCGAGGCGTAACCCCTTTTCTTGTGGGTGGCACCGGCCTCTACATCAATTCTGTAGTCGACGGCTATGACATCCAGAAGGAGAACCTCGATCCTGCCATCCGCAAGGAGGTCTCCGCCAAGTCAATCGACGAGCTGATCGACTACCTCAAGGAGCACAATCCATCTGTCCTCGAGTCAATCGACCTCAAGAACAAGCGCCGTCTCGAGCGCGCTGTTGAACGCTGCATCGCTGGCATCCCCGACAAGAAGGCTAACCAGCCTCGCTACGAGACTCTGGCAATCGGCGTAACCTGGCCAAGAAATATCCTCTACAGCCGCATTCACGAGAGACTCGACCGCAGGCTTGACCAGGGCATGATCGAGGAAGTCCAGAACCTCAAGGCCAACGGCGCCACCGACGAGTTCCTCAACGGACTCGGCCTCGAATACAGATACATCAACATGTACCTCAACGGCCAGTTCCCAAGCTTCAGCGCATTCTACGACAAGCTCTTCATGGAGATCCGCCACCTTGCCAAAGAGCAGATGACCTGGTTCCGCAAGCGCAAAGACATCCACTGGATCGACATGCAAGACCAACCACTCGAATCCAGCATCAAACTAATCGACGAATTCCTGGCAGACCAGTGTAAAGATAGATAAGACCCGCAGCCAAGTTGCGGGTCACAAGGTATTCACAACAAATAATCATTTCAAATCGCAGGAACTATACATACGCGCTACTTCGGTATGCTGAGAAAAGCAACTTTGCGTTCCTTGCGACCTTCCGCTGGTTCATGGGTTACTGCCTCGCCAATCAGTTCTGCGTATTTCTGCAGGAAAACCATATACTCCTCATCAGTCATCATAATTGTCGCTGCTGCTAAGGTTACGAGATCCCTCTGCGGATTGACATCATCGCGGGAGAAGTATTCCGCATAGTCAGCACCGAGCTGAATCAGCGAAGTCTGTATCAGCTGATTCATCTCTCCAGGCGAATCGCCAACTGGAGGCGCGCTCATTGCGTACGTTCTGAGAACACCCCCGCGCCTTTTCTCCTCATCAACCACCTTGATGACTTCTGCGTCAGTGAGGATGCCGATATGTCTGTAGAGGCTGGCGCGTGGAACATCACTCAGGGCCTCCGCAATCTGCGTGGTAGTTGCTTCCTTATTCAAGATAATGCACTGCATGATTCGCTGACGAATCGGATTCATGCAGACCGAAGCATAATCTTTCTTCATAGTCATCTCTCCTATATAAGATTACCTATTATAGTATCACAATCAGGATAATTTTGGATACGAGATGAATGCCGAAATGTCCAAGCATTGCGTACTGGATTCCGTAGCGGCGGTAGAAATATCCGAAGAGCAGTCCGAATGCGCCGTTGAGCAGGAAACATCTGAAAAGAATCATCGGAGTCAGTCCGCCGAAGATAGAGATAGTCGCTGGGATGTGTCCAGCCGCGAAAAGCAGCGCAGCTGCAACGTTAGCCGAAACGAACACCCAAGTAGGAATGCTGTCCTTGTCGCAACGTCTTGCGAATATCTTCCATAAAACCCATGCGATCAGGCTCATCAGGAAGAGACGCATGAGAACCTCCTCGATAACGCCTCCGTATGTCAGTGAGCAGATGAAATATGCAGGGCTGACACCATCAGTATAGAGATCTGTAACTCCAGGAATCAGACGGCCGAAGATCGGACCATCAAGAGTGAAGATGATTCCGCAGACGATGATAGCGGGAACGGTTCTCACTAGAATATCCTTGGTGAATCCGAATGGCTTCATAAGACCGATTGCGTATGAGAGGATGTAGCCGACGAAAGCAGCGAAGCAAGCGTAGACTACGGACTGAGCCGCAGTGATTGCGATTAAGGCTCCAGTAGAACCAACCTGCTCCATGACGAGGTCGATGGTGGCGGCATCGTAAGTCTCGAGAGTGTAGAAACCAGTTGTGATACCTCCGATGATAGCAATCGGAAGAATGCAGAGAGTGAACTTCAGCGCTTTGCCAATAATCTCTTTCTTTGTTAATGATGTAGTCATGATAAACCTCTTTTCGATTAATCTCATTTTTGATACTATTCTTGCCATTATAATAATCTCATTTTCGATACTAATCAAGAGTTGATTCAAATTTTTCTTGATTTTCTGCAAAATGATAGTTATATATATAGGCAAATTCTGGTGATAAGGAGATTGCAGAGCTTTGCCTGACAGACCAGAGCTGTTCTCATATTCGGATGCTAGTGCTATAATGTATCAAAGGGTATACAAAGGAGACTTGTTGCTTTTGCAGTAGAAAGGAACACGATATGATACTCAATGAAGAACAGCAAGCGATACTCAACGGTTCTAAGGGTGAGACGCTTGCCAAGGTAATGAAAACCATCGTAATGTACGGTGATGCTTTCGAGGCTGAGAAGCTCGTTCCAGTTACATCGAATTACAATCACCTTGTTACCTCCTTCGGTCTCAAGGTAATGACACCTGTATATGACCTCATGCAGCAGCTGCTCGATGCGGGCGTATGCTCAGAGCAGAAGTTCTCAGTTGATCCAAGACCGCTCGACGATAACGTGCCTGCCAACCTTCTTCAGAAGCTGGTTTTCAATAAGTTTATGTACACTAAGCAGGACGACTATGAAGAACAGCTCAAGAAGCTCGGACTCCTCGCAGATGATGCATTCACCTGCACCTGCTATATGGACGAGGTTGGCAACAAGCCTAAGAAGGGCGACGTGCTCTCATGGGCTGAGTCAAGCGCAGTAGTATATGCGAACTCAGTTCTCGGAGCAAGATGTAACAGAAATTCAGGAATCCTCGACATCATGGGTTCCATCGTAGGATATGTGCCTTACTTCGGGCTCCTCACAGATGAGGGTCGTAAGGCTAACTGGGTAGTTCGCGTTGAGACATCCAAGAAGCCAGAGGCTCAGCTCCTCGGATCAGCTATCGGAATGAAAGTTATGGAGGATGTTCCATACGTTATCGGACTCGACAAGTGGATCGGCACAGAGCTTGACGATGCAGCCTGCGCTTATCTCAAGGATTTCGGTGCAGCTACAGCATCTAATGGTGCAGTTGGACTCTATCACATAGACAAGCTGACCCCTGAGGCAGTAGAACTCGCAGAGAAGCTCATCCTCGAGGGTGCTCAGGAATATGTAATCGATGATGCTGAGCTTGAGAGAGTTCAGAAGAGCTACCCTGTAGTATGGAAGAAGCCTAATGCAAAGCCTAAGCTCTGCTTCGTCGGCTGCCCTCACCTCTCACTTGATCAGCTCAAGGAGTGGACAATCGCTATCGAGCAGGCACTCAAGGCTAACGGCCAGAAGAAGATCACAGTACCAACAGTATTCACAGCAGCACCTGGCGTACTCAAGGCCTTCGACAAGACAATGTATGCAAGACGTCTTCAGAAGACAGGTGTAATCACTTCATACATCTGCCCTCTTATGTATATGAACAATCCGCTTTGCAAGTCAATGCCGGTTATCACATCCTCCAATAAGCTCCGCACGTACACAAGTGCGAGATACTACAGAGATGATGAGATTCTCCAGATTATCACTGGTGGTGCAGAAGGAGGTGCAAAGTAATGAGACAGTTCAAAGGAAGAGTAATCGCACCTGGCGAGATCACTGCCGAGGCAGTAGTATCTAAGGAAGGCTTCAACACACTCGCATCCCTGCAGATGGCACTTCAGTTCGGAGACAAGCAGGTCAAGTGCGGCGACCAGAACAATCAGGAGCTGTACGGCAAGCCACTGCTCGACAAGGCTCTCTGCCTGCCACAGACAATCGGTTCAACAACAGGCGGCCTGGTTCTCTACACAGCATGCTGCATGAAGAAGAACCCAGCCTGCATGCTCTTTGCTAACCATATCGACTCACTTGCAGCAGCAGGTGCCATCCTCGCTGATGTATGGGTTGACGATGTGACAATGCCAGTAATCGACGAGCTCGGCGATGAGTTCCTAGACTACGTTCAGGACGGTATGACGATCATCGTCAAAGACGGCGGCATAGTAGAAGTGTACGAATAATCGCAAGCTTACGACATAAGTAAAACCTCGGGATGTTATCATCCCGAGATTTTTATCTTGCTTACTTTATTACCTTCACGAGTTCAGCTCCCATGGTGTCGACAGCTTCCTGCGGTCCTATCGTGCATACGTAGCCGTCTTCGGCCATCGCATCGAACATCTCGCAGAAGTCCAGAAGTTCCTCCTTCTTCATTCCTAGAAGAGCCTTCTTAGCTACCAGTTTGTCATCGTAGCTGATTCCGCTGAAGTACTCCTTGTCAGCCAGTCCATGCTGCTTGTCCACGCTGATGAGTGGCTCAATAGCCGAAGCCGCACTGATAAGGATATTATTGAAATTATCGTCCAGCTTGCAGTACTCTCTCAGGAAGTCGCTTGTCTTTGCAAAGACCTGCTGTGACTCTGCCGGACTTGGATCCCTATATGAGTAGAATCTCGCAATTCCAGCCTTCGCGCTGTTGAATCCACAGCCGTAAGCTCCACGTCTTACTCTGATCTCATTCCAAAGATACTGGTAACTCAGCAGTACTGAGAGCGCGTAGATTCTTCCATCGTTAGCCTTCTCCGCCGCAATCGGAGCTACGAGCGCAGTGTATGAGATTCCACCTGGCACAACAATTGCCTCGCTTTTATGAGCCTTGTCGAGCTTAGGATTGATGAACTCAGGATTGTCGCAAAGCACACCATTATCGAAGACTTCTCTGAGCTTAGACAGATCAAGCTCATCATTGCCTACAGCCGCGGTGATTGTCATATTGGATGAGCAGAAAATCTCCTTCTGCGCCTTCTTCATAAGTTCTCTGAACTTCTCATAGCCTGCATCGAAGTCATCGAGGAAGGCTTTCATCCAATCATAGAATGCAATTCCATCGAAGGCATCCTCAACATAAGCCGCCGCAGATACATGCGACTCAGCCCTCATTCTTGCGAATCTATTACCCTGAGCAGCGATGCAGTCCTGCATATAGTAGAAACACTGAACAAGCACATCCTCAACGTGAGTTTTGGACTCTACATTATCGTAATCAGTCTTGTTTATTATCTCATCAATCAGCTCGATAGCCACATCAAGCTTCTCCTCAAGCACTCCGAGAGTAATCACGAAATAAGGATGGCAATTCTCCCTATCTCCAGGTCTTCCATAAGACGAAAGATTGAAATCCAGGAAACCGAAGATGCTCTTCATCTTCTTCCTGAGAACAGCTACGCTCTTCTCTTCAGTTGGAAGTTCTCCGAGCAGATTGCTCAGAAGTGAGAGTGCGCTGTAGTCCTCAATCGCAGTGCCAGTCAGCGAGAAATACAGTTTGAGATGAATAACTCCATCGTCAGCAATCTTATGAAGCACAACTCCATCCTTCACATCTGTAGGAAGACCCGCTGGTTCTTCATTGACAGCAGTAATAGGCAGACTTGGCAGTGTCGCCAGTTGTTCAGAAGTATTCTCCTGCAGCTGCCACTCCTGCAGCTTCTCGCAAAGCTCATCAACTCTCTCAACGAGTCTCTCATCCTCGAAAGCCTTCTCAAGAGCAGCCCTCTCAGCTTTGAGTCTCTCCTCATCACAGTCCGCAGAAGGTAGCATCACATATACAGCACTGTCCTCCGCAGTGAGAGGAAGTTCTGCGACGAGCTCATCGTAATAATCAGTATCAAGCAGTTCTCTCAATCGCGCAAAAACCTCACCAAGCGCAATCATATCCATCGGATCTCCGCCGTGAAGCCATGTAGTAATCGCCGAGATATTCCTGTGAATAGCCTTAGGCTCCTCAAGTTCCTTGAATGCGTACTCAAGCTGACTGATGATAGCCTCAAGTTCCTCCTTGTCCACGCCCTTCTCAAGAATCTCAGCACGAACCCTAGCAAGAGCCTCCCAGAACTCATCCTCGCGCTCCATATCAATGTGCTTAGCCGTGAAATACACCGCCTGATTCTTCGCTGCCTGGTCGTAATGCGCATAGAAATCCTGCGCAATATCCGTCTCGAGCACAGCCTTATTCAGCGGCGACTCATTATTCTCAGCTAGATAATCGAGCAGCACGATAATCGCAAATCTTCTAACCGCATCATCGTGTCCACAGATAATTCTTCCGAAGGACAGGTAAGCATGCTCACTATCCGCCTGATAATATCCAGTGCCACGCACGCCCCGAAGCACCGCCTGATCCTCAATCTCAATCGCCTCTCCGCTTCTATCGTAATTCGAAAGATAGCTGTCAATCAGCTCAAGAGTCTCTTCGAACGGAACACTTCCATCGAGGTAAAATCTCGCGTTGCTCGGATGATAATACTTAGTATGCGTCTCGAGGAAGCTCTCGTAAGTGAGCTTAGGTATCTCGAGAGGATTTCCTCCCGCTTCGAAGCCATAGCAATTGTCTGGGAACATCAGTCTATATAAGCCAGAGTGAAGTTGCCTCTCAGGTGATGAGATTGCGCCTTTCATCTCATTGAATACAACACCGTTGAACGCAGGAACCCTTTCCTCACCCTGAAGCTCATAATGCCAACCCTCCTGATAGAAGATATTCGGATTGCTGTAGATATTAGTGCGGAATACAGCATCGAGATACACGCTCGCAAGATTGAGATAATCCTGTCCATTTCTACTTGAAACTGGATAGATAGTACAATCGCTCATAGTCATAGCGTTGAGGAAGGTATTCATTGAACTCTTAAGAAGTTCAACGAAAGGAGCCTTCACTGAATACTTCTCGGATCCATTGAGCACTGAATGCTCGAGAATATGGAATACGCCAGTATCATCGAAAGCCGGTGTCTTGAACGCCACCGAGAAATGCTTATTCTCATCCGCATTATCGAACCACACGAGCTGAGCACCGCTCTTCTCGTGCTCGAGCTGCCAGAGTCTACCCTCCGGGTTCTCTACTTCCCTTATCTTCTTAACGCTGAAGCCATACGCAATATCATTAACTTTCATATATTCTCCTCTTTGCAAGAAGTCTCTTGCCTATCCAGCAAGAGACTGTTCTTTATAGATTGATTCTTCTGCGTTCTCTACCAGTTCTTCTGTAGAAATCGTTCTTGTCCTCGTACATCAGTTTATCTGCTTCAGCGAGAAGTTCCTTGACGAACTCTCCGCTCCAAGCTTCTCATCACGGCGAATGAACAAAGTCAGTTTTCGCTGGATTAAGCATAAGTCTTACTCCATTCTATACACAGGTACTATTATAGATGAATTCACCTCATTAGTCGAGAATTCTTCCATCATTAGATATAGTAACTACCCTTGTCGTAAGAGCCTTACCACTCTTGATCATTGCCTTCTTAACAGCCATCTCAAGTCCACCGCAGCAAGGAACCTGCATCCTCACTACTGTAAGGCTGCTGATCTCGTTGTTCTGAAGAATTGCGGCAAGCTTCTCGCTGTAGTCAACTCCATCAAGCTTCGGGCATCCGATGAGTGTCACCTTGCCTCTGATAAAGTCATTGTGGAAATTAGCATACGCATACGCACTACAGTCTGCCGCAATAAGTAGATCTGCACCATCGAAATAAGGTGCATTGATTGGTGCCAGCTTAATCTGTACAGGCCAGTTAGTGAGCTGAGATACTGCCTGAGCTGCTACTGGAGTTTCATTCTTCGAAGCCTCTCTTCTTCTCATATTCTCCTTCACTGCCTCCTCATCATAAGCAGCAGCTTCTCTCTCGACGAAAGTGATTGCATTAGTCGGACATGTTGGAAGGCAGTCGCCAAGACCATCGCAGTAGTCATCTCTCAGAAGCTTAGCCTTGCCGTCAATCATACCGATTGCGCCTTCGTGACATGCCTCTGCACATGCTCCGCAACCATTGCACTTACTCTCATCTATCTGAATAATCTTTCTAATCATATCTTATCCTCCTTATTATAATGAGTTCATATATAGTAATATATTTCCTTGAATTATTCCAGTTAGTTAAAAAAATACTTCTTCTTACTTATAGTTTTGATGTGTGATACAATAATGAAGCAAATTTGTTATTATGGCGAAACAAATAAGGAGAATATTATGGGATTCCTTACAGGTAAGACACTCACACTCGAGGGCGGACTCGGTCTCAGACCATAAGAGGATACTTTACACATAATAAGAGGAGGGAATCGGACTCGATTCCCTCCTTTTCTAACATCTTATCGCTTGCACGAACAACAGCCACCGTTCTTCGCACAAGGGCAGCCTATGCACTTAACACCTGCTTTTCTCTTCTTATATATATATCCTATTGCCCCGCCGACTATGGCAACGAGCAATGCGAGTACAATTAATGTTTCCATTCTATGCCTTTCTGTTCTTGATGATTAATCCTATGATTACCGCTACGAATGATGCTACAGCGATGAGTCCGCCGAAGAATCCTGCTCCTACTGATCCAGTTGCGATCAGTGTACCAATCTGGAATACGAAGAATCCAACTGTGAAGCCTATTGCAAGCTGGAATCCTATTGCTGCCGCAAGCCATCTTCTGCTCTGAAGCTCTGCATTGAGCGCGCCAATTGCTGCAAAGCATGGCGGTGTGAAGAGGTTGAACATAAGATATGCTAGGGCCGCTGCTCTAGTGAGACCCATCACGCTTGCTACTGTGTCTCCGCTACCCATAAGCTCAAGTGCCTCTGTATCGATGAAACTTGTGAGCGCGAACACAGTTGCGAGTGTTCCGACTACATTCTCCTTGGCGATAAATCCTGTAATTGCCGCTGCTGCAAGCTGCCAGCTCGCGATACCTACTACCGGTACGAGAAGGTATGCGAATGGTCCTGCAATACCAGCGAGTATAGAAGTATGCTCCATTCCCTCCTCGATAAGTTTGAGTTCCCAATCGAATGACTGCATTACCTGAACTACGGTATTGCACACGAGGATTACTGTTGCAGCCTTGATGATATAAGCCTTAGCTCTCTCGAGCATTGATCCAGCCGCAAACTTGAGACTTGGGCGCTTATACTCCGGAAGTTCGATGATGAAGTATGACTTCTGGCTCTTCATTCCTGTAATTGCCTTAATAATCAGGGCTCCAATGAGAATGATTGCAATTCCAACGAAGTACATAAGAGGTCCGACCCATGATGCATCTGGGAAGAATGCTCCCGCGAAGAGAGCTATTACTGGAAGCTTAGCTCCGCATGGCATGAATGTCGCGAGCATAGCTGTTGTTCTTCTCTCCCTCTCGTCTGGAATTACCCTGCAAGACATTACCGCAGGAATTCCACAACCTGTTCCGATTACCATAGGAATTACCGACTTACCAGAGAGACCTACCTTCTTGAACACCGGATCGAGCACAACAGACGCTCTTGACATATATCCACAGTCCTCGAGGAGTGCAATCAGGAAGTACATAACCATTACCAGTGGAAGGAATCCGAGTACCGCACCTACACCTCCGACGATTCCGTCAATAAGGATGGCGTAGAGGAAAGGATTAGCTCCATCAAGCCTGCCGCCGAGCCACTCCTGGAAAGTTTCAATCCATCCTGTGAGGATGCCCTCGAAGAACTTGCCGACTCCGAGAGGTCCCTCTGCCTGTGAGATGTAGAATACACCGAACATTACTACTGCGAATACCAGCCATCCGATAAGAGGATGTGTAATTACTTCATCGATTCTGTCAGATACAGTCTTCGCGCTTGCGAGTTGCTCTCTGCTTTCAACCTTCTCAACTATATCGTTAACAAATGCGAATCTCTGTCTGTCAGCTTCTTCTGCTGATACCGTATCTGTCTGAACGAACGCAGGCTTCTGCTCCTTGCCAACAAGTCCGGCTGCTGTCTCAACGAGCTCAGCAAGTCCCTGCTTTGCAGTTGATACTGTATTAACTACTGGGCAACCGAGCGCTTCTGCTAGCGCAGTCTCATCAATCTTTGTCCCCTTCATATTGTTGATATCTGTCTTATTGAGAGCAACTACGAGCGGAATTCCGAGCTCAAGAAGCTGAGTTGTGAAGAATAAGCTTCGGCTCAGATTAGTCGCATCAACGACATTGATAAGCACATCAGGATGCTCATTCTTGATATATTCACTTGTGATGCTCTCCTCCGATGAATAAGATGACATCGAATATGCTCCTGGGAGATCTACTGCAACCAGTTTCTCAACGCCTGAACAGAGTGAGCTTCTGATCTCTTTCTCCTTACTGTCAACAGTCACGCCCGACCAGTTACCTATCTTCTCGCTGCTTGCTGTCAGCGCATTGAACATAGTGGTTTTGCCACTATTAGGATTACCTGTAAGTGCTAATCTCATTTGTTTGTATCTCCTTATACCCATATTAGTTAGCGTATGCTAACTCGCTAGTCAAAAAAATTCGCTCGAGCAATACCACCTATTAAACCAGTATTGCTCTTGCCAGCTCAAGATCGATATTGTATCTTGAGTTCTTCACTGCCATAATAAGGCTTCTCTTCTTTCTGCTGATTACAGTGACAGTCTCGCCTGAATAGCATCCGAGAGTGAAGAGGAAGTTCTCGAGGTTCGCATCCCCGCTCTCAATATTCTTAATTGTATAATCAATTCCCATATGTGCATCTGCTAATGACATGGTTCATTCTCCTTTCGTGAGTTAGTTTGCTATTTGCAACTCTGTTTGCTTTGTATAACTATGTTAGCCTCGGCTAACTTCATTCAGATAATATATTAACTTAGAGGAGATTTCAAGCACTTTTTTCAATTTTTTATCTATGTTATAATGTCCTGGCAGATTAATGAAATGAATCACCCAAAGGTATATATATGAATAAAGACCGACAGAAGATTATAACAAGGACCTCCATAATCGGAATTCTCACTAATCTGGCTATTGCCAGCGTCAAGATTATATGCGGACTGTTAGTCAACTCGATTGCCATTGTTTCGGAAGGTATCAACAACGCGAGTGACTCAGCTTCGTCTTTCATCATGCTCATTGCTTCGAAGCTTTCGAACAAGAAGCCCGACAAGGATCACCCTTTCGGATACGGACGAATTGAGTACCTCTCAGGAGTAGTTATTGGCATCATCATTCTCCTTGCAGGCATCAGCCTGATTAAGGAGTCCATTGATGGCATCGTTAATCCGAGCGAACTTCAGGTTACAATAGCCGCCATAGGAGTAGTCGTATTCTCAGCAATCGTCAAGTACATCCTCGGCGCGTATACTCAGCGCAAGGGAGAGGCTGTTGAATCAGAGGCTCTTATCGCCATCGGTAAGGACAGCAAGAACGATTCATTCATCTCGATTATCACTATCGCATCATCAGTCATTTTCCTTCTTACTGGACTCTCACTCGATGCATACGCAGGTCTCATCTTCTCACTCGTAATCCTCAAGACAGCTTATGAGACACTGAAGAATACAGCTGACGATCTCATCGGAAGACCAGGCAAGGAAGAACTCGCACGCCAGCTTATTCATGAGATTAGAGAAACAGAAGGCATCTACAGTGTTGCCGATATGATGCTTCACAGCTATGGCCCAGAGCGATACTCGGGTTCAGTCAATGTCGAGGTTGACCACAAGAAGACGATTGGAGAAGTATATGAATTCCTCCACGAGCTTCAGCTCAGAATCATGCACGAGTATGGTGTGACTCTCGTATTCGGAATATACGCAGTAGATGAGGATTCAGATTATATGAGACAGCTTCGAAGCACTATTGCTGAATTCGCAAGGAATCACGAACACATCAAGAGTTACCACGCCGTATATTTGAGCAAGGCAAGCGGCAGAATCTACTGCGACTTCATAGTCGATTACAATCTCAACGACTGGGATGCACTCGAGGCTGAATTCGCCGAGTATATGGGAGAAAGATACCCTGACAACACAATCGAACTCACGATCGAAACGGAGTTCGTATAGACGCAAAGCAAAAACACAGAGTCGGAACGACTCTGTGTTTTATCTTATTCGAGCTTACGCTTCTTCTCGAAACGATACTTACCTCTCACCGCAGGTGACCCTGCCGGATATTCTCCTGTGAAGCAGGCCTGGCAGAACTTCTTGCTACAATCTAGCATCAGTGGGAGATCTTCTGTCTTGTAGAATCCTATGCTGTCACAGCCGATGAAGTCCCTAACCTCTTCGAGCGAATTGTTCGCTGCAATCAGTGTGGAGGTGTCCGGGATGTCGGTGCCGTAATAGCAAGGTGCTACGAAGGTCGGTGACGCGAGCCTTAGGTGAACCTCACTCGCGCCCGCCTCCTTCAGTTTCTTGACGATGCGCTTGGATGTCGTTCCTCTAACAACTGAGTCATCTATCAGAACTACTCTCTTGCCGCTGACAACGCTTGATATGACATTGAGCTTGATATTAACCAGATTCTCTCTGTGCTCCTGTCCCGGTGAGATGAATGTTCTTCCGATATACTTGTTCTTAACAAAACCGATTCCATACGGAATGCCAGATTCCTTGGAATATCCAATCGCTGCATCAAGGCCTGAGTCAGGAACTCCTATAACAATATCCGCATCTACTGGATATGTCTTCGCCAGTATCCTGCCCGCATTGACGCGAGCCTCATGTACATCGATTCCGTCGATGACTGAGTCCGGTCTAGCGAAATATATGTATTCAAAGATACATGTGTGCTGCTCTTGTGTATTGCACTTCTCTCTGAGTAATTTTGGCTCCTTGTCTGTCGTGAATACGATTACCTCGCCTGGCTCAACATCTCTGATGAACTTAGCCGATACCGCATCAAGTGCACATGATTCAGATGCAACTACGTATCTTCCATCCTCGGTCTGACCATAGCAGAGAGGCCTGAGACCGAATGGATCTCTTACTGCAATCATCTTAGCGGGGGACATTACTACGAGTGAGTATGCACCCTCGAAGCCATCCATCGCTTTGAGAATCGCCTCCTCGATTGAGTTGGTCTCAAGTCTCGCTCTTGTGATGCAGTAGGCAATTACCTCTGTATCACTAGTTGAGTGGAAGATTGAACCCTTGAGCTCAAGCGCCTGTCTGAGCTCGAATGAATTAGTCAGATTGCCATTGTGCGCAACTGCCATACTTCCCTTGATATGGTTAACCATGATAGGCTGGGCGTTCGCTCTATCAGTTGCGCCAGTCGTTCCATATCGCACGTGTCCTACAGCAATCTGTCCAGGTCCAAGGCTGTCTAAGACAGTAGGCTGGAAGACCTCATTGACCTGTCCCAGATCCTTGTGTGCTGTGAAAACTCCGTCTTCGTTAACCACTATTCCACAGCTCTCCTGTCCTCTGTGCTGCAGTGAATACAGTCCATAGTATGCCGTGCCGGCGATATTGTATTTCTCGGGAGAGATTACTCCGAATACTCCACACTTTTCTTTGATTCCTGGCATATGCGACCTCCCTATCTCTCACTGAAGAGCAGCTCGCTGTATGTTGGGAATGGCCAGAAGCGTCTGTCCACGAGAGTTTCAAGAGTGTCAGCTGCTTCCCTCGCATCATTCATAGCAGGGATGATTGTATCTCTGCAGAAGTACATCGCTGCTTCATCATCTGATGGAACACTTGCGATTGCATCCTCGATTGATGTGCACGCCTTCTTGAGATCTGAGAGCAGACCTGCAATCTTTGCTGCTGTCCCCTTCTCGAATGACTCAGCAATTCCAATCTCACTCATAAGCTTAACTCTTGAGCAGAGCTCAGAAAGATATGAAGAAACACTTGGAAGAATGTCCTTCTCAATCATATCTACCATTGTTCTCGCCTCGATGAGAATCTCTGTTGTGTACTTCTCAACGTATACAATGTATCTAGCGTGAACTTCCTCAGGCTTGTAAATTCCGTGTCCTACGAGCAGATCAACTGTTGAATCAGCAACGAGCTCTGGAAGTGCATCAGGTGTAGTTTTGAGGTTCTTGAGTCCTCTCTTCTCCGCAAGTTCGAGCCATGCATCATCATATCCGTTACCCTCGAAGATGATTCTGCTGTGGTCTGTGAAAACTCGCTTGATCAGCTCGGCGGCTGCTGCGTCAAGGTCAGTCTTGCCCTCGAGCTCATCAGCGAACTGCTTGAGCTCTTCGGCCATCATAGTGTTGAGTATGATGTTAGGTCCTGAGATTGAATCTGATGAACCAACCATTCTGAACTCAAACTTGTTACCTGTAAATGCCATTGGAGATGTTCTGTTTCTGTCAGTGTTGTCCTGACGGATGTTAGGCAGAACATTTACGCCGATATCAAGCATTCTCTTACCAGCTGATGTGTGCGTTCTTCCCTCGATGATTGACTCAACAACGCCTGCGAGCTCATCTCCGAGGAAGATTGACATTACTGCTGGAGGCGCCTCCTGGGCTCCAAGTCTGTGGTCGTTAGCAGAAGTTGCAATTGATGCTCTCAGCACTCCCTGATACTCATCAACACCCTTGACGAAGGCTGCGAGGAATACGAGGAACTGCAGGTTCTGCTCTGGTGTTGAACCAGGCTTGAAGAGGTTCTTGCCTGTATCTGTAGCGAGTGACCAATTGTCGTGCTTACCTGAACCGTTAACTCCTGCGAATGGTTTCTCGTGAATCAGGCAGGCAAATCCGTGCTTGTCTGCAACTTTCTTAAGAAGCTCCATTGCGAGCTGGTTGTGGTCACATGCTGTGTTAGCGTCACTGTAGATAGCTGCCATCTCGTGCTGTGATGGTGCCACCTCGTTGTGCTTTGTCTTTGATGGAACTCCTACCTTCCAGAGTTCCTCATCTAATTCCTGCATAAAGTCCGCAACTCTTGGCTTGATCATTCCGAAGTAGTGATCTTCCATCTCCTGGCCTCTTGGAGAGTCAGCACCGAAAAGTGTTCTTCCAGTAAGGCGGAGATCCTCTCTTGCGTTGTACAGCTTCTTGTCAATCAGGAAGTACTCCTGCTCTGGTCCGACCTGAGCTGTAACCTTCTGTGTCTCAGTATCTCCGAAGAGTCTCAGGATTCTGAGTGCCTGCTTGTTAACTGCCTCCATTGATCTCAGAAGTGGCATCTTCTTGTCGAGCGCCTGTCCTGAGTATGAGCAGAAGATTGTTGGAATGTACAGGGAGTTGTCCTTAACGAATGCGTATGAGGTTGGATCCCATGCGGTATAACCTCTCGCCTCGAAAGTACTTCTCAAGCCACCGGAAGGGAAGGATGAAGCATCCGGCTCACCTTTTACCAGCTCCTTACCGGAGAACTTCATTACGATTCCGCCCATTCCGTCTGTATCGATGAAACTGTCGTGCTTCTCAGCAGTAGCTCCTGTCATTGGCTGGAACCAGTGAGTGTAGTGAGTTGCTCCAAGGGAGATTGCCCACTGCTTCATAGCCTCTGCCATCTCCTCTGCAGCATCGAGGCCGAGAGTCTTGCCTTCCTTAACGCAATCCTTCCAAGATGCGAAAGTTCTTGCCGAAAGGTGCTCCTGCATTGTCGCCTCGTCGAATACCATTGATCCATACAGTTCCTTCAAAGTCTTATCCATGTCTTACCCCTCTTTCCTAATCTCTATCCCTTAATATATTTATTCTGATTTTGCTGCTTTGACCAGTTCTCTGAACAACGGATGCGCCGCATTTGGTCTTGATTTGAACTCCGGATGATACTGAACTCCCACGTAGTATCTGTGATCTGGAAGCTCTACCGCTTCTACCAGTCTTCCATCTGGCGAAGTTCCCGCAATTCTCATGCCAGCTGATTCAACAGCCTCACGGTATTCATTATTGAATTCGTATCTGTGGCGATGTCTCTCACTGATTGAAGACTTGCCGTATACGCTCTCGAGGACCGAGCCCTCTGTAATCTTGCACTCGTATGCTCCAAGTCTCATTGTGCCACCCTTAGGAACAATTCCTCTCTGGTCTGGCATTAAGTCGATCACATTGTGAGCACTGTTCTCATCAAACTCTGTCGAATTCGCATCTGCATATCCAAGTACATTTCTCGCATACTCGATAACTGCAATCTGCATTCCGAGGCAGATTCCGAGATATGGAATATCGTGCTCTCTCGCATACCTAGCAGCTCTTATCTTGCCTGCAATACCTCTGTTGCCGAATCCTCCTGGAACGAGGATTCCATCAACATCTCCGAGTATTGATTCAAGCTCCTCGTCGCTCTTATCTGGACATCCGTCTTCTGTGAGATCTTCTACCTCTATCCACTTAATGTCTACGAATACGCCATTCTCATAGCCCGCATGTGCAAGCGCTTCTGCAACTGAGAGGTATGCATCGTGCAGCTTTGTGTACTTGCCGACGAGTCCGATTGTAACTCTTCCCTCTCTTGAATCGATTCTGTCGAGCATCTCCTTCCACGAGTCGAGCTTAAGCTCATTCGCTTCAATTCCGAGTTCTCTGCAGACGATCTCACTGAACTTGCTCTCCTCGAGCATTGTTGGTGCGTGATAGAGATCCTTAAGATTCTTGTTAGGTATTACGCATTCTGGCTTAACATTACAGAACATCGAAACCTTATGGCGAATTGATTCATCAATCTCTCCTGTCGCTCTCAGCACGATGAGGTCTGGTGAGATTCCGAGTCCTCTGAGTTCCTTAACTGAATGCTGTGTTGGCTTTGTCTTATACTCTCCTGAACTCTCGATATGAAGGAGCGGAGTTACGTGAATGTATACACAGTTCTCTTTGCCAACTTCGCAGCCGACCTGTCTTATTGCTTCAAGGAATGGCTGACTCTCAATATCTCCTACTGTGCCGCCAATCTCTGTGATGATGATGTCGGCATCAGATGTCTTACCTACCTGATAGATGAATCTCTTAATCTCATCTGTAACATGAGGAATAACCTGTACTGTATTGCCGAGGTAATCTCCATTACGCTCCTTGTTCAGGATATTCCAGTACACTCTTCCCGTTGTCAGGTTACTGAACTTATTCAGATTCTCATTGATGAATCTTTCGTAGTGTCCTAGGTCAAGGTCTGTTTCTGCTCCATCTTCTGTAACGAAAACCTCTCCGTGCTGATAAGGGCTCATCGTTCCAGGATCGATATTGATATAAGGATCGAGCTTCTGTGATGCAATCTTGTATCCGCGTGCTTTGAGCAATCTTCCGAGTGATGCAGCAGTGATTCCTTTGCCGAGTCCTGATACAACTCCTCCTGTTACAAATATGTACTTCTTCATGACCTTGCCTCCCTTCGCAGGGGCTACTATCCCCTTGCGCAAATTCTCCCAAAAACTAAAAAAATAAGGACTCTTATCTACAGGGAGTGATAGAGACACTAGCCACCGATCACTACTCGCTGTCTTAAAGATTCCTTATAAATTGCGCAACTTATAAATATTTTCAAAAACAATTATCAAAAATACTCTATCATAATACCCATGTATTTAAGGCTTGTCAACAATTATTTTGAAATTAATTGTTCTATTCAACAAATATCAAAAAAAGGGGGGATGACTTTCGACAGCCATCCCTTATGCGTCTAATCAGCGTCAATATCTGTTCTTGCATTCTACCTCCTCCATATATACCCTTTGCCGCTTAACTTATTCCTATCCTACTTACCGCTCTCGCCGTAGTTCGAGAGCACTCTTGCTGATGGGTCGTCTACATCGCAGCCTTCCCATTCCTTGTTAGGCATCCAGAAGTCCTTGATCATCTCAGCCTGTCCAGGGTAGTACTGCTCGAAGATCTCTCTGTAGAGCAGGCTCTCCTTGGTAAAAGGCTTCGCGTATTCATACTTCGCTGAGAGTTCTTCGTATTCCTCGTCAGTGTAGTAGAACTCGGCATATTCCTTCAGATCGTCCACCATCGAGTGACCTACAGCATCTGAGAATGCAGCCTTCTGTCTCCAGAGAATCTCGTCAGGAAGAATCTTGTCATCCTCGAACGCATGTCTCAGAAGGTACTTGCCCATTCCATAGCTGTTTCTCTTGATAGCAGGATCGATGCTCATTACATACTTAACGAATTCAGATTCTCCGAATGGCACACGTCCCTCGAGGCTGTTTGATGAGATACATCTGTCAGCTCTGAGAACATCGTACATGTACAGCTCCTCTATTCTTCTTACAGCTTCCTTCTGGAACTCCTCATCGCTTGGTGCGAAGTCGGTATACTTGTAACCAAAGAGCTCATCTGAGATCTCACCCGTCATCAGCACTCTGATATCTGTTGTCTCGTGAATCTTCTTGCAGCACAAGTACATTCCAAGGCTGGCTCTGATAGTTGTGATGTCCCATGTCCCGAGCAGTCTGATTACCTCAGGCAGAGCCTCGATAACATCATCTTTAGTCATATAGAACTCAGTGTGCTCAGCGCCGATGTAATCAGCAGCAGTTCTCGCATACTTGAGGTCGATAGCATCAACATCCATTCCAATCGCGAAAGTTCTAATCTTGCGACCCAGTAACTTCGCACTGATAGCACATACGAGGCTAGAATCGAGACCTCCCGAAAGAAGGAAACCGAGTGGCGCGTCAGCGTCGAGTCTCTCCTCGACAGAGTGAATAAGCTTTTCCCTGATTCCCTTGCACGCCTCTTCAACATCACTTGTTGAATACTCTTCAACAGTTGTCAGGTCGCAGTATCTTACGAACTCGCCGTCCTTGTAGTAGTGACCTGGAGGGAATGGAGTAATTCTCTCACAGAGTCCGACGAGGTTCTTAGCCTCACTTGCGAAGACGATATCTCCGCCCTTGTCATAGCCGTAGAAGAGTGGTCTGATTCCGATTGGGTCTCTTGCAGCAATCAGGCTGTCCGACTTGTGATCGTAGATGATCATTGCAAACTCTGAGCTCAGCATCGGGAACATATCTGTTCCGAGCTTGTGATAGAGCGGAAGCAGAATCTCGCAGTCGCTCTCGCTAGCGAACTCATATGTCTTAGCGAGCTCTTCTCTAATAGGTCTGAAGCCGTAGATCTCGCCGTTACACACGAGGATATCACCATCCAGTGTAAAAGGCTGCATACCCTCGTCGCTCAGTCCCATGATTGCGAGACGATGGAATCCGAGCCAGCCTGATGGTGTTTCTACAAATCTAGTATCATCTGGACCTCTAGATACAGTTTCCTCGAAATAAGGCATGATCTCTTCTGCTGTAAGACTCTTTCCTGCAAAACCAATAATTGAACACATAATTGCACCTCCGAAATTTCCATTATAAGAGCAGCTACCTATCCTATAGAAACATAGGACGAATAGCTGCTTATCCGCGGTGCCACCTATCTTACCAGAAATACCATTAACAATATTCCCGATCACTCTTTATCTAAGCTCTAACAAGCTCGCGTGAGATAACGATCACGACTCGCCGCACCTACTGATCACCTCTTCCATCAGTTATGCAGCTTGAAACTGATGGGCAAGACGACTTTCAGATTGGGGCTCCGAAGTGTTATTCGCTGTAACTCTTTGCGCGGGATTCTCAGCATCGCCCACTCTCTGTAGCTGAACTTTACAGGTACTTCTCTTCATCAATGCCTTTGTTTATTAAATTATGTTGGTAGTATAAACCTGTATTTGTATTGTGTCAATAAAAAAGTTGGATAATTTGTGGAAAATCACAAATTATCCAACTTTGTTGTTTAATATACAGATTTGCCGAAAGCCGCCAGAATCAGCTCGCAAGCCATCTTACCCGTCTTATTCTCTATGTCGAGAATAGGATTGACCTCTACCATATCCATACTCAGAAGCTTGCCTGACTCAGCAATCATCTCTACAGCGAGGAAAGCCTCTCTCGATGTGAGGCCACCTTCGACAGGTGTTCCTGTTCCAGGTGCATAAGTTGGATCAACCGCGTCAACATCGAAGCTGAGGTGAATTCCAACTGTTCCCTCTGATGCAATTCGAATAGCATCCTTCATAACCTCGAACATTCCCCTCTTATCAATGTCATGAATAGTGAGAGTGTTCATTCCAGCTTCTTTCATTCTCGCCGCCTCAAGAGGATCGACATCACGCGCTCCAACCTGAACGCAGTTCTTAACCTGCACATAGTGAGGCTTCTGTCCGTAGTCTATCATCTCATCTGGGCCGTAACCGCAAACTGCAGAATATGGCATACCGTGCATATTACCAGTCTCTGTAGTCTTATTGTCATTCCAGTCTCCGTGAGCATCAATCCAGATAACGCCGATTGGCCCCTTGTCCTCGTAGAACTTGGATACAGCTGAGATACTTCCAGCAGCGATTGAGTGATCTCCTCCAAGCACTACTGGAATGCGACCGCTCTGGAGCGAGTCATACACCTCATCATAGAGTCTGTGATTCGCATCAATAACCTGCTCATATGCAAGCATATCCGGTCTTGATGCACCCTTTCTAAGCGGAATGATGTCTCCCCTGTCATTGACATCATAATTCATATGCTCTAGTCCGTGCACCACTCCAGCATATCTTATAGCTGTAGGTCCCATCGCTACACCCTTCTCGGACGCTCCGAAGTCAATCTGAACGCCTACAATATCGAGCTTCTTGTTCATCATTATTCCTTTCAAATTCCTATCGATTGATCTTTGAGATAATCGCCTCAACTACTTCAACTTTCTGTGCGTAGCCTATCATATACAGACCCTCACAGGCGCTTGCAAGTCCAACCAGTGCTCCATTCAATTCGTTATACTTAATTCGTCTCTGCAATCTCGACTTCGTCTCCTTCATCGAACTTCTTGATTATCATACTTCCGATAACCCCCTGCTATTGTACCATATGTAGCAGCAATAGAGACTTTACTTATTGAAAATAATACTACCCAAGAGTAAGATTAGCGTATTCAGAAATGGAGGTTCATATCGATGAGCACAGCTAACACAAACAACATTAATAGTGACGAACTCCGCGATTCTATGCTCGCCGCAATTGCCGCTGAGCATAAGACTACGGTGCTATGTTACGGAGATTCAAATACATACGGATTCGAACCAGCTACCGGAACGAGATACCCTCGCTCAATGCGCTGGACTACTCTTCTGCAGGAGAAACTCGGTTCAGATTACGAAGTAATTGCTGAAGGACTTAACGGCAGAACTACTGCATATCATAGAGTCGGCACTGATTATCAGAACGGACTTGAGTCTCTGCCTGCAATCTTCGGTTCTCACCAGCCTGTCGATATAGTCGTTTTTATGCTTGGAACTAATGACTGCAATTACGATATGAAGCTCGAGCCGGCAGATATAGCTCGTGGCATGGAGAGCCTCATCGAGTGCCTCGAGGATAGAGCCCCTGCACGTCAGGGCTTCGTACCTGAGATTCTTGTAATCTCACCAGTCCACATTAGACCTGAGATTGAGGGAACACCATTCATGACAGATATCGACCAGACATCGGTCGAGAAGTCACACAAGCTGGCTCCTCTCTACAAGGAGCTGACCGAACGCCACGGATGCAGATTCCTCGATGCAGCAGAGGTATCTGTATCTGCAATCGACTGCGAACACCTCACTGCAGAAGGACACCTTCAGCTCGCAGAGCTTGTCTACGGAGAATTATGCAAATAAAGCAAAAGAGATGCCGTGTAAGGCATCTCTTGTTATATCTATTAGAATTAAGCACCTGCAGACCAGATGTCTACAAACTGAAATTTGTACCGCTTTCGGTCTATACATTCTTTCCCATCTCATATGCTTCCTGCATACACTTTGTTTTTTGATTTCTGCTACGTGGTATACGCCAGTTCCGTATATGATACCTTTTCTTCGTCAGCTGCAGTCATGATATAATACATCTCTTTATTCTCTACTTCTGTCCAACGACAAACGCTTCTATCAATTACTGCTTTAAATTGTGCATCAATAGAATAGAAATAAACCGGGCTTGCCAAAACCATATGCTTTTGTAGCAAAGACACGCATTCGACGTGAAGCGCATCGTCGTAGTTGCGACCTTTTGTTATTGTTTAGCTTCCAACTCCAATATAAATCTATCAAAGTCAGACATAAAAAATTTGTCTTGTATAATTCGATATTTTTCAAATTCTGTTTCCGCATGAAGTTTAGCAATTTCAGCAGATACTTTTCCGGCATCTTTTAATAAACCATATTCAAACATTTCAATAAACGTATTCAGCCGTTTTTCCCAGTCTGCCATCGTAAGCGGAATTTTACGTTCTGCCATATCTTCAGCAAAATCCAAATATGAAGTAACCATTCTATTGAGTTGCTTCATTTCCTGCTCTGATAAATAGTTCTTAGCAACTGTTACATCGGATTTTTTTATTTTCCCGTCTGGTGCATCCTGCCATGTTGTAAGACCCATATGCTCTTTTTCACTGTCAGCACGATTATATATTAATTCCGCGGCAGTATATCCATGGACTGCATAGTGCATCTTATTCTGTACAGATGCATAAAAACGCTTTGTAGCCTTCGCATTTTTATCATAATCGATTGCCGTAGCATATATATCCGTTATCTTCTGATAGAATCTACGCTCACTGGCTCTAATTTCTCTGATGCGCTCTAACTGTTCATCGAAATATTTATCAGTCAGGTAAGTACCTCTTTTTAAACGCTCATCATCAATTACCCAGCCCTTGATTGTGTATTCTGAAGCAATCTGATTTATCCACTTTCTGAACTGAACCGCCCTTTCAGAGTTCACTTTGAAACCAACAGAAATAATCATTTGCAGTGCATAGTGATTCGTATTGTAGCTTTTACCATCAGAAGCAGTTATTCGGAATTTCCTAATAACTGAAGTCTCCTCAAGTTCACTATCATTAATTATATTTTTTATATGCTCATTTATGGTAGGCACACTTACATCATATAACACAGCCATCATCTTCTGTGTCAGCCATATATTTTCATCTTCATAACGCATCTCAACGCTTTCGTCACTGTCACCTGTAGATGCAACAAAGGTAAGATATTCCGCTGCGGAAGATCTAATTGCAATCTGATTCTGCTCTTTAGACATATCGCCACCTCAAACATTTGTTCTTATCAACATTATAACAAATGCCCCAGATTATCTCAAATACATTATAATATGTACGTATGCTGTCCGGTATAGAAGGCATATTATAATATTCATTCTCTTCTGCGGGAGCTTTAATACCTAGCGTATAGCATGTATTTTAGCGGTTTCTAGCGCTTATTTTCTTAACAAATCATAGGTCTACAAACTGGAAGTTATCTGCTGATCCATTCGTCTAAAAATTTCATCTGTTCTTCTGTATGAAACCAATGTTCGCCGTTTTCCATTACGGTCAGATCCGCACCACAGTTATTCGCAAATGCCATAATCGTATCAATTGATTGCATATTATCATTGTTTCCATACAGTATAGCTGTCGGTACGTTCCATGAAAAAAGATGCTGTCTGACCCAATTCAGATAATTATACGATAGGGTCTCTCCAAAAGAAGTTTCAATTGACTCCTTTTCCTTCAGCTTATCCTCGGTAACACCAGCCCAGCGCATCATTTCATATATAAGCTTTTCCATATCTACAACAGGAGATATAAAATACGCCTTTTCTATTTGCGCATTGCTGAGCGCATTCAAGGCAAAATAGGCACCGATACTGTTCGCAATTATCCTTATTGATTTATATTTTGTTAGAAGAGAATCAAAATATAACGAAAACTCTTCTTTAGCATCCCAAGGGTACTGCGAATTATAGTCAAAACCAATTACATCACAACCAGGGAAGAACTGTTTATAATGTAGTGCTTCTTCAGCGGTTCCGCCTTTTCCATGTATATAAACAATAGCATTTTCCATTATTCGTGCTCCATAAATTCTAAGTTTTCAAAATACTTTCGGTTTCTGCAATATCCTTTTTAATCAGCGGGCGCATACTGTCCTTGTATTTTGATAAATCAGCATTCTTCAAGCACGACAATATCTTCGGAATATACTGTGGCTTTGCTAAACCTACTTGTGCAAGAGCCTTAATACATTGTCTTGCTGTAATGGGTTTTTCGTCCGTGACATGAGCGAGGTAATCATCAAAAATCGCATCAAAATGATTGTCCTCATCCCACTGTGCATTAGCAGCTAGGATATATAACACGCGATTTCTGACCAATGACTTTGGGTGGTTAAGTAAGGACGCAAAAGTATTGAAATACTCATACCATTCATCAGTTTCCTGGCTTTCTAAGATAATTTTATCAGCAAACGCACAAGCAAATTTATCATCTTTTAATGTCAATTTTGCTATAATGCTTTCTTTCATCATGAATCACCTCGACAAATTCAAAGTTACTCTATTAATGCTTTATGTCTGTTGGTGTCGCATTTGTCACAATAATCATTCCGTCATATAATTCTGCTGGGACATCATTGATTCTGTAACTATTCGGTAAGATCTTATTCAAAAAGCTATAACCCTCTCCGAGTGATCCCATCAGCATACTCTGATTGATAATTTTCTTTATTTTTTCTGATTCTTGCAGTTTATTAAAATCAAGATACGTAATATCTATCCCAAGAGCATGTGCTGTATTTGCCAAAGGGTCAGCAGAATAAAATTTTCGTGTAATTCTTTTTCCATTTTTTCCAGGCAAATTGCATTCTGTTTTGTAAAAATCTGTGCCAATGACAAAATAGTCATCACCATATTTTTCAAACAGTTCTTCACCCATGAATGTAGTATATGTACTCTTCTTTGCCATATGTCCGTTATGCCCCGAAATCATAAGCATAGATTCGTTTGCATTCTGAACATGCTCATAAATCCAGTCGATGTTTTCAGCCATATAATGATCCCTTATTTTTGCATAATCTGCATCTGACGCATTACTAAGCTCCTGATTCTGCAGGTAGCATCTTGCTGCATGCGCATACATTTCCATCACTGGTATATTCGCGAAAGTTTCCGCAGCATCTTCCATATCGGTATACTGCATCTTAAGTTGCGAAAATGCTTCATCTACACATTTTTGATCCAAGTCGGAGTTTTGCATATCAAACCCATAAAAGCTTAACATCTCTTCCGGTTTTGCCTGTTTATTATAATCTGCCATATAGCGAATCA
>JAQXQE010000017.1 GCA_029101005.1 Bacillota bacterium | reverse complement strand
TGGGATCACTCGACAGAACACCTGGACGAGCTGATGCCATGGTCAGAGTTCATGCAGGAAGAATGCAAGGCATAAGCCAAATTCAAATTGTATATCACTCAGGACGGTGTTCAAGGCACCGTCTTTTTAATCGCTTACGATGCATCTGAGAAATAATTTATTTTTGTACGAAAAAATCGACACTACACATAGTAGTGTCGATTAGTTATACCTCGTCAGACAGCAATTCTAGAAGAATATACTCATAAGCAAGTTGCTCATTATGCTGATACCTGGTGTAAGTATGTAGTCCGTTACATTCAGAAATACGAGCAGTATCAGAATCACTGATCCATATTTGTACAAATTGTAATACCAACTCTTCTGTCTAAGGTTGAACAGCTGTGTAACAATTCCCCATCCATCAAGTGGTGGAACTGGAATAAGGTTGAACACCATAAGACAGAGATTAATTGTCATAGCATAGAAGAATATGTAGAACAGATACTCCATCAGCTGTGAATGGCTTGCAAGATATGACTTATATATCATACCTGACACACCCGCGAGAACGATTGCAAGAGCTAGGTTTGTTACAACACCCGCAATAGATACCAAGAACTCATCTCTTCTCGGTCTCCTATAATATCTGTTATCAATCATTACCGGCTTACCCCAACCGAAACCGCAGAGAAGCAGTGCGATGAAACCGATTACATCAATGTGTGCAAGCGGGTTCAGTGTAAGTCTGCCCTGAGCCTTTGGTGTCGGATCGCCGAGCTTATGCGACACATAAGCATGAGCAGCCTCATGGAATGACAATCCCACAATTATTCCAGGAAGCGAAAGAATCTTAATCAAAATTGAATCCATTCACACCTCCTAGTGATATATGAAGCCCTTGCCAGGTCTCAAGTATTCCTCAATTCTGTAGTTATATGCTTCCATAGCAGCTTCATAATGTGCTGGAACTGCGTCCTTAGCGCCCATAATCTCTCTCATGAGCCACTGAGCGAAAGGCGGATTGAGAATGAGAAGCGGACCAGTCAAATAAGTTGCCATGAAGTTATGGCATCTGATTCCCTCTTCCTTAATTTCCTCATTAGCACCATAACCGAGAACCGTATCGAAAAGTTTACACTCGAAAGCAGGTCCATATGCATATCCGAAGAGTGACTTGAAGCCAGCGACCTTAATTACTTCAGTATCTGAAACCTTGAAGTCACCCACGTATAGATGGTTAACTCTGTGAATTGATGATCTTCTTGACTCGAAATTGAATAGTCCAATGCCCTCAGTCACCTTCACATCATCCTCTATGATATCCTTACCAAAAACCTCAATAGCATTGCCAGTTACGAGCATTGGCAGACCCTCGTGGATTCTATCCTTTATTCTATCCTTATAAGGCTTAAGTGCCTCGATAACCATAATCTGTGAACGCTCTGTCATGGTTCCCATATACACAAGATTCACATCCTCATCGAGGAAACGCGGCTTATCCTTGATATGAGTCTCGATAATCTCTGCTTCAGGCATTGACTCCTTGAGGCATCTGATATTACCGAGTTCGCCAAAGAGATTACAGATCTCTGGATATAACACTTCAATTCTCATTATCTGTTCCCTCCTTCAGCAACTTTATTTCTCATAGTTTCTTCGATAGCATCCGCAATCACATATGAGAGCTCGAGTGAGTCAGTTCCATAGAAGAGATATACATTAGATTCAGGGAAAAGCTTAAGTCCACTCGGAATATCCCTCTCGTTAGGAACGATTGTGATTCTCTCATCAGGTACTCCCGCGTACTTAAGTCTCAGGTAGTAGTCCTTCGATCTCTCACCAGTAACGATGATATTCTTGATGCTGTCATTATTCAGGAATTCGAAGTCGCAGTCGTACAACCAGCACATATTCTCTGACCATGTCTTTGTGTCGCCAAGGCAGTTCATCATCAGAACAAGTTCCTTGTCACCAGGTCTAGTTGAAACATAGTCGAATACTCTAGTTGATGCGAGAGCATTCTTCTCCTTCGACATCTGTCTGATAAAAGTATAGCTTCCGATGCGCTTCTCGTTGAATCGTGTCTTTACGATCTCTATTCCGTCGAGCATCTCCTGCACGTCCTCCGCACAGTAACCAATCTCTCTGAGAAGTGCCACAAGAGCAACAACATTGTAGATATTGAATACGCTATCATTGATAATCTTATACTTGATAGCCTCGTTTGCAGAATTCGCTTTCTCTCTTACGCTGATTGTCATAGCGTCAGTATCAGCATCAACACCTAGGTAGTCACACTCAGGTGATTTGAAACCACATGCTGGGCAATATGCCTTACCGATATGGTGATATCTCAGGTACTCATACTTGAGCATCTCGTTGCATTGAGGACAGCTCATCATATCATTGATGAGATTGATGCATTCTGTAACATCAGTATCCATTCTGTCGATTCCGAAGTACTTACGCTCGTTATCGGGTGCTACTGAGCAGGCAATGAGATCATCTCCATTGATGATGAGCTTTGTCTTGGCTGGCATCTCTTTAGTGAGAATTCCGGCAATATACTCAGGATGACCATTTCTCATGATTGAATCTCTTGTGAGATTGTTAATGATGAGATAGTCAGGCTGGAATGCTGGGAAGAATCTCGTTACAGATCTCTCGTCAATCTCAAGGACTGCCATCTTATACTTACACTTGCCGAAGATGTTGACACCGTTCATGAACGATGTAGCGACACCTGAGGCAATGTTACTTCCGTGGCTGTTAGAGAGAACGCGAACGCCTTTTACCGCGAGAGCATCCTTTATGAGATTGCTGGTTGTTGTCTTGCCATTAGTTCCTGTTACACCGATGATAGTCTCAGGCTTTGCAATGCGCTTAAGGAAGTCTGGGCAGATTCTCAGTGCAACAATTCCAGGGAAATTTGTTCCATTGTGCTTTGTGATCTTAAGAGCAATAAGCGACAGTTTAGCTGCCCAAAGTGCGATATAGTATCTAAGCATCTCTAAGTCTCCTCTTAAAGAATTTCTGTAAGAAGTCTTGATATTGATTCAAGGAACTTCTCTTTGATTGATATATTCTTTCGATCCTCAAGCGTATATTCTCTGCAGTACTTGAGGTCTCTTTCGAAGAATTTCTCCATTCTCTTCGTTACATCTTCGTCATATATGAAAGCATTTGTCTCGAAGTTCAGCTTGAAGCTTCTATTATCGAAGTTAGCAGAACCGACTGTGCACACCTCTCCATCTACGCAGAGTGTCTTAGCATGCAGGAAGCCGTTCTCGTAGATATAGACTTTTGCACCTTCTTCGAGGAGCATACCGGCATTGAGAAGTGTAGTTCTGTATACGAATGGATGATCTGGCATGCAAGGTATCATGATTCTCACATCGACGCCTGATTTGGCTGCCATGAGGAGGGATTCCATCATAGCATCATCGGGAACGAGATATGGTGTCTGAATCATGATGCTCTCAGTGGCACCAGTAATCATCTTCATCATGCCCAGCTTAATCTCCTGTCTTGGAGAATTAGGGCCGCTTGAAACAATCTGAATTGGAATATCTCCGTCTGATTCTGTAATAGGATGATTCTTGAATGTTTCAACGAAGTCAACTTTCTTGCCAGATGCATATCTCCAATCAAGGAGGAATCTGAGATTGAGAGTGATTACAGCATCTCCTATCAGACGAATATGAGTGTCTCTCCAATATCCGAATTTCTTCTTGAGTCCAACATATTCCTTAGCGACATTGAAGCCACCCACATATCCAATCTTGTGATCAATTACTACAATCTTACGGTGATTACGGTAATTGATTCTGAGATTCATATATCTGAACTTAGGCTTGAAGTAGTACGCATATTCACCACCGGCAGCCTTGAACGCATTGAGCATACGAGGTGTAATGGACTTGCTTCCAGCAGCATCCATAAGAAGTCTGACCTGTACGCCCTCCTGAGCCTTCATAGTTAGAAGCTTGATAAGCTTGCGACCGACATTATCATTCTTGATGATGAAGTAGCATACCTCAACGCTCTCCCTGGCATTTCTGATATCCTCGAACATTCTCTCGAATTTGAGTCTTCCGTCATCGATGATCTCAACCTTCTCATTGGCAGTAAGATAGGAATTCGCATAATCGAGATTGAGCATAACCATAGTCTTCCATTTATCGAGAATCGCACTATAGTTCGCGAGGTGGACAGAATTGAGCTGTCTTATCTGCTCTTCACGAATATACGTGTTAATTCGCATCTCATCAGGAGATATCTTATCAATCTTGAGCCTTGCAATATTCTGAGAGAATACTACGTAGAATACAAGACCAACAACCGGAACGATGAAGAGAATCATTACCCAGGCCATAGTAGCCGTCGGACTCTTTCTATCAACGAAAATGACAAAAAGAGCAATAATGAAATTGAGCACATAAATAATAGTCATTATGTGCCCAACAGTCATGAATTCAATTATCATTCTTAGAATTTCGTGCATTAATGCTCCTAAACATTGCTATTCAGCAATCACGCCGTACAGACTGAATGTCTTGGCTTCAGTAATTTCAACTTTGACAGTCTTACCATCGAGCTTTCCCATCTCCTCAGGTGCTGTGAAGTTAACAAGCTTAAATCCATTAGTTCTTCCAGCCCAGGCACCATCGTCAGTCTTGCTTCTGCCCTCAACGAGAACATCATAGGTCTTGCCCTGATACTGGAGATTCTTCTCAAGTGAGATTCTGTTGATGTCATCAACCAGACGGTCGAATCTCTCGTGCTTGATTTCTTCAGGAATCTGGTCCTCGTAGCGTGCAGCTGGAGTTCCTTCTCTAGGTGAGTAGATAAAAGTGAAGGCTGAGTCGTACTCTACCTCGTTAACGAGAGAGAGTGTCTGCTCGAAGTCTTCCTCAGTCTCTCCTGGGAAGCCCACAATAATATCAGTTGAGATTGTGATGTCCGGGCACTCCTCTCTGAGCTTTGCGATGATAGACATATACTTTGCTCTGTCATAATGTCTGTTCATTCTCTTCAGAACGCGGTCACTTCCGCACTGCACAGGGAGATGTATATTATGACAGAGCTTATCACAGCTTGTGAAGCAGCTGATCATATCGTCAGAGATATCCTTAGGGTGAGAAGTCATGAATCTGATTCTCTCAAGACCTTCAACCTTGTTAAGACTTCTGATGAGATCAGCAAATCTCTCTCCTGTTCCCGGATCTTTGAATGAATCAACATTCTGACCGAGAAGCATTACTTCCTTAACACCATCAGCAACGAGCTTCTCAATCTCACATCTTACGTCCTTAACGGTTCTGCTCTTCTCTCTTCCTCTTGTGTAAGGAACGATGCAATAAGTGCAGAAATTGTCACATCCGTATGTGATATTAACGAGAGCCTTGTGCTTATAGAGACGCTTAGGCTCAAGATGCTCTTCAACTACAGGATTATCTTTGATAATTGAGTACTGTTTCTTGCCAGTTGTTACTCTCTGATGCAGAAGCTCAGGGAACTTGGCAATGTTCTGAGTTCCGAAGATGATATCAACCCATGCGAAACTCTTCTTAATCTCCTCAACAACTCTTGGCTGCTGTGGCATACAGCCGCATACACAGAGAATGAAGTCAGGTCTGATCTTCTTAAGCTTCTTGAACTGTCCAAGTACGCCGAAGAATCTCTTATCCGCATTCTCTCTGACGCTGCATGTATTCATAATCACCAGATCTGCAGCATATGGATCTTCAACAAACTCATATCCTTCAGCCTCGAGCATTCCCGCAAGATTCTCAGAGTCGTGCTCATTCATCTGGCATCCATAAGTGATAATATGATAGCTCTTGCTCATTATTACTTTGTTTCTTCCTTCTTGTCTCTTGTCATCAGTGAATCGAGGGCTTCACTTGGTGTGAGATCTCCCTTAAGTACGCTGTATACTACCTGTACGATTGGCATCTCTACCTCGTACTTGTCAGCAAGCTCCTTAGCAGCCTGTGCTGTGTAGAATCCCTCAACAGTTGAACCAACCTTATCAACAGCCTCCTCTGGTGTAAGTCCGAGACCGATGAAAAGTCCACATCTTCTATTTCTTGAGAGATTAGTTGAGCATGTTACGATGAGGTCACCGATACCAGTAAGTCCCGCAAAAGTCTTCTCATCAGCACCGATTGCCTTACCGAGCTTAGAAATCTCATGTGTAGCTCTTGTCATAAGAGCTGCTCTAGCATTGTTACCGAATTTCATTCCATCAGAGATACCTGTAGCAATTGCGATTACGTTCTTAACAGCTCCACCGAGCTCAACACCAACGATATCCTCGTGAGTGTATATTCTAACCTTATCGTTCATGAGTACATCCTGAACTAGCTTTGCAGCATCCTTATCCTTCGAAGCAGCAACGAGGGCAGCTGGATAATTTCTTACTACCTCCTCTGCGTGTGAAGGACCTGAGAGAGCTACATACTTAGCCTTTGGCATTGTCTCTGCGGCGATCTCTGCCATACTGTTGAGTGTGCCTTGCTCGATACCCTTCGCAAGGTTAACCACAACAGCACCATCCTTGAGATATCTAGAAGCCTTCTTAGAAACTGCTCTGAAACTCTGTGCAGGAACAGCAAAGATAACAACATCTCTGTTACTTACAGCTGTCTTGAGTACGTTAGTATATTTGATCTTATCGCTGAGAATTACATATGGGAGATACTTCTCGTTCATATTTGTCTCAGCCATCATCTCGATGTCTTCTTTATTTCTTCCGTATACAGTAACCTTGTGTCCGTTGTGAACGATTACATTGGCAATCGCAGTACCAAAGCTTCCATTACCGATTACTGAGATATTCTTCTTCTCATTAGCCTTGAGCTTAGGAACCTTAATTCCCTCATAGTAGTCAACTGGTTCAGGCTCAGCGAACTCTTCATGTACAGGGTTTGAAGCGGCAACTAGTACTGTTGCAACTGGCTCTGCTACGACTTCAGTTGCAACTGGCTCTGCCTCAGTCTTGTTCATTCCGAGCTTCGCAGCAATCTTAGAGAAGTCGAGATCAGGCTCCTCATGCTTGATGAGTCTCTTGATATTGTCTCTGTGGTTGAAGATAACAAAGAGTGCAATAGCAATTGCCATATACATATAGTTAGGATATGCCTTCAGGTAGAACCAGCAAAGTACTGGATATGATGCAGCTGCAAGAATTGAACCTACAGACATCTTTCTTGTTGATGCAGCTATGATAACTGCAATCAGAAGAAGTGCGAAGGCACTAGCAAAGTCAACTGCAAAGGCAGCTCCAAGACAGGTTGCAACACCCTTACCTCCCTTGAACTTGTAGAAGACAGGGAATACGTGTCCTACTACAACACAGAGGAAAGCTACGATAGAACCCATCTCGCCGGCAATACCTGATCCGATTTTTACCGCGATGAATCCCTTCAGGATATCAACTACGAGTACGATGATAGCTGGCTTAGCGCCGAGAACTCTAAGTGTGTTAGTTGTTCCAGCGTTACCACTACCCTCTTTCTTGATGTTAACTCCGGCAATATTTCCAAGAATAATTGATGGAGATACGCAACCCATAAGGTATGCGATAAGTCCAATAATAATAAGATTTGCGTAACTAGGCATTAGTTCTCACCTCGTTTCTCTTTATATGTGAACTTGATAGAAGTTCCTTCGAATCCATATGCATCTCTGATCTTATTCTCGAGATATCTAGCATATGAGAAATGCATGAGCTTCTTATCGTTAATATTAAAGCTGAATACAGGTGGCTGTACTCCAACTTGTGTAGCATAGTAGATCTTGAGACGTCTTCCCTTGTCTTGTGGTGGCTGTCTCATCATTACTGCATCCTCGATGATGCTGTTCAGCTTACCTGTTGTAATTCTGAATGAGCGCATGTTCTGAATCATCTCGCACTTGTCGATTACATCGTAGATACGCTTCTTTGTCACAACAGATGTGAAGAGTACTGGAGCATATGAAGCGAAAAGAAGCTCCGCTTTGATAGCTCTCTCGTAGTCTCTCATTGTGTTCGTTTCTTTCTCAATGAGGTCCCACTTATTTACAACGATGAGAAGACCCTTACCTGCCTCGTGTGCAATTCCAGCGATCTTCTTATCCTGCTCTGTAAGTCCCTCAACTGCGTCAATCATCAGAACACAGACGTCGCAACGCTCTACAGCAGCAACGGCTCTGATTACTGAGTAACGCTCGATATTATCGTATACCTTGCTCTTTCTTCTGAGTCCAGCAGTATCGATAAGAGTATACTTGTTGCCATTGTACTCGAATGGAGTATCGATTGAGTCTCTTGTTGTACCAGCAATTGGTGATACGATAACTCTGTTCTCCTGTGTAAGTGCATTAACCATTGAAGACTTGCCAACATTTGGCTTACCGATGATGGCAATCTTAACAGTATCCTCTTCCTCATAGCAGTCATCTGGGAAACTCTCGATTACTCTGTCGAGAAGATCTCCAAGATTGAGCATATTAACTGAACTGATTGCTACAGGCTCACCGAATCCGAGCTCATAGAAATCATAGATATTGTCGTAGATTCTCTCAGGTACATCAACCTTGTTAACAACAAGGATTACTTCCTTACCTGTTCGTCTAAGCATTGTTGCAACGTCTCTATCAGCAGTTGTGAGACCTTCCTTACCATCTACCATAAAGATGATTACGTCAGCCATATCCATAGCAATGACAGCCTGATCTCTCATCTGTGCGAGAATAGTATCGTCAGTCTTAGCCTCGATTCCGCCAGTATCGATGATGGCGAACTCTTTGCCATTCCACTCTGCCTCAGCATAGATTCTATCTCTTGTTACGCCCGGCTTATCCTCAACGATGGCTCTTCTCTCGCCGATAATTCTGTTGAAGAAAGTTGATTTGCCTACATTTGGTCGGCCTACTACGGCCAGTATTGGTTTACTCATCAAAAATTCCCCCTGCGAAGTCCTTCGCATTAAACTCGATCAGATCGTTCATACCCTCGCCCATTCCAATGAACTTTATAGGAAGATCGAACTCGTCAGAAATTGTAATAGAAATTCCACCTCTGGCTGTTCCGTCCATCTTAGTCAGAACAATACCAGTTATATCTGTAATCTCTGAGAACTCCTTCGCCTGGCTGATTGCGTTCTTACCAGTTGTCGAATCGAGTACCAGGAGATTCTCTCTCTTTGCCTCTGGGTATTCCTTGCTGATTACGCGGCTCATCTTCTCGAGCTCCTTCATAAGATTACCCTTATTCTGCAGTCTACCTGCTGTATCTACTATGAGAACATCAGTCTTATTTGCCTTTGCAGACTGAATAGCGTCATAGATTACGGCTGAAGGATCTGTTCCCTCTTCGTGTCTGATGACTCTTACACCTACTCTCTCGCCCCAGAGTTCAAGCTGCTCAGCCGCTGCTGCACGGAATGTGTCGGCTGCCGCGAGCATAACGCTCTTGCCACTTTCTTTTAGCCTGTTGGCAATCTTTCCGATGGATGTAGTCTTACCGCCACCGTTGATTCCAATCATGAGAATAACAAGAGGTGTCTCATTGCAGAGCTTGTTGCGTTCGCCCTTATCTACGAGCCCCTCAATGATGACCTTGAGCTCATCCGTGATTCTCTCAGGCTTAGTGATGTATTTCTTGTTAACAACCTGTTTGAGCTGATCCATGATGTGCTCAGCTGTGTCAATTCCGATGTCAGAGATGACAAGTGACTCCTCGAGTTCCTCGTAGAAATCATCGTCGATTGTCGGTTTATCAGCGATTACATTTGTGATACTGTCAACGAATCGTCTGAATGTAGATTTGTTCTCAAAAAGACCCATTATTCTTTATCCTCTTATTATATTCTATTCCAGCCCTGGAACATTGAAATCATCACCAAGTTTAAGTGAGAGCATTCTCGATACGCCCTGCTCCGGCATTGTTACGCCGTAGAGAACATCAGCATGCTCCATTGTTGCCTTCTGGTGAGTGATGAGTGCGAACTGAATTCCTTCGAAGTTTCTGAGATAGTCTGAGAATCTCTCAATATTAACTTCGTCGAGAGCAGCCTCAACCTCGTCAAGAATACAGAAAGGTGTTGGCTTAGCTCTGAGTACAGCGAACATCAGTGCAATAGCTGTGAGAGTCTTCTCTCCTCCAGAGAGAAGGTTGATGTTCTTGAGTTTCTTGCCAGGTGGCTGTGCTGTAATCTCGATGCCTGACTCGAGCGGATTCTCTGGATCCTCGAGTGTAAGCTCCGCATATCCGCCTCCAAAGAGGTCCTTGAAAGCTTTCTCGAAATTAATTACAACCTCATCGAAGGTCTCCTTGAACTTGACTCTAATAGTCTTGTCCATATTGGAGATGATTGACTCGAGCTCGTCCATAGCCTTGCTTGTGTCAGCTTCCTGAGTTGTCAGGAACTCATATCTCTTGCTTACCTTCTTATATTCCTCGATTGCGCTGATATTGACATCGCCAAGCTCTGCCATTCTCAGTTTAATCTCCTTAGACTCCCTGTTACCTGCTGTAATAGCGAAGTCTGGTTCTCTCATATCAACTGCCTCAGCGTATGAAACCTCAAAATCATCCCAGAGCTTGTCCTTCTGAGTATCGAGAAGTGTCTCGTTACGAGTAGTCTTAAGCTCAAGCTTATACTTCTCTTCCTTAGCAGACTCAATCTCACCATTAAGTCTTCTCTGCTCCTTATTCGCAGCATCATATGCAGCCTTATTATTGTCATAAGCAGCATTGAGGTCAGCAATCTCAAGCTCGATATCAGCTTTGTCTTTCTTGAGCTGCTCTATCTGCTCCTCAGATTCAACACCCGTGCTTGTGAGGAGATTTCTGTTAGTCTCATGCTCAGCTCTAAGTTCCTTATCCTCCCTCAGTGCCTCCTCGAGATCAGTGATATTATCTCTTACCTTCTCGACGAGCTCATTCTGTGAGTAGATCTTTGTCTCATTCTCGGTGACCTCTACCTTGAGAGCAATGATTGACTCATTGTATTCCTCGATGAGAGCCTTGAGCTCATCCTGTCTAGCCATAAGGCCGTCGAGTTCATCATTGTAAACTTGTGACTTCTCCTCAGCTTCCTGAATAGCTGCTCTATGCTTCTTGATCATATTCTCAGCGGATGCGATATCATCTCTGATAGTATTAATCTCAGATGCAGCCTTATCAGCATTGCTTCCGCTCTCCTTAACAAGTTCAGAAGTATGATCTCTATCAGCCTTAAGTACGTTGTACTCAATCTCGATAGTCTGAGCATTCTCAAGCAAGCTACCTTTCTTGCTGTTAGCCTCGGCCAGCTTATCACTAAGTTCTGCTCTATCACTCTTGAGTTGTGATATTCTGCTTCTCAGTTTCTCAAGCTCAGCGCCAAGCTCCTCAATCTCCTTCTTACGATCGAGAAGATTAGCTGACTTGTTGACATACTTACCTCCAGTGATTGAACCAGCTGAACTGATTACTTCACCGTCAAGTGTTACAATTCTGAATCCTCTAATATTCTTCTTAGCAATGATAACCGCATTGTCCATATTATCAGCAACGATTACTCTGCAGAGAAGATATTCTGCGATGTTTGAATACTTTGAATCATACTCAATAAGGTCAGATGCGATACCGATATATCCGTCCGCATTGACAACTGAATTATCAGGTCTGATTCTTTCTGCTCTAATTGACTCTATAGGCAGGAAAGTCGCTCTTCCAGCTTTAGCTGACTTGAGCCAGCTTACCGCAGCCTTAGCTGAAGCATCATCCTTGCAGACGATGTTCTGAAGTCCATTACCGAGAGCTGTCTCAATTGCAGTCGCATAACCATCAGGAACTGTGATGATGTCAGAAACAGTTCCGATGATGCCGCCGAATGACTTTCTCATTACAGCCTTAACCGCATTATTATATCCCTCGTAGTTATTCTCCATCTCTTCGATAGTATTTCTACGAGCTTCTGTTCTGTTGAATTTGTCAGTAAGGTCGAAGATCTCTGTTGAGCAGTCAGCTATCTTTCTGTTAACAGATAAAATTTCTTCGTCATTATTCGCCAGTGCCTCTCTAGCGTCGTTGAGTTCCTTCTCCTTCGCTTCGAGTTTAGCCTCAATATCAGCAAATGAAGCTCTGAGCTCAGCATCCCTGGCGTCTCTGCCGCTATTATCCGACTGGATTGCTTCGATTCTGTCGCTCAGTGTCTTCTTATAGTTCTCGAGAGTATTGATATCTCCATTTCTGCTAATGCAGAAGCTGTTAAGCGAGATGATCTCGTCCTTATTTCTCTCAATATGATCAGAAACCTCAATCTGCTCTGAATTATGCTCAGTGAGCTTCATTACAGCCTGATTGTAATTCGACTTAGCTTCTTCAAGAGCTGTATTGTACTCGTTATCTTTCGCCTCAAGCTCAACAAATGAAGCTCTCTCCTCTTCGAGCTTAGCTTCATTCTCCTCAATTGCCGCATTAAGTCTCTCGAGTTCTCTCTCGATATTGTTAAGCTTCTCGTCGTTAACCTGACCACTACTACTAATTGTGTTCAGCTCATTAATCTTAGCGAGGAGCTCATTGTTCTTATCGTAGAGTTTCTCCTGAAGTTCAGTATCATCTGCACTTCTTGTATCAATCTCATCATCAAGCTCGATGAGCTTAGACTGAATATCGAGAATCTTCTTCTCAGCGTCTAACAGGTCAGCCTTACCAGCCTCAACGCTCTTCTCGAGACCATCGAGATTGTGTAGGATGATATTGATACCAAGTGTCTTATATCTGTCTCTGAGACCGATATACTCGATAGCCTTCTCGGAATCCTCCTTAAGACCTCCGATTCTGCCTTCAATCTCCGCGATAATATCTCTTACTCTCTCGAGATTGTCACTTGCTGTCTTGAGCTTGTTCTCCGCGTCAGTCTTACGACTCTTGTAAAGAACAACTCCTGCAGCCTCTTCAAAAATCTGTCTTCTACTCTCAGCCTTCTGGCTAACAATCTCGGCAATCTTACCCTGACCGATGATTGAATAACCATCGACACCGATACCAGTGTCCATGAAGAGCTCCTTGATGTCCTTGAGTCTGCAGTTATTACCATTGATGAGATACTCACTCTCACCAGATCTGAACATTCTTCTTGTAACAGCTACCTCGTTGTACTCCAAAGGAAGAATGCCTGTAGTATTATCGATTACGAGCGTAACCTCAGCCATACCCTTAGGCTTTCTTGTGTTGGTACCAGAGAAAATAACATCCTGCATCTTGCTTCCACGAAGCTGCTTCGAGCTCTGCTCTCCGAGAACCCATCTAAGCGCATCGCTGATGTTACTCTTACCACTTCCATTAGGACCGATAATGCAGGTGATACCGTCATTCAGTTCAATTGTTACTGGATCTGCGAAAGACTTGAATCCCTGCAGTTCGATTCGCTTGAAATACAAAGTTAGAATACCCCTTTCTTGAGTACAGATGCAGCAGCTGCCTGCTCTGCCTTGAGCTTGCTCTTACTGCTTCCTTCGCCAATTGGCTCATCTCTGTGACGGACCTCTACGGTAAAAGTCTTGTCGTGCGCCGGTCCGCTCTCTGCTACGACAACATATTCAAGTCTGTTCTCGTGGAATCTATGTTGAATTCTTCTCTGAAGCTCTGATTTGAAATCATGGATTAGTTCACCCTTGATAGCCATTCTAATCTTCTCAGCGAAGAGTCTAAGAATAACTTCTCTGCAGGCATCAAAGCCGCCATCAAGGAAGATAGCGCCTATAACAGCCTCCATAGCATCGGAGAGAATTGAATCCTTCTCTCTGCCGTTGTGCGCATCCTCTCCTTTGCCGAGCAGAATATACTTGCCGAGTCCAATGCTTCTTGCTACATCAGCAAGAGTTGACTCGCATACTACTTCTGCTCTCTTTCGAGAGAGAATACCCTCCTGAGTATCATCCATAACACTGTAGAGCTTCGTTGCAACGACTGCTCCAAGATATGCATCACCGATAAACTCGAGTCGCTCATTGTTGGAACGATAGTTCTTACCATTCTCAGATGCGTAAGAACTGTGAGTCAGTGCATTGACGAGAAGTGTCTCATTGTCAAATCTGTATTGAATTGTGCTCTGTAATTCTTCTATTCTGCACATATATCCTTGTTCGCCGCTGCTGCAGCTGCAATCTTACCTGTTACGTCATTCTCAACGTATGGAATAGCTTTCTTAATTGCGTAGTACACTGCAGGAGCCTTTGAATTACCGTGAATCTTGAGTACAGCACCCTTGAGACCGAGAATTGGTGCACCGCCTTCTCTGTCATAGTTGAACTCTGCCTTGAGTTCCTTGAGCTTGCCGTACGCAAGAGCAGCTCCAAGCTTAGCCTGTAAGCCCTCGGTAAGCTTCTCCTTTACTCTATTCATAATTGCGATTGCAACTCCCTCTGAACTCTTGAGGAATACATTTCCTGAGAATCCATCAGTTGCAACTACATCGCATACTCCAAAGCATACGTCTCTTCCCTCAACATTACCTGTGAAGTTAACGTTGCTCTCCTTGAGCATTTCGAATGCCTCTTTGTGAAGGTCGTTACCCTTACCATCCTCAGCACCTACATTGAGAAGTTTAACCTCTGGGTTCTCAATACCCTTTACACAGTTAACGAAGATGCTTCCCATGATTCCATTCTGAAGGATGTGCTCTGGCTTTGTCTCAACATTTGAACCACAGTCAACAATAAGTGTTGTATCGTCCTGTCCGATCTTAGGGAAGAACGCTGCGAGAGCAGGTCTCTTGATGCCCTTGATTCTTCCGAGCAGAAGAAGTCCACCTGAGAGCAGAGCTCCTGTGCTTCCTGCTGAGATGAATGCATCAGCCTCACCTGCCTTGAGCATATTCATGCCCTTAACAATTGTTGAATCTTTCTTTCTTCTGATTGCCAGTGCTGGCGAATCATCATTAGTAATCACCTCTGCAGCGTTGATTACCTCAATATTGTTACCAGTCCAGTTCTCCTGCTTGAGAAGATTGTTAATTGTCTCCTCTGGTCCGAGAATTCCAATTGTCGCATCTACCTCTGAAGCAGCTCTAACTGCACCCTTAACTATTTCTGATGGCGAATAATCGCCTCCCATACCGTCTACAAGTATTCTCATCTAACCTTAGCCTCCGTTAATTATTACGATTGTTGTTCCTCAGTTGTCCGCATGCTGCATCAATATCTGAACCAAGCGTTCTTCTTATTGTGCATGCTATATCATATGATTCGAGAATAGACTTAAATGCCTTAATTCTCTTTGTCTCTGAAGCTTTGTAATCTTTCTCTTTCACAGCATTGAGCGGAATGAGATTAACATGGCTGAGCCAGCCTTTGATGTTTGAAGCAAGCTCTTCTGCACATTCTGCCGAATCATTAACACCATTAATCATCGAATACTCAAAAGTAATTCGTCTACCGGTCTTCTGCGTATACTCCTTGCATGCCTTCATAAGATCCTTGTAAGGATATGCCTTCGCAACTGGCATAGTTCTGCGTCTTATCTCGTCATTAGGTGCGTGGAGTGAGACTGCAAGATTCACCTGCTTGAAGTCATCTCCAAATCTTTCGATCATCGGAATGATTCCGCATGTTGATACCGTGATATCTCTCATGCTCAGGTTATATCCTGCTTTATCGTTAACAAGCTTCAGGAAACGTGCAACATTCTCGTAGTTATCAAACGGCTCTCCCATACCCATTAACACTATGTGATTGATTCTATCACCAATGAAGTTTCTCATCTGAAGTACTTCACCAAGCATCTCACCTGCTGTCAGGTTTCTCTCAAGACCGCCGATTCCGGTTGCACAGAATGTGCATCCCATTCTACATCCAGCCTGAGTTGAGATGCATATTGAATTACCATACGAATACTGCATACATACCGATTCTACGCAGGAGCCGTCCGCCATTTCATACAGAACTTTTACCGTTCCATCAATCGCAGACTTGCTGCTTCTTACGATGCATGGCAGTCCGATATAGTAATCTTCCTCGAGACGGGCTATGAGTTTCGAGGGGATATTGAGCATGTCCTCGAAACTCTCTGTGCCCTTAGCAAGCCAACCAAAGATCTGCTTGGCACGGAAAGCAGCTTCTCCGTACTCAAGCATTACTGCTTTGAGTTCCTCTGTATTCAGACTGAGAATATTCTGCTTTCCGTCCTTATTAGCCATCTTTGTCCTTTCGTGGATTGCTTAGATTCTCTCTACAGCGATTCCTGTCTTGTGTCCGTTGATATCGAACTCCTCAAGGTCGCTCTTAGCTTCGATGCTCTTAGCGAGAGTCTCATCCATGATGAACTCTGCGTTAGCATCTACTGCTGCCTTAATCTCCTCGTCAGCATTGAGGTAGATTGTGATATTGTCCATCATCTCGAAGTCAGCCTGCTTACGGAGCTGCTGAATCTTTGAGATGATCTCTCTTACATAACCCTGCTCGATGAGCTCTGGTGTGAGTACAGTGTCGAGGATTGTGAATACGTTGTTCTCCATTCCTACAACGAAGCCCTCCTTAGCTGAGATTCTTACATCGAGGAAGTCCTCTGTGATCTCATACTTCTCTCCGCCAAGCTCCATCTCAACTGCGCCATTAGCGAGCTGAGCGATGATCTCCTTAGCATCAGCTGCAGCCATCTTCTGTCCGAACTCCTTGATGTTCTTACCAAGAACAGGACCAGCTGCTCTGAAGTTAGGCTTTACTGAGTAGTTCATGTACTGGTCAAGGTCGTTCTCGAATACTACTTCCTTAACGTTCAGCTCCTCCTCGATGAGGTCTGTGAGGTTAGCGATGAGTGACTCATACTTACCGTCAACGATTACCTTCTGGAGTGGCTGTCTAACCTTGAGCTTCTCCTGCTCTCTTGTTCCTCTTCCGAGGTTAACGAGAGTCTTTACGAGATCCATTCTCTCCTCAACTGCCTCGTCGATGAGTGACTCGTCGCATACTGGGTAGAATGCAGTGTGAACTGTTGCCTCGCCTGTCAACTTTGTGTAGATCTCATCACTGATGAATGGAGCGATAGGAGCCATCATCTTTGAGAGTCCGAGGAGAATCTCGTATGTTGTTGCATATACAGCCTTCTTATCATCTGTCATGCCCTCAGCATAGAATCTTCTTCTTGCTCTTCTGATGTACCAGTTTGAAAGGTCCTCAGAGATGAACTCTCCGATTGCCTTAACAGTCTTCATATGGTCATAAGCATCCATGCTCTCTGTTGTGTACTTGATGAGCTTGTTGTACTTTGAGATGATCCATCTGTCGAGCTCTGGTCTATCAGCATATGGAATCTCGATCTTAGCAGCATCGAGATCATCAAGATTTGAGTAAAGTGTGAAGAAGTTGTATGTATTTCTGAGTGTTCCGAATACCTTGCTTACAACATCCTTAACACCGTCCTCATCGAACTTTGTTGGAGTCCATGCTGGTGATACTGATACGAGGTACCATCTGAGTGCGTCAGCACCGTACTTGTCGAGAAGCTCGAATGGTGATACTGTGTTGCCTCTTGACTTTGACATCTTCTTACCTTCCTTATCAAGGATAAGGTCGTTAACAAGAACGTTCTTGTAAGGTGCGCATCCCTTTACGATTGTTGATACAGCCATCAGTGAGTAGAACCAACCTCTTGTCTGGTCGATACCCTCGCAGATGAAGTCTGCAGGGAAGAGCTCGTCAAATCTCTCCTTGTTCTCAAACGGATAGTGCCACTGAGCGAATGGCATTGCTCCTGAGTCGAACCAGCAGTCCATTACCTCAGTTACTCTGTGCATTGTCTTGCCGCACTCTGGACATGTGAGAGTTACTTCATCAACATATGGTCTATGCAGCTCAATGCTCTCATCGATATCCTCGTTAGCAAGTTCTACGAGTTCAGCTCTTGAACCGATGCAGTGGAGGTGTCCGCACTCGCATCTCCAGATAGGAATTGGTGTACCCCAGTATCTTGATCTTGAGATAGCCCAGTCCTTAACATCTGCAATCCAGTTACCGAATCTCTTCTCTCCGATGTAATCCGGATACCAATTTACTGTATTGTTGTTAGCTACGAGCTCATCCTTGAGCTTGCTCATCTCGATGTACCATGACTTGTTTGCATAGTATACGAGTGGAGTTGAACATCTCCAGCAGTGTGGATAGTTGTGCTCAAGCTTCTGCTTAGCGTAGATCTTGTCGTCCTGTGCAAGGTACTTGATGATCTCAACGTCGAGGCCGTCCTCCATTACGAAGTGACCCTTCCAAGGTGTAGCTGTGTATTCACCCTTCTCATCTACTGGCTGAAGTACTGCCACGTTGTACTTTCTTCCGCACTGGTAGTCGTCTTCACCGAATGCAGGAGCTGTATGTACGATACCTGTACCATCCTCGATGGATACATAGTCCATGCATGTTACGATGAATGCGTTCTTACCTTTCTCTGGTACACAGAATGGCATGAGCTGCTCATACTCCATGTACTCCATATCCTTACCCTTGAGCTCCTCGATAACCTCGTACTCATCCTTACCGAATGTCTTAGCTGCAAGGTTCTTAGCGATGTAGAAGATGTTACCCTCGTTTTCGCCTGATGTCATCTTAACCTTTACGTAGTCGATGTCAGGTCCAACTGTCAGACAGCTGTTAGCAGCGAGTGTCCAAGGTGTTGTTGTCCAAGCGAGGAAGTACTCGTTGTCTGTACCCTTCTTCTTGAACTTTACAGTCAGTGTGTTAACCTTAACCATCTTGTATCCCTGAGCTACCTCGTGTGAAGCAAGTCCTGTTCCACATCTTGGGCAGTATGGGAGAATCTTGTATCCTTCGTATACGAGATCCTTATCAAAAGCAGTCTTGAGGATCCACCAACCAGTCTCGATATAATCGTTCTTGTATGTGATGTATGGGTCCTTCATATCAGCGAGGTATGCCATTCTCTCTGACATATCTGTCCACATCTGAGTGTATGTGAATACAGACTCTCTGCACTTCTCATTGAATTCTCTGATACCGTACTTCTCGATATCCTGCTTGCCGCTGAAGCCGAGCTGCTTCTCAACCTCGATCTCTACAGGAAGACCGTGAGTATCCCAGCCACCTTTTCTCTTAACCTGGAAACCCTGCATAGTCTTATATCTGTTAACTGAGTCCTTAAGAGTTCTTGCCATAACGTGGTGAATTCCTGGACGGCCGTTAGCAGTTGGCGGTCCCTCATAGAATACATAGCTTGGTGCTCCCTCACGCTCAGTTACGCAGAGCTCGAGAAGATCCATCTCGTTCCAATGCGCTACCTGTTCGTTCTGATATTCAGCAACAGGCTTCTCCGAAAGTTTTTCAAACATGTTTGCTCTCCTATTAAATATTTTAAAAATTATTAATTATAAACTAGTTCACAGTCCCAATGTCTCAATACCCTGTGAATTTTTTGCACAAAAATAGTGCAAAATTATACATAATTATCATACCATAAATACGCATAATTTGCACTTCAAATCTCAGTTTCATGCAATAAATACTGAGCAAAATCCTCTTCATTCTTTACTCAGCATAATATATAATATTCATATGTTATTTCTATGAACATTGGAGGAAATTATGCCACTGATTCTGCTCGGTTTAATCGTACTTATATTCCTGCTTATCTTTGCGATAATCAATTATATTTCTGATGGCAAAGATAATGAGGCTCCTGTAAGACGCCGCAAGAAGGACAGCGACACAGATGCCTCTGAGAATAAGACCTTATACTTCCCTACCGAGAATATCGATACAGAGAAGCACAAGCGTAATATTCATTAATCCGTTATATTAACGAAACATTCAGACAAGCTGAGACTGCTTAATGAGCAGATTCTGGCTGTCTGTTTTTGTTTGTCCGCTTTCTTTAATCTCATAGCAACCATCTCTCCTGAGTCTTCTGCCCTTAACGTCATCGATGAAGTTAAGATAAAGAATAGCTCTGATTCTCTCTCTAAGTTCACTGTTGTATATTGGACAAGCGACCTCAACTCTTCTGAGCATATTTCTTGTCATAAAGTCAGCTGAAGAGATATACATCATCTCATCATCTCCCTCACCAAAGATATACACTCTAGAATGTTCGAGCAGTCTTCCTACGAGGTTCACTATTTCGATATTCTCAGTGCAGAACTCAACCCCTGGAAGAATGCAGCATATTCCACGAACTATCATTCTGACCTTACATCCAGCGCATGAAGCTTCCATCAGTTCCTCAATCAGCTTTGAGTCAGTAACAGCATTAACTTTGATGAAGATTCTTCCCTTGCTACCCTTCTTCGCCTCTCTTCTAATCAGATTGATTACAGTCTGATGCATTGTCTTAGGAGAAGTTAGTATGTGGTCATACTTGCCTTCCTTGTGCTTGAATACATCCTCAAAGAATTCATTGATATCTTTACCGATGCGCTGATCATATGTGATAAGCGAGAAATCAGTGTAGCTCTTTGCTGACTTCTCGTTGTAATTCCCTGTTGATATCTGGCTGATGAACTTCTTCTCATCCCTCTCATCAATCACAACCTGACAGAGCTTCGAATGAACCTTATACTCGTCGTCACCGTAATAAACCTTGCAACCTGCATCACTAAGCTTCTGTGCCCAGTCGATATTCTTTGCTTCGTCGTTTCTCGCTCTGAGCTCAATCAGAATTTTGACCTTCTTGCCGTTATTAACAGCATTGAGAAGATGATCGACTATAACAGGATTAGATGACAGTCTGTATATTGTCATTCTAATCTCTTTAACCTTATCACTCTCAGAGGCTTCTTTGAGAAGCTCAAGCAATGGATCCATTGAATCAAAAGGATAAGCCGAGAGAAGGTCTTTCTCCTTGACATACTCCATTACAGGCTTGTTCATCAGACTGAGCTGATTGAATGGAACGAATGGCATGTAACAGAGTCTCTCCTTATGCTCAGGAGGAAGCACATCCTTGAGGTCTCCAACATATCTGAACGAAGCTCTAACAACGGAATACAGCTGATCCTCTTCAAGTCCGAATGCCTCAAGCAAGAAGTCCCTCATATCACTACTGAGCTTAGAATCACAGCAGAGCTTGTCCGCTGGAGATATCTCTCTTTGCTCAACTATGGACTTCATCTCCTCAAGCAGTGTCTCTGCATCCTCATCCGCCTCAACATCACCATTTCTCGTAATAGAGAAAGCAACTGTCTCTGCACTTGTGAACGGCTTATGCATCTGTGGAATAAGCGCCTTAATTACATCTGAACATACAACATATCTCAATTTTGACCCAGGAAGCAGTCCATCATCAAGCACGTAGATTGATGGCAGTTCACGACCTGCATCAAAAAGCGCATATCTGCAGTCATTATCATTCACAAGTCTGCTGATAAAATACTGTTTGTTGCTAGTAAGAATAGGCATCTCATCTGCCTGCTTGAGCATTCTAACGGAGAAACCATCTTTGTACTGAAGGCAGAAACTGAGCGCCTTACCGAGTTCTTCCTCACTCAACTCCATTACATTGAGTCTTACAACACCAGCATCTCTAAGGCTTGCATCGATAACATTGTATGCCTGATCCATCTTTGCGTAGAGTTCAGGAATCATCTTGTAGATGGCATCGAGTTGCTCAGCGGCACTCATACCAGATCTGCTGTCGATTGAATCATCTCCATCCTCTTCGTCAGTAATCAGGCTTCCAACTCTCACCTGAAAGAACTCCTCCAGATTCGAGCAGAAAATTGATATGAAATTCAGTCTCTCGAAGAGAGGAACCGTCTCATCAAAGGCTTCCTCCAGTACTCTTTCGTTATATCTGAGCCAGGATATCTCTCTATTCTGTGTAAAACCTTCTTCGTATAGATTCGCCATGTCTCCTCCTATGCGTTACTATCTCATCACCTGCGACTTGATTCCCTGCGCAAACACTGTCTTACTAAGCTGATCTGGAAGATTTTTTATGAGTGAATTTATCGTAACAATATCGAATTCAGCTCCCTCATCCAATCCATACGCCTTATACCATGAAGGCTGTTCTAACTTAACATACTCGAACTTACCAGCAAATACTCTCGAATCGTTGAGAACAAATGCATAAGGCATTATTCTGAAATAATAATTCTTGTCGCTTGAAGATTGTTCAGCAATCTCTTCCTTGCTCGCCTCCTCAATCCAATGTTGCAATCCTTGTACTTTTCCTGTAAGAGCTGCATTTGCCTTACTTCTACTCTTCATTCCAATTCGCATAAGAGGAACAACAAGTAGGAATAATGCACTTGCAGTTGCAACACTCATATCACCTACTCGTCCGTGAACTGCGAATCTGAAGAAATATACATACAGAACAGACAATACAATATACACAATCACCGAAAGAACAAGTTTCTTGTTGCTGTCCTTGCTGTTTCTCTGCTGACTCTTGAAGTAGTTTGAGCAAAGCACCTCAAGAGCGATGCTCATCACCATCATAACGCAGATGATGAAAGCCAGTCCCGCAACAATTTGTCCTCCAGCGAGCTGAATATAAACGAAATTGAAAATCGGAATTGCAGCAATTACGGTTAAGAAAGTGAACTTGCTTATTCTGCTTGCAAGCTTCGATCCAACTGAATAGAATCTATTGCCGTCGAAGATGTCCTTCTCAACAGTACGACGAATCTTTCTTGCAGCTTTTCTTACTGCAGGAACGCAAGAATCTAGTTCCACAGTCTTGCCCTTAACACCCTTACCGTCAAAAATTGCCTCGTAGAGCAATCTAACCGACTTCGTCTCATTCTTTGGATATTCAATTTGTGTGAATCTGAATCTCCTTCTCTCGAATTCATGTATCGTCATATATCCCCGCTCAGCGAGATAATAGAAGATGGCCATAATATCTCTGTCATCTACGACACTATCCACGAGGAAGCCAAGATGTGCTGGAGAAAGGCCAGCTGGCGCATAACGAGTTTCTTTTACCTCTATAGTATGCTCTCGACTGAGTGCAACTCTAAGCAGAATGAAAATAATTATGCCTGCCAACAGAACAGACACAGAGAGTGTCTTAGTAATTCCGATAGCAACTGCATTTGCCCAGTAACCAGCAGGAAGATCGGCTTTCGCACTTACAACTGTATCCTCAGGCAGATTGATTCCTTCGAATTTAAGTCTATGCTTCTTGTTATCATCAACCCATACGCCAACAAATGGCTCCGCAGCTCCATGCAGACTGAGACGATGGATCTTCATATCCTCAGGATATGAGACAACAATATTTGCATTATAAAGAGTTCCAGTATTGTCACCCTGAAGGAAGTAAAGATCGAAATAATCAGCCTTCTCACCCATGAAGTCCACACCATTGACTGTGTACTGCATCTCAAAGACGAGAGTGTCATTCATACCTTTACCATTGATATGAATCGTAAGAAGATTTGTCTCCTCGTCGAAATCAAAATCATATGCATTGATATTAATGCTTGCGATTCTTCCAATATACTCCTTAGGAAGTTTTCGAACTATGTCAAATTCTGTATCAGGCTCCAAATCATTATCTACCTCAACTGAGATAACCTCGTCGTATTTATAGATATTCTCGTTGCTGATTACAACCTTAGATTTGAACTCCCTGATGCTGTAGCCGCTGATCTCTGCCGCAGAACACATATATGTCGAAGCTGAGAACAACACAAGAAGAGCTGCAGCAATCAGCACAGCAGCCACCCTTCTAAGCTTGTCAGTTATCAAAGAATTGAACATATAACATTTACCTCGTTAATAGTCTCTTGAATTAATTGTATCACTTCCAGAGCTTCTTTGGTATGTAAAAAGAGCGTGATGTCGAAACATCACGCTCTCGTGTTATTCGAAATATTACTTCTCGTCCTTAAGAAGCTCTTTTCTTGAGAGATTGATTCTGTTCTGGCTGTCGATCTCTGTTACCTTAACAGTTACCTTGTCGCCGATGTTCATAACATCCTCAACCTTCTCTACTCTGTGGTTAGCCATCTTTGAGATGTGGAGAAGACCTTCCTTACCAGGGAGAATCTCGATGAATGCACCGAAGTTCATGATTCTCTTAACTTCACCCTCGTAAGTCTCGCCAACCTCTACATCCTTTGTGATAAGGTCGATTTCATGCTTAGCAGCATCAGCGCCTGACTGATCAGTCGCGTAGATGCAGATGAGTCCTGGATCATCCTCTGAGATGTCGATCTTAGCACCAGTCTCATCAATGATTCTGTTGATTGTCTTACCACCAGGTCCGATAACGAGTCTGATCTTATCTGGATCAATTCTCATTGAAACGAATCTTGGAGCATATGGTGAAAGTTCAGTTCTTGGCTCAGCAATCTCCTCGAGCATATTAGCAAGGATCTCTGCTCTACCAACCTTAGCCTGGTTAAGAGCCTGCTCAAGAATCTCTCTTGAAAGTCCATGAACCTTGATATCCATCTGAAGAGCTGTGATACCGTCTGGTGTACCAGTTACCTTGAAGTCCATATCACCGAGGAAGTCCTCCATACCCTGAATGTCAGACAGAACGGCGAACTTACTTGAACCATCCTCATTGAATCCCTCGATAAGACCCATAGCAATACCTGATACTGGCTTCTTGATAGGAACACCAGCATCCATGAGAGCAAGTGTTGAACCACAAGTTGAAGCCATTGATGATGAACCGTTTGATGAGAGAATCTCAGAAACGACTCTGATTGCGTATGGGAACTCTTCCTCGCTTGGAATTACAGGGAGAAGAGCTCTCTCAGCAAGTGCACCATGTCCAATCTCTCTTCTACCAGGAGCTCTTGAAACCTTAGCCTCACCTGTTGAGTATCCTGGGAAGTTGTACTGATGCATATATCTCTTTGTTGTTACATCGATGTCGATGCTGTCGAGGTTCTGTGCCTCACTGAGTGGTGCCAGAGTAGCAACAGAAAGAGCCTGAGTCTGCCCTCTCTTGAAGAGTCCGGATCCGTGTGCTCTTGGAAGGAAGCTTGTCTCTGACCATACAGGTCTGATCTCAGTAAGCTTACGGTTGTCAGGTCTGATTCCCTCCTCGAGAATCATTCTTCTAACCTCTTCCTTCTTGATTGCGTATGTTACCTCAGCAATCTCAGAAGCTCTGCCCTCGAACTCCTCAGCGAAGTGCTCAAGTGCATCCTTCTCAACTGCGTCCATATTAGCAAGTCTCTCAAGCTTGTCGAATGTCTTGATAGCCTCAACCATCTTCTCTGTTGAGTAAGCTCTTACAGCTGCATCAACATCCTCGCCAGCCTTGAATACCTTGTACTCCTGCTTCTCCTTACCAACCTCAGCAACAATCTCCTTGATAAATCTGCAGAGCTGCTTGATCTCCTCGTGAGCGAACATGATAGCGTCGAGCATTACCTCCTCTGGAAGCTCCTTTGCTCCAGCCTCTACCATCATAATAGCCTCCTCAGTACCGCATACTGTGAGGTTAAGATCACTTACCTGTCTCTGCTCGTATGTTGGGTTGATAACGAAGTCTCCGTCAACTCTACCAACAACAACACCTGCTGTAGGACCATCCCATGGAATATCTGAGATAGCGATAGCTACTGATGAACCGATAACTGCTGCGATCTCTGGTGAGCAGTCGTGGTCTACTGACCAAGCAGTACATGTAACTACTACATCGTTTCTGTATCCCTTAGGGAAAAGTGGTCTGAGTGGTCTGTCGATAAGTCTTGATACGAGAGTAGCGTGCTCTCCAGCCTTACCCTCTCTCTTAATGTATCCACCAGGAATCTTACCTACTGCATACATCTTCTCTTCATAATTACAGCTAAGCGGGAAGAAATCTACATCCTGCTTAGGCTCCTTTGAAGCAACTGCAGTACAGTTAACTACAGTGTCCTCATATCTTACTGTAACCTGTCCGTTTGCCTGCTCGCAAACCTTGCCAATCTCGAACTGAAGAAGTCTGCCACCAAGTGCAGTCTTAAAAGTTCTGTAATCTGTGAATCTTGCCATTCTAATTAACAACTCCTTCCTGTTAATTCCTTAAATCCCTTCTTGCGATTCATACAAAGATAAATCAAGCGGGATAGCATTGCTGCAATCCCGCTTTCATACAAGTAATTACTTTCTGAGACCGAGTCTAGCGATAAGGCTTCTGTATCTCTCGATATCTGTCTCCTTGAGGTACTTGAGAAGGTTTCTTCTCTGACCTACCATCTTAAGAAGACCTCTTCTTGAGTGGTGATCCTTGTGGTGCTCCTTGAGGTGCTCGTTAAGGTCGTTGATTCTGTATGTCAGAATAGCAACCTGAACCTCTGGTGAACCTGTGTCACCTTCCTTGATAGCATACTCTCTGATAATTTCCTGTTTCTTCTCTTTTGTAAGCATAATAAAAATCTCCTTTTCTTTGCGATTCGCCTATGCATTGTGACCGCCGGAGTAGCGTGAGACGAAGCATAGGTATATGAAATTACATATCGATTATAATAACACAAGCATAGGCTTATGTCTATTACTTTTTGAATGAATTTCTATGATATTCTTCAGCCATCTTGCAGTCCAATGCAATGCGCTCTCTAAGTGCCTCAACACTCTCGAACTTGCACTCCGGTCTCTCCCATACGAGGAATTCGACGCGAATATCACTGCCATAAGCATCTCCCTCATAGTCAAAGAGGAATGTCTCAATAGACTTAAGATGCTCACCAATAGTTGGCTTAACTCCCAGGTTGGATATCGCTGAATAGCACTTTCCGTCAAGATATGCTCTAGTGAAATATACTCCATTAGGAGGAAGCGCTATACTGAGTGGAGCGCTGATATTCATAGTAGGGAAACCTATCCTATTACCAATATGATTGCCATGAACTACTGTTCCGCTGAGTGTATATGCTCGTCCAAGACATCGATTAACCTTCTCCATATCACCAGCAGCAATCAGCTTTCTGATAAGAGTAGAGCTTACCGTCTCACCATCTAATTCAACAGCATCGTGAACAGATACCTCAATAGCCAACTCATCGCCCTTCTGCTTGAGGAAATCAACATTACCCTCTGCCCTTGCACCAAATGTATAGTTAAAACCACAGCAGACCATATCCGCATTGAGTTTCTCTGAGAGAATATCCTCAACAAAAGCTCTAGGACTCATATTCGCAATGTAATCATTGAACTCGACATTGATTACATAATCGAAACCAAGCTCTTCCAGAAGTGCGAGTTTATCCTCCTCGGTGCAGATGAGCTTGACGCCCTCACCTTCCTTACCAGATTTCTTCCAGAAATAGTTGACTGGGTGGTTCGAGAAAGTATAACAAGCAGCCGCAATTCCCATTCTGCGAGCAGCGCTTACAGCCCCCTCGAGAATCGTCCTGTGGCCAATATGCACTCCATCGAAGTTGCCAAGCGCAACAACAGTTCTCTCGTCTATTCTTATGTTCTCAAGTGATGTTATTACTTGCATTGTATTACTTTGACTGGTCTTAACTCCTTATCCTGATTGATGTCGGCAATTCCGAGGAATTCACCTCCACCGTAGACCTTGTACATGCCAGCGAGTTCTCGCAGTCTCTCGCTGGTAGCATATCTTGGGTCCGAGATAAAATCAGCCTCACGGCTGATCACATACTGTCCGGAAGATGTCGTCATACCGTTACAGAACGCTTTGATTCGATGTGGCTTGAGCTTAATCTCCGCATATCCACAGAGAGTGTCATCTACATCTCTTATGAGTGCCTCAATCTCCTCATCGCTCATATCCATCACTGCATCAAGATCAACTGCATCATCGATGCTTAATGAACCACTGGCTGTTCTACAGAGCGAGGTCATAACCGCTCCGCAGCCCAGATCTCTTCCAATGTCATCGCAGATAGTTCTGATATATGTACCCTTTGAACAACAAACCTCCAAACTCAGAGAATTCTCCTCTGGATTCTGAGCAACTACCTCGATGCTTCTCACATATATCTGACGAGACTTAATCTCAACATCGAGACCTTCTCTCGCATACTCATATAATCTCTTGCCATCGACCTTAAGAGCCGAATACTTAGGTGGTACCTGAGTCACTATACCGCGGTAGTTCTCAAGAATCTCCGTAAGTCTCTCGTATACATCAGCGGGAACCTCGTTCTCTTCGAGAACCTCTCCTGTGATATCTAATGTATCTGTTACGATTCCAAATCTAAGTTCCGCAAGATAAGTCTTATAGTCCGCATCGTAGTACTCAACTGCTCTTGTTGCCTTACCTATGCAAACAGGAAGCACACCTGTTGCCATTGAATCAAGAGTTCCAGTATGGCCGATGCGCTTGATGTGAAGTCTTCTTCTGAGCCTTCCCACGACATCATGTGAAGTGAGTCCCTCAGGTTTGTTAATATTAATTACGCCATCAATAATCATTTATACGTTAACTGCCTTCGTCAGTGCGTCAATAAGCTTGAACTTTGCCTCACCAATGTTCTCTCCGAGATTGCAACCTGCAGCTCTTACATGTCCGCCACCGCCAAACTGCGCAGCAACCTCAGCTACATTTGCATATGACTTAGCTCTGAGGCTAGCTTTGAAGAATCCCTCTGGATTCTGCTTGATAATAGCTCCTATCTCTACTCCATTGATGCTCATTACTCTCTGAATAATCGGATCTGCGTGTGAGAGATTGCAGCCGAGTGTATCGAGAAGGTCCTGAGTAACTGTTCCAACAGCAATCTTGCCATCAGCGTAGAATGTGAGATTCGAAAGAACGATATTCTCGAGAGTAAACTCGTCTCTTGAGCGTCTGTCATATATCAGAGAACTTATCTTCTTTGAGCCGAAACCCTTAATATCATAGAGTTCAGCAGCGATCATGTGAGTTCTCTTAGTAGTATTGCTGTGCTGGAAATTGCCAGTATCTGTTGTGATACCAGTGAAGATACTCTCAGCAATCTCAAGGTTAATCTCAACACCGAGTTCCTTAATCAGCAGATATACGAGCTCTGCAGTCGCTGCAGACTGAGGCTCACAGTGATAGTAATCGTACTCAATCTCGCTATTAACTGTAGCGTGGTGGTCAATGCAGATCTTAATTCTGCCAGCCTTGTACTCTTCTTCTCTGCCTCTAATTCTGTCATATCCACTGCAATCGAGCATGAGCGCTATCTCTGTCTTCTCAAGCACCGAGGCATCTCTTGTAATGTAATCGTGCTCGAGATAATCGAGATTAGAAGGTGCATCCTCTGACATCATAATATAGGCATTCTTGCCCATAAGTCTGAGAGCGGCACAAAGTGCACTGCTTGAACCGAATGCATCACCGTCGATATTAACGTGCGGAAAGATCAGAATATTATCTGATTCTTTGAGAACTGAAGCTATCTGCTGAAGTGAATTCATAATAAGGTCTACTGCTCCTCTTCTTCTGAACGCTCTGGTGTGTTAGCTTTGATATCCTTGAGAATTGAGTCTATATGTCTGCCGTAATCCATTGATGAATCTATTCTGAAGATGAGCTCAGGTGTATGTCTGAGTTTGATATCTGAAGCTACCTTGTTTCTGAGGAGACCCTTAGCCTTGTTGAAGCCTGCGAGTACTTCCTTGCAAACCTCATCCTTATCCTCGTTGCCAAGAACCAGAGGTGTAACATAAACATATGCGAAGCTGCCGTCGTTAGTTACATCAACGCCGCTTACTGTGATGATTCTGTTAGCGAGTCTTGGATCTTTGATGCCGTTGATAAGCATTGAGCTGATGCTCTTCTTAATTTCTTCGCCTAATCTTCCTTGTCTGTGTCTTGCCATAATGTTCTACCTCCAAACTAGTCCTATATTATACCTTATAACGCGCGAGTAATTCAATAATATGAATGATGCTCATCTGAGGTTACAATTGTATACATGAAAAGCATAATTACAAGACAAGAATATCTAGATATCTACAAGATGCTCGATGAGGTCTCGCCTGTAGATTACGATTGCGGGGAGCTCTGTGAAGCTGCCTGCTGTTCATGTGCCTCAAGCATCGCCAACGACCCTGATGAAGATATGGGAATCTTCCTTCTTCCTGGAGAAGACAAGGTCTACTTCCGTAACGAAGAATGGCTCGGCTGGTCATCTTCTAAAGCTGAAGACTATGAGTTTCCAGATTCTTGGCATGGCACTTTCTATTTCCTATACTGTAAGGCAAACTGCCACTGCGACAGAGCTTTACGACCTATGCAGTGCAGGACATTCCCTCTTCAGCCTCACATCGATTTCGACGGCAAACTGTGTCTTATATACGACACTAACGACTTACCATACAGCTGTCCGCTGATAGTTGAGAGAGAGAAATACCCTCTCCAAGAGGATTTTATCAAAGCAACTTACAAGGCATGGAACAGCCTGATGCGAGAGCCTAAGATTGCCGACCTAATATGGCTTGATGCGGAGAACCGAATCAACGACGGTGAAGAGATCATCATAGTTTACAAAGAATAATTTGCACAAAAAGAACCGCTTTCGCGGTCTCTTTGTTTATTATTTCTCGTATTCGTTGTGGAAGATTCCGCAGAGCAGTCTTACTGTCTCTTCTACTCCGAGGTTCTCTACGTTAACTACGATATCGTATGAAGCAGGATCTTCCCACTCCTTGCCTGTGTAGTTCTTGAAGAACTGTGCACGCTGCTTATCGTCGTGCTCCATCTTCTTGCGTGCTTCCTTCTCAGTTACCTCTTCGCCACTGTGATCGAAGATGTACTTAACTCTGTAATCATCTGAAGCTGTAAGGAATACTCTGATTACTCTTACATCAGCATCAGCAAGGATATCTCCGCCGCATCTTCCAATAACAACGCAGTTCTTCTCCTTAGCCTCCTTAATGATTACTTCCTTCTCGAGATCGTAGATGATGTCCTCTGCCGGAGCCATCTTTGTAACATGTGAGTTACCGATATCGAGGAGTGAATATGTGAACTTGTTAGGCGCTGTCTCTTCATACTTCTTGAGCATTGGCTCGTACTTTGTATGGTCGAGTCCACCATACTCGATTGCCATCTCTGCAAGATTCTTACCGAAGAATGCGATACCAAGCTGATTTGCAACAAGCTTTCCAATTCTTGCTCCACCAGTTCCTTTTTTTCTATTGATGCATATTACTGTATTCATCATCTGTCCTCCCATCCGATATAATCATGTACATTATAACAAACAATTACGGCATGACAACGAATTATTTTAAAAGAATGAAGCGGACGCTTACGCGCCCGCTCTTATATGCATATGTTGTAGATTATCTCTCGATCTCTACCATTGTGAAGCACTCAATTACATCACCTGGCTTGATATCGTTGTACTTCTCGATACCGATTCCGCACTCGTAACCTGCGTTTACTTCCTTGGCATCGTCCTTGAATCTTCTGAGTGATGAGATCATACCCTCGTGGATAACGATACCATCTCTTACAAGACGAATCTGCTCATTTCTCTTAACGATTCCTTCCTTAACGTATGCACCGGCAACGATACCAACGTTAGGTACCTTGAATGTATCTCTAACCTCAGCCATTCCGAGAACCTCTTCCTTGAACTCAGGATCGAGCATACCCTTCATAGCAGCCTGGATATCATCGATGATATCGTAGATTACTCTGTAGAGTCTTACCTCTACCTCAGCGCTTGAAGCCTGGTTCATAACAGCTGTTGTAGGTCTTACGTTGAATCCGATAATGATAGCATTTGATGTTTCAGCAAGAGTTACGTCAGACTCGTTAACTGTACCAACACCTGAGTGGATAACTCTTACCTTAACCTCTGGTGTATCGAGCTTCTCGAGTGATGAGATGATAGCACCGACTGAACCCTGTACGTCAGCCTTAACGATGAGGTTGAGCTCCTTAGCCTCTCCCTCCTGAATCTGTGAGAAGAGCTTCTCAAGTGTTGTGCTTGCGTTCTTAGCAAGTACGTCCTCTCTCAGCTTCTCTCTTCTTGCAGAAGCGATCTCTCTAGCTGTCTTATCGTCCTTAACGATGTTGAACTGGTCTCCAGCCATTGGTACATCACCAAGACCGAGAATCTCAACAGCAGTTGCAGGACCAGCCTTTCTGATCTCATCTCCCTTGAAGTTAGTCATTACACGGATCTTACCTGAGCATGTACCAGCTACTACGCTCTGGCCAGTCTTGATTGTTCCGTTTGTAACGAGAAGTGTAGCGATAGGACCCTTTGCCTTATCAAGTCTTGCCTCGATTACTGTACCGTTAGCAAGTCTATCAGGGTTTGCTCTGAGCTCGAGTACCTCAGCCTGGAGAAGGATCATCTCAAGAAGGTCTGTGATTCCCTCTCCCTTCTTAGCTGATACTGGAACACTGATTACGTCTCCACCCCAATCCTCTACGAGGATGCCGTGCTCTGTGAGCTCCTGCTTAACTCTATCTGGGTTAGCACCTGGCTTATCAATCTTGTTGATTGCTACGATGATAGGAACGCCAGCAGCCTTAGCGTGGCTGATTGACTCGATTGTCTGTGGCATTACTCCGTCGTCTGCAGCAACTACGAGTACAGCGATATCTGTAACCTGAGCTCCTCTAGCTCTCATTGTTGTGAAAGCCTCGTGACCTGGGGTATCGAGGAATACGATTCTCTGGCCATTGATCATTACCTCTGAAGCACCGATGTGCTGTGTAATACCACCTGACTCGCCAGCTGTAACGTTTGTCTTTCTGATAGCGTCGAGCAGCGATGTTTTACCGTGGTCAACGTGACCCATAACTGTGATAATTGGTGGACGAGGCTTGAGATCCTTCTCATTATCCTCGTGGTTGTCGATTCCTTCCTCAACAACTTCCTCCTCTTCCTCAGTTACAACAAGCTCAACGCCGAGGTCTACTGCGAGCATCTCTACTGCGTCTTTGTCGAGAGTCTGGTTTATTGTTGCCATGATTCCCATCTGCATGAGCGCCATAATGATTCTTGAAACTGAGATCTCAGCGAGCTCAGCAAGACCACCGACAGTGATTGGAACTGTTACAGCGATTGAACCCTCTGGAAGCAGCTCCTCGATTGAGACTTCTGGCTCATCCTTTGGCTTGTTCTTTCTCTTATGACGGGTCTGCTTCTCGAGACTTCTCTCATCGAAGTTTGCGTTTCTGTTGTTACGCATTCCGTTTCCGTCTTCTTTTCTATCAGATCTGCTCTGCTTGTCCTTATCTCTGTTATCGAAGAACTTCTTGCTCTTGCCCTTTGACTTCTTGTCTCCTGTTGGAGTTGCAGCAGCCTCGCCGCCGCCAGAAGGCTTTCTCTGAGCTGGACGTGAACCCTTATTATCTCCGTCTTTATCGTTCTTGTTGAAACGATCCTTGCCGTTTCTGTCATTCTTGTTTCTGTCGCCGCGATTGTCCTTCTTGTCGTTGTTTCTGCGATCTCTGTTACCACTCTTCTCTGACTTTGACTCCTCGCTCTTGCGCTGCTGCTCAGCCTTTCTTCTCTGCTCTTCCTTCTTTACCTCGTTGGCGTCAACGATCTTCTTGAAGCGCATAGGCTTGTTAGGAGCATTAACATACTCCTCCTCTTCCTTTTTCTCTTCCTTAACAGGCTCTGGCTTTACCTCAGGCTTTGACTCTGCCTTAGGCTCCTCCTTAGCTGCTGCCTCAGTCTTCTCTGGAGCAGGAGTTGGCTCAGCCTTAACTGGCTCTGCCTTTACCTCTGCTTCAACTGGAGCTGCTGTCTCCTCAACTGCAGGCTTCTCTGCCTCTGGCTCAGCCTTGTGAGGTCTATTCTCGAAATCAGTAGGAATTACTGGCTTACCAACAGGTGCCTTCTTAGGCATATCCCTATTGATAATTGGAACAGCCTTAATCTTAGGTCTGTTCGCATTACCACCATTTGAGCTTGTCTTTCCCTTCATCATCTCTATTGTGCTGACAAGTCTTCCAAGGTCCTTGTCATCAACGCTTCCACGCTGGCTGCTTACTGCAATGCCGAGCTTGTCTGCGTATTCTTTTAACTCCTGATAGGAAATGCCAAGTTCCTTTGTAAGTTCACTAACTTTCTTTGACATTTGTACCCTCCTTCAATACCGTAAGCAGTTCATCATGCAGTGCTGCGAGCATTTCCTGATTGAGATTGCATCTGCACGCACGATTGAATGCTTTTCTTTTGATCATATTATCGATGCACTCAGCGTTTCTGCACATGTACATTCCGCGTCCTTCACTCCTGCCGTTGTGGTCGATGATAATCTCATCTCCCTTGCGTGTCAGTCTTATGAGCTGATTCTGCGGATATGACATCATGCATGAGACGCATTTACGCATCGGCGTTCTCTGTGTCTTCGAACTCATCAGCAATCTCTCCCTCGTCAAGATACTCATCGAAGTTGAAACCGCTCTGCTCGAGCTGAGCCTTGCTCTTGATGTCAATCTTCCATCCGCTTACTCTTGCTGCGAGTCTTACATTCTGTCCCTCTCTACCAATAGCGAGTGAGAGCTGCTGCTCAGGAACAACGGCTGTAGCCATCTTCTCGTCCTCGTTAACATATACGCCCTCAACAACTGCTGGTCTTAGTACATTGCTTACAAGTACTGCTGGATCCTCGTCCCATACGATGATATCGATCTTCTCTCCGAAGAGCTCATCAGCGATTGCCTGTACTCTTGCGCCTCTGTTACCAACGCAAGCACCTACAGAATCTACATTCTCATCGTGTGAGTATACAGCGATCTTTGTTCTTGATCCTGCCTCTCTTGCAATACCCTTAATCTCAACTGTTCCATCAGCAATCTCTGGAATCTCAAGCTCGAAGAGCCCCCTTACAAGGCCTGGATGTGATCTTGAGAGGAATACCTGAGGTCCCTTGTTCTCCTTCTTAACATCCATTACGTATACCTTGATTCTGTCTCCAAGCTTGAAGCTCTCACCCTTAACCTGCTCTGAAGCAGGGATGATTCCTTCAGTGTTACCGAATGAAACAAGCATTGTTCCGTTGTTGATTCTCTCAACCTTACCTGAGATGATCTGACCTTTCTTGTCGATATACTCGTTATATGAGTTAGCTCTCTCAGCCTCTCTAATCTTCTGAACTACAACCTGCTTAGCGCCCTGTGCTGCAATTCTTCCGAAGTCTTTAGGGTCTACCTGATACTCGATGATGTCACCAATCTCATATCTATCGTCGTATGAGAGTGCCTCTTCGAGTGAAACCTCTGTCATGTCGTCGAATACTTCCTCAACGACCTCCTTGCCCATAAGAACCATTACCTCGCCAGTCTCTCTGTCAACGATTACTCTGACATTTGATGCTCCGTAATTCTTCTTATATGCGTTCTCTACTGCATCCTCAATAGCAGTGATAATCTCTTCTCTTGAAATATTCTTCTCACGTTCGAGATCTGATAGTGCATCAAGAAATTCCTTGTTCATTTCTTCCTCCTTAGAAAACTACTGCTAGATTTATCTTAGAAATCTTCTTCTCAGGGATCTCAATATCAGCATCATTCACCTTAACTGTAACGATGCCCTCGTTCTTACCAACGAGCTCTCCCTCAAGAAATTTATTGCCGTTAATTGCCTCGTACAGCTTCACCTCTACAAGCTTACCAGCGTATCTTGTGAAGTGGTTGTCCTTGATAAGTTCTCTGTCGAGACCTGGAGACGATACTTCCAGGGTATAGCGCTTATCGATGAAATCTTCCTCATCAAGCTTCTCATTGAGATATCTTGTAACTACCTCACACTCTTCGATATTCACATACTCAGATTCAGCGCCCTCTGTCTTATCAAGGAAAACCTTGAGTTTCCAGTCTGGACCTTCCTTCTTATACTGAATCAGATAGATCTCGAGTTCCTTCTCAGTGAGGAAATCCTCAAGCATTGCGCTTACTCTTGCACAGACATCTACTTTTGCCATCTTGCCTCCAATTTGTCCGAACATAAGTGAAAGAGTGGGTTTCCCCACTCTTCCTTGCTTTAACGTATGTAATAATAATAGCACCATATTCACTTGAATTCAAGCCCCAAATCCCTTGATATGCCTATATTTAAGCGTTTTTTGCAAGGGTTCTCATCGAATTCAGTATGCAGATGAAAGCAACTCCAACGTCCGCAAATACAGCGCCCCACATTCCTACGATGCCCGCAGCACCAAGTACGAGACAGGCAATCTTAACAGCGAGTGCGAAAGCGATATTCGCCTTAGAGATTCCGATAGTCTTTCTGGCGATTCTGATGATAGTTGGAATTCTCTCAAGATTGTCATCCATAATAACGATATCAGCCGCCTCGATAGCCGCATCAGATCCGAGAGATCCCATAGCAATGCCTACATCCGCTCTAGTGAGCACAGGCGCATCGTTGATTCCGTCACCGATAAAAGCAAGTTTGCCTTTGCCGGCAACTCCCACCTTCTCGAGAAGTTCTTCAACAACCGATACTTTATCCTGTGGAAGAAGCTCCGCTCTGTACTCAGTGATTCCGAGCTCAGCAGCAACCTTCTTAGCTGTATCCTCAGCATCACCAGTCAGCATCACAATATTCTTAACATGCTCAGCTCTGATATCAGTGATTGCCCTTACCGCCTCGCTCTTAGGAGCATCAGCTACCTCAATGCTTCCAACGTAAACACCGTCAACTGCAATATATACACAGGTTCCACTTCTGATAACAGCATCTTCTGCCACTGCAACACCAAGCTCATTCATAAGCTTCATATTGCCGACAGCAAGCTTTCTACCCTCGAAATTAGCAGTAATACCTCTGCCTGCAAGGTTCTCAACAGCTGCAAGAGCTGTTGGATCAATCTCATCCTTATATGCCTCACAGATTGATACAGCAATAGGATGAGTTGAAGTCTGCTCAACTGCTGCAGCATACCTCATAAGGGAATCCTTGTCGAAATCAGCAGCTGGATTAACAGCACTTACCTTGAACTTTCCCTGAGTAAGAGTTCCAGTCTTGTCAGATACGATGGTATCAAGATTAGCCATCATCTCAAGATAGTTCGAACCCTTTACAAGCACACCTGCTTTCGAAGCCGCTCCAATACCTCCGAAGAAAGCAAGCGGAACCGAGATAACGAGTGCACATGGGCATGAGATTACGAGGAATGTGCATGCTCTGAGCATCCACTTTGTAAATTCACCAAAGAAGATCGGTGGTATGAATGCGAGAATAGCTGCACCAGCTACAACGATTGGTGTGTAATATCTCGCGAATCTAGTGATAAATGACTCAGTCTTAGACTTCTTAGTTGCCGCGTTTTCAACGAGCTCGAGAATCTGTGCTACAGTTGAATCATCGTAGAGCTTATCAGCTCTCACCTTGAGAAGACTCTCACCGTTGACACAGCCAGAGATGATTGCATCTCCCACTTGAACCTCTCTTGGCATTGACTCACCAGTCAGTGCCGAAGTATTGATAAGTCCACTTCCTTCGATTACAGTTCCATCAACTGGAATCTTCTCGCCAGGCTTAACAAGAAGTACATCTCCAATCTCTACATCGTCCGGGTCAACAGTCTCAACACTTCCGTCTTCTGCGATTACATTCGCATACTCAGGAGCAATAGTGAGAAGCTGCTGAATTGACTCTCTTGACTTACCTACAGCATAGCTCTGGAAGAACTCTCCCACCTGGTAGAAAAGCATTACTGCTACAGCCTCGCAGTACTCCTCAGTTGCAAAAGCACCGATAGTCGCAATTGTCATCAGGAATCTCTCATCAAGAAGCTGTCTGTTGAGAATACCCTTGATACAGAGTCTCACGACATCCCTTCCAACGAGCAGATATGGCACCAGACATGCAAGAAGCATAGTCCATGAATGTTCATTAAAAAGCGGAATAGACTCAGTGTGCTCAACGACCATAAGAATCGCAAGTAGCACGCCTGCGATAATAATCTCGCGAAGAGACTTCTGCTGCTTAGCCGTTAACTTCTGTTTCATAGCAATATCCTTTTATCTAACAACTACGCAATCAGGCTCAACCTTTGCAATCTCAGCAACAGCCTGCTCGATAACTGCTTCCATCTTATCCTCGTCTGCAACGATTGTGAGCTTCTGTGTCATGAAACTTACTGAAGCCTCCTCAACATCTGGCAGTGCGTTGATAGCGTCTTCCATCTTCTGAGCGCAGTGTGCGCAATCAAGGTTCTCAAGCTTAAATTTCTTCTTCATTGTAAGGCCCTCCTTAATCTTCTTCGATGTGCTCTTTGCCCATCGCAATAATAGTCTTAACGTGATCATCAGCCAGCGAGTAGATTACTGCCTTGCCTTCTCTTCTGCTTGTAACAAGTTTGGACGACTTCAGAAGCTTAAGCTGATGCGATACTGCCGATTGGTTCATCTCGATATCCTCACAAATCTCACCGACATTCTTCTCCCCATCAAAGAGGTCATACAGAATCTTGATTCGAGTCGAATCCGAGAACATCTTAAAGAGCTCCGCCAGATCGAGCAGCTCCTCCTCGCCGATATCTCTGATTAATACGTCTGTCTTGTCGTAAGGCATATAACTGTCCTTTCTCCTTCAAACAACAAATGAACGTTTATTCATATGAATATATTATCATATGTTCATAATAATGCAATACTTTTTTGGAAAAATATAAAAGAACTCGCCGAAGCGAGTTCTTGCTTATGCGTTACGCTCTCTGCTTGAGTACCTCTACGGCTTTCTTTGCTGCTTGTCCAGCATCCACCGAGTAGATATCTGCTCCAATCTCTTCGCAGAAATGCTGAGTAACAGGTGCACCGCCTATCATAATGAGAACATCGTCTCTGATTCCCGCATCCTTGCAGGCATCTACAACATTCTTCATCTCCCATACTGTTGTTGTGAGAAGTGATGAGCAGCAGATGATATCGCAGCCCTCATCCTTTACTGTCTGAACGAACTTCTCTGCAGATACATCAGTTCCAAGATCGATTACCTCGATACCGGATCCTTCCATCATTACCTTAACTAAGTTCTTGCCGATATCGTGAAGATCGCCTTTGACAGTTCCAATACAAGCCTTACCAAGAGACTCCGCATTGTCATCGACCATCTTTGGTCTCAGAATCTCAAGTGCAGCCTGCATAGCCTTTGCTGCGAGTAGCATCTCGGGAACGAATACCTCGCCATCAGAGAAGTCCTCGCCAACTTTATTCATAGCAACAATCAATGCCTCATCGAGAATCTGTTTTGGTTCGAGCGCGCTAGCTTCCTCGCTTTCGAGAAGCTTAACCACTTTAGAAGCCTGTCCCTTCTCGACTGCTTTTGCAATCTCAAATAGGATATCTCCAGACTCTTCTTCGTCGGCCTCTGCTTGAACACCTAGAATCTTTGAAGTATCAGCTGATGTTTCTGGCTTTCCGAGGTCGAATCTTATGTGGAGCCTATTATTATACTTATCTATCTCATCGTTGATATATCCATCTACGAATTTGAATACTGTTCCAGGACCACCGTATGTGATGCAAGGGATGAAATTGCTGTATCTGCAGCACTCAATGAGAACTGACTTGATATATCTTCTTGCTTCATCTTCCTTGACATCTGATCTGTCGATAACGGCGCCGATGCCTCCCATAAGAGCCATTCTACCATCGAGCTGTCTTAGAAGCTTAGGCACATTGTTCTCTGGAAGCACGCCCTGCCATACCTGAATTCCTATCTCTACCATATCCTCAACAATAGGAACTAGATATGAATCAGCATGGTGAATTGCGATTACATCGCGCGAACGAATGGCCTCATAGAATCTTCTGTATGGTTCCTTGAAGAATTCCCTCCATATCTCAGGTTTCATAAAGAGAGCATTCTTAGTTCCCCAGTCATCATGCGAGAGAATAACGTCTGGGTGAAGCTTATCACATATATGCACAGCATATCTGATTCTGTATTCAGTTATGCACTCAATAAGTTCGTGCATCTCATCTGGATGCTCGATAAGCGCAGTAAGTGCATCCTCGAATCCCATGAGGAAGTGAACCTGCTCGAAGATACCTGTTCCCATCAGAACAGTTGCGAGTTTGCCCTCTGCTCTGATTGCTTCAGCCTTAGCTCTTGGAGCATCCCAGTCGCCAAGGGCCGCAGTCTCTATGTCCGGCAGATGAACATAGTCACGCCATCTTGTGATATCCTTGAGAACCTTGTTCTCCTCCGTGATATACGGAGTTTTACCAGGGGCATCTTCAGGATAGATGATATACACACCCCACTTGTCCTCACCTTCCTTACCAGGACCTTCATTCTCTCTGAGGTAGAGGTTAATTGGGTCATTACCGACGAAACCGAGAGCTTCATACTGTTTGAGCTGTCTCTCAGGCTTGCCGCCTTTCTTTATTGTCTCGAGAAATAATTCTGCTGGCTTCATCTTCTGTCCCCCTCTCTGATTGCTCCGTACAAGTTCGCAATCTCTGATGCTGTTACCTCATCGAGTGCGCTTCTGTACATAGCAATTCCCTGATAGAGTCTAAGTGCTCTATCGAGAACAGCTGCATCATCAGCCTCGATGCAGAGTGGCAGACTGATTAAACCCTGAATCTTCTCGAAGATTGCAAGTGATGCCTCATCAGCAATTCTGATTCCGAGAACCTCAGTCTTAGCTTCAAGGGCATCATCGAGCTTTGTCTCAATTGATGCATCGCAATCGAGCCAGTATTCACATACACTTCCCTCTGGAAGCATCCATACCTTCTTCTCAGTAGCTCCTACAAGCATGCCTGGGAATCTGTCTTCAACGAGAATAGGATTCTTAATCTCGATATCTCTAGTTACTTTATATAGTGCAGCAATGTGGTCTTCAGTAGTTCCGCAGCATCCGCCGAAGATTCCAACTCCATTAGCAGCGAGTTCTGGAACGAATGAAGCAAATTCTTCAGGTGGACAATTATATACAGTCTTGCCATCAATGATCTCCGGAAGACCTGCGTTAGGTTTAGCAATCAGAGGAATCTCATTGAGTTCAGCTAATCTCTTAATCTGCTTAAGAACCATATCTGGTCCTGCTGAGCAGTTAATTCCAAATGCCGCAGCTCCCATAGCCTGGAAGATTACGAGCGCAGCAGTGATATCCGTTCCAGTCAGAGTCTTGCCTTCATCATTAACTGTAAAGCTGACAAATATAGGCTTATCTCCTATGCTTCTTGCAGCGAGAAAAGCTGCTCTTGCCTCAGGAACAGTCATCTGCGTCTCTACAGCAAAGAGTTCTACACCAGCCTCGTCCTGAGCCTTAATCTGGCCGAGGTATATGTCGTGAATCTCATCAAAACTTGATTCTCCGAGTGGCTCGATGAACTTGCCGATTGGCGAGATATCTCCTGCAACATAGCATCTTCCATCAACAGCCTTCTTTGAAAGGCCAACAAGAATCTTGTTGCATTCGTCAGTGAAGCCTGCATAACCAGCCTCCGCAAGCTTTGCTTCATTTGCCTGGAATGTCGGTGCATAAACAATATCCGAACCAGCTGACGCATATGCATCGTGAAGCCAGAGTACAGAATCCGGATTATCTACAGTCCACTTCTCTGCACAGGTCTTGCCGTCATATCCGCATCTTGCGAGCTGGCTTCCAGTAGCGCCATCAAGAATAATCGGTAAATATAATTCCATATCAATTACCTGCCATTGTTATATATCTAGAAATCAAAAATGCTCATCTGTGCTGACTCTGGCAGTTCTGTGAACATGCCGTGGCGCTTCAGATCCTCGATATTGCTAGCCGAAAGCTTAGTTCTCTGGCACACATCATCGAGTGTGAAGAAGTCCTTCTCCTTATATGCCTCAGCAATCGACTCTGCAGCAGTCCTTCCAACACCCTGAATTGCCATAAATGGAAGCTTAACTTTACCATCTACAACAATGAAGTTAGTTGGATGCGATACTCCAAGCTCAGGCTCAGCGAATTCATAGCCTCTTGATAACATCTCATACATTACCTCAAGAACGATGAGTGTAGTCCTCTGCTTCGCAGTTGCAGCATTACCGAGCTCCTGAATCTCCTTGATCTTAGCCATTACTCCATCATATCCGCCGTAGATTGCCTCAGCATCGAAGTCATCAACCTTAGATGTGAAGTATGCAGCATAGAATGCCGCTGGATGATTAATCTTGAACCATGCCATACGAATCGACATCATTACGTAGGCCGATGCGTGGGCACGAGGGAAGAGATAAGTCAGAGTCTCACATGACCAGATATACCAGTCTGGTACTCCATGACTCTTCATAAGCTCAAGCTCCTCTTCTGTCAGAACCTTGTTCTTTCTTACCTTCTCCATGATCTTGAAGGATTCACTCTTATCAATGCCGTGAAGAATCAGGTAACGCATGATATCGTCTCGGCTTGAGATGAGGTCATCGATTGTGATGTCCTCGCCCTTGATTACATCCTTAAGTCTCTCATCCTTGAGAAGAAGATCCTGACCATTACCCTGCCATACGAGAGTTCCGTGTGAGAATCCTGACATCTTGATGAGAGCAGATACTGTCTTAGGCTTGATATCGTCAAGCATTCCTCGTGTGAAGTTCGTTCCGAACTCAGGGATAGCATATGTTCCGTGAGTGAACTGATAATCCGGATTCTTGATCTTGAGAGCATCAAGTGAAGTGAAGATGCTAAGTGTCTCAGGATCATCGAAAGGAATGCTCATCGGCTCCACTCCTGTCAGGTTCTGAAGATGTCTCAGGAGCTGCGGAGCATCGTGTCCGAGTATATCAAGTTTAAGAAGGTTCTGGTCAATCTTATGGTAGTCGAAGTGAGTTGTGATTACGTCGACATCCACCTTATTGGCAGGCTTCTGAACAGGACAGAATTCGTAGATCTCGTGATCGTCTGGCACGACGATGATACCTCCTGGGTGCTGGCCTGTCGTACGCTTAACGCCTACACAACCTTTTACCAGATAATCTATATCATACTTCGATGGATTCATTCCCTTCTCATCAAAGTAATGCTTAACGTAACCGAATGCGGTCTTATCCTGCAGTGTAGCTACAGTACCCGCTTTATATACATTCTTCTCTCCGAAGATAGTTCCAACGTACTTATGAGCGATTGGCTGATACTCACCGGCGAAATTAAGGTCGATATCAGGCTCCTTGTCGCCCTTGAATCCAAGGAAGGTCGCGAAAGGAATAGCCAGTCCATCCTTGTGAAGTCTAGCACCGCACTTAGGGCAGTTCTTCTCAGGCATATCGAAACCGCAGTCGTACTGGTTGAGGTCACCGAATTCGAGGTATTTGCACTCAGGGCAGACATAGTGCGGATCAAGAGGGTTAACCTCAGTAATTCCTGCCATTGTCGCCGCAAATGATGAACCAACAGAACCTCGGCTTCCTACGAGGTATCCATCTGACATTGACTTCGCTACGAGCAGCTGAGCCGCAACGTACATCACGGCATATCCCTCTCGAATGATTGGGACGAGCTCGGCCTCAAGTCTCTCCTCGATTACCTCTGGCAAAGGATCTCCATATATTGACTTTGCCTTCTCATAGCAGCTGCTACGAAGCTTCTCCTCGGCACCCTCAATCTTAGGAGGGAACTTCTTATCCGGTACTGGATCGAAAACCTCGCACATATCTGCAATTTTATTTGTATTTGTGATTACAACCTCTTCAGCCCTGTCCCCAAGGTACGAGAACTCCTTCATCATCTCCTCAGTTGTTCTCATATAGAGATTGTCCGACTCGGTATCCTTGAATCCGATACCCTTCATGATGATATTTCTGTAGATAGCCGCATCCTGTGTAGGATAATGAGAGTCAGTTGTCGCAACACAAGGCTTACCGAGCTTATCTGCAAGCTCAAGAATCTTGAGGTTGTTATCAACGAGGTCCTGTCTGTCATTGACATAGCCCTCATTGATGAGGAACTGGTTGTTCGCAAGCGGCTGAATCTCGAGGTAATCGTAGAAATCCGCAATCTTAAGCAGCGTCTCCTCATCCTCGCCACGTCTAATCGCCTGATAGAGCTCGCCCGCCTCGCAGGCACTTCCGATAATCAGACCCTCTCTATGCTCCTCGAGCACCGAACGAGGAATTCTCGGTCTTCTGTAGAAGTAATCTATGTGTGAGAACGATACAAGCTTGTACAGATTCTTAAGACCAGTCTTGTTCTTAGCAAGAAGGATGATGTGGTATGTACCGTGCTTCTTAATATCAATCGTGCCGTCTTCTCTCTTCGCATCTTCGTCAGGGAAAAGATATCCCTCCAGTCCGAAGATTACCTTGATGTCGATATCCTTGCTCTTCTTGAGCTTCTTCGCTGCATTCGCCGCATCAGGGAAGCCCTGAACTACACCGTGATCAGTAATTGCAACTGCAGGCTGTCCCCAGCGAGCAGCAGTCTTAACAATATCAGCTACTTCGTTGAAGCCATCATTATCACTGAACTTACTGTGAATATGAAGCTCAACTCTGCGGCCATTAGGATAATTATCTTCTTTCTGAGCTTTGCCCTCAGCCTTCTTGAGTGACTTAATCATAAGCGCAGGCATATTCGCATAGGTGTCATACTCCATGCTGCCCTTGATTCTGATTCTGTCACCATCCTTGACCTTCTCTTTGAAGTACGCAAGGCCATCTTCGTCCATGAATGCCTTCGCACAAAGAGTTCTCGACTTATCTGCGATTGCGATAGTAAGAAGAGTTCTGTCATTTCTGATAGGCTTCTCTTCCATTGCAAAAAGTTCGCCTTCTACGACGCAGGCGTCCTTGCTTCCTACCTTCTCCAGCGCCGCATCGTAAGCTATCGGTGCATCGCTGAAGTCACGACCGATTATCGCATCTCCAGTTCTGACATTATCCTGCTTTCTTCTGTAGCCACCGCCGCCACCATTCCACTGAGGTCTACTCTCCTGAGCTGGTGCTGAGTGCTCAGCTGGCTTAGGGAAGTCGTACATATAGTCAAAGCGAATGTCCTTAACTGGTCCGACCATATCAGTGATTCTTCTTCTGAGGATGTTCTCATATCTTGCGCTCAACACAAAATTGAGCCTGATGTAGATAATCAACACCATGCTCTTCTTGTCGAGTGCGACATCCTTGAGCTCAATATCAATATCATTGACTTTGAGCCCGGATGCCTGCACAAGTTCTTCAGTTGTCAGTAATCCCTGAGGAAATTTAATCATTCGCAATTATCTCCAATAATCTATCGATAAGCTGCTCTTCAGGTACCTTCTCGATAATCTCGCCGTGAGCGAAGACAAGTCCTTCCCCTCTTCCTCCAGCAATTCCATAGTCAGCCTCTCTTGACTCTCCCGGTCCGTTAACCGCACAGCCCATAACTGCAACCTTGAGAGGCTTCTTGCCCTGAGCAGCTCTAATCTCTCCAATCTTCGCAAGTCTCGCCTCTGCCTCGAGTGCAAGACCAATCAGATCAATCTCTGTTCTTCCGCATGTAGGACATGAGACAATCTCAAAGCTCTTCTCCCTGAGACCTACTGTCTCAAGAATGCGTCTAGCCCAGATAACCTCGTTAACAGGATTATCTGTAAGGGATACACGCATAGTATCTCCCACTCCAGCGAGGAGCAGGCTTCCAATTCCTACTGCAGACTTTAGTTTACCATTCTCGGGTGTACCAGATTCGGTAATACCGATGTGTATAGGATGATCAGTCATATCCTTGAGCATCATATGTGCATCATAATTCATCTTAACATCAGATGATTTGATGGATACTACGAGCTGATCATATCCGATATCCTCGATAATCTTGAGTGTTGCCAGTCCGCTCTCAGCAAGAGCTGCAGCAGTCACTCCGTTGTACTTCTCTCTGATATCCGTCTGAAGCGAGCCAGAATTAACACCAACTCTGATAGGTATATTTCTCTCCTTTGCAGCATCTACAACCTTGCGTACATTCTCAATGCTTCCGATATTACCAGGGTTAATTCTGATCTTATCTGCACCACCCTCTATTGAAGCGAGAGCGAGCTTGTAATCGAAATGAATATCGGCAACCATTGGTATCTTAGCTTCCTTCTTGGCACGCGCAAACGACTCAGCTGCCTCCATATCTGGAACAGCCGCTCTTATGATTTGACAACCTGCATCAGCAAGCTCATCAATCTGTCTGAGAAGTGCCTTGGTATCTCTTGTGTCGACATTAGTCATAGACTGAATTGATACTGGAGCACCGCCACCAATCTGTACGCCACCGCAATTTACACTTAAAGTCATATCAGTCTCCTGCAATTAGAAAAAATTGAGAATATCGTTGAATGTTATGAACACGAACAGTCCGAGAAGAAGTAGCATTCCAATCGTGTGGACTGTTCCCTCCATCTCGTCCGAGATTGCATTACCCGTTACCAGTCTTATCAGCACGAAGAGAATTCTTCCTCCATCAAGAGCTGGAAATGGCAGAATATTGAATATAGCAAGGTTAAGGCTTACCAGAGCCAGAAGCAGCAGGTATGAAGTGTAATTCGCCTTAGTCTGATCTACGATCTTAACTAGTCCAACAGGTCCAGATAACTCATCCTTCGACACCTTGCCTGTGAAGAGCATCTTGAATGACTCTATCATCACTTTGTTCAGCTGCTTGGTGTAGTAGACACCATAAGGCACCGTCTGAATGATATTGTGCGATACTCCAGCTGTAATGCCGATTGTGTATCTTTGAACCTCTTCGTTGAATTCCGGCACAATAAATACTGTCTTGAGCTGATTGTCTCTTTGAACTGTCATCTCAAGTTTATCACCCTCCTGGTATTCAGCGATTGCGAGAACTGTATCAGACCATCTGCTGACCTTCTGGCCGTCAACCTCGATAATCTTGTCTCCAGCCTCAAGTCCTGCTACTGCTGCAGGTGAACCGTCAGCTACAGTATCAATTGTGTTGACAGCTATTCCTGCCGCTGTGAATGTGATAATGCATACGAGTATAGCAATCACCACATTCATGAATACCCCAGCAAGAAGAATTGCAATCTTCTGAGCTGCCGTCTTGTTATTGAATGCTCTAGGATTGTCGCTGTCTTCGTCTTCACCTTCCATCGCGCAGAAACCTCCGAGCGGAAGGAGGCGTATCGAATACATCGTCTCTCCTTTTTGCTTCTGATATATCAGCGGGCCCATGCCCACCGAGAACTCATTAACCTGCACACCGCACATCTTAGCCACAATCATGTGACCGAACTCATGCGGAATTACAAGGATGAGTAGCATAAGTACGAATAGTACTGCAGTTACTAACATCTATCTACCTACAATTTCTCTTGCCTTGGCCCTTGAATAAGCGTCAATGGCAATAATCTCTTCTACCGTCTTAGGAACAGAAGGTGTGTGCACATCCATCACCTTCTCTACCGTTCTCTGAATATCGAGGAACTTAATCTTACCCGCAAGGAAAAGCGCAACGAGTTCCTCGTTAGCTCCGTTCAGTACAACCGGGACACTTCCGCCTTCACGCAGGGCCTCATATGCGAGGTCGATGCTACGGAAAACCTCTGTACGAGGCTTCTCGAAGTGAAGATCAGCGCCAGTTGTGAAGAAGTCAAGACTATCGCCTTTATATGGCAGTCTGTCAGGATAATTGAAAGCATAGCTGATTGGAATTCTCATATCTGGAAGTCCAAGCTGTGCAATTACCGATGTATCCTCAAACTCTACCATTGAATGCACAATGCTCTGCGGATGAATATGAACGTGAATCTGCTCAGGCTCAACATCAAAGAGCCACTTTGCCTCGATAACCTCAAGACCCTTGTTCATCATTGTCGCAGAGTCGATTGTAATCTTGCTTCCCATATTCCACTTTGGATGATTGAGAGCCTGCTCGACAGTAACACTCTCAAGATCCTCAAGGCTCGCGTGTCTGAACGGACCACCCGAGCATGTCAGCAGAATTCTCTTGATCTTCTGATTCATATTGCCCTGCAGACACTGGAAGATGGCACTGTGCTCGCTGTCTACAGGAAGAAGCTTAACGCCCTTCTCCTTACAGAGCTCAGTAATCAGTGCTCCACCCGTAACGAGTGTCTCCTTATTCGCAAGTGCAATGTCCTTGCCAGTCTTAATCGCAGCATATGTTGGCTCAAGTCCGCTGATACCCATGAGAGAATTGAGAACCATATCCGCATCAAGCTTGGCAAGCTCGACAAGTCCCTCTGAACCAAAGTATATCGTCACCTCAGGGAAAAGCTGCTGGAGTCTGCGCGCGTCTTCCTCTCGTCCGACACATACAGCCTCAGGAGCAAATTCTCTGATCTGTCCGACAATGTCATCAACTCTGCTGTTACATGTGAGAGCAACAGCCTTGAACTTGTCAGGATTGTCTCTGATAATATCGAGGGCCTGGCAACCGATAGAACCGGTGCTGCCCATAATAATAATTCTTTTTACCATGATATTGTCGCTACCTTAAGTACAAAGGCGATGTAGTAATACACGAGTGGTGCAACAAAGAGAATGCTGTCAAATCTGTCCATGATTCCACCATGTCCAGGGATGAGATTACCGTAATCCTTGATGCCCATCTTACGCTTGAATGCAGATGCTGTGAGGTCTCCTGCCTGAGAGAACGCTCCTCCAATCAGTCCTACGATGATATAGTGAACGAGCATTCCGTGATCGAAGAAAATATATGCAAAGAGTCCGCAGAAGAAGCCTGCTCCAATAAAACCTCCAATAGCACCCTCAATAGTCTTCTTAGGGCTCAGTACCGGTGCAAGCTTGTGCTTACCAAAGAGGTAGCCTGAGAAGTATGCCATAATATCTGATCCGAAAGCCGCAATTACTACTAGCCATACGAGCTGTCCCCAGAGAGTGCAGTCAATCAGAACGATATGGTATGAGAAGAATACTACATACACAAGTCCAAGAACTGTAGCCATAGCATCGTATGGACCTCTCTTCTCAAGATCCCAGCCGTAGATCATAGCAGCTGTAATTGATACGAAGAGCCATGCCATAATGAATACCTGGTCTGCGCCAAGAATGAAGTGACCTGCATAGAGGACAGCAATCATCACGTATGCAAGATTCTTGCAAGGCTTAACACCAAGTGCTTCCCAACCCTTATAGAACTCAGTTACGCCCATGAGTGCGATAAGTGCAGCAGCAATCGCAAGCGCAGTTCCTCCGAAATAGATAATAACCAGTAATGGAGCCATACAGAGGCCCGCAATAACTCTTGTCTTCATAATAAACCCACCTTTAGTCTACGGATATATCTTATTTGTCTTCTTCCTTTCTTCCTCCGAAGCGTCTGTTACGATGAGTGAACTTCTCCACCATCTGCTCAAACTCCTCAGCTGTGAAGTCAGGCCATAGTGTATCAGTGAACATCAGCTCACTGTATGCAGCCTGCCACACAAGGAAGTTGGACATTCTCTCCTCACCACTTGTTCTGATGATGAGGTCAGGATCTGGAATATCATGATTAGCAGAACCTGTGTAGAGGTATCTGCTGATATCATCCTCTGTGATCTCTATGAATACTCCCTGCTCTTCCTGATTCTTCTTCTCTTCGTAGAGTGCCCTTACAGCCTTTACGATCTCATCTCTTCCACCGTAGTTAAGAGCAATATTGAACGTAAGACCATCATCGCCAGCTGTCGAAGATAGGAGCTTATCAATCGCTTCAACCGAATCCTGAGGGAGCATATCATACTCACCGAGAATATTGATGTGAACATTATTGTCGATGAGTTCCTGCAGTTCAGAATTAACATACTTAACGATTAGCTTGAAGATTCCATTGACCTCCTCAACGCTTCTCTTCCAGTTCTCTGTTGAGAAGGCGTATACAGTCAAATGCTTAATTCCCATATTAGAAGCGGCAATAACAATCTTCTTCATTGCCTCCATACCTGCATTATGTCCCATAACGCGAGGAAGCATTCTCTGCTTAGCCCATCTTCCGTTGCCGTCCATGATGATTCCAACATGAACAGGTAGTTTATTCTTGTCTATCATAGCACTTTCCCTTAAATAGCAAACACGTGGCCAGAGGCCACGTTGTTTGACTTATACTTCCATAATTTCCTTTGTCTTCTTCTCGATAATCTCATCGATGTGCTTAACAGCCTTATCGATTGTCTTCTGAGTAGCATCAAGCTCCTTCTTGCAATCGTCCTCTGTAAGCTCGCCTTCCTTCTCCATCTTCTTGAGAACATCGTTATGCTCTCTTCTGAGATTTCTGATAGCAACCTTAGCATCCTCGCCATACTTCTTAACAACCTTCTGGAGCTCCTTACGTCTCTCCTCTGTGAGCTGTGGTACTACGAGTCTGATTACCTTACCATCATTTGTTGGGTTGATTCCGATGTTAGCCTCGTTGATACCTTTCTCGATATCTGATACTGACTTAACATCAAATGGTGTAATCATAATTGTTCTTGGATCTGGAACTGAAATATTAGCCAGAGCCTTAAGTGGTGTAGGTACTCCATAGTATGAAACCATTACCTTGTCAAGAAGTGCAGCGTTTGCTCTTCCTGCTCTTACTGTATTGAGATTCTCGCCGAGAACTTCATAAGTCTTCTCAATTCTCTCTTCAAAAGTCTTCTTGTGGTGAGACATATCTATCCTCCGTTTAATTACTGAATCAGGGTTCCGACGTTCTCGCCGTTAACCACTCTCATGAGATTGCCCTCTTCTGCAAGAGCGAATACATATATCTTAGTCGATGTATCCTTACAGAGAGTAGCTGCCGTTAAATCCATTACCTTAAGGTCTTTCTCAATTATATCCATGTATGAGAGTTCCTCAAATCTCTCAGCATTAGGATCAATCTTAGGATCTGCAGAATATACTGCATCGATGTTCTTGGCGAGGAGGAGAACCTCTGCGCCAATTTCTGCTGCTCTGAGAGCTGCAGTTGTATCAGTTGTGAAGAATGGGCTTCCCGTTCCGCCACCGAAGATTACTACCTTACCCTCATCAAGATAATCAAGAGCCTTTCTTCTTGAGTATCCCTCAGCCATATCTCTAATCTCGATAGCAGTCATAACCTTCGCCTCACAACCAATTGACAGAAGTGAATCCTGAAGTGCAAGTGCATTCATAACTGTTGCGAGCATTCCCATATAGTCAGCTGTTGGTCTGTCGATGCTCTTGCCAGTTCTTCCTCTGAAGAAATTGCCTCCACCAACTACGATACCAACCTGCACGCCCATATCACGGATCTCCTTGATCTGTGCAGCAGTCTGAAGTGTCATCTCTGGGTTAACGCCGAAGCCCTGCTCACCTGCAAGAGCTTCTCCGCTAAGCTTAATCAGTACTCTATTGTATTTGATAGCCATAATACTCCCCGTTGTTACATTGCCTTTGTTGTGATTTCTTCCTTGAGCTTCTCGATGAACTCATCTACAGCAATTGTACCAAGATCACCTGTCTTGATTGATCTTACTGAAAGTGAATTCTCCTCAGCCTCACGCTCACCGATTACGCAGATGTATGAATCTCTTGCGTTTCTAGCCTCTCTGATCTTATAGCCGATCTTCTCATTTCTGAGGTCGAGCTCAACTCTGATTCCAGCCTCTCTCATTTTGTCAGCAACTGCTACAGCGAATTCAGCATTAGCATCTGTAACTGTGCAGAGCTTAACCTGTACAGGTGCGAGCCAGAGTGGGAACTTACCCGCGAAGTGCTCGATGAGGATTCCGATGAATCTCTCAACAGAACCAAATGCAGCTCTGTGAATCATCAGAGGTCTGTGCTTATTGCCGTCTGGTCCGATGTATGTTACATCGAAGTTCTGTGGCATCTGAAGGTCGAGCTGGATTGTACCGCACTGCCATGTTCTTCCGAGTGTATCCTCAAGATGGAAGTCGAGCTTAGGGCCGTAGAATGCACCGTCTCCCTCGTTGATTACGTAAGGAACGCCTACAGACTCGATAGCATCCTTCAGTGCTGACTCAGCTGTATTCCACTCCTCCTCTGTTCCCATTGAATTCTCAGGTCTTGTTGAGAGCTCGATGTGGTATGGGAGTCCGAAGAGCTTGTAAAGATCATCGTAGAGCTTGATTACGTTAGTAACCTCTTCTCTTGTCTGCTCGAGGAGCATGAAGATATGAGCATCATCCTGTACGAATGTTCTTACTCTCATCAGTCCGTGAAGTGCTCCTGAGAGCTCATGTCTGTGGCACTGTCCGAGCTCTGCATATCTTACAGGAAGCTCTCTGTATGACCACATCTTTCTCTTGAATGCAAGTATTGAACCTGGGCAGTTCATAGGCTTGATAGCGTAATCTGCCTCGTCAATCTGTGTGAAGTACATATTCTCCTTATAGTGATCCCAATGTCCTGAAGTTCTCCAGAGCTGCTCGTTGAGGATGAGTGGAGTTCTAATCTCCTCATAACCTCTCTTATAGTGCTCCTGCTTCCAGAAGCTCTCGAGCTCATTTCTGATAACCATTCCCTTAGGAAGGAAGAATGGGAATCCTGGACCCTCATCAGCGATCATGAAGAGATCCATCTCCTTACCGATCTTTCTGTGGTCTCTCTTCTTAGCCTCTTCAATCTTAGCGAGGTACTCGTCAAGCTCTGCCTGACTTGGGAATGATGTTCCGTATACTCTCTGGAGCATCTTATTGTCTGAGTTACCTCTCCAATATGCACCAGCAACGCTTGTCAGCTTGAATGCCTTGATAACGCCTGTTGACTCAACGTGTGGACCAGCACAGAGGTCTGTGAAATCACCCTGCTTGTAGAATGAGATTACTGCATCCTCAGGAAGGTCGTTGATGAGCTCTACCTTGTAGTCCTCGCCCTTCTCCTCCATCAGCTTGATAGCCTCTTCTCTAGGAAGCTCGAATCTCTCAAGTGGATAGTTAGCCTGTGTGATCTTCTTCATCTCCTTCATAATCTTGAGAAGATCCTGATCAGTTAACTTATAATCCAGATCTATATCGTAATAGAAGCCATTCTCGATTGATGGGCCGATAGCAAGCTTTGCCTCTGGCCAGATTCTCTTAATTGCCTGAGCCAGAATGTGTGAGCTTGTATGTCTGAACATATCTCTAACAGCCTGGTCATTGAAATCGATCTTTGCTTTTGCCATTTCGCGTACTCCTTCTTGTGTAAAATCTATAGTCGAATAATTATATCATCTTTCGGAGATAATTTATATTATTATCTTGGTTTGATTACAACAATCTCCTCTGATGCAACAGCTGCATCAACAAGAGTCTGAACATCAAGAGCTGACTCTGAACGCTCGATATTCTCAAGCTTAGGCTTGGTGCATGGATGCTTAGGAAGGAATACTGTGCAGCAATCCTCATAAGGCTGAATTGAGATTTCATACGTACCTATCTCCTGAGCCTTCTCCATAATATCAACCTTGTCCATTGCGATGAGAGGTCTCATAACAGGCATCTTTACAACGGCATCAGTTACTACCAGTGCTTCAGCAGTCTGGCTTGCTACCTGACCGAGGTCCTCACCTGTGATGAGCATCATATTGTTGTTCTTAATAGCAATCTGCTCTGCAATTCTCATCATGAATCTTCTTACGAGCAGTGTTGTCTCGTCCTCAGGACAGTTCTGTACAATCTGCTCCTGAATTGGAAGAAGATTAATGCAGTGCATCTTGATTGTTCCCATATAGCCAGCAAGTACAGCACAAAGGTCCTCAACCTTCTTCTGTGCTCTTGGGCTTGTGTATGGATATGAGTGGAAATGAACAGCTTCAATTGTCATTCCTCTCTTAGCCATCATAAATGCAGCAACCGGACTGTCGATTCCACCTGACATGAGAATCATTCCTCGTCCGTTAGTTCCGAGTGGAAGTCCGCCGAAGCCCTTAATCTTATCTCTGAAGATATATGTTCCCTCGTGTCTTACGTCTACAAAGAGCTCACAGTCAGGATTGTGAACATCTACGCTCAGAACCTTGCATGTCTTGAGGATGATAGCTCCGACAATCTTACCGATTTCAGGTGACTGGATTGGGAAGTTCTTGTCCGCTCTCTTACCCTTAACCTTGAAAGTCTTGATGCCTTCCTCCTCGATGAGCTTCATCATGAAGTCTGATGCAACCTTACCGATGGCATCAATATCCTTAGGCGCCTCAACTGCAGGGCTGACAGACGCTACTCCAAATACCTTAGAGCATCTCTTAACAACCTCCTTCATTGGAATGCTGTCCTCTACTCTTACGAGCATAAGTCCGTTCTTCCAGCAGGCCTCAGCATTCTCATAGCAGCTGATAGCATTCTTAACTCTCTCCAGCAGGATTCGCTCGAAATAAGGTCTGTTCATACCCTTAAGAGCAACCTCTCCGCATCTTACAATATAGAGATTCTTCTTCATACCGTCTCTATCCTTTCTTATCTAAAACTGCCGAGCTTTCTGAATCGCTCTACAGCCTTCTTGACTCTATCAATTACGTAGTCCATCTCCTCGATGGTATTGAACTCTGACAGGCTGAATCTGATTGCACCTTCAATCTCCTTGTGACTCATCGACATAGCCTGCAGTACGTGGCTATCACCAGTCTTATGTGAAGCACATGCCGAACCTGTGCTCACTAAGATCTTGTCCTGCTCAAGTGTGTGGAGCAGTACCTCACCTCTGGTTCCCATGAACGAGAGATTAAGTACAGATGGGCATCTCTTGCCGTGGTCGTATAAGGTGTATCCGAGTTCCTCGGGTCCGTTCACCAGTACGTCGCTGATCTCGGAAGTAAGTCCTCTGAGCAGGTATTCATTCACTTCTCCGATGCGATTCATCTTGTTGTAGAGATCTGCAGTTGCCATCTTTGCAGCCAGTCCGAATCCTGCAATTCCAGGCACATTCTCTGTGCTTGAACGGTATCCGCTCTCCTGACCACCACCAGTGATAAATGCAGGCAGCTTCAAATCCTTGCGCATATAGAGAACACCCATACCCTTTGGACCATGAATCTTGTGCGCACTTGCAGAAATAAGGTCGAAAGGTGCATCGTCCATGGCGATCTTGCCAAAAGCTTGAACAGCATCTGTGTGGAAAATTATATTAGTTCCATTAGCCTTATTGAACTCCTGAACAGTTCTGTATGCTGGAAGTACAGGCTCAATTGTTCCGACCTCATTGTTAACAGTCATGATTGAGACAAGGATTGTGTCCTTGTCGAGTGCAGCCTTGAGAAGCTGTGGCTCGAGGTAGCCGTCTACATCAACGTCAAGATACTCAACATTGAAACCGTCCTCCTGAAGTCTCTTACAAGTTTCGAGAATTGCAGGATGCTCAACCTTGGTTGTGATAATCTTGTTGCCTCTTCTTCTCATCTTGCGACAAGTTGATACGAGTGCCATATTGTCAGCCTCAGTACCGCTTGATGTAAAGATTACACTTCCATTGCCGTAGAAGCAATCTTCCATTGTCTGTCTTGCCTCGAAGAGGTAATTGCCAGCCTCGAAACCGAGCGAATGAAGGGAGGAAGGATTACCGAAGTCCTCCTTCGCAATCTTATACATAAGCTCAGTTACTTCATCATACTGTCTTGTCGTTGCGCTGTTATCTAAATAAACCATCATCTTTAGTGCCCCTATAGAAATGGCTCCCCATTGTGAGGGGAGCCCAATCATTATTTCGCGTACTCTGTAGCTCTAGTTTCTCTTACTACATTGACCTTGATCTGTCCCGGATATTCAAGCTCTGCCTCGATTTTCTTAGCGATGTCTCTAGCGAGCATTGGAATCTCATCATCACTTACCTGGTTAGGCTTAACTGCTACGCGAATCTCACGACCCGCCTGAATAGCATATGACTTGTCAACGCCCTTAGTTGTGTTTGCGATACTCTCAAGGTTCTCAAGTCTCTTAATGTAAGTCTCGAGTGTCTCTCTTCTTGCACCAGGTCTTGCCGCACTAAGTGCATCTGCAGCACCTACGAGCACAGCCTCAAGAGTTGTTGCTTCAACATCTCCGTGATGAGCCTCAACTGCATTGATAACCTTCCATGACTCCTTGTACTTCTTGCAGATATTTACACCGATCTCAACATGTGTACCCTCAACCTCGTGGTCGATTGACTTACCGATATCGTGGAGCAGACCTGCTCTTCTTGCGAGTCTAGCATCGAAGCCGAGCTCCTCAGCCATAAGTCCAGCAAGTGTAGCAACCTCAACTGAATGCTGCAGAACATTCTGTCCGTATGAAGTTCTGTACTTGAGTCTTCCGAGAAGCTTAATCAGCTCAGGATGGAGATTGTGAACGCCTGTATCGAAGCAGGCCTTCTCTCCCTCTTCCTTGATGATATTGTTAACTTCCTTAGTCGCCTTCTGTACCATCTCCTCGATTCTTGCTGGATGGATACGTCCGTCAACGATGAGTTTCTCAAGTGCGATTCTTGCAATCTCTCTTCTAACTGGGTCGAAACCTGAGAGAACAACAGCCTCTGGAGTGTCGTCAATGATGAGATCAACTCCTGTGAGAGTCTCAATTGCTCTGATGTTTCTTCCCTCTCTACCGATGATACGACCCTTCATATCATCATTAGGAAGGCTTACTACTGAAACAGTTGTCTCAGTAACCTGGTCAGCGGCATATCTCTGAATAGCCATTGTGATAATCTCTTTGGCCTTCTTGTCTGCCTCGTCCTTAGCCTCAGTCTCAATTCTTGTGATGAGAGCTGACGCATCCTTGCGGATGTCCTTCTCTACCTCATCGAGAAGAACCTGCTTAGCCTCTTCCTTTGTGTATCCAGAGATTCTCTCGAGTTCAGCCATCTGCTTAGCGATAGCTGCATCAACCTCTTTATGCTTGTCGTCCATAGAACGCTCTCTCTTCGTGAGATTCTGCTCTCTCTTCTCGATATTATCGAGCTTGCGCTCCATGTTCTCTTCTTTCTGCTGAATACGTCTCTCTGACTTGGACATCTCATTTCTTCTTGAACGAAGCTCATTCTCCAAGTCCTGTCTCTGGCGATGTATTTCCTCTTTTGCCTCCAGAATTCTTTCTTTCTTAATGCTTTCTGCCTGATTCTGTGCATCCAGAATAAGATTCTGGGCCTTCTGTTCTGCGCTTCCGATGGCCTTCTCGCCAACATTCTTGCGCCAGATATATCCGGCTCCTACGCCGACAATAAGGAAAACAATGCCTGTAATAACCGCTAATACTGCTGGTGTCATAATACAGTCTCCTTATGTTATATAAATTTGTATATATAATACATAAACCAGCGATAATACCCCTGCTGATTTTTTTGCATAAACATACAGAAATAGTATACAATACTGCACTCTTCCAGTCAAGAAAGCCTTAAAGCAAAATATTACACAATCTATATATTAATTCTATGCAAAAAGCCGCCCGAAGGCGGCTTTGTCTGTCTATGTCGTTATTCTGCAAGAGCGGCAACAGCTACCTCTACATCGGAAGGTGTATCGATATATTCAATGCCCCTCTTCTGTCTTGTCTCTCTGCCCTTACCAGCTGCAATTACAATCACATTCTCATCAGCCTCGGCAATTGCTTTTCTGATAGCCTCAACTCTGTCGAGAATAATCTCATATTCTCCGCCAGCAGATGCAACATGTGTTGCAATCTCCTCACAGATTGATCTGCAGTCCTCTTCACCGCAGTCCTCCTCGGTGATATATGACTTAACACAATACTCACCTGCAAGACTTCCAAGCTCTTCTCTTCGTGCGAAAGCCTTGCCACCTGGAGTTCCGAAGATAATTACAAGCTTTCTGCTTGGAAACTCTCCAGCAATTGACTCGAAGAGCGCTTTGTAGCTCAGCTTATTGTGTGCGTAGTCGACAAGAACAATCTTCTTATCATCAGCACTTCTGAATACTTCCATTCTACCTGGTGCTACTGCCTTAGCAAGTCCTGAACGGATATATTCAAATGGCACGCCGCATGCTGCTGCAATAGCGAGAGCTGCGATTGCATTCTCAATATTGATAGTTCCGAAAGTTGCAAGTTTGAGTTCCTCATCCATATCCTCATAGCCATTGATGTCCTTGATCTTGGCTCTGAAGCTTACTCTACCCTCATTTGATACGATATCGTATGCATATACATTAGCATCAGCATTCTTCTGGCTGAATGTGATAATCTCTGGTGAATTCTTTGCAGCCTCGAGCATCTCATCCTGTCCGTCGCAGTCGAGATTAATGCAGGCCTTCTTACACTGTCTGAAGATGAGGAGCTTGGAGTGGAAGTAATCCTCATAATCTGGGTGCTCGATAGCACTGATGTGATCTGTTCCGATATTAAGGAAGCACGCCACCTCGTAATTGATACCCTCTACTCTTCCATACTTGAGAGCCTGGCTTGATACCTCCATTGTGAGGTGACTGATACCGCTGTCGAGAGCATTTCTCATATGCCAGTAGAGTTCCATAATCTCTGGTGTTGTGAGGTGTGATTCCTCATCAATGACACCATCATAATTATTGATACCTGAGCATACAGCAGATCTCTTGCCGCCTGCAGCTTCCATCCAGTCATCTAATATCTGTCTTACGAAATATGTAGTTGTTGACTTACCCTTTGTTCCCGTGATTCCAATCATCTTGAGCTGCTCAGATAATCTTCCATAGAAGGTCTCAGCAACTACTGGCATTGCGGCCCTGATGTCGTCAACGATAATGCTATCGCAATCAACTGCATATTCCTTCTCACTGATGTAGCATACTGCCCCCTTTGATACAGCTTCAGCAAGATACTGCTCTTTGAAATGTGCACCCTTGCAGATGAAAAGTGTACCAGGCACTACAGCCTTTGAGTTATATGTTACGGAAGCAATCTCTTCGCTTCCTGCCGCTTCTTTGATAACTGTTATGCCAGCTGCTCTAAGAGCCTCTGTGTAATCTTTAATACTTCTCATCTAATACTCCTCAGCAAGCAGTCTGCTTGCAATTCTGTCATAATTCTGTGCTATATATGTGTCTCTCTTGATTGTGATAGGTACACCCTGATTGGTTGATGCCTTGATGTTGAAGTCGTACATAATCGCTCCAAGCATCGCACATCTGAGCCTCGCATCTATTTCTTCGATATCTACGACTGCCCCTTTCTCGACAAGATCGAGAGCCAGTCCGTTGAGTATGTAATTACGCCTCCATACTCCGCATCTAAGCAATCTGTCTTCAAGTGCATCTGCATCTCTTAGAGCTGCATAGTCTGCATTGATTACCATAATCGCTTCATCAGATACCTCAGCACAAAGCTCTATCATATCTCCAATGCCCGGTGGACAATCGAGAAGCACTATGTCATATTCATCGTCTAGCTTCTCAATTAGATCTGCCATATTATCTGCTGTGATGTGCTCACAGGAGTAGCTCTGAGTACCTGGGAGAAGACAGAGATTACTGCTAACATCTGTTTCGATAACTGCGCTCTCAAGTCCACAGTTGCCGCTAAGAACATCTCCTATGTCGAAGAGTGCTCGGTTCTCCAGACCGAGGTACAGGTCGAGTGTTCTGAGACCTGTATTCATATCGAGCAGGAGCACCTTGATTCCAGACAGAGCAAGAGAAAGACCGAGGTTAACGCAAACCGTCGACTTGCCTGTACCACCTTTTCCCGAAGCAACCATAATAACTCTGCTCAATGTATACGCCTTCCTCTAATTCCTTATATGACCTTCTGCTCTTAGGCTAACGTATGAATCATAGCCAAGCACCAGATGGTCAACTAGTTTGATTCCTATAATCTTGGAGGCTTCAAGAAGCCTCTCGGTAGCTTGAATGTCCTCCGGACTTGGTGTTGGATCACCGCTCGGATGATTGTGCGCTACTATGATACCTGCGGCACTCTTTCGTATCGCAGGTGCAAATACCTCCCTCGGATGAACTGATGTTGCAGATAGTTCTCCAATAGAGATGATCTGTTTCGCCTCAACCTCACCCTTGACGTTGAGCATCAGTTCAACAAGGTGTTCGCGCTTCTCATCTCTGAATTCTGCCAGCAGAAGCTGTGCTGCATCTGTCGAATCACGAATGATGCTTCTCGCCTCAGTTCTGCTTGCAGCCACTCTCTTACCAAGCTCGATGGCAGCTATTACTGAACACGCCTTACTCGTGCCTATGCCGTCGACCTCGAGTAACTCTTTGACATCAATCTGACCGAGACCTCCACAGTTTGAGGCTACAGCTAGCAGTTCTTCTGCAAGTTGCACTGCGGATTGCTCTTTGGTTCCAGTTCTAATCAGAAGAGCGAGAAGTTCCTGTGTGCTTAGAGATTCAGCACCACTGTAGAGAAGTTTCTCCTGAGGTCTGTCCTCGACAGGCATATTGACTATTCTCATATTATACTCCTTCTTCGTGGAGCGCATATGGTGATTATATCAAAGACAGCCCCTGCTCTCAAGAAAGCAGGGGCCATATAATATCGTGATTAAACATTATCTGTCGACACTAAGATAAATGCGACAGGCCTATTTCTTTTTTCTCTTCTTGGCTGCAGCCTTCTTAGCCTTGTTGCTTCCAACTCTGCTCTTAGGACCTTCCTCTTCTTCAGGCTCTACTACCTTAGCCTTTGCCTGCTGCTTTGCCTGCCAGCCTGCGTAATCTGGATACTCCTCACGCTGGAGAAGTGTCAGATACTTAAGAGAGAAAGCAATAAGAGACATCTCTGTCACAACCATAAGCTTGTCAGCAATAATCGGCAAATCGAAATAACAGATTGCTACCTGAACTGCGAGCAGAATCATGATGCCGATGATGAAGTATCTGATCTTTGCAGCATACATGATGATAATCTTCTTATACTTATTCTCTCTCACCTGCGATGCAAACTTGATGATATAGATTGTGCAGATGATTGCGACCGATACGATAATCATAGTCAGAGAATAGAGCATTCTCGATCTTGTGAAGTGAATAAGATTAGCAATTCCTGGATGGAAGATATTCACAACAAGCAGACCAAAAAGAATATAGATATAGGTTCTCAGCTTAGCGAGATCTTCGAGACCTTTCTTAATCATTAGTTACGCTCCTTTGAATCAATCATTTCAGAGATGGCAGCGACAACCTCGTCGATGTTCATATCTGATGTGTCAAGATATACAGCATCCTCAGCCTGCGCGAGCGGATTGAGTTCTCTGTGTGTATCCTGATAATCTCTCTCCTCAATCTCTCTGAGGATTGTGTCATAATCTGCTTCCTTGCCAGCCTCGATAAGCTGATCATATCTTCTCTTAGCTCTCACCTCAGCACTTGCTGTAAGGAAGATTTTGAGTTCGGCATCCTTGATGACATTAGTGCCGATATCTCTTCCGTCCATAACGAGATCCTTGCTCTCAGCCATACTTCTGCTGAGATTGCTCACAACTTCTCTGACGCATCCAATCTTTGATACGTTTGATGCAGCCATCGATACTTCCTGTGTTCTGATGAGTGTGCTTACATCCTCACCATCAAGAAGAATACTTGTGCCGTTGAAATCAATATCAGTTGTCTCTAGCATCTTCTCGATAGCCGCTACATCGCTCTGATCGATGCCAGCTCTTACTGTCTTCAGCGCAATCGCTCTGTACATTGCGCCTGTATCCACATAATCAAGTCCGTATCTGTCGGCAACAAGCTTGGCAATTGTGCTCTTGCCTGCTCCGCCCGGACCGTCAATAGCAATTCTGAACATATTCTCTCCTAACGCGTTTATTTGTTCTCGCCCTGTAACTTGCTGATCTCCTCGAGGAATGTGTTGATGTCCTGGAAGTTCTGATATACAGAAGCGAATCTTACATAAGCAACCTTATCAAGCTTCTTGAGTTCATCCATAATAAGGCCGCCTATCATATCACTCTTGATCTCCTTCTCAAGCGTATTCTTGAGACCTCTCTCGATATTATCTGCAATTGCGAGAACATCATCATAAGTAACCTTAGTCTTCTGGCAGGCCTTCATGATACCATTGACAATCTTGTTCTTGTCAAAGCTCTCTCTCTTGCCGTCCTTCTTAACTACTACCAGCAGAGAGTTCTCAATCTTCTCGAAAGTTGTAAAGCGCTTGTGGCACTTCTCGCACTCTCTTCTTCTTCTGGTTGCAAGTCCATCCTCAACTGGTCTTGAATCTACTACTTTGGTGTCATCGTTGTTGCAATATGGGCACTTCATAAGTCATCCTCCACTTTCAAGTTGCTCAAATATATACTATCTAGCCTGACTGTTGCTGTATATCTTATCCATTACTCTGTTGTACAGCAGTGATGAATAGAGATTATTACTCTCAGCATATTCTACAATGGAAATTCCCATCTCTTTCTTATATGAAGAGCGAGTATGTCCATTCTTCTCGAGAAGTTCATCAAGGTAATCGTTGTAATCCTTCTTGCTGACAGAGATGCCTTCCAGTTCTGCAATCTGTCTCAGGATGAGTTCCTGCTTAACTGCGTCTTTCGCAGTAGCCTTGACTTCCTTGTTGAATTCCTCCTCTGTAAGTCCAAGCTCATTCTTTAGATATTCAGCGAAATCAAGGTCATTGTCCATCGCAATCTTAGCGTATGTGTTCTTAATCTGGTCACATCTCGACTTCAGTTCCTTCTCAGGATACTTCTTCACCTTGCTGTTATCCATAATCTGGTTGAAGAGCTCGAGCTTAGCAGAATTCTCAGCATTGGCCTCATTCGAAGCCTTAAGCTGCTTTCTTACAGCCTTCTCATAAGCCTTGGTGCTGCTGTACTCTGTGTTCTTGCGAACGTATTCATCGTTGTACTTAGGAGTTACTGTCTTCTTGAGGCTCTGTACTGTCACGGTAAAATCTATGGTCTTGCCGCCGTACTCTCCCGCATAGTTCTCAGGGAATACTACCTGCATCGTGAAGGTTTCTCCAACCTTACGGCCGATGATACCCTCGAGGAAGCCATCTACATATCCGCCGGCAGCCATATCAATCTCAACTCCCTCGGCGAAAGCTCCATCAATCTGAGTTCCCCTATAACGGCCATCGTAGTCAATTACAGCAATGCTATCCTTCCCTACGGTGCCTTCATATACATACTTAGTCTCTGCCGCCTGATCCATCTCAGAGTATATAAACTCCATAACCTCAGACTGTGTAGGCTCTGTACTTCCACTCTCGTATTCAAGATTCGAGTAATCTCCGAGAGTGATATATTCTGACAGATCATCATAGTCGTACTCATCCGGCAACTTGATTGAGTTCTTAGTCACCGCAAATCCTGCAACTACGAGTGCAACAGCCAGAACAACTCCGCCTACTAGCAGAATTCTCTTCTTATCTTTCATTATTTCTCCTTACTTGTATGTAAGATAGTTATACATCATGATTTTACCACAGTATATAGTGTTTAGCAAACCAATCTGCCACACGTTAAAAGCCTGCCGTGAGGCAGGCTTTCGTTTGTCATAAGCACTCTATTTCGCTCTTGGTACTACTATCTCGATATCGCTTGATGGATAAGAATCACCTTACTTGTAACTGACAAATAAGCGCAAAAAGAAAACCTCATCCTTCGGTGAACTTGTCAACATAAAGTAGACAAGTTCACCTTCGGGTGAGGTTATTTTTTACTGATTCTTCTCGGCTTCCTTCTTCTTAGCCGCAGCTCTTTCTCTCTTGAGTCTAGCGTTAGTCTCGAGAAGATACTGCCAGAAGACCGCAACTCCTGCTACGAGGCAAGCTGCGAAGAAAAGTGTGCCGATATGACTGAGAAAGTAATCCATCTATTTAAATTACATTACAGCCTTCTTAGCTGTCTCGCAAAGCTCTGCGAATGCAGGTGCATCGTAGATAGCCATCTCTGAGAGCATCTTTCTGTTGATCTCGATTCCTGACTTCTTAAGACCGTCCATGAGTCTTGAGTAGCTGATTCCGTTAGCTCTAGCGCCAGCTGAAATTCTTGCGATCCAGAGTCTTCTGTACTCTCTCTTCTTGTTCTTACGACCAACGTAAGCTGATCTCAGGCTTCTCATTACAGCTGTGTTAGCTGCTCTGAAAGTGTTCTTCTTTCTTCCGTAGAATCCCTTAGCCTGCTTCAGGACCTTCTTATGTCTCTTATGAGCGTTAACGCCCTTCTTTACTCTTGCCATTCTTCTTACCTCCTAATTACTTAGCCATTGATCTCAGCATACGCTTCAGATCTGCACTTGTGAGTGTTGTAGCCTTTCTGAGGCCTCTCTTTCTCTTTGCAGTCTTCTTTGTAAGAATGTGGCTCTTGTATGCCTTGTTTCTCTTGATCTTGCCTGAGCCTGTGAGCTTCATACGCTTCATAGCTCCTCTATGGGACTTCATCTTGTTCTTTGCCATTGTGTCAACCTCCTTGACTTATTTATCTTTCTTAGGGCCGAGGAACATGTTCATTCTTCTACCCTCCATCTTTGGCTGCTTCTCAATTACACCGTACTCTGATACAAGTTCAGCGAATTTCATCATAACTTCGTAACCCTTATCGGTGAAGTCACGCTCTCTTCCTCTGAATCTCAGACTTACCTTCAGCTTGTCACCATCCTTAAGGAACTTAGCTGCAGTCTTTGCTTTAACCTGCACGTCGTGGTCCTCAATTGATGGGCTGAGTCTGATCTCCTTGATCTCAGTAACCTTCTGGTTCTTCTTGTTCTGCTTATCCTTCTTCTGAAGTTCGTAACGGAACTTTCCGTAATCGAGGATCTTGCATACAGGGGGCTCTGCATTCGGTGAAACATTCACCAAGTCGAGGCCTGCATCATTTGCGATATCCAGCGCTTCATCAATGCTGATGATGCCGCGCATCTCACCGTTCTGGTCAATCACTCTGACTTCCTTAGCGGTGATCTCCTCATTAATCTGGTGTGTATCCTTGCTAATGGCTCTTACCTCCTACATAATTAAAAAGCGGATACAAAAGTATCCGCACAAAAACCATGGTGGTATGTGGCCTCATCTACCCTGCGGCGATAAGGCGAGAAGCGGATAACTTCTGCTTTGACTATCGAATTATACACGCAGGACACAAGTATGTCAATATACTCGAAAGCTTTTTTTGTGATAAAAATTTACTTATTTGTCGTTGCATTAATTCTTCTCTATGTTAGAATACTTTAAATACATTTGCAAGCACTAAGGAGAAATAATGACAGACAGAATTATCCTAGCTTCGAAATCTCCAAGAAGACTCGAGATACTAAGACAGCATGGCATAGAACCGATTGTTAAACCCGTGGATGCAGACGAAAGTCTACCAGAAGGAATAGCTATGGAAGAGGCAGTTGAGTATCTGGCGCTCACCAAAGCCCGCGCCTGCTACGAGGAAGTTAGAGATGACGACAGCTACAAAGACTACATTATTATTGGTTCCGATACTGTAGTCTTCAAAGATGAGATCATGGGCAAACCAGAAGATAGGAATGACGCATACAGAATGATCTCAGCAATTAATGATGACTGCCACTATGTATCCACCGGAGTCGCAACAATTCGCGTGTCAGATGGCAATGAGTTCGTAAGCTCAGCTGTCACACGAGTATATTGCAAGAAGCTCAGCGAGCAGGACATACAGGATTATCTCGATACAGATGAGCCTTATGACAAGGCCGGAGCATATGCAATCCAGGGATTATTCGGCAAACACATAGACCGAATTGAAGGCGACTACGACAATGTTGTCGGACTCCCATACCGAATTGTCCAACAGCTGCTCAAATGTTATTAAAATACCAATTAGCAAAACTATGGATTTCTATTAGTACAATTTGGTATTATTAGATGGTAATGTATTTAAAGATGCTATCCAGATAGCATCGGGAGGAAAAAAATGGAATTAGGACAGACACTATCATTATTATACTGCATCCCATTTGCAGGAATGCTTCTGTCGATTGCAATTTGTCCACTCATCAATGCTGAGTGGTGGGAAGAGAAGAGAGCATACTTTGTGGTAGTCTGGTCTCTTCTGTTCTTGATACCTTTCGCAATCGGCTACGGTCCAGTAACAGCAATCAATCATCTTCTTGAGATTGTACTCGGAGACTACGTATCATTCATCGTTCTCCTCTTCGGACTCTTCTGCGTATCAGGTAACATTTGCATTAAGGGCGACCTCGCAGGAACACCTAAAGTTAATATCGCAATTCTTCTGATCGGAACAGTAATCGCCAGCTGGGTTGGAACAACTGGTGCATCAATGCTACTCATCAGACCTATGATCAGAGCTAACGCATGGAGAAAGCGTAAGGTTCATTCAATGGTATTCTTCATCTTCCTCGTATCTAACATCGGAGGATGTCTGACACCTGTCGGAGACCCACCTCTCTTCATGGGTTTCACACACGGAGTACCATTCGCGTGGTCATTCCACACAGCACCTGTACTTCTTATCAACGCAGTAATTCTTCTCGCTATCTACTGGGTTATCGAGAACAAGAACTACAAGAAGGATCTCGCAGACGGATGTATGCCAGAGGTTATTGATGTTAAGCAGCCACTTCGCATCGAGGGATCACACAACTTCATCTTCATCGCTTGTATCGTTGGAGCTGTAATCCTCAGCGGAACACTCGGTAACTTCAACCCTATCTTCAACGAGGGCATCGCTATCGAGGGTCACGTAAGACTGAGCTACGCAACAATCGTAGAGATGATTATCATCCTTCTCGCTGCCCTGCTCTCATTCAAGACAACAAAGAAGTCAACTCGTGATGACAACAACTTCTCATGGGGAGCTATCGAAGAGGTTGCAGTACTCTTCATCGGTATCTTCATCACAATGATTCCTGCACTTCTCATCCTCGAGGCAAGAGGAAGCGAGCTCGGAATCACAGAGAACTGGCAGATGTTCTGGATGACAGGATTACTCTCATCCTTCCTCGATAATACACCAACATACCTCGTATTCTTCGAGACAGCACTGTCACTCAAGGCAACAACTACCCTCATCGGTACAGTTGCAATCCCACAGACAATGCTCCTCGCTATCTCATGCGGAGCTGTATTCATGGGAGCTAACACATATATCGGTAACGCACCTAACTTCATGGTTAAGTCAGTTGCTGAGGAGAGCGGCATCAAGATGCCTTCATTCTTCGGATATATGTTCTGGGCAGTTAGATACCTCGTTCCAGTATTCATCATCGATACAATCCTGTTCTTCTCAGGCTGGGTATTCTAAGAACCACATAATAACGACAAGCTAAAAGTCTGGCCGAAGCGTGCAGGAATCGCTGGCCCTATCAGATTGCGAGATTGAAGTACCAAACAATAAGTAGAACCTGTTCCAACAACAGTTTAAAATCTCTTAAGAAAAGCCGCATAAACCTAGTGTTTATGCGGTTTTTCGTTAGATAAATAACTATCGCCTAACGCTATTGTCAAACATATGTTCTAGTGCTATAATTCGTATGACACTACCAGACATGGTGATTTTTTGATTGTAATCAATCAAATTATTACACCGATAGAAAGAAGAATTATTAGTATGGATCAGATTATTAAGGCGGGCCCTACTGTTACTATGTTCGTGCCCTATGACTGTAACAATGCATGCCCCTTCTGCGTCAATAAGAAGGAGTACAGAGACACATCAGACTTCAGCATCGACAGATGCTATAAGTCACTCGATCTTCTGAACAGAATTTTCCCACATAACGACATCGTACTCACTGGTGGAGAGCCACTCGCAGAGCTCGACCTCCTCGGGGATATTCTGGAGCACATTGAAAATGGTCACCACATCTATATCAACTCAACACTTCCAGTTCCAGAAGATTCAAGTATTGAGGAAGTAGCTTCTAAGCTCAACAAATACTCTGACAAGATCAGTTGCCTCAATGTTTCAAGACATCTTAAGCACTACGTCAAGGAGTGTGACGATGCTATCTTCGATCTTCTGAACTTCAGACACAGAATCAACTGTGTAGTCTTTGAGGATGCAAGAGAGCCGGAGACCAAGGATAAACTTATCGCCTTCCTTGACAGATTTGCCGGACACGAGGTTCAGCTCAGAGCTAATTACTCTAACCTGACACTCGACAATGTCTTCGATACAGAAGAAGACGATCTGTTCAAACTCATTTGCGATATTGCCGACTACAAGTATGACCTTGAGAAGGAGCGTTTCAGAACTGGTTTTGTTTTCGAAAGAAATGGAAGCAAGATCACATATCACAAGACTCTCCCATTCGCTAAGGTTGATGACATCGTAGGAGATATCATCCTGCGTCAGAACGGTCGAATATTCGATGACTGGAATGAGTATGGACACGAGCTCAACATCAACGACGTCGTTGAACTCGAATACTAATCTTATCATCGGGCATACTGCCACTAACAACAAGGAGCTATTATGAAGAAGATGGGTAAGAGCGAGAAACGCCAGCAGGACATCCTTGATTACATGAAGGATACTATTACTGATAAGGGTTACTCCCCTACTATCAGAGAGATCTGCGAGGCACTTGATATCAAGTCAACATCAACAGTACACAGCGATATCAAGGCACTGGAGATTGCAGGCCTCGTTAAGAAAGATCCAAGCAAGCCAAGAACTGTTCTTCCAGTTGATATTCCGAAGACAAGTGTTGTTCCACAGGCACCTATATCTAATATTGATGAGGACTTCAATATGGTATCACTTCCAGTAATCGGAAGAGTTGCAGCTGGAACCCCTATCCTTTCCGAATCTAATGTCGAGGACACTATTCCAATGCCGGCAAGATTCGTGGGAAGCGGTAACAATTTCATACTTACTGTCCACGGAGACAGCATGGTCAATGTAGGAATCTTCGATGGTGACTACATTATCGTTCAGGAAGACCACAGTGCATTCAACGGAGAGATCGTAGTCGCTATGATTCAGGGCGAATATGAGAGCGAAGCTACCGTTAAGAGATTCTTCAAGGAGAATGGTCACATCAGACTTCAGCCAGAGAACGACTATATGGATCCTATCATCGTTGATGACTGTACAATCGTCGGTAAGGTTAAGGGAGTTTTCAGATATTTTAATTAATGGTATAATTAATGCGTCGATAGCACATCGGCGCATTTAATAAGTTCAAATAACCACAAATATGGAGGCGTTTAATTATGAAGATCGGATTCCTCGGAGCAGGTGCAATGGGTGGAGCTATCCTAAGTGGCGCAATTGAAGCGGGCGTCATCAGTCCATCTGATGTATATGTTTCGGATTTCTCACAGGCAATCAAAGATAAGTATGCCGCTCTCGGTTGCAATATCTGTAGCGATAACGAGGAACTCGGTAACTCAGCTGATATTATCATTATTGCTGTTAAGCCACAGTATGCTAAGGGAGCACTCGCTGAATTCAAGAATTCAATGTACGGCAAAGCTGCAATCTCAATTATGGCAGGTCTCACACAGGAAACATTAAGAGAGTACATCGAAGGAGACTTCAGACTTCTCAGAGTAATGCCAAACACCCCTGCCCTTGTCAACGCAGGAGCTTTCGCACTCTGTTCAGACACTGATCTCACAGATGAGGAGAAGTCATTTGCAGAGAAGCTCTTCGGCACACTCGGAGTATTCGAGTGGATGAATGAAGAGCTCATCAACACAGCTACAGGACTTTCTGGTGCTGGTCCAGCGTACGTATATATGTTCATTGAGGCACTTGCGGATGGCGGCGTCCTCGAAGGACTTCCAAGAGCAACAGCTCAGAGACTCGCAGCTCAGACAGTTATGGGCGCAGCTAAGATGGTTCTCGAGACAGGCAAGCATCCAGGCGAACTCAAGGACATGGTATGCTCACCTGGTGGCAACACTATCGTCGGAGTTAAGACACTCGAAGAGCACTGCGTTCGTGGAGCTGTAATCGACACAGTAAGCAAGGCAACACAGAGAGCACGCGAGCTGGGTAAGAAGTAACGACAACAAGATAAGGGCGTATCCTGATGGATACGCCCTTTTAACATACTTATTATTTCTTAATCTTTCTAACAACCTTCAGCAGCTTTCTGTACATCGGTCTGATTGTCTTATACATGAAGTACGCCTTCTTGTCTGTAATCAGGTTGAACTCGCCAATGAACTCAACATATCTGCCACCGAACTGCTTCTTGAACTCATGGAGTGACTTGAGATTGCTGTTCTCCCAGTCGCCGACTGTTCCGAACTGATCAAGAATCTTAGCGCCCTTCTCCTTGCTTGCGATGATCTTGTCGTGATATACGCGGTTGTTCAGGAAAGTCTCGCTGAGCTCCAGTGTGCTTCCTGCGTGAACAGCCCATGCCTTGTCGCCGTAGTTCACAACGAGGTGTGCGCTGAGGCATACGCCTTCGGGATACTTCTCCGCATAGCTCTTGAAGAGCTCTATCTCTCTTCTGATCTTAGGCTCTCTCTCCATATTCTCCTTGAGAGGACCCGGCTTCTTGATCTTCTCTCTCTGAGCCAGCAGTTCCTCGAGTGAGGCCTCGAGCTTCTTTACCGTCTCAGCCGGATATGTGTATCCGAGGTAGATAGTTGTCATATCGTACTTAGAGAGTGTATCGTAGAAAGTCTGGTAGTACTCGAGTGAGTAGTCGGTAAAATTATCTCTCTCGCCCGTAAGCACCAGCATCTCGTGGAGAATGCGCACATCGTCAGATCCGCCGATTCTGACCTCAGAAGCGTAATTATTCGACTTCTTAACATTCTTCATCACATTACCGGTAAAAGACTTCTCTATGGCCTTTATTTCGCGGTCCAAGTCTATTCTGAATGTGAATCTAGGCTGTCTGCCCTCGAATCTCATTGTATATCCGTTGTGCTGATAACCAAGCTTCTTGAGATAAGCAATGAGATCATTATTGTCGAAGCCTTCGCATGGCTTGCCATGCTCATCGATAGACCAGCGCTCTACGTCTGGATCAATGGTGATGAACATCGCACCAACAGACTTTGCAAATGCAGCTACCTCTTTGCTGAATGATGCAAGCAGTTCTTTGTCTGAATAATCAAGTACATAGCCACGTGGACAATAAAGATATGGTTTGAAGCCAGTAGGCTTCTTTGCAATGAGAAGAGCAGTTGCACAAAGCGCACCCTCATCATTCTTCATTCCAACGTAATACACCGCACTAGCATCCTCCTTGAGAGAGAGCTCTCCCCAGGCAGGTGACTGCATAAAGTGAGATTTCGTAGGATGGTTCCTTACGAAATTCTCAAATTCCTGAATACCAACGTTTCTGATAAACTCCATCAAATACTCCTATATCAGCGCATCGACTCCGAAAGTCAGAATCGACACAATTATTCCAGCGATGATTACTCCGACGATGATTGCCGGCATCGCTCTCTTTAGTCTCATATCCATCATCGCAGCAACTAGAGCACCAGTCCAGGCGCCAGTTCCAGGAAGTGGAATAGCTACGAGCAGAACAAGGCCGAAGAACTCGAACTTCTCAACGACACTCCTCTTCTCCTCCGCCTTAGTCTCAAGCTTGCATACGAACCTGTCAAGTGCAGCACTCCACTTACGAATCATCTCGAATACTTTTCTCGTGAAGATGATAAGAAACGGAATCGGAAGCAAATTGCCGACCACAGCGAGACCGAAAGCTTCCCATACAGTGAGTCCATTGATTACACCGTATGGAATCGCACCTCTCAGCTCTAGCACAGGCACGCATGCGATTAATAATGTCATTATAGCTGCTTTCATCTAATATTATCCCTCGATAAGAAATGCCTTGTAGCCCTTATATGCCTCATAGAGATCGCACTTGCTGATTGCTTCCCATGGAGCGTGCATACTCATTACAGGAATACCGCTGTCGATAACCTGCATTCCATAGTTAGCGAGGATGTAAGCGATTGTTCCTCCTCCACCGATATCTACCTTACCGAGCTCTGCAGCATGGTATACAACATTGTGCTTGTCCATCATAGCTCTGAGCTTTGCGAGGTACTCAGCATTAGCATCATTTGATCCAGACTTACCTCTTGATCCAGTGAACTTTGAGAAAACGAGTCCGCGTCCGAACTTAGAAGCATTCTGCTTCTCGAAAGCACTAGCATAGAGCGGATCATAAGCAGCATTTACATCCGATGAGAGCATTCTGCTGTTTCTGAATACTCTTGTCAGGTTGATCTCACTGTAGATTCCCATTCTGTCGAGAATCTCTCTCATTGTGTCCTCGAAGAAGCGTGACTCCATACCTGTTGCACCAACACTTCCAATCTCTTCCTTGTCTACGAAGAGACCGCAGCTTGTTGTATCAGGATTCTCAACATCGAAGAGAGCAACAGCTGAAGGATATGCACAACATCTGTCATCGTGTCCATAAGAGAGAATCATACTTCTGTCGAAACCAGCCTCTCTAGCTCTTCCAGCAGGAACAACCTCGAGCTCAGCTGACCAGAAATCCTCCTCTTCGATATCGTAGTAGTCCTTGAGGAGCTTGAGAATATTAGCCTTAACTGCATCCTTCTCCTCACCCTCAAGTGGCTTTGTTCCAACCAGAATGTCGAGATCTTCACCCTCAACTACATTTGCAGCTACCTTCTTCATCTGGTCGCCAGCAAGGTGAATCAGCAGATCACTTACGAAGAAAACAGGCTCATCCTCCTTCTCACCAAGTGCAATCTTTACAGTAGTTCCATCTGGCTTGCACACAACACCGTGAATAGCAAGTGGCAGTGTAACCCACTGATACTTCTTGATTCCACCGTAGTAGTGTGTATTGAGATAAGCAAGCTCCTCTGTCTCATACAGTGGATTCTGCTTGATATCCATTCGTGGTGAATCGATGTGAGCACCGAGGATGTTCATTCCTTTAGTTGTAATATCCTTACCGATGTTCAGCATCATTACAGCCTTATTCATGTTGACTGCATATACCTTGTCACCAACAGCGATGCTCTCGCCCTTAGCGATAATCTCATCAAGATTTCTGAAGCCCTTTGCCTCAGCCATAGCAACGAGGAGCTCTGTGCACTCGCGCTCAGTCTTACCCTCACTTAGAAAATCAATATAGTCAGCGCTGAGCTTCTCAAGCGCCTTTAGGTCGTTCTCATTGTAATATGTCCATGCATTCTCGTGTAACATGTATACACCTCCTTATAACCAATTTATTTTACAATATAACCTCTTCCTAGACAAGGGTAGCTTCGCGTTAAAAGGACCCTTCAAAGGGTCCTCTCTTATTCCCTACTTAGCTTCCTTGAAGAAGATTCTGTATGCTTTGAAGACTTCATACAGATCCGCCTTGCTTATCGCCTCCCAAGGCGCGTGCATATTGAGAATAGGCACACAGCAATCAACAACCTGCATTCCATAATTAGCAAGCATATAAGCGATAGTACCGCCGCCGCCCATATCTACCTTGCCTCCTTCAGTATGCTGGTGGACAACTCCATTTCTGTCCCAGATATCTCTAAGCGATGCAAGGAACTCAGCATTAGCATCATTTGTTCCAGCCTTACCTCTCGCGCCCTTGAACTTGACAACAGTGGCACCGTGACCAAGCACAGACGCATTGCTGAGCTCAAACGCAGGAGCATAGAGCGAATCATATGCCGCATTAACATCAGCCGAAAGCATTCGACTTCCTCTGAGAACTCTTGCAAGATTAAGACCATTATCAAGTCGCATTCTCTCAAGAACTTCCAAGACAGCATTCTCAAAGAAGCGTGACAGCATTCCAGTAGCACCAACGCTTCCAATCTCCTCTTTATCTACAAAGATTGCACAGCTTGTAACCTCAGGCTTATCAACATCAAGAACAGCCTTCAGTGATGCGAAGGAACAGCTTCTGTCATCTTGTCCGTAGCTCAGAATCATACTTCTGTCGAAGCCAGCCTCTCTAGCTCTTCCCGCAGGTACAGCCTCAATCTCAGCGGATACGAAATCATCCTCTTCAATGCCATATTCCTTATCAAGATAATCGAGCAGGAACTTCTTCACTGCCTCCTTATCCTCGCCCTCAAGCGGTCTGCTTCCAACAAGTATATCCAGATTCTCGCCTTCGATTACTGTAACAGCAGCCTTCTCCATCTGCTTAGCTGCAAGATGAATCAGAAGATCGCTCACAAAGAAAACCGGCTCATCTTCCTTCTCTCCAATAGCAATATCAATCTTACTCCCATCAGTCTTGCACACTACTCCATGCAGTGCTAGCGGCATAGTAACCCACTGATACTTCTTGATACCTCCATAATAATGCGTATTGAGGTAGGCCATCTCCTCAGTCTCATACAGCGGATTCTGCTTGATATCCAGTCTAGGCGAATCAATATGCGAGCCAACGATATTCAGACCATCTCTTACGATGTCTTCTCCAATATTAAAGAGAACAATCGACTTGTCCATATTTACAGAATACACCCTGTCGCCTGGCTTCAGCATATCAGTGTCATCAAGATTCTTATATCCAGCTTCTTCAGCAATCTCTCTAATCAGAGTAGTGCACTCACGCTCTGTCTTGCCAGCACTTAAGAAATCCATGTATTCACTACAAAGCCCCTCAAGAGCTTTAATATCTGTTTCGTTATAATTCTTCCATGCGTTCATATCGCACCTCCCGACTACATATTCTACACCATTACGCGAGCTTTCGCACCACGTTTGCTTAAACGATAAAAGGGTCTGACCTTTCGGTCAGACCCTTTGTTATATCGATTATGTAGCGATTACTCGTGATCGCCGTTAACCTTTCTCTCAACATACTTTGTATGCAGGATGTGGTGTGCCTTCTCGCTTCCTGGCTCGCCGAAGTACTCCTTGTACAGAGCGATGATGTCAGGATTCTCGTGTGACTTTCTGAGTGGGTTGTTAACATCGAGGCTGTACAGTCCCTTAGCTCTAACCTCTCTAATGTCAACGAAGTTTCTAACGTTTGAAGGAACGTGTGGCTGTCCACCACCGTTAACGCATCCGCCTGGGCAAGCCATGATCTCGATGAAGTGGTACTCCTTCTCGCCTGACTTAACCATATCGAGCAGCTTTCTAGCGTTAGCAAGACCTGATGCTACAGCAACCTTTACCTCAAGGCCAGCAACATTGTATGAAGCCTCCTTGATTCCCTCGATACCACGAACGTCTACGAAGTCGAGTGAAGCGAGCTCCTCACCTGTGAGTGTCTCAACAGCTGTTCTGAGAGCAGCCTCCATAACTCCACCAGTAACACCGAAGATTACAGCAGCTCCTGTACCTGATCCGAGTGGGCTATCGAACTCTCCGTCTGGGAGGTTAGCGAAGTCCATACCGGACATCTCGATCATTCTGCCGAGCTCTCTTGTTGTGAGTGCGTAATCAACATCTGGAACTCCAGCTGCTGACTGATCGTCTCTTCCGCACTCGAACTTCTTAGCTGTGCAAGGCATGATTGATACAGATACGATCTTCTCTACAGGAATTCCCATCTTCTCAGCGTAGAAAGTCTTAGCTACAGCACCGAACATCTGCTGTGGTGACTTGCAAGATGAGAGGTTAGGAATCATATCTGGGTAGTAGTGCTCGCAGAACTTAATCCATCCTGGTGAGCATGATGTGATCAGAGGAAGAACTCCGCCGTTCTTAACTCTGTCGAGCAGCTCGTTAGCCTCCTCCATAATTGTGAGGTCGGCTGAGAAGTTAGTATCGAACACCTTGTCGAATCCGAGTCTTCTGAGAGCTGTAGCCATCTTGCCCTGTACCTCAGCGCCAACTGGCATTCCGAAGCACTCACCAAGACCAACTCTTACAGATGGCGCAGGCTGTACGATTACAACCTTCTCTGGATCGTTGATTGCAGCAACTACATCAGCGATTGAATCCTTCTCATAGAGAGCACCAACTGGGCATGCTGTGATGCACTGTCCGCAGTTAACGCAGCTTGTCTCTGCGAGTGGGAGGTTGAATGCGCTTCCGATGAATGTATCGAATCCTCTCTCGTTAGCGCCGATTACACCGATTCCCTGTGAATTGTTACATGCTCCTACGCATCTTCTGCACAGGATACACTTGTTGTTATCTCTTACGATTGAAGCTGAGCTCTCGTCCTTCTCGAATGAGTTCTTAGCTCCTGTGAAGAAGTCTGACTTATCTACACCGTATCTCTTACAGAGAGCCTGCAGCTCGCAGTTACCACTTCTTACACAAGCAAGGCAATCCTGATCGTGATCTGAAAGGATGAGCTGAAGAGTCTTCTTTCTGTAAGCGTTGAGCTTAGGTGTATTTGTGTGTGCTACCATTCCATCTGTGCATGGATATACGCAAGATGTTACAAGAGCTCTAGCTCCCTCAACCTCGCATACGCACATTCTGCAGGCACCAATCTCGTTGATGTCCTTAAGGTAGCAAAGAGTAGGAATATCAATTCCTGCAACCTTAGCGGCCTCCAGCAAAGTGGTGCCTTCAGGAACAGTTACTTGAATTCCGTCTACTGTTACTTTAATGTCTGCCATTTTACTGTCCTCCTGCTATTTCTTGTAGATTGCACCGAAGTGGCAATTGTCAACGCAAGCGCCGCACTTGATACACTTAGCTGTGTCGATAACGTGAGCCTGTCTAACCTCACCGGAGATTGCTCCTGCTGGGCAGTTTCTAGCGCACTTTGTACATCCCTTACACTTCTCTGGGTCGATAACAAAACTCAAGAGCTCCTTACATACGCCAGCTGGGCATGTCTTATCAACGATATGAGCGATGTACTCATCCTTGAAGAACTTGATTGTTGAGAGAACTGGGTTTGGAGCAGTCTGACCAAGTCCGCAGAGTGAGTTAGCCTTGATGTAGTTAGCAAGGTCCTCAAGTCTGTCGAGGTCTTCAAGCTCGCCCTTACCCTCACTGATCTTCTCGAGGATCTCGAGCATTCTCTTAGTTCCGATTCTGCAAGGTGTGCACTTACCACATGACTCACTTACTGTGAATCCGAGGAAGAACTTAGCGATGTCTACCATGCAGTTGTCCTCATCAAGAACGATCATTCCACCAGATCCCATCATGCAGCCGATGCTTGACAGTGTCTCGTAATCAATCTTGATGTCGTAGTAGTCAGCAGGGATACATCCGCCTGAAGGTCCACCTGTCTGAGCAGCCTTGAACTTCTTGCCGTTAGGAACTCCGCCTCCTACATCTTCGATAACCTGTCTGAGAGTTGTTCCCATAGGAACCTCTACCAGTCCAGTGTTGTTAACCTTACCACCGAGAGCGAATACCTTAGTACCCTTTGATGTCTCAGTTCCATATGATGCAAACCAGTCAGCACCCTTGAGGATGATCTGTGGAACGTTAGCATATGTCTCTACGTTGTTCAGGATTGTTGGTGACTCGAACAGACCCTTAACTGCTGGGAATGGTGGACGTGGACGTGGCTCACCTCTGTTGCCCTCGATAGAAGTCATCAGAGCTGTCTCCTCACCACATACGAACGCTCCAGCACCAAGTCTGAGGTCGATGTCGAAGTCGAAACCTGTACCAAAGATGTTCTTACCGAGAACACCGTAGTCTCTTGCCTGATCGATAGCAATTCTAAGTCTGTCGATAGCGATTGGGTACTCAGCTCTTACGTAGATGTAACCCTGATCAGCGCCGATTGCATAACCAGCGATAGCCATAGCCTCGAGAACTGAGTGTGGGTCTCCCTCAAGGATTGAACGGTCCATGAATGCACCTGGGTCTCCCTCGTCGGCATTACATGCAACGTACTTCTGTACATTACCTCTGTTGCCAGATGCGAAGAGCCACTTCTTACCTGTAGGGAATCCACCGCCTCCACGGCCTCTGAGTCCGCTGTCCATAACAGTCTGGATAACTTCCTCTGGTGTCATCTCTGTCAGAGCCTTTGCAAGAGCCTCATATCCTTCTCTTGCGATGTACTCATCGATATTCTCAGGATTGATTCTTCCGCAGTTTCTGAGAGCCAATCTCATCTGATCCTTATGGAAGCTTGACTCCTCGAATGGAATCGTCTCTCCTGTAGCGAGTTCCTCTGTCATAAAGTATTCAGCAACAGGTGTTCCGCCGATAATGTGCTCGTTGAAGATTCTCTCTGCCATCTCTGGCTGAACCTCCTGGTAGAATACGTTACCAGGGAATACTACAACGATAGGTCCCTTTGCACAGAGACCCTGGCAACCTGTTGGGATGATCTCAATCTCATCTTCCTTGCCAGCCTTCTTGATGAGCTCTCTGAAGTTGTCCATGAGCTCAACGCTGTGGCTTGAAGTACAACCTGTACCTCCGCAGCACACAATATAGGTCTTCTCCGCTTCTGCGTCTCCACCGAAACGTATGTTAACCTGATCCTGCTTTAAAGCCTTAATCTCTTTAAGTTCCTGCAGTGTCTTCATTTCTATCCTCCATACGTTCCAAATTATCTGTACTTAGCAAGAATACCAGGAACATCATCTGCTGTAATCTTGCCGTATACGTCTCCGCCTACGATCATTACAGGAGCGAGTCCACAAGCTCCTACACAACGGCATGTCTCAATTGAGAATACACCGTCTGGTGTACACTCACCGTCCTTGATGCCGAGAACCTCTTCTACCTTCTCAAGAAGCTCTCCAGCACCCTTTACATAGCAAGCTGTACCAAGGCAAACTGACACCTGATAAGCGCCCTTAGGGGACATTGAGAACTGTGCATAGAAAGTAGCAATTCCGTAAATCTTCTCAATTGGAATTCCGGTTTCGTCAGAAATAATCTTCTGAACCTGATAAGGAAGGTATCCGTAGATATCCTGAGCTTCCTGCATGATTGGCATCAGTGAGCCCTTCTCGCCCTTGTGCTTAGCAATTACCGCAAGAAGTCTCTCTTCCTGTTCTTTTGTGCCTTTGAAAGGTACATTTGAGACTTTCATCAGTATAATCCTCCTTACAAAATGAGCTTATAAACTCGTTTGGCTTGTCATTAAAAGTGTAAACTTCTATAATCTAAGAGACAAGAATAGTTTATTTATTAACTCGATTACAAGCTTAATTGTATCTAATGATATACAAAAGAGCAAGGAAATTGATAGAATTTTAACGATATTTTGAAATTTTATAAAATTTCACAAACATTTTATCGAAAGGTTACAAAATGAAATTCCCAAATTTCCCAACTAACAAAAATCAGACTATCATAGGCGTTTGCGCTCCAAGCGCTGGTGTTGGACACAAACTCGAGTCTTTCGACAAGTCGATAAGCGCTCTCACTGCGCATGTAGGTCCTGTTACAGAAGAAGGAAATGTGCGAGTTGATGCTCTGAGACCTGATACAGGTGCAAATCGTGGCACTGCCTTCAACAGATTAATTGAGAACAAAGATGTATCCTGTATCGTATCTGCATCTGGTGGAGAATTCTGTATGGATGTCCTTCCATATATTGATGCAGAACTCATCAAAGCAAATCCAAAGTGGGTCTGCGGTGCAAGTGATCCAACTTCTATTCTGTACTACATCACTACAGGCTTGGACATTGCAACAATATATGGCTTCAATGCCGGCAGCTTTGATTGGGAACCTCTTCACGAATTTCAGACTAATGCCCTATCAATACTGAGCGGCAATATAGTAACTCAGAACTCATTCGACAAATATGATGGAAGACGCGATTTCTCAGCAACGGGAGTTGAGCTTCAGACAGATGTTGAATGGAAGCTCTATAATTGTCAAGAAGGCAAACTCGACGTCACTGGAAGACTCATTGGCGGATGCTCTGATGTTCTTTCTAATATAATAGGAACACCATATGACTGCACAGACGACTTCCTCAACAGATATAGTGATGAAGGCATCATCTGGTATCTCGATCCATTCGAGGCTAATCCTATCAGCTTCCATCTATTCCTGCTCAAACTCAAGTATGCAGGATACCTTAGAAATGCCAAAGCAGTAATAATAGGTCGCATTATGTTTGATGGCGGATACAGCGATGAAGACTTCGCTGAACTCATAGCAGAAGATCTCGATTGCCCATTCGTGCTCGGTGCAGACATTGGACATGTCGATCCGTGCATGACCCTCATCAACGGCTCTACCGCACGAATCCAAGTATCAGAAGGTCGTGGAAGAATCGAGATGGAACTTCGATAAAAATATATCATTCTTCTTGATATACCCTATAACGAATTGTATAATATTCATAAGAAACACTTATAGGTGAATATCTGCAAGGAGATAGAAATGGACGATCGCAAAATTGAAGCTTTATTGACAACAATCAAGACCGGCAGTTTCAGTAAAGCAGCCGAGAAACTCAACTGTACTCAGTCTGCTGTAACACAGATGATGAATACTTTTGAAGATGAACTCGGTTTCAGGGTTCTCAAGAGAAGCCATAATGGTGTACGACTCACAGAAGCCGGAGAACTCATCTACCCTCATATCATCGAATGCTACGAGAGCATGCTGCGACTGCGCCATAACGCGGACCGTATCTCAAGCGGCAAAAGTGTACCGCTTCGTATCGGTGCTTTCTCCAGCATCTCGAACACTGTCCTCGGTCCTGCGATTCTCGAGTATCAGGAGAAGAATCCTGACATCGGAATTCAGCTGACCATCGCAACAAAGGAGTTGCAGAACTGGCTTCTCAACGGCGAGATTGATATGGTCATCGGAGATGTTGACATCATCAAAGGATTCAGATGGCATTCACTCATAAAGGATCCATATTATGCTGTATTCCCTACTGAGAACCTCCCTGAGGGTATGACAGAGATTACTGTAGACGAGCTTCTTCAGTATCCAATTATTATGCCAACCCTGAACGATCTCAACAAGTACTTCTCACAGGCTGGACATATTCTGGATATCGCTTGTGACGATGATACAACCGTACTCAATTTCGTATCGATGGGACTTGGTGTTACTGCCCTTCCTAACCTCAGTCTCTGGCAACTTCCTAAGGGTGTAAGCATTCTTCCAATCACACCAGAAGTAACCAGAACTATCGGATATGCTCTTCCAAGCACACCGAGAAAGGAAGCGCTTGATTTCGCTAAGTTTATTCAGGAGAATGTGCGAGATCACGGACCTATGCTCAAGAGAGTGAACCTAACAGCGGTAGCTGAATAGATATCGATCCCAATCATAACCACTAGTAAACTAGTGGTTTGCTCTGGCCCTGGAAGGGCCTATTACTTGCTCGCCCTCTCAAAGAGGGCACTGAAGGTTTAACATCGCATCACTATCACAAGAGGCCACTAAAAGTGGCTTCTTTTATTTA